>CAZDLA010000020.1:0-48869 GCA_964506525.1 uncultured Nitrospiraceae bacterium
ATTCAAGAGTCCTCGGCACAATACCTGCTGAGATGATCTGCTGTACAGCATCGCCGGCCGGTTCAATCTCGCTGAAAAGTGCAAGAAGGGTTATGACATCCTCAGGCAGGGGAAGGACCTTAAGCCTGATCTTGGTTACAAAAGCAAGCGTTCCTTCAGAACCAACAAGAAGCCTCGTAAGATCATAACCGACAACCCCCTTGGCGGTCTTAACACCCGTGGTGATGATCCTTCCATCCGGAAGAACTGCCTCAAGCCCCATGACATAATCCCTGGTCACGCCGTATTTCAAGGCGCGCGCTCCGCCCGCATTTTCAGCAACATTGCCGCCGATCGTGCAGAAGCTCATGCTTGAGGGATCAGGAGGGAAAAAAAGATGATGGCGTTCAAGTTCACGCTGCAGTTTGCCGTTGATCACGCCGGGTTCAACAAGAACGGTAAGATTTTCTCTGTCTATCTCAAGGATCTTGTTCATCCTCTCGGTGCTCAGAACAATCGCTCCCTGGCTGGGGATCGATCCTCCGGTCATGCCTGAGCCGGCTCCCCGGGGGATGACCGCTATGTCGTGCTCATGGGCATAATGCATGACCTTGACTACATCAAGAACGTCCTCTGCCCAGACAACGGCTGCCGGAGATGCTTCAAGGCCGGAAGCATCAAAGCCATAACAGAGCAGGTCTTCAGGTGCTATTGATGTTTTTCCGGGAAGGAGTTCTGAAAGGTTATTCATGGAAGAGAATGGCAATAAGCTTTTCGAGGCCCTGTTTGTCTTCCTCGGTCAAATGGTCGAAATGCATCGCCACTTCATAAATGGGCAGACTTTTTTCTGCTATCTGCTGCAGCCCCCTAAAGGACGCCCGGACAATGGTGCCCTTGAGGTTCACTAAAATATCGTTTTTTTCTATCTTGATCCTGTGCGGGCTGTTCATGTCGACCCGCCTCATGCAATTGAATCTGATGCCGGTCATGCTGATATCCAAAATTTCGAGGCTCTCCACCAGAATCATCTTGCCACAGATCTGACCGTTCACTTCAACGCGAAGCGCAGTTCTATGGTCCATCTCAGACCTCGGCAAACTGCATTGAGATTACCTTTGAAACTCCTGCTTCCTCCATGGTTATACCGTAAAGATGCTGGGCAACGCTCATGGTGGTCCTGTTGTGCGTAACAACGATGAACTGCGTCTCCTGCGAAAGGCTCTGGAGCATCTTTGCATACCGCTCGGTATTCGACTCATCAAGAGGAGCATCTGCCTCGTCAAGGATGCAGAGCGGCGTCGGCTTGATAAGAAAGCTCGCAAACTGGAGTGACAGTGCTGTGAGCGCCTGTTCTCCGCCTGAAAGCAGGTGGATGTTCTGCACCCTTTTTCCTGGAGGCTGAGCTATGATGTCAATGCCGGTCTCAAGGATATTGCTTTCATCCGTAAGTACAAGCTCTGCTCTTCCGCCGCCGAACAGTGTTGTAAAGACCTCGGCGAATTTTGTCCTGAGAGCTTCAAAGGCATCTCTCAGTTTTTTCCGCGTGGTACCATTTATTTTCGTTATTGCTTCTTCAAGTTCCGTAATAGACTTGTTCAGGTCATCCTGCTGTTTTGTCATGAACTCGTAGCGCGTACGAAGCTCTTCATATTCGTCAAGGGTTCCCAGATTCACCGGCCCAATCTCCTGGATCTTGCTCCTCAGCTCAACAGCCTTCTCCTCTTCTTCAGGAGTAATCTCCATGAGCTCTTCATTGGCTATCTCCATTCCATAATTTGTCATGACATGCTCAGATATATTTTCTATACGCATTTTGTGTTCTGCACGAGCAACATCGAGTTCTCCGATCCTTGCTGTGGTTGCAGAGGCATTCTGCCTCAGAGACTTGAGTTCCTGGTCAACAGCAAACAGTTCATCATTCTCAATGGCTATCTCCTCTTTCCGTTTGGCAATGTCCTGGCCCAGGCCGTCTGCCTCAGTGACCCTTATTTTCAGCCTTTCCTCATGGTCCCTGATCTCGGTCTTTCGCTGAGATACTCTGGCATGATTTGATTCGATCTCACTCTGGACCTCGCCCTGCTTCCTGCTGAGCTCTTCCCGCATCCTGACAGATGCCTCCATCTCGTTTCTGACAGACTCAAGCTTTTCTCGGTTTGTTGCTGTCTGCATCCTCAGTTCTGTGACCTCTGCCCTGAATAGTTCCATTTCTTCTTTCTTCTGAGATATGCCTTCCTGAAGCCCCCGCATATCCTGCTCCATGCCGATCTTCCTCGCTTCCTGCGCAGCAGCCTCTTCCTCAGCGCGGGCCATGAAGCCCTTCAGGGACTCCTTTTCGCGGATGATCTGTTCCAGTTCCATCATGAGGTACGAGAGCTTTTTCCCGATTCTCTCTTTATCAGCAAAATAGTTCTCAACGGTCATGCGTGCAAGAGAGATCTCCTTCTCAAAGCTGTGAAGTGCATTCTCAACCGATCTTATCTCTTCCTCTTTCTGCTGTATGGACTCCTGAACAAGGCGCATCTCGCTGTTCATCGCCTCTATGACAGACTTCTTTTCTTCTATCTGCTGCTCGAGTTCCCGTATCTCGCGCTTCCTGCGGAATATGCCTCTTTCACCGCCGACAATAACAGCTCCTGACGGTTCTATTACCTCGCCGGAAACTGTCACCAGAAGGAACTGGTCTGTGCTCTGCCTCAGTTCAAGCGCAGCCCGCACATCCCGCATGACCATAATATTGCCGAGCAGGTTCTCTGCGACTTTGGTGTAACCGTCCTTTATCCGGACAAAATCCAAGGCCTTGCCGAGAATGCCGGCTGGCATCTGGGACGGCAGGGTGAAGGGAGGCGGGGTTACCGTTATAAATGCTGCCTTATCGAGGGATTTTCCCTTCAGGTCATCGATCGCATGTTCAATATCCTCAGAAGCCTCGACAACAAAAGAATCAGCCTTTTCAGAAAGGGCGCTTTCTATTGCCTTCTCATATTCAGCCTGGACCTCAAAAACATCCGAAACAGAAGCAAGGAGCCGCACATTGCCGCTTGATGCAAGCAGTTCTCTTGTCGGCTTATCGAGTACGATCTCTTTGAGCGAATCAAGCCTTGAAGAAAAGGAGGCAAATTCTTCGCGTGCTTCAGCAAGTGTCCTGGTGAAATTTTCCAGTCTTGCTTTCTGGGAGGCGAATTCCTGACCGACAATCTCTCTCTTTTCCTTCAGCATAAGAGCCTCATTGTTTCTGCCGAGGATCTCGGACTCTGCTGCAGCTATGGCTGATTCTACCTCAGCAAGAACTTTTCGGGACTCTTCCGATTCAGTGATCGCAAGCGTTTCCTTCTTATCAAGGGAATCAAAAGAGATCTGATGTCTGGCCTTCTCATTTCTGGTCCTGCTGATCTGCTCGGATATGGCGAAGATCTGACGCCTCTTCTCCTCTATTGATTCTTCTTTTTCTGACAGCTCCTGTTCGATTGCCTTGAACGTATCGGTCTTTTCCCTGAGCACTGAAGTGGCAGCCTCGATCTCCTCAGAGATCCGTGCGCCGTTACCCTCAAGCTCACTATACCGGGCAGTCAATCCGGCGATCCTCTGCACGATCTCTTCTGCCTGCTGAAGAAACTTTGTATGGAACTCCTCATAATTGATAATGTCCTGCCCGCTGACCGAGATAAGCCGGTTGATCTCGGCAATATCCTTCTCAACTGCCTGAAAATCCTGCTGGACAAGATCAAGGGCCTTCTCTTTTTCGACAAGGTTGATCCTCCTTGTCTGCGTCCTGTTCTCTATCTCTGTTATCCCGGCGCCGAGAACTGCTTCCTTCTCTTTAAGAATGCCGTATTCCTCGTTTATTGCGAATAAGGAGTCGGTTATCTGCTGGTATTCTCTTCGGGCGATCTTCAGTTCGATCGTGTTGAGCTCTGCCTTGAGCCTCTTGTATCGCTCAGCCTTTTTGGCGAGCCGGTCAAGAATATTGATCTGCTTCTTCACCTCTGAGATGATGTCGCTGATCCTGGCAAGATTAAGGCGGGAAGACTCGAGCTTCGAAAGTGCCTCGGCCTTTCTCACTTTATATTTCATGACCCCGGCAACTTCCTCAATGATAAACCTTCTCTCCAGGGGTTTGGAGTTCAGGATTGCGCTGATCCTTCCCTGCTCCAAAATGGAATAGCTCTTGAAATCGAGACCGGTGTCGAGGAAAACGTCTTTGAGGTCCTTCAGCCTGCAGGGCTGCTTATTGATAAGGTATTCGCTCTCGCCTGAGCGATAGAGTCTGCGGGTCACCGAAACCAGGTCAGTCGGGCTGTTGCCGTTATCCGGGGAAGGCACACTGCTCAGTCCGGAAATGATCAGAGTCACCTCTGACATGCCCTTCTGTTTCTTTGAAGAAGAGCCGTTGAAGATGACCTCCTCCATCTTCTCGCCTCTGAGGCTTTTTGCGCTCTGCTCGCCCAACACCCATCTGAAGGCGTCAACGATATTGCTTTTGCCGCATCCGTTTGGGCCGACAATACAGGTTATGCCCGGGTGCAGGCTGAACACGGTTTTGTCCGCAAAGGATTTAAAGCCTATGAGTTCGATTTTTTCGACGCGCATGTTTTTGTCTTAGTAATTTAGTAATAGAAATGAATGCAAACCACTGTCTTTAGGCTTGTTAGTATACCTTATCTCAAAATTCAGTGACAAGCAATTTAACCCTGCAAAAACAGGGTTGCTTTATCCCGGAAAAATCCTTTAATATCAAGCACGGGAGTGCATAGGGTTCTGGTGTCCCTCCTGGACTTCAAATCCAGTGTTGCCTGCCAAAAGCGGGCAGGGTGGGTTCGATTCCCACACGCTCCCGCCAGAACCTGTGGAATCATCCGATAAAGGTTTCCCTGAAACTGGTCGGCGATAATATCCTTATTCCTTGAAAAAACTTTAAATCCGTGAGATGGCTATCTCCCGAGATGATGAAATCAGCCCGCCCGGCAATTGCACATTCCAGATATTTGTTATCAGAGGGGTCATTAACAATGACCTCAAACTTAGGTTCATTCCGGGTGATAACCGCTACCTTGAAAAGTTTATTTAGAAACAGATCCAACTGCGCCGGAGTCTGATGGTGGCGTTTCATTATTTTCGGGTAAAGAAGGACAGCCCTGATCTCATCAACGATAGCAGGAGACATGATCAACTGGATCTTTCCCTCACGCGCAAGACTAAGAACCCAGGCCGGATTAGAGTCAGGTTTGAGCAAGGCGCTTACAAACTGATTAGCGTCGATAACGACTCTGATCATCTCTTGATTTTGCTCCTGCCCTTTCTATATGCCAGAACTGCCTCTTCAATCTCAGCGTCTATGACCTTGCTGTCGGACTTTACCGCTTCTTTCCGGATGTCATCTGCCATCCTGAAGAAATCTTCCCTCTCGCCTTTCATGCGCTGATATTGTTCAATCGGTATAATCGCAACTAATGGCTTGCCAGCCCTTTCAACGATATATTCATCATCTTTAAGGGCAACCTCATTCATAAGCTGGCCGAGATTTTGCCGGGCTTTTATTGCTGAAATTGTCTTAAGCATGTTGAACCTCCTGAGCGTTGATAATTATACTTGCCGTAATGGTTGATATGACCATTATAGTCGATATGGCCAAAAAAAGATAATCTCCAATAGGCCTCCTCTGCTTTTCCCTGTCGACATCATATGCGTTAAACTGTTGGCTCCTTTCGATATGGGGCCTGAGTTCTGCAAGCTTAGAAGGGGGCAGAGCTCGGTCCGAAGAACCGGGAAGGTCTATTTTTTTCTGCCCTCGATCAGAACGGTTTCTTCAAGCATTGTTGTCTTTATATTGATAAAACCGGCCTTTTTCATCCAGCCTAACATTTCCTTCGGCGTATAGGTATTACCCCCTGTTGTATGGACCAGCATATTGATCGCAAAAATAGCGGATGGAAGCGGTGATGTCCTTGTCTCATCAAGCGGGAACTCCTGCACCACTGCCCTGCCGCCCGGATTAAGCGCCTGGAAGCTTTTCCTGAGCATAGCAATACATGCCTTTTCATCATATGCATGCAGTATCTGGGATATGAGGATAAGGTCATATCCGCTGCCCATGTCATCTCTCGTGAAATCGCCCGGCAGCAATTTGATCCTCTTGCTGAGCCCTGCCTTGTCTATAACTTTTTTTGCGATCTTCAGGGTCTCCGGAAAATCCATGAGCGTGATTTCTTTGCACTTTTTCGCAAGGGCCATGCTGTATGTGCCGGGTCCTCCGCCAAGGTCCAGGACGCTTGTCACGCCTGAAAGATCAAGGGCAGACATAAATCCTTCTGTCCGGAGGCTGGCGAGGTTATGCATGCCGAGGATAAATGACTCATGGTCATGGGATTTCCTGTGAGGCTTGCCGGTCTTGAGCACAGTATCGAGCCCGGACCAGTTATCCCAGAGCGTGCTGTAATGCCGCAGGATATCGCCCTGGTAATCAGGCTTGCCGGAGAAAAGGTACCGAGTTGCAACAGGCGTATTGCAAAAGGTAAACCCCTTTTTTCTGAGGAGACCGATGGCCACAAGGCTGTCCAGAAGCATCTCTGCTGCCCGCACATCTACAGATAATTTCCTGGCAAGAGCTCGGGCAGTTTTGCCCGGTAAACTGAGATGGTCAAAAAAACGAAAGTTGTTGGCGGTAAGGATGATGCGTGAGGCAGCAAATGACGATATCAGCCTCAGCCAGGCAAGGTCTTTCCAGCTGTTAGATCTTTTCATCAGAGAAGTTCGGTATTGATCTTCACCTTCAGCTTCTTTTTCATGCCCTCTATGTATGATCTGAGAACTTTTTCCTTTGCATCCTTTGCCATGGCATCCCTGATCATCTGCTTTGTCTGATCATCTGCTGAGATCTTGTCAAAACCGGCATCAGGCGTAATCGCAGCAGTCTGTATGAGCCTGCTCATCTTTTGTATGATCAGCTCTTCCCTCTTGTTCAACTCATAAATGCCAGGGGTAAGCCTCGAGAGCTGGAGCGTTTTTTGGTAGATCGCATTGTCAAAAACACCGTCTTTCGTAAAAGCAGGCTCGTTCAGAATCGCCTCTTTTAGTTCGCTATCGCTCACTTTTATCCCGTTCTCTTCAGCGGCTATGAGCAGTAAAGTCTGGCCGACAAGCGTTTCAATGGCCTTGTCCTTGAGATTGAGTTTCTTCTGCATCTCGTCATCAAACTTCTCTTTGTACAAATCACGGTAGAACTTGTAATAATTGTCGTAGATCCTGCCGTAGTCCTGGGCAGAGATCTTGTGTTTACCCACTTCTGCAACGATCTGGGCATTACTTGACTGATCCACTGTGCCTACTCCCCAGAAGAGAAAAGAAAGGATTATAATAAAAAATAGAAAATACAAATATTTGGCATGGTGCCGCATCGCCTTAAGCATCTGATCAATACCTCCAGAAAATAGTCATATATAATAATGTCACTGATAAAAAAGAAGAGATGCGCTCAGCTGTGTTCTTCAAAGCGGATATCAATGTCCCGCTCAGGAACAATAGTCGAGACCGCATGCTTGTACACAAGCTGCTGATTTGCGTCTTTAAGAAGGATGACGAAATTGTCAAACGCCTTCACAACTCCTTTCAGGCGAACACCATTGGTAAGGTAAACGAGTACGGGCAGCTTATCCTTTCTCAACTGATTAAGGTAATTGTCCTGCAGGCTCTGACTTTTTGAAGCGGGCATCCCTATAGTCCCCCCTATTTTTTAGATAACGTATATATTTTTTATTACGATAAATTATTCAGAGCTTTTATTCAAGCATTTCGCGATGAAGGCTGATGTAAAAGAGATTCAGAGAGTGCATGCTTGACTGCCTGAAAGACCTCCTGGCCATTATTCGTGCCTGTTGCATCTGTCCAGGTAATGTCCGCCTCCTGCCTGAACCAGGTGTACTGGCGCTTTGCATATCTCCGGGAGTTCCGCTTGATCAGGCGTTCAGCCTCCTGTAGATCTATCTGCTGGTTTAGATACTGCACAATCTCTTTGTACCCGATGGCCTGCAAGGGTGTTCTGTCAGGGTTCATCTGCATGATCGATCTCACCTCGTCAATAAGTCCGGATCTGAACATAGCATCCACACGTGCGTCGATCATCTGGTAGAGCTCTTCTCTGTCACGGGTTATACCTATTTTAATGAAATCATACGGCAGTGGCTTTGTGAGGTTCTTCTGGAGAGATGACAGGGAGTTGCCGCTTTTTATGCATACCTCGATCGCCCTTATGATCCTGCGGATATTGTTTGGTTCGGTCCTGTTGGCAGTTTCAGGATCGATCTCGGTAAGCTGAGTATAGAGCGATCCTTTTTCCTCTTCTTCCCTGGCAAGCAGTTTGTCTCTGAGTTCAAGGTCAGAGGACGGGCCGCTGAATATACCCCGCGTCATTGCCTTGATATAGAGGCCTGTTCCGCCGACAATAATGGGTGTTTTGCCCTTCTGAAAAAGCCCCTCTATGATCGGGGCAACATCGTCAATATACCTGCCTGCGCTGTAAGCCTCAGAAGGTTCGACAACATCGATCATGTGGTGGATGATGCCATCCCGTTCCGCTTCAGAGGGTTTTGCCGTGCCGATGTCCATATGCCGGTATATCTGCATGGAGTCTGCACTGATGATCTCAGTGTTCAGTTCTTTGGCAAGCAGAATGGATGCACTCGTTTTGCCCACACCGGTCGGACCGAGCAGAACAATGATCTTTTTCATTTACGCTTGAAGAGTTTGCTTAGATCATTAAGAGAATAGAAGATCCTTGTAGGTCTGCCGTGAGGGCACTGGTCGGGATGCTCTGTTTTTTCAAGGTCCTCAAGAAGTTTTGTGAGTTCGTCCGGGGAAAGGATCTTCTTGCCGCGTATTGAAGCGTGGCAAGCTATGCGCGCAGCGAGATCATAACGCAGTGGCCTGCCTGATGCATGCTCATCAAAAAGTCCTGCTGCAATGTCAGAGAGGAGACCGGGGATGTCAGCATCTGCGATCTCTGCAGGCACTGCCCTCACAATGACCGTATTGTTACCAAAGTCATCGACCTCTATCCCGAGGGTCTTTACGATCTCTTTTTGTTCGAGCAGGATCCGGTATTCCTTGCCTGACACCTGAACCTGCCTCGGGAAGAGGAGCTGTCTGGATTCTGTCTCGATGCCTTTGAGCAGTCTTTCAAAGAGGACCCTCTCATGGGCTGCATGGTGGTCCAGAAGGGTGAGCCCTCCTTTTCCTGAAACAGCCACAAAGGTATCGCCGAGATAGATATGGGGCAGAGAAGCGCGGTATGAGAACTCAAGATTTTCGGATATGCCGGCGATGCCGAATGAAGGAGGCTGAGCATAGAACTGATCTGAGCCGCCGCTGAACGATGGCATACCTTCAGCCACCCCTGGTTGACTGAACTCCTCTGCAAATTCCTTATGCCCTGCTCTTATTGCTTCACGCAGATAGGAGACAATGAACCGATAGACCGTCTCCTTGTCCTCAAACCGCACCTCCCGTTTCGTGGGATGCACATTGAAATCAACCTTATGGGGATCGATCTGGAGGAAAAGAAAATATACAGGATGCTTATCAGGAGGCAGAATTCCCTCATACGCCTTATAGATCGCATGCGCTACTGACTGGTCCTTTATCGGCCTCCTGTTCAGGAATATATACTGGTGCGATCTGGTTCTTCTGAACTGTGCGCTGTTCGATACAAAGGCATGCATTGCCAAGCCATCAATACTCGAAGAGACCTCTATGAGGCAGCTGAGGAACTCTTCCCCGTAAACCTGCATGATCCTTTCCCTGAGACCTGATGCCCTTGCAAGTCTTATCGTCTCAGCGCTGTCCACAAAAAACGAGAACGCCGTCTCAGGATGAGAAAGCGCCTCTTTCGTAACTATGTCGATGATATGGGAAAGTTCGGTGCTGTCAGCCTTGAGGAACTTCTTCCTGGCAGGGGTATTGAAAAAGAGGTCCTTTATTTCTAATGTGGTGCCTGACACCGCTGCATCCTTAATATCTTTCATTTCTCCGCCCTGAAGTTCAAGAGAGACCCCGACTGTTGAACCCTTCAGCCCGGTGACGAGCCTGAGCCTGGACACAGAAGCGATTGAAGGCAGTGCCTCACCACGGAAGCCCAATGTACTGATATTGAAGAGGTCGTCATATTCCGTTATCTTGCTTGTTGCATGACGCTTGAAGCAGAGGAGCGCATCATCGCGGTCCATGCCGATGCCATTGTCCGAAACCCGCATCAGCCGCTTGCCGCCGCGGCTCACCTCAATCTTTATCTCAGTGCTTTTGGCGTCGAGAGAATTCTCAAGAAGCTCTTTTACTACAGATGCAGGCCGCTCAATAACTTCACCAGCAGAGATTTTATTGCAGAGATCTGTTGGGAGAACTGTTATGCTTGGCATGTGACATTGTACGTATTGGCAGGAGCATTTCGCAAGGGAATCTCTTATGACAACAGCATCTTTCCTGCAGGAGACCGCCTTTTCAAAAGCAGACGGATTTTGTATGCTAAACAAATACACTATGAATAAATCACTGCCCATACAGGAGGCTGTTCTCATGGACATAAAGGCATATGTGCTTGCAAAGGCAAAAGAAGCAAAGGAAGGCGCGCGTTCATTAGGCAGGGCATCTTCAAAACAGAAGAATGCCGCTCTCCTGTCCATGTCTGAGGCACTCAAAAAGCGCTCAAAAGAACTTATAAGGGAGAATGCGAAGGATATCAAATTCGCACAGGAAAAGGGCCTAAGCAAGGCAATGATAGACCGGCTTACCCTGAACAAGAAACGTATCGACGAGATGGCGCAGGGTCTTATTGAGGTTGCTGCGCTCCCTGACCCCGTGGGCGAGATCATCAAAATGTGGCAGAGGCCCAATGGCATGACTGTCGGCAAGATGCGGGTGCCGATCGGCTCGATCGGCATTATTTATGAGTCCAGGCCGAATGTCACTGCTGATGCAACAAGCCTCTGCCTCAAGGCAGGCAATGCAGTCATCCTGCGCGGCGGCTCTGAGGCGATCCATTCGAACAAGGCGATCATAAAGATCCTGAGGGATGTTGCAAAGCAGCATGGCATACATGAAGGCGCGATCACCTTTATTGATCTTGCTGACAGGACAGCGGTCATGGAGATGCTGAAGCTTGAAGGCATCATTGACCTGATCATCCCCCGGGGCGGTGAAGGCCTTATCAGGACCGTGACTGAGAATTCACGCATACCCGTGCTGAAGCATTACAAGGGGATCTGCCATGTCTTTGTTGACAGGGATGCTGACCTTGCGATGGCAGAGGAGATCTGTTTTAACGCAAAGGTCCAGAGGCCAGGCACCTGCAATTCTATGGAGACGATGCTCGTTGACAAGAAGATCGCCAGGGCATTCCTGCCTGCAATGCTCAAGAGATTCAAAAGCGCAGGCGTTGTGATCAAGGGCTGCCCTGAAACAAAAAAACTCGATCCTTCCGTGCAGGCGGCAAAAGATAATGATTATCACATTGAATATCTTGACCTCATGCTCAATGTTAAGGTGGTGAAGGATATTGATGCTGCGATGGATCATATTGCTGCATACAGTTCAGCCCATTCAGACACCATTGTGACGAAAGACTATGCCAAAGGCATGAGGTTCCTGAGAGAGGTCGATTCCTCTGCTGTGCTGATCAATGCCTCGACCCGCCTGAATGATGGTTACCAGTTCGGCCTCGGTGCAGAGATCGGCATATCAACGGACAAGATCCATGCCCGCGGGCCTATGGGGCTTGAAGAATTGACCTGCACAAAATTCATTGTCCTTGGCAATGGCCAGCTGAGGGAATGATCAGAATACCTTGAAACTCGGGATATTAGGCGGGACCTTCAATCCGATCCACTTTGGCCATCTTCGCGCAGCTGAAGAAGCGTTGGAACTGGCCGGTCTTAATCGTGTGATCTTTATCCCTTCAGGCAATCCCCCGCTCAAGACTGAAGGCATTGCACCTGCCCGGCACCGATATGAAATGGTCAGGCTTGCAACAAAGAATAATCCGCGTTTTGATCTCCTTGATCTCGAATGCAGGACCAGGCAGAAGTCCTATACAGTCAATACCCTTGAAAAACTTCGCAATCTCTATTCTGATGACAGCCTTCATTTCATTCTGGGTATCGACGCTTTTCTTGACATACCGAACTGGTACAGGCCTGAACGTCTCCTTAGCCTCTCACATTTTCTGATCCTTTCGCGGCCGGGATGCAGATTCGCTGATCTGTCCGCCTCTCCTAATCTGTCTGTCAGCAAAGAGACTCTCAGAAAACTTGATAGGGGAATCACATCGTCGCAAGCAATAACGCTCAAGAACAAAAACTCGGTCATGCTCCTCAATGTTTCCCCGCTCAATATCTCGTCGACCGATATCAGAACCCGCATAATAGAAGGAAAAAGCCTGAAATACCTGTTGCCAGCAGATGTTGAATCCTATATAATTTCTCATAAACTGTATGCAGACAAAAAACCACGGAACAGGGCTGTAAAGAAAGAATGCCGCTCATAGGAAAAGACCTGGCCCTCAAGGCAGCAAAAGCAGCTCTCCAGAAAAAAGCTCAGGATCTCGTCATCCTTGAACTTATCGGTCTCACGGTCATTGCTGATTATTTTGTGATCTGTTCCGGAGAAAGCACAACCCAGGTCAAGGCTATCGCTGATTTCGTGGAGCGTGAACTCCTGCTGCTGGGCATCAAGCCGATCGGCAAAGAAGGCGTCAACTACGGCCATTGGGCCCTGCTCGATTACGGGGACGTGATCATACATGTATTCGAAGAGGAGACACGTGAATACTACAGTCTCGAAAAACTCTGGATGGATGCAAAGACCATAGAATTCCATGAAGATCAATCTGATATGGGTCGGAAAGACAAAAGAGCCGTTCATTCATGAGGGGCTGCAGAAATACCTGAAGCTCCTGAAGCCCTATGCAGATGTTGTGATAACTGAGATAAGGGAAGAAAAGGTAAAGGACATCAGCAGAATGTTAGGCAAGGAAAGCGAACGCATACAGGTCCTCAAGACCCCCTACATACTGCTCGATGAATTGGGAGAGACCTATGACTCTGTCGGGTTTGCCCGGTTTATCGAAAAACAGGGATCTTCAGCGACCTTTCTCCTGGGCGGCGCATACGGCGTTTCAGGGGATGTGAAGGCAAAGGCAATAAAGAAGATCCGCCTTTCGTCCATGACCTTAACTCATGAGATGTCTCGACTCGTCTTATTAGAGCAGCTTTACCGCTCCTTTACCATTCTGCAGAAAAGAGGTTATCATCACTGATGGGTAAATTATCGATCTTCTTATTCGTTCTTTTCCTTTTTGCGCTTTCCGTCTTCTCGATCTTTAACCAGGGAACAGTTTCGATCATAGTCCCCTTTGGTCAGATCTACGAAGTGCAGAAATTCGCCCTGATACTCCTCTCTATTGCAGTTGGCGTTTTTATCGCTTTTATCTTTTTCACCATCAGGGACACGAAGAAGTTCATTGACAACTGGCAATACCAGAAAAAACAGAAACAGGAGATAAAAGTGCAGGAACTCTATTCCCGTGCACTGAACTCCCTTCTTGCAAAAAACGAAGACGCGGCCAAAGAAGCACTTGAGGATATCCTCAAGGAAGAGCCTGATCATATTGATGCTTTGCTCCGCCTCGGTGACATTGCTGCAGCAGCCGAAGACTTTCAGAAGTCCAACTCCCATTATCAGCGCGCGCGGGAGCTGGAACCTAAAAGGATCGAGACCCTTTTTGCCCTTGACAGCCTTCTCGAAAAATCAGGAAGGTGGTCTGAGGCCCTGCGGTATCTTGACGAAATCCTCGATATTGACGATGCAAATCTGACAGCAATGTACAGAAAGCGCGAGATCCTTGAAAAGCAGGCCCGGTGGGACGACGTCGTCTCCCTCCAGAAGTCGATCCTCAAACGCGAACATTCTGAAAAAGACAAGAAGCGCGAACATGAAAACCTTATTGGCTATGAATATGAATATGGCCGCCACAGCCTTGAGAACAGCCAGCTCGAAAAGGCAAAGAAAGCATTCAGAAATATTATGAGAACGAAGAATGACTTCGTGCCCGCAATCCTCGGTCTCGCAGAGGTGCTGCTTCAGGAGGGCGAAAGTGAAGAGGCGATCAATATGCTCGAAAACGCCTTTGCCGCCACTGAGTCAAAGATCCTGCTTGCCCGGCTTGAGGATCTGCTCATCAGCATCAGCGAACCGTCTCGCTTGATCCGCATATACAGAAGCGGTATCTCCCGCAACCCCAATGATCCTGTCACCAAGTTCTTCTTAGGCAAGCTCTTCCACAGGCTCGAGATGATTGATGACTCCTTTGACACGCTTTCCGGTATTGATACGGGCGGCGCTTCATACCCTGAACTCCATCTGCTCATGGGTAATCTCTATATGAGGAAGAGGCAGCTCGAAAAAGCTGTCCAGGAATTCAAAAAGGCAGCTGATATCAAGACCGCGTTCAGGCTTCCCTATTGCTGCAACCATTGCGGATACCGCGCTGACGACTGGTCAGGACGCTGCCCTGACTGCAGGAACTGGTCAACCTATCAGTTCAATCTTGACGGCACCTGCAAAAGATAAGTCGTGTCAGTGATGGGTGTCAGTGTCAAAGACGATTAAGTCCAGCATGAAAAATATCCCGCTCAATAAACTCGTATCCTTTCTCAACAACGAACTTAAACTTTCCGAGTTTCCAAAAGACGAAAGCGCTAACGGTCTCCAGGTAGAAGGCTCCGGAATAGTCAATAAGATCGGCATGGCAGTCGATGCCTGCGATCATGTATTTCATAGAGCTGCAGAAAAGAATATTAATGTTCTTATTGTCCACCACGGCCTTATATGGGGAGGCATCCACTCAGTAAGTGGTGTTATGAAAAAGAGGATCAAGGCGCTGCTTGATGCTGACATCTCGCTCTATGCCTGCCACCTCCCTCTTGACTGGCACCCTGAATACGGCAACAATGCTCAGCTTCTCAAGGTTCTTGCGATCAAAAGAATGGGGGAATTCGGCGAATACCACGGAAAAACAATCGGGTATTGGGGCAGTCTGACAAAGGAACTTTCCCTGAAAGATTTTATTGGCAGGGTGGACAAGACATTAAACACACAGTCAACAGCGCTCAGTTTCGGCAAGAAAGTAAAGAAGGTCGGCATTGTGTCCGGCGGCGGCTGGTCAGCGATCTACGATGCAGAAAAGACCGGCATCGACACCCTCCTTGTGGGCGAGCCGTCACACAGCGCTTATACCCTTGCCGAAGAGATGAAGCTGAATGTCGTCTTTGCAGGCCATTATGCCACAGAGACGCTCGGGGTAAAGGCTGTCGGCAATATGCTTAAGAAGAAGTTCGGCCTCAATACCGAATTCATCGACCACCCCACAGGATTATAGATGAAGCTCCTCATGTTCTACACCAAAGAATGGTGGTACAAGACCGCCTCAAAGACCCTTGAATCAGCCCCTGACATACAAATAGAAGAATCTATGCCTGATGCGGTTGTCTTCTTCTTTCACTGCGAGGCAGAGGATGAGGGAAACTATGGCAGTGTCTGCGAAAAGTTCGTGAAAAACGTCAAATGGCTTGCTGGCAAATTCAGCACAAAGAATGTCGTGCTCCACTCCTTCAATCACCTTTCTTCAAGCAAATCGTCTCCGGAGTTTGCCAAGCGTCTGCTTGATGATGTGATTATACGACTCGAACGAACCGGTTACACGGTCATGCAGACCCCTTTTGGTTACTTCAATGAGTTCAAGATGCATGTCGCAGGCGATTCACTCGCAAAAGTCTTCAAAGAATTTTAATGCCTCAATATGTCGTCCGCTCTGCAGCCATTAAGCCTGACCTTGCCGGGCAGTGGGATGGACCTGCATGGGACCAGGCAAATACCCTCAACCTTCTCCATTTCCGTGCCGAGGGGAGCGATCACAGACCAAAGACAGCGGTACGACTGCTCTATGATCAGACAGGTATTTTCGGTATCTTCAGGATAGAAGATCGTTATGTAAAAAGCATTCATACTGAATACCGCTCACCCGTTCACAAAGACAGCTGTGTTGAATTCTTTGTTAAGCCGAAACAGAACAAAGGATATTTCAACCTCGAATTTAATTGCGGCGGCACCCTATTCTGCAGCTATATTGCAGATCCAACACGAACACCTGAAGGGTTCCGTAATTTCGTGAAATTTCCGGAAGCAGACGGAAAGCAGGTGCTCATCTATCACTCCATGCCTGAGATTGTTCAGCCTGAGATCACAGAGCCAGTAACATGGTCCCTTGAGTTTTTTATCCCCTTTTGCCTGCTCGAAAAATATGTCGGCCCCTTAGGCAATGTCAGTAATCAGTCCTGGCGCGCGAACTTCTACAAATGCGGAGACGAGACCTCTCATCCTCACTGGGCCTCATGGACAGAACTGCTGGAAAAGAATTTTCATGTACTGGAAAGCTTTGGAAAGATCACATTCGCATAGCAGAGTTTTTCCGAGAGATCTTAGTTCAGTGTTTTTCTCAACGAGAAAGTAAAGGGAACGGTCATTCTGCTGCGCGACAGAATGCTTTGGCATACGGTCTGGCTGATTTTCATGTCACGCAGATCCGGCAGTGACCCTGATCTGCCAAAGGGAGATGACGGATTTCCCAAATACCACTGCCACAGCGGCGTCTTATCTTTTTGCCAAAGCCCATGCGGGAACGCGGCAACTCTTCCCAGGAGAAAATATATTGAGTCAGGGTAGGTCTCCATAATCCTGGAAGCTTCCTCTGATGATGCCATCTGCATGTTTAGGACATTGCCCTGCGGAGTGCTCCTGACCAGATAGATGCTTTTCACCGGAAGTTGGGGCAGGCCATTTTCAGACATCTCAAAGGACCTGTTCCCGATGCGGATGGTCCGCTTCATAACATCTTCCACTGAGATTCCCCCTTCAGCGCAGATATTGATGCCATGATCCTGTTCCTGTAAAGCTGCGTATTGTTGAAGCAAAGTCAGTCCACGGTCCTTATAGATATCCAGCCGCTCGGGCCGCTCTTCTTTCAGCAGGTCCTGTCCCAAGGCAAACTGAACATCGGTCTCAATGCC
Source organism: uncultured Nitrospiraceae bacterium (assembly GCA_964506525.1). GTDB lineage: Bacteria > Nitrospirota > Thermodesulfovibrionia > Thermodesulfovibrionales > UBA6898 > UBA6898. Next base: position 17,085 of record CAZDLA010000020.1, read on the forward strand.
GAGGAGATTAAGCAGTGTAGAGGGAACGTCAAAAGGCGAACTGGCCAGGTCTTTACGGCCGACAGTCCCCGCATTTACAACAAAGGCGAGAAGTTTTCGGTCCTTTGGATACAAATGGTCAGCCACATTCCGCATGGCAAGGTGGTCTGACATCACATAGACCACAGTGTCTGCATACCACGGCTTCTGCTGAATAGTCTTCATGAACCTGCCGAAGAGATAGTCTGTGCAGTGTACTGCCTGCAGCATGCTGTTATCCGACTGGCGGTATGATGGGCAGCTTTTTGAGGCATCGCCATCAGGATGGTGCGTATCCAGTGTAAGAAGCGTAAGGTTAAAGGGACTTGCCTTGCCTGACAGTTCATCTGCCTTCTTTGCTGCCAGGTCAAAGAGGGTATCATCATAGAGTCCCCACCCGCTATGATAGGATATGCTCTTGGACAGGCCCATCAGTTCTTCGCGGCCAAGCACTTCATTATACCCATGTGCCTTCATGAGCTGACCTTTCCCTGCAAAGGCAAGGCTTGCACCACCCATGTAGGTCTGCGAATACCCGGCCCTTGCCAGCACATCAGGCAGACAGGTAATCTTCTGATAGAAAGCATTCTGATTCACCACATCATTGCCGAAGTTAGCAGGACCCATGACCGGCATGCCGCAGAGAGATGCAATGATCCCGGAAAGGGTGTAGTTCGTGCCTTCATACTGGCGCATATTGCCAAACGAGAACGATTTAGCCAACTCCCTATTTATATTTGGCACCAACGCCGGGAAGGCAGACTCTTCAAGGTAGGACGATTCCAAAGATTCAAGATAGAGGATAATGATGTTTTTCGGCCGGGCTGGAATCTTTGCTCTGAAAGGGCGCTGAGAAAAGGCTGCAATGTTCACCCCCTTCGCTTTTAAGGCAGCTTCGAGGGAAGCTCGGTCTTGGAGATCCTCAGCATGAGGCTGAAGGTATGCACGATAACCGCCTATAAAATGCTTTGCGCTATTGGGGAGGATCGCAACGCCGATAAACAATGCAATGATCCAGAGCGCTACAGGGTTATTTTTCTGTTGAGGCGGCATTTTCCTCAGAAGAGAGAGGTCAGCAGCGCCAACAACAATCGAGGCGGTGAGAGGAAGAACAATCATCCACCTGTAAGCTGTCCAGCCTGTCTTCATGGTCTGCAGAGATACGTGGAAGAAAAAGGCATTATTAAAAGAGGTTCCCTGCAGGTAATAGGACACGAGTTCAAGCATCTGGAAGCAAAATATAAGAGATGCAGGAACAAAAACTGAGGCGAATCGGCAGCGTGTCATGGCAGAACGTTGGCTGATCCGAATAAGTACAAAGCTGATAAGGACTATGAGCGGAAGCTGGGCAGCAAGGCTGAGATAATTACCGGATGACTTGCCGTAAGGCAGGCAGAGCAGCAGCGGCATAGCCATATAGATCACGTACAATCCTAAGCGGGCGTGGCTCAATATGCTATAGCCTCGTTCAGGTAACAGTCTGGATGAATAGGTCTTTCATCTCTCATGGAGATCCTGCGCCCTGAAATGCTTGATTTCATGTCTTACGATAATGTGAGAGCCGCGTTCTGGCATTTCCTGTTTAATTAGTATACACTTTTTTTTATGCACCCCTGGGCTGACGGCCCGGCACTGCACGGAGGTATAGACTGAACATCCTGCATCGAAATACAAATATCGCCCTGATCATACTGACGGTCTTTATCACCCTTGTTGCCGGCTGCAACTGGTTCAAAGCAGACAGGGAGCTTCCCTCCAGATGGATCATGCATGGACTTGGTGCATACAAAGGACAGGCTGTCATGAACTGTCTCGAGGCCTTCGAAACGAACTATGAGCAGGGACAGAGACTGTTTGAGATTGACCTCATGATGACGCAGGATGGTCATATCGCTGCGATGCACGATGGGCAGGAGCCCCTGTACGGACTTCCCCTTTCATTTACGCTGGCTCAGTTTCTCGGCAGCTCTTATAAAGGCACGACACCCCTTGCTGAAGACGATATTGCACGCCTGCTCAGGACAAAAAAAGACTGGTATCTGATCACTGATTTCAAAACAGACAATACAGAAGGGCTTCGCCGCTTGTGCCTCGTTCTTGACAAGGCAGGCATCTCCTGCAGAAAACGCGTTATCCCTCAGATCTACAACCCAGCAGAGATGGCCATTGCTGAAGAGCTGTCCTTTAACCGCGTTATCTTTACGATGTATCGCTTTGGCAATGCAAAAGATGCATTGGTCAGATTTCTGGACAAGAATCCCCGGATATGGGCGGTTACCATGTGGGCAGACTGGTGGGATGAAGAATATGCGAGCATGCTTCGCAGACATGGGGTAATGGGGTTCGTACACACGGTCAATGACAATGCCCGTGCTGAAGAACTGTTTCGCAAAGGCGTCAGCGCAATCTATACCGATCACCTGCCGACCACTCGCGGGAAACAATAGTTGATCTCTCCAGACTAGGTGAATGCCCCGCTTCTGAATCCTCCGTAATCTGCGGAGTTACTGGCGAACCTTTCTCTGTCTCACTGCTTCATACAGACATATTGCTGCGGAGGTGGCGACATTAAGGCTTTCAGCCTTGCCGAAGATGGGGATGTTGAGAGAAAGGTCGGCGGCTTTTCGAAGGTAAGCACCGACACCATGGGCTTCGTTGCCAAAGGCGATCGCAATGCCGCGAGTAAGTTCAGATTCGAAAACAGTCTTTCCTGCATCGGCAGCAGTGACTGCAAGCGGGATCTTCTTTTTGCTTAACCAGTCAACAAGAACATCTGGCTCCGCATAGATCAGCGGCAGGTTGAATATGCTCCCGGCTGTTGCCCTGAGCACCTTCGGCATAAACGCATCACAACAGCCCGGAAGCAAAATGACCGCATCAGCGCCGGCAGCATCTGCTGTCCTTATGATCGTCCCGAGATTGCCGGGGTCCTGTATCGCGTCAAGGACAACAATAAGAGGTTTAGCTTTCAAGGTCAGCATATCGAGCGTGACCGGCTCATATCCGGCAACAGCAGCAATACCCTGCGGCGTCTCAGTATCAGCGATCTTTTTCAGAACCTGCTCCGAAACTTCAAAGACAGTTCCTGTTATCTTCACAAGCATGGCCTGGTGTTCTTCGATATTCATTAAGGCTTCGGTCACAAATACCTCTTTAATCTGAACCCCTGCGTTAAGCGCCATCTCCATAAGATGCGGCCCTTCGATCAGAAATGAAGCATGCCTGAACTTCGCGCGCTTCTCCCTAATCTGGATAACATCCTTGATATGCTGGTTGGCAGCACTAGTAATTTTCGTATATCTCATTTCCTCAATAACTTTACCAGAATGTCCTGGCCATGTCATTAAGAGCCATGTTGCGTCCTTATACAGAGTCCATGCTATTCTTAATTAAGGTTGAAATATGAAACACAACCACGAAGAAGAGCACGAAAAACTGGTAAAGACCTCGGTCTATCTTGAGGAAGAGGTGCTTGAAGCACTTGAAGAAGCCTCGCACGAGCTTGCTAAAGATACCGGAAGAAAATGGTCAAAAGGCGGTGTCATACGGTTTGCCTTAAGCGATTTCTTTACCCGAAGGGGAAAGATGTTATGAAGATCTCTGGGTTTGTTGACCTTCATACACACGGAATCGGCAGATGCGATACGCGGACTTACGATTATGAAGATATCCTGACCATGGCAAGGGCACATGCAACGGCAGGAACGATCGTTATCCTTCCGACTATTTATTCCGGCTCTATCAGTGAGATGAGGGAAAACCTAAGGGCTGTGCGCATGGCAATGGATGTCCAGGCAAAGATCGACAACGGAAAATCCGGAGCTCAAATCTTGGGTGTAAATCTTGAGGGGCCATTTCTGAACCCCGTCCGGTGCGGTGCTCTGGCAAAGGACACCTTCATCAAACCAACTATTGCAGCACTCAAAAAACTGATAGCGGATTACGAAGATATCGTCAAGGTCATTACTATAGCCCCTGAGCTGTCCGGTGCGCTTAAGGTGATCGAAAAATGCACTGACATCGGGATCAGGATGAATATGGGACATTCTGATGCAACACTGCAGCAGGCAGTTGATGGCAAGAAGGCAGGCGCAACAGGCATCACCCACATTTTTAATGCTATGCGGTCTTTCCACCACAGGGAACCGGGGCTCGCTGGCCTTGGGCTCATTGACCACGACCTTTATATTGAAATAATCGCTGACGGGGTTCATTTGCATCCGCAAACCCTTGAGCTGATCTTCAGATGCAAGCAGCCTGACAGGATCATCGTTGTATCGGATTCCGTGAAGGGGCAGAAGACTGCCAAGGGAGTCGTGTATGAGAAGGGCGTGCTTGCAGGCAGCGGGCTCACGATCAGCGGGGCAGTAAAGAGACTTCAGCGCCTCGGCATATCTGAAGCAGGAATAATCAGGGCAGCAATAGACAATCCCCTGCGGTACCTCGGCATAAAAAGATCACTGCTCCGCTGACAGACTTTTCCTGAATATCTTGATGCCAGGGAAAGGTTGTTCAAACTCCTGCCGAACGCTTTCAGGCATGGTTTCGGCTTCGCCGATAACGAGGTAGCCTTTGTCATACAGGATATCACCAATCGCCCTGATCATCTCCTCCTGCATCTCCCTGTTGAGGTAGATCAGGACATTTCTGCAAAGTATGAGATTGTAATTCCGGGGGCGCACTTTTTTATGGAGCAGCATGTTCATAATGTTGTCACTCGAAAACCTGACCATTGACCTGATCTCATCTTTTATCTGATAGCGTTCACGGCCAAGACATGTGCCGAACTGATGCGGCAGTTTCTTAAAGTATGCTTCAATATATTTTCTTTTTGTCTCGAAAAGCTCTTCGTCCGAAAACTCACCCTTTTTCGCCTTTTCCACGGCATCTGAGTCAACGTCAGTCCCCTGAATATGACAGGCAAATGAGAGGGTCTCCTGCAGTTGATATTCATGAACGATCATGGCTACGGAATAAGGCTCCTCACCGTTTGCGCAGCCAAGACTCCAAGCCTTCAGAAATCCGAACTCAGCGATAAGATCAGGCAACACCCTCGAGGAGAGCAGTTCGAAGACAACAGGGTTCCTGAAAAAATTGCTCACCTTGATAGTCAGTGTCCTGACCAGGACCTGGAGTTCGTCAGGGTTCGCCTTGAGAAAAGTGAGGTATTCTCTGTGGTCTTTGCTTTCCGTCTCCTGCAGTCTCAGTTCAAGCTTTCGGGACACTGTTGCCTGCCGGTACAGAGAGAAATCAATGCCGCGAACTGAGTAAATATATTCGAGCAGCTGTTTTAGGTCATTGTCATTTTCGCTGTTCAATGTGGCAAGTTTTTTCATTGCCAATCATTATACTATCTTTTGACTGTGTGATATAATCCGGTCATGAAAGCGCTGTTAAGAACATCCCTGTATACATCATTGGCTGTGCTGCTTCTGCTTACTGCGCACAAGGAGGGATTTGCAGTGGTAAAGAATATTCACTGGCTCGGTCATGATACCTTTAAAATAACCGGCGATAAGGTGATTTACACCGATCCATTCAAGATCAAAAAGGCGGACCGTGCCGACATTATCCTAATCACTCACGAGCACCGTGACCATTGCTCACCTGACGATATTGCGAAGCTTCAGGGGCCAAACACGGTGATTGTTGCGCCTGCTGACTGTGCATCGAAGCTGAAGGGCACTATCAAGATCGTTAAGCCGGGTGATACCGTAGATGTTGCCGGTATCAGGATAGAGGTCGTGCCCGCATACAACACCAATAAGCAATTCCATACTAAAGAAAGGGGCTGGGTCGGCTATATTTTTACTGTATCCGGAGAGCGCATATATCTCGCAGGCGATACTGACTACATCCCTGAGATGGCGAGCTTCAGGGTGGACATTGCCCTGCTCCCTGTATCAGGCACCTATGTCATGACAGCTGACGAGGCGGTTCAGGCAGCGCTTGACATCAAGCCAAGGCTCGCCATCCCCATGCATTACGGTTCCATTGTGGGAACTGTTGACGATGCAAGGAGGTTCGCCGAAAAGCTGAAGGGTAAGATTGTCGTGGAGATCCTCCCTGAAGAATAACGTGGAAACTACTATTCAGCTTATTCCCTTTCGCACTGATGCCGGAAACTGTTCTTAGCCTGCTCACAGATGCTCATGACTTCATTTCCGGTCAGCAGATCAGCAACCGCGTTGGCATATCGCGAGCAGCTGTATGGAAAAGAATCCTCGCACTCAGAAATAGAGGATATGTGATCGAGGCTCTGCCTTCAAAGGGCTACTGCTTCAGAAGCGCACCTGACCTTGCTCAGGATTACCTGATTACGAAGATCAAGGGTGATCTCTGGAAAGATGTCGTTGTCCACAATTCAGTTGAGTCCACCAATGATCTTGCCATGTCTCTTGCAACAAAGGGAGGAATTGCTCCGGGGACAGTGCTTGTTGCAGATCACCAGACAAGAGGCAAGGGCAGACTCGGCAGGATCTGGGAGTCTCCGGCAGGCAAGAACATATACGTAAGTCTGGTAATCAGGCCTGAGCTTGAGCCAAAGGATACGACAATGCTTACCATCCTCGCTGCAGTTGCAGGGGCCCTGGCACTACAGAGATCTTGTAATATCCCTGTATCGATCAAGTGGCCGAATGATCTTCTCATCTCTCATAAAAAGCTGGGGGGAATATTGACCGAAGTTCGCGCTGACCCGGATAGGGTTGCGGTCGCTGCCATAGGCATGGGTATTAATGTGAATATGGATCGCAGATGCCTTCCTGAAACAATCAAAGATATAGCAACATCCGTAAGGATAGAAACTGGAAAAAATCATTCGAGAAACGAGATAATCATTCAACTGCTCAGGGAGTTCGAACAGTGGTACGCTGTTCTGAAAAAAGAGGGGAAAAAACCGCTCCTTGAAGCATGGAGAAAAAACTCATCCACATTGGGCAGAAAAATCAATGTCGTTATGCGAGATATAACTTGGTCAGGTATTGCTGAAGATATTGATGATAATGGGATGCTCATACTGAAAATGCATTCAGGAGAGCGTAAAACAATAAGCTCCGGAGATATTTCATTTCTTTCTTAGCTCACTAAATATATACAGATAAACTAGGAACGTTCAATATAAAAGAACAATTATTATGCTTATTGCAACAGACATCGGCAACTCATCAATAACTATAGGTTATTTTCTGGAAACTGGCCTCGTTGTACAGCGAATACCGACCCATCCGCTGCAGAGAGCAAAGGAATACCGGTTTCTGATGAGGTCCTTTATGGACGAAAAAAATATAGCAAAATCAGCATGTAGCGGTATAATATCATCAGTGGTTCCGGGCCACACCGAAGTTCTTAGAGAAGCCTTGGAAGGGCTGTCAGAAGAAGGAAAGGCTGCTTTCCTTATTGTTGACTGCACTATGTCGGGAATAGGGTTCCGTATACCTTTTCCTGAACAACTCGGCACGGACAGGATCGCAAATGCTGCCGCAGCTTTTTCCATTTTCAGGAGGCCGGCGGCAGTGATAGATTTCGGGTCAACAACTACGATTACGGTTGTGGACAGTCAGGGCTGTTATGTCGGAGGATCGATCATGCCGGGAATAGGTCTTATGAATGAATCTCTCGGCACAATGACATCAAAGCTCAAGAAGGTGGAGCTCCAGGAGCCTGAATCCGCTCTTGGAAGGGACACGACAGGCTGCATATTGACAGGACTGCTCATCGGAACAGCCGGAGCTGTTGAACGAATCATTGAAGAGATAGAAGCTGAAACAGGGCTGACATTTAGTACAATCCTTACGGGAGGGTACAGTTTTCTGATCGGAAATTCCATCAGAAGACCCTATTTACTCAAACCCGATTTGACATTAGAGGGATTAAAGATACTCTATGAAAAAAACAGACCTCAATGAACTGAGAAAAGATCCCCTGCTGGGGAGGTGGATAGCTGTGCTCAGTGAGTCTGCGCCTCCCTCTGAATATTGGCAGGAACTTTCTCCTGAGAGTCCCCATGAAGAAAGCTGCATGCTCTGTGCCGGCCGGGAGACCGAAACAAGCGGAGAGATCATGCGCGTCCGGAACACATCTTCGACAAGCGCTTCACATGCCTGGTGGACAAGGGTTATCCCGAACTTCAACCCTGTCTTCAAAGTCGAGGGAGACCTTGCCAGAAGAGGCGAGGGTATGTATGACAAGATGAACAGCATTGGAGCAAATGAGGTTATCGTTGAATCTCCTCATCATAATGTTCAGCCTGAGGACATGGGCCTTGAACAGATGACACGCATTATTCAGACTTACAGAGACCGCATCTCAGATCTGGAAAAAGATTCTCGCCTGAGATACACCCTGATCTATAAGAACCATGGAATATCATCTGGCAGCCATCTTGGTCATCCTGTTTCTCACCTGGCCTCTACGCCCGTAATACCGAAGAGAGTTAAGGAAGAACTTGATGGCGCTAAACAGTATTTTGCCTATAAGGAGCGGTGCATCTTCTGTGATATCATGCGCGAGGAACTCAGGGTAGGCAGCAGGGTCATTCTCGAGTCGCGGCATTATGCGGCATTCTGCCCCTATGCATCGAAATTCCCCTTTGAGACCTGGATATTGCCGAAGAGACATAACTGTGCATTCCAGGACATCCGATCAGACGAACTTGAGGATCTGGCTCTCATCCTCTCTTCGGTGCTGAAGAAACTGAGAGCACTTTTCCCAAATCTTTCGTATAATTACTTCATTCATTCTGCACCAAACAGGGTTCCCCGAAAAGACCATTGGCATACCCTTGGGGAAGACTTTCACTGGCACCTTGAGATCATGCCGCGGTTCCTCAGAACAAGCGGATTTGAATGGGGATCAGGTTTTTACATTCTGCCTACATCACCTGAAAATGCAGCTAAATACCTTAGGGAGGTTTAACATGAAATTTAACACAATCCTTTTCGCAACAGACTTTTCAGAGGGTTCAAAGAACGCCCTGCCGTATGCCGTGGATCTTGCAAAGCGCTACGATGCAAAGCTCTTCTTTATGCACGTCATTTATGACGTTGCCAGGACAACAGGATGGTATGTCCCTCACATCTCTGTTGAAGAAATATATAAAGACCTTGAAAAAGGTGCGAAAACAGAACTTGAAAAGACGTTCATTGAAGAGATGAGAGGGTTCAAGGCTATTGAACATGTTGTCGTAAAAGGCATTCCCTATGAGGAGATCACCAAGTTTGCTGAAACGAATAAGGTCGACCTTGTTGTTTTGGCCACTCACGGCAGAACCGGCCTTGACAGGCTTCTTTTTGGCAGCACCGCAGAGCAGGTAGTGCGCTATGCGCCCTGTCCTGTGCTGTCAGTACGCCTGCCGAAACATCAGGAATGAGAGTCTATTTATCAGAAAATGCATTCATAGACCTGTTACTGAGTTCAGCAGAGGTTTACAAGAAAGAGTGCCTTGGTTTTCTGCTCGGCTATAAGCTGAAGGACCGTTTTGTTATAGAACATGCGTACAGTCTTCAGACAGCCGACAGAAGACCTAAAGGCGTTGAATCTCTTGACAGAAGCCACAAGCAGATCCTGCCTATTCTCGAAAAACTGGAGCGTCTCCAGATCGTCGGTGATTTTCATTCACACACCGAGTTTGGTCCCAAGAAGGGACTGCCCCGCCCAAGCGAGGAAGATGTGAACGGCATGAGCCCAGACCATGTGTATTTTATCATCGCTATCAATGACAACCGCAAGACCATGACATGGTCAGAAAATAGGGATGGAACAGTTTCCGGCACCGTTGGGAGCTTTTTCTTCAAACTCGCAGCCTACTACCTTGCCGAGCCCTCCCTGCTCAGAAAGGTAAAAATTCACTGTCCCTTCCCTCCAGGTTTCTGAAGAGCAAAGTTCTCTCATTATTGTTCCTTTATTAAAGCCCCTTTGAAAATTGCCGCATGAGGTTTATACTACGTTAGATATCTTCATCAGGAAAGAGAACCATTGACTATAAAAAGGTTTCTGCTCATCTCCATCATTATCCATGCGATGGTGTTTGCAGGCATATATTTCTTGCCACCAACTCAGACAAAAAAGGCTCGGGAATTTTTCACGCAGCTGGTTACCCCTGAGCAGGCAAAAATCCCGGAGACTATGCCGCCGCCGGTAAAACCAATCCCTATCCAGCCCAATGCCAAGCCTGTCCCGATGGTTCCTAAATCTATGAGGCCTCTGCCTCCGGCTGCCAAGATACCGCCCAGAACTGTACCCTCTCCTGACAAACCTGTTGTTCCGGGAGAGGGGAAGGACGATGGCAAGCCACTTCCGGAAGGCGCTTCACCAAAGCCGGGGGTAAGCGAAGGCCGTGGCGATGAGAGCACAGAAGAGATCTCTTCAAGGCCAGGTTATCTGAAAAGCGGCAAGCAGCCCGGCAGGCGGGAGGTGACGAACAGAGAAAAACTCTTCGATAGAAGCGTCATAGGAGATACAGCACTTAAGGGTGAAGGCGGAAAAAGAAAAAATGATACGCTCACCTTTGACTCACATGATTACCGGTACGCTGGGTATATGCGCAAGCTGAAGGAAAAGATCGAGAGCATCTGGGAGTATCCACCCGAAGCAGCAAAAAAAGGACTTTATGGAGACCTTAAGATCAGCTTCACGATCAAGAAGGATGGAAAACTCGGGGCAGTTGAACTGGAAAGGACCTCAGGCTATAAAATGCTTGATGATGCAGCGCTCAAAGCCCTTAAAGACGGAGAACCGTATTGGCCAATCCCTGATGACTGGGGCATGGACTCCTATACGATCCACGGCCATTTCTTCTACACGATGTATGGGTACGGCATCCGATAGCCATGTATCCCCTGTATCTATTGGCATCAAGAGGTTCAATAAAGACGGACATATCCATCTTCTTCAGCCTGATTTCTCCGAGCGAAATTTCACGGAATTTCGAAGCCGGATGGCCTCCGCAAACCCGCGGGGCTCTTAGCTTTGCATTGTTTTGTGATTTGACATAAATCCTGCTAATCCATAATACTATATAACTTCTACGGCAACCGCTCGGAAGTTATCTCAACTATTATCTAATACCGTTAGGGAGAATCTTGGAAACAGAAACATTACAGCGGCTTCTCATCTCTGCGCTGCCTATTCTTATTGCGATCACCTTCCATGAGGTGGCACACGGATACGTTGCATTCAGGCTTGGCGATCCGACAGCAAAGCTTCTTGGCCGCCTGACGCTGAACCCTCTTGCCCATATAGACCTTTTCGGCACAATCATCATGCCGATCATGCTCTTTGTTCTGACAGAAGGCCGTTTTGTATTCGGGTATGCAAAGCCCGTACCGATCAATCCCTCGAATTTTAAAAATCCGAGAAAAGGCATGGCCTTGTCGGCAATTGCCGGTCCAGCCACAAATATCGCTCTTGCCCTTGCAAGTGTGATCCTTCTCAAGCTCGTAATCGCGCCCATCGCCGGCCTTTCCCCTGACGTAATAAAAGAAATCTTAATGAAACCACTTCTCATGATTCTCTCTGCAAGCGTGATAGTGAATGTAGTTCTTGCATCATTTAACTTGATCCCTATCCCGCCACTCGATGGGGGGAGGGTTCTGACAGGTCTGCTCCCATCCAGACAAGCCATGTCGTTCAGCAAGATCGAACCCTTCGGTTTTATTATAGTTCTCGTGCTGATCTATTCCGGTATCGCTAATCTGTTTATCATGCCTTTCATTACATTTTTCCTAAAAATATTCGGAATGCTGTAAGAATACGCATATCAACAATAAAAGAAGAAAACGAGGAGGCAACTTATGAACAATGAAGTGAAAAACAAGAAACTTAATACCTGGATCGCTGAGATTAAGGCAATGTGCCAGCCAGACGCCATTTATATATGTGATGGTTCCAAGCAGGAATATGACAGCATGATGCAGAAACTGATCGACAGCGGCAGTGCTACGCCATTGAAAAAGCGGAAAAACAGCTTTCTGTTCAGGTCTGACCCGAGCGATGTAGCCCGCGTTGAAGACCGCACATACATCTCGACAACTTCTCAAGATGAAGCAGGGCCTACAAACAACTGGATGGCGCCGACCGAACTGAAGGGAATCATGAAGGATCTCTATAAGGGCTGCATGAAAGGCAGGACCATGTATGTAATCCCATTCTCCATGGGACCTATCGGTTCGCCCATCTCCAAAATTGGTATCGAAATCAGCGACAGCCCCTATGTTGTCGTGAACATGCATATCATGACTAAGGTCAGCTCCAAAGTTCTGGATCTTCTTGGCACTGATGGTGATTTTATCCCCTGCCTTCATTCGATCGGCGCACCGCTTGAGCCTGGGCAAAAGGATGTGCAGTGGCCCTGCGCTCCGATAGAGAGCAAATATATCAGTCACTTCCCGGAAGAAAACCTGATCTGGTCCTATGGATCCGGATACGGCGGCAATGCTCTGTTAGGCAAAAAGTGTCTGGCGCTCCGCATTGCCTCTGCCATGGCGCGCAGAGAGGGATGGCTTGCAGAGCATATGCTTATTCTGAGGCTCACCAGCCCTGAGGGCAAGCAGTATCATATCGCAGCGGCATTCCCCTCAGCCTGCGGCAAGACCAATCTTGCCATGATGCAGCCTTCGCTCAAAGGCTGGAAATGCGAATGCATCGGTGATGACATCGCCTGGATGAAGATCGGCCCGGATGGACGTCTGCATGCCATTAATCCCGAAAGCGGGTTCTTTGGTGTTGCTCCGGGAACATCCTATGACACCAACCCCATGGCAATGGATACGATCAGGGAAAATACCATCTTCACAAACTGCGCACTGACTGATGACAGCGATGTCTGGTGGGAAGGCATAAACGACGAAGCACTGCCAGCACATCTTATTGACTGGAAGGGAAAGGACTGGACTCCTGAAAGTAAGACTGATGCTGCGCATGCAAATGCACGTTTCACTGCGCATGCGTCACAATGCCCAGTCATCTGCAAAGACTGGGAAAATCCGGCAGGTGTGCCTATCGATATCGTTATATTCGGCGGCCGCCGCACAAGCGTTGTTCCGCTCGTATCTGAGGCCTTCTCCTGGGAACATGGCGTTTTCCTTGGGGCCACTGCTGCATCAGAGACCACGGCCGCTAATATCGGAGCTGTAGGCAACCTGAGAAGGGACCCCTTTGCCATGAAACCCTTCTGCGGATATAACATGGGTGACTATTTTGAGCACTGGTTCAGCATGGGCGAAAAGCTCGGCAGCAAGGCGCCGAAAATCTTCTACGTAAACTGGTTCAGAAAAAGCCAAGACGGCAAATTTCTCTGGCCTGGATTCAGTGACAACAGCAGGGTGCTCAAATGGATCTGCGAACGTGTTGATAGCAAGATCGGAGCAGATAGCTCTGCAGTCGGTCTTCTGCCAAAAGAAGGGGACCTTGACCTTTCTGGGCTCACCCTTGCGCCCGAAAGTTTTAAGGAACTGATGAGCGTACATAGCGCTGAGTGGAAAGCAGAGATACCGGACATTGAGGCGCATTTCACAACCTTTGGAAAGCGTCTTCCTCAAAAACTGAGAGATCAACTCGAAGAGCTCAGAAAACGTCTTGGATAAGGCACGACTGATCAGGCCCTTCAGTATATTGTAAAGATCTGGACATGGTAGTATCGAAGAAAAACCTGGTCAATGTACTGGGCGTTGTGTACGCCCACATCAAGACCAGTGATGGCGGCGACCTGTATCTCACCCGTTTTGCCGAAAGCCGTCATAAACATTTTGAGATAGAGAACTGGTATGAAACAGCCTGGTTCAATAAGCACAAATTGCGGCTTTTGGGGACAAGTTCCGTGTACAAGGTTCCCACAAAGGAGGTTGACGGCTTAAGTCTTGATCTGGTTGTCAAGAACTGCCGCGTTGGAGAAGATGTGCCTCTTGACACCCATACCCTGCAGGAGTTCTGTGATGCAGAATTCAACAGCCCCTGGGAAGAATTTGCCCTGGTCATGGAACTGATGGACAACCTGTACGGACCGAAAGAGACAAAGATACATACCCAACTCCCCATGGCGATATATGTTCCGCCTGAAGTAATGCAGGCATGGCAGAGCGGGAGATCAGGGGCCAGGATCAACCGTATCCGGGCAAAACATCCGGGCATTGATCTTGATATCCTGAAGCAGTACAAGCTGATCTATGAATGGATAACAGGCCTGAACATCAAAGAGATTTTCGAGTACATCGATATCAACACCGACGAGATGATCAAACATCTCAAGATTCTTGATGCCGCGGCACATAAAGATCTTAACAAAAAAGGTTACCTGGTGGCTGATATGAAGCCGGAGCACATCATTATCAGCGAGGCAGAGGTCGAAAACATTAAAGAAATAGGCCTCAGAGAGAAGAAAAACTCTGAAAAAGATCAGGTGAATTATCTTTATCAGCTGATCAGTAACGGCAACTATTCGATCATTGATTATGAACTGCTATTGCGCACACCGGAACATGAGGAGGCAGTAAAGAATTCAAGAAGGTATTCGTACCTTGATGATCAGAGACACCGTTTTGAACCAACCTCATTGCCTTCCCATCTTTCTTCTGCCGAGATCTTTGGCGTGCCCTATTTATACGGGCATGCAGAAAGCACAGGCGGCCGCCTTTGGGTTGTGGGACGGAATCCGCACCTGTTTGACTATTTCCTCCCTGAGCGTTGGAGAAAGACGCCCTCAATTAAATTATCGGAAACCAAGGAAGTCTTTTATACGATAACAAAGGACAACATTCATCTTGTCTGGGAAACTTCCAGAGTAGGGGAAATGCCTGTTGGTGATGAAGAGGGTTCCCGTGATCCAAAGGTCCGTCAGTTTGGCATAAACAGCCCGTTTGAGGAATTCGCCATGGCCCATACCTTGAACCGTCTTGGCATCCCCACGGTCTATGTGAGGGCCATCTATATGACAGGAAGCAAGAAGATAGAGACCTCGACCGATGTAAGAAAATATGGATCTCACAAGGATCTCCTGGACCCTGAAGGAAGTCCTGTGCTCCAGGAAAATCACAATTATATTACGATTCGGGGCTATTACAACGGTCCAGACCAGTGGGTCGCTGAAAACCGTGATGCCCTTTATATTCCGGTTGACCTATCTAAGGCAGTCGAAAGGGGAATAATTGATCAGGCACAGTGTCGGTTATTCCTGGATACGGTAAAAGCAAAATTACATGTACACGGCTTTGATGGTTCATCCCTCAAAGCCAATGATCTTCTTCTGGCTGTGGATGACAATGGAGAGATCATGAAAAACAGGTCTGAAGAACCGCAGGTTATTATCTGCAACTTCGAGTTGATATGGA
This sequence comes from uncultured Nitrospiraceae bacterium, assembly GCA_964506525.1. GTDB lineage: Bacteria > Nitrospirota > Thermodesulfovibrionia > Thermodesulfovibrionales > UBA6898 > UBA6898. Next base: position 32,426 of record CAZDLA010000020.1, read on the forward strand.
AGATAGATAAGGTAATATAATACGACGAGCAGACATTAATTAAACAATTATTATAGGTGGAGGTACATTGTGGATAGAGTTTTAAGCGGCATGCAGTCAAGCGGGAAAGTCCATCTCGGCAATTATGTAGGCGCTCTTCAAAATTGGGTTAAGCTTCAGGATAAATACGACTGCTATTACTTTGTTGCTGACTGGCATGCCCTCACAACAGGATATACCAACCCTTCTGTGCTCCACGAATCGGTTACAGACCTGCTGGTGAATTTCCTTGCCGCAGGCCTCGATCCTGATAAATGCACCATCTTCATCCAGTCAAGGATTCTGGAGCATGCTGAGCTTCATCTCCTGCTCTCTATGATCACTCCCCTTGGCTGGCTCGAGCGCGTGCCGACATACAAGGAAAAACAGACCGAACTGAGCGAGCGTGACCTGTCCACATACGGCTTTCTCGGATATCCACTTCTGCAGACAGCAGATATCATCATGTACCGGGCAAAGCATGTGCCTGTTGGCATAGACCAGGTGCCTCATCTCGAGATATCCCGAGAGATTGCGAGAAGGTTCAATAACTTATACGGCGAAGTATTCCCAGAGCCCGATGCACTCTTGACCCCCTTCCCCAAAGTCCCTGGTGTTGACGGCAGAAAGATGTCGAAAAGCTATGGCAATGCTATCTATCTTTCAGACAGCGCAAAAGAAGTGGATCAGAAGATCAGGACCATGACCACAGACCCTGCCCGCGTGAAGCGGACTGATAAGGGAGACCCTGAGAAATCTCCCGTCTTTCAGCTGCATAAGGTCTTTTCGACCATAGAAGAGCAGGTAGAGGTTGCCGAGGGATGCAGGACTGCAGGCATCGGCTGCATTGACTGCAAAAAAGTGCTGATCAAGAACGTTTTTACAGTGCTTGAGCCGATCTGGGAAAAGAGGCAGGCGCTTCTTAATGATCCTGATCAGCTGCATGCGATCGCAGAAAGGGGTAATGAGAAGGCCAGAAAGGTCGCCCAGGAGACCATGCAGCTTGTACGCAAGGCAATGGGGCTGTATTAGCCAGACCAGTATTCTATGACCTTACCAGCGGCTTCAGGCGGTCCACCACAGCATCGATAAACTTTTCGGTCAGCGCATACGTTGTCACCTTTGGCTCGGCAATAAGCATAAGGTCTTTGGTCATAATGCCACTTTCGACAGTCGCAATCACGGTCTGTTCTATGGCTTGGGCAAATTTCACTACCTCAGGAGTATTATCAAGCTCACCCCGCTTTGCGATCGCACCGGTCCAGGCAAAAATGGATGCAATTGAGTTCGTTGAAGTTGTGTTGCCCTTCAGGTGCTCATAATAATGGCGCGTGACCGTGCCGTGCGCTGCCTCGAACTCAAATTTGCCATCAGGAGAGACCAGCACGGATGTCATAAGACCGAGGCTGCCGAAGCCTGAGGCAACCATATCAGACATGACGTCACCATCATAGTTCATGCAGGCCCAGAGCATACCGCCCTCTGATTTCATGATCTGGGCAACAGCGTCATCAATCAGCATATAACGATAGGAGACCCCGGCCTTTTGCAAAGCATCCTTGGCCTTCTCGACCTCTTCAGCAAACACATCCCTGAAAAAGCCGTGATACTGTTTGGAAATAGTATCCTTTGCGCCAAACCAGAGGTCCACCTTCTCGCTCAAGGCATACTGAATGCATGCCTTTGCAAAGCTTCTGATCGAAGGCTCTGTATTATGGGTGCCCATGATCACACCAGCACCTTTAAAATCATGGATCTTCAGGACCTTCTTCTCCCCTCCGCCCACTGGAGTAAAGACCAGTTCTGCGGTGCCCGGCCCATCAACAACGATCTCCGTGCTTTTATAGATATCTCCATACGCATGACGGCCGATAATGATCGGCTTTTTCCATGACCGCACCATGGGAGGGATATTCTTCACAATGATCGGCTTTCTGATGACCGTGCCGTCGAGCATGGAACGGATCGTGGCATTGGGGCTCTTCCACATCTGCTTAAGACCGTATTCCTTTACTCTCGCAGCATTCGGCGTGATCGTGGCACATTTAACACCAACGCCGAATTTCTTGATTGCATTGGCTGCATCTATTGTGACCTGATCATCGGTTTCATTCCTGTGCTTAATGCCGAGGTCATAGTATTTCAGGTCAATGTCAAGAAAAGGGATTATGAGCTTGTCCTTGATGAACTGCCAGATGATCCTCGTCATCTCATCGCCATCCATCTCGACAATCGGGTTCTTTACGGTTATTTTATTAGCCAAGGCAGCCTCCTGCAAGTAATGTAGGGGTAATTTATAGGCTCGCCCCTAAAGATGTCAACAGGCTCAAACCCATGATAGCAATAGGTCGCAGATTATATTTATTCTCTGCCCCTATGGTAGGATATTGCACTAAAATATCCGGGGGAATTATGACTGAAAAATGGTCGGATGATCTGCCAGACGATGTTTTTTCTTCAGAAGCTGAAAGAACTTATATGAGTGCTTTGGCAAAGATAAGGGAAGGCCTGGCAAAAGGATTTGATTTCAACAGCGCAAGCACCTCAGTCATGATCAGTAATGAGAGTCTCAGGCATGCTGTATTGGATGATGTGCTGAAGGTGATTATTGCTGAGGAGCATTTTATGAAGGGCATTCCTGTTGAACAGGTAGCTCAGAAGCTGAACCTGCCGCTTGAGCGGCTCGAAAAAGCTATGACAGAGATGCTTGAAGACGTGGAAGAGACCACGATCAACACCTTTCACAATAACGTCGAAAAAGGGACAGAGCATTAGGCTGCTATGCGTTCTCCGACCTTGAAAATAATCATCTTTTTTCTTTCTCTCCTCCTTCTGCCTAATCTGTCATCTGCAAACATCATCATCGGCGGAGAGACGGTCTATACCGTGCAGAAGGGTGATACGATCGAGCTTATCGGAGCGCGCACAGGTGTGTACTGGTGGAAGATTGCCAAGGATAACAATATTGATACAAAAAAACGCCTCCAGCCTGGACAGGAACTGAAGGTCAATACGCGGAAGATCGTGCCTATCACAATCGATTACGGGATTATCATCAATGTTTCGGACAGGACCCTCTATTCTTTTAAAAATCGCCAGCTTATAAGGGCCTTTCCTGTTGGCATGGGGCTTCCTACGTCAAAAACATCTACAAGCTGGAAAACTCCGGTTGGAAAATTCAGTGTGCTCGAAAAAAGGAAAGACCCGACATGGTACGTGCCCCCTTCGATACAGGAAGAGATGGAATTGGAAGGCAAAGAGGTTATCACCTCAGTGCCGCCCGGGCCGGACAATCCGCTCGGCAGATATGCAATAAAGACTACGATGCCGGGTATCATGATCCATGCAACGATCAAGCCAGCATCGGTCAACCAGTATAGGAGCCACGGCTGTATCCGCGTGCTTCCCGAGAACATGGAAAAATTCTTTCAAGAAGTTGAGCCGAATACCCCTGGTGAGTTAATATATATGCCTGTCAAAGCTGCCGTCTCTGATAAGGGGCGGATCTTCCTCGAAGTTCATAAGGATTTCTACAGCAGGATCAAAAACATGAAGGAAGAGGCCAAGACGCAGCTCGAAAAGATCGGTGCTGTAAATAAGGTGGACTGGCAAAAAGTGGAAAACGTCCTAAAAGAACGAGCTGGCATTGCAGAGGATATAACCCTGTGATATCAAGAAGGGCATTTATGCAGGGGTTGGCCGCGGCTACTCTCCTCTGCTCCTATTCAAAGGCATTGGGGAGTGTCCCATCGGAAAGAACATTAAGTCTCTATAATGTGCATACGGATGAAAGCCTTGATGTCACGTATTTTTCTGACGGGTCATATGACTATGAAGCCCTCGGCAAGATCAATCATCTTATGCGATGCCACCATGCGGATGAGGTAAGGCCCATAAGCACAGGGGTTCTTGACCTGCTCTGCGATATAAAGGACCGCCTCCATAAGGACCGCCGCATTGAGATCATATCAGGATATCGTTCGGTCGAATACAATGAATATCTGAGGACCAGGAGCAGAAAGGTCGCTCGCGACAGCTACCATATGCAGGGACTGGCAATTGATTTTTCGGTCAGCGGAATGAGCAAGAAGACTCTCTCCGGAGTCGCAAAATCTTTTTATGCAGGCGGTGTTGGCAAATACCGGCAGTTCGTTCATATTGATGTCGGACCTGTCAGATACTGGTAAAATCTTTCTTAAAGGAACGGACATGGGAAAAGAGGCAAAACAGCTAAAGGAGCTTTTTAACGATATCATTCAGTATGTGCGAATTAATCATACTGAAGCCATAGACAAGGCGTACAGCTATTTCTGGGATGGCGAAACCCCTGATGAGTTCTTAGGCGGCAGCGCACTGACGCTCGGTTTTCATAATTTTGAGGATTGGATGGTATTTGACTATAAGATCAACGAAGAAGGTGATACCTATATAGACCTTTTCATAAAGGATACCAAAGCTCTCGATGACCATGCCGTTGCCCTTCTCCGCAGGGCAAAAGATTCTATAATCAGCCTCTATGAGGTCACCTCTGTGGCTAAGGATAAAAGGATCCTTCTCAAAGATATCCTTCTTGACAGAGTAACTGAACTGAGAGAGAAATATCTCACACAAAGCCTGAAAAAAGGCGATCTGTTTGCAACACGTCTTCTCACGCTCGACAACATAGATGTAGTTAGCGCCTGCGTCTATCCATACAATCCCAGCCAAAAGAAACAGGTTCTCGCCTATATCGATAAACAGTTCAAACGCTATATAAAAAATGTAAAAAAAGACGGCACTATGCAGGATTATCTTAAAAATTATGGTGATGTCTTTAATCTGATCTGGATGAATTTCATCATCGAGCCTCCCGAAAAAAAGGCGTAGCTTTTCGGCCTGTTCGTTACGTTATGTCACCGAAAAATCTTGGGACATTCTCAGCAATTTTCTGATACATTATGGTTATGACGAAATGCGAACAGGCATCTATCAGAACAGCCGGACTAATCATTATCGGCAATGAGATACTGTCAGGCAAAACTCAAGACCAGAACTCCTTTTTTCTTGCGACTGAACTCCGATCCCTTGGTGTAAGCCTCATCCGCATATCCGTAATCCCCGATGACCTTGAGATGATCAGCAAAGAGTCTGCTCTCTTCTCAAGGACCTTTGATCTCGTTTTCACCACTGGCGGGGTCGGGCCAACCCATGATGACATCACCATGTCAGGCATAGCAAGAGGCTTTGGCGTTCAACTCATGCGGCATCCGTTACTTGAAAAAGCATTTCACGAGCGGTATGGTGAAGCTGCTAACGAGGCTATTATGAAAATGGCTGAAGTGCCTGAAGGCGCTGATGTTGTCGAATTTTCAAGCAGCAATTTCCCTCTGGTGGTCTTTAGGAATATCTATATTTTCCCGGGTATTCCGCACTACCTGCAGGAAAAGTTCAGTCTTGTGAGAGAGCGATTCAGGACATCTGTTTTCTTTCTAAAGCGAATCTATCTCAGGGCTAACGAGGCAGACATCGCAGCAATCCTTAACTCTGTAGTTGAAAAAAATGACTGCGTTGCATTCGGCTCCTATCCCATCATCGGCAACGATGACTATCAGATCATTGTGACTGCAGAATCAAAAATAGAAGCTGATCTTACAGCCGCCCTCGAAGAACTCCTGCAGAAGCTCCCAGTCGATATCATTGTAAAAGTAGCATAATAAAGGGCCGGGTATAGCTGCCCCAGCCCTTTGCTGCCGCAAAAACGTGAGAACCTGCCTATGCTGTCTGAAGCTTCGGGATCATCGGCGCCATGCCTTCCTGTTTGATGTCTCCCTTTATCCCGATGATCGTTTCGCTGTATGGAATATCTTTTCCTGAATTCTTGATTGCCTGCTGGGTAATATACGCAAGGCCTCCGCAGCAGGGGACTTCCATGCGGACTACGCTTACGCTCTTGATCGAGAACTGTTTAAACATCTCGGTCAGGGTTTGAAAATACTCCTGCGCGTTATCGAGCTTGGGGCATCCGATGATAACTTTTTTTCCCTTGATGAATCTGCTGTGAAAACCGACAGCAGAGAATGCTGTACAGTCTGCGGCAAGCAGAATGTCAGCATCATTGAGATAGGGGGCTCCTGTTCCTATCAGTTTCAGCTGAATTGGCCAGTTCTGAAGCTCAGGACACTCGTCCCCTGTTGTTGATACTGCAGCCTGTTTCTCCGAAAAGTTCACCGGTTTCATACTTGAACATCCGCATCCTTCACCCATTTTGTTGCCTCCTTTATAATGATGTGTGCGATTTGATTGGTCTGGCTACAGTCCCAGTATAAAACAGCCTGAGCAGGTTCGCTATGATTTAAATCATCTTGTCAAATAAAAGGGGCTGTACCATCATGGTACAGCCCCTCCTCTCCATATATCTTCCCGACGTTATTCTGTCAGCGTCTCATCATCAGGTGGCGTGTATCCCCCTGAGCTTTCTGTCTTGGAGAAGGCAAGCCATCCCGGAAATACAATGCCGACAAGCGGAACGAGGATAAGAAGGGCAAGCCACTTATTCTTGCCCAGGTTCTCTGTGATACACATCCAGAGATACATACCTATAAAGAAATTGACGATCGGGACCAGCAGCAGAAGGATCCACCAGCCCGGCTTGCCTGCCGAAGTGACGAACGTCCATACCTGAACAAGCGGAATCCAGGCTGTCCAGGGAGCAGGAACATCAAGTTTCTTTGCGATAAGGAACAGACAGAGGCTGTAGTACACGTAAACTGCAACCGCAATAAAAATCAATATCATGCCAAAGGCCGCAATCATGGCAATAAGGGCAGCCGGTCCTGCAGCATTGGGCATCTGCATAGGCATGGGCGAGACAGCAGGTGCTGTAGGTGTCGGGACTGCCTGAGGAGGTGTCGCAGGCTGAGCCTGCTGCGGTGTTGGCGGTACAGGTGCAGCAGGTTTTTGAGCAGCAGGGGCAACTTCGGGCGCTTTAGCTTTCTGAGCGGCAGGAGCAGCCTGGACCGGCTTTGTTGGCTGCGTCTCTTTTGCGGTCGTCTGAGCAGGCACCACTGCGGGCTCAGGCTTCTTCGGAGCGGACTGGGCTGCCGCGGCTTTAGCTGAAGAAACCGGCTTTGCCTCTTTTTTCTCGCTTGCCGGATCAGGCTTCTTTGTCAACGCAGGTTCTATTGCTACAACTTTGCCAGATGCCTTCTTTATAAGGCCAACTTTCTCGAGCGAATATTCAGGGTCAATGAGGTATGCGTCCCGGAAATACTCATCAGCCTCGCTGAACTTGCCCAGCTTATACAGGGAATAGCCGATCAGGTAATAAGCAGTGGGGTCAGGTTTTTTGTTGATATACTCCCTGAAATACTTTACTGCAGACTTATAATTCTTGTTGTTATAAGACTTGAGCCCTGTTCTGAAATCCTTGTCATCAATTGGGATAGCAGCACCTGCTACAGCCGCAAACAACACTAACAACACCATGACCAGCGCTATCTTTTTCATACCCTCCTCCTTGTACACCAGAACCTCTTTTTGAACATAATAGTGTAATCATTATAGCAAATCCGGTTTCTGTTTATAACTTATCGTGTATTTATAAATATATTTATTATTTTATTGGCTTTAATTTGGCTTTTATGTAGTTGCCAAAAACAGAATTTCATTATAGTATGTATCTGCAACTTGACTTTAACGAGGGAAAACCATGCTTTTTAGAATTCTGAAGAAGGAAGATTTGAAGAAACTATATGATCTGCTTGCAGAGGGTAACCGGGTTGTTGGTCCCGCAATTAAAGGCAAGGACAAGGACAACAAGGCCATCTATGCCTTTGAAGAGATATCAGATTTCAACAATATTCATTTGGATTATACCACAACAAAAATGCCTGCAAAAAAGTTTTTTATGCCTTTTAAAGAAGTTATGGCTAACTTTCAGGTGGAAGGAAAAGACTGGGAAAAGAAAATTGGATTCAATATCGACAGACCATTCATCATCTTCGGCATGCATGCCTGTGACATCAATGCCCTGAACAAGCTCGACAAAGTTCTTCTCGGAAGTCATTATCCCATGCCGTACTATGCGGCAAAACGTAAGAATATGTTCATCGTCGGTATTGACTGCATTCCTCAGCCATATTGCTTCTGCCGGTCAATGGGTGCAGATACAGTAATGCACGGTTTTGACATGTTCCTGACAGACCTTGGTGACCACTACTTTGTGGAGATCCTTTCTGACACTGCCTATAATTTCATAAAACAGATAACAGAGAAAGAACCTGGAGAAAATGATCATGCTTGCTATATGAAGGCAGCATCGGAAAAAAACAAGAAGTTCACTGCCCGTGTCGATAATACGGATCTGACCAAAATTCTGGATATGGAATTTCAATCAGATGTCTGGAAGAAATGGGGCGATCAGTGCCTGTCCTGCGGAACTTGTGCAAATGTCTGCCCGACCTGCTACTGCTATGGCGTGGATGAGTCTGTGAATCTTGATCTTTCAAGGGCACAAAAGATCAAATCCCTCTACTCCTGCAATCTTATTGATTTCGCTGAGGTCGCCGGCGGACACAACTTCAGGCCTGAGAGCCATACAAGGCTAAAGTACAGATACTATCACAAGCACCGTGGCTTTGTTGAGGCTTACGAGGAATCACTCTGCGTCGGTTGCGGCAGATGTGGAGAATCATGCCTTGCTGGGATTACAGTGCCAGAAGTCATCGCAAGTGTCCGGGGAGAGGAAAGCTGATATGAGCAATCAGATTAAGTTTACGAATGTTATAGCCGGCGAGCAGTGGCACCATCACCGGAAGCATGATCTTGGGGCCTTTGAGAACACCTATAAGGCTGAGATAACCTCTGTACACAAGCTTACAGAACTCGAGAATCTTTTCAGGATTCAGATCGTGAACCCTGATGATAGAAAAAGATTTAATTTTCAGCCCGGTCAGTTCGTGATCCTTGAGCTTCCCGGCATTGGTGAGGCGCCCTTCTCGATCTCCTCATCAGCTTCACGACATGGAGACCTTGAACTCTGCATACGCCGGGTCGGAAGCCTGACAAACTTTCTTTTCAGGCTTGAGCGGGGAACTCACGTTGGCATACGCGGCCCTTTCGGCACAGGCTTTCCGATGGACCAGATGCATGGAGAAAATATTCTCCTCATAGCAGGAGGCCTCGGTCTTGCACCGCTGCGCTCTCCCATAGCCTATGTTCAGGAAAACAGAAATCTCTTCAATAATGTCGATATTATCTATGGGACCAAAGAGCCTTCACAGCTTCTCTTCACCTACCAGTACGACATGTGGCGTGCTGATGACGTGAACCTTCATATTATTGTCGAAAAAGGCGATCCTTCATGGAACGGACCGGTCGGCATGATAACAAAAATTCTCGAAGATATTTTCACGCACCGTGAAGCCGACTATTTCCAGAAGACCTATGCGATCGTCTGCGGCCCTCCGATCATGTTCAAATTTGTCTGTAAAATGCTGAATGAGAGGAACATTCCGATGGAAAAGATGTTTGTCTCCCTTGAGCGGAGGATGCACTGCGGCATGGCAAAGTGCTGCCGCTGCAATATCGGGTCAACGTACATCTGCCTCAAAGGCCCGGTTTTTGATTACTGGTCAGTCATGAATATGAAGGAGGCCATCTGATGGCTGAGACGATTCCCGGTCAGAAGAATTTTCTTGGCGTTCCGGTTGCCAAACCAAGGGTCGCTTTCTTCGAGCTTTCTTCCTGCGAAGGCTGTCAGCTCCAGATCGTAAATAACGAGGCAACCCTCCTCGATTTTCTCTCCCTGGTAGAGGTAGTCAATTTCCGCGAGGCTATGACCGAAAAGTCGGATGACTATGATATTGCGTTCGTTGAGGGCAGCGTAACCAGAAAAGACGAGATTGAAAAACTCAGGAAGATCAGAAACAATGCCAAGATCCTTGTTGCCCTCGGATCCTGCGCATGCTTTGGCGGCGTAAATCAGCTCAAAAACCGTTTTGATCTTGACTGGGTAAAACGTGAAGTGTATGGAAATTCACCTATTGATACTGCCAAGGCCCAACCTCTTGAGGATTTTGTCCAAATCGATCTCAGAATCTATGGCTGCCCTATCAAGAAAGAAGAGGTTGAGAAGATCGTAACCAATCTTGTCATCGGCAAGGAGGTTCATCACCCGCGGTATCCGGTATGCATGGAATGCAAGGCCAATGAAAATATCTGCCTTTTTGATCTTGGTGAGCCTTGTCTTGGTCCTATTACAAGGGCCGGTTGTGATTCATGGTGTCCGAATAGCAAGGCTGGCTGCTGGGGCTGCCGCGGACCTGCAGATGAGGCCAATATGGAACAGATGAGGAAGTTAATGGCAGAAAAGGGATTCTCAGAGGAAACCATGATCGATCGCCTTGAGTGCTTTGGCGGTTTCACCGGTTATATAGAAAAACTCAGGAAGGGTTAGACGATATGAAGCTCAACTGCAATGTAGATGTCCATCATCTTACCCGCGTCGAAGGGCACGGGAACATTAAGATAAGAATTCAGGATGGAAAACTTGAGGAGGCGCGCTGGGAAGTCGTTGAGACTCCGCGCTTTTTTGAGGCATTTCTTGTCGGCAAAAAATGGGACAATGCGCCCTGGATCTGCGGAAGAATATGCGGTATTTGCTCAATAGGTCATACGCTTGCAAGCATACGGGGCGTGGAGAATGCCTTTGGCATTGTACCGACAGAGCAGACCAGAAAATTACGGCTGCTGCTTAAACACATGGAAACTTTGCAGAGCCATGTCCTGCACCTCTACTTTCTGGCAGCGCCTGATTTTGCAAATGTCGGCAGTGTATTCCCGCTTATTAATGCTGCACCTGAGATAGTTGCGAGGGCTGCAAAGATCAAGCTCCTTGCAAATGATCTCTGTGACTGCATTGGGGGACGCCGTCTGCATCCTACTAGAACAGTTGTCGGCGGATTTACCATGCTGCCGACAAAAAAAGAATTTACGGAGCAGAGTGTTAGACTCAAGGCAATTATTGATGATTTGGTAAAGACTGCGGAGCTTTTCAGAACCTTCACGCTGCCTGACTTTGCTCGCGAGACAGAGTTCGTATCATTAAAGGGCGATGGAGATTATCCCTTTATCGGCGGAGATTTGATCTCGACTGACAACGTTCAAAAGAAGGAACATGAGTATAAACAGATGACCAATGAATATATCGTTGAACAGTCAACTTCGAAATGGTCGAAACTTTCGAGAAAATCGTTTGCTGTGGGCGCGCTTGCACGCCTGAACAACAACTTTCAGTTTCTTCATCCCATGGCTAAAGAAGTGTCTCTCAGTTTTGGGCTAAAACCAGTGAACCATAATCCCTATATGAACAATATTGCACAGCTTATCGAGTCTGTTCATGTTGTCGCTGAATCGATAAATATGATCGATGAACTTCTTGATACTGAATTCTCACAACCGCGGCAGCCTGTTGTGGCAAGGGCAGGTGTGGGCGTAGGAGCGGTGGAAGTGCCGAGAGGGATTCTCTATCACAGCTACGAATTTGACGAAACCGGCCATATCGTTAAGTGCGACTGCGTTATCCCCACCAGCCAGAATCATGCGAACATTCAGCATGATCTTCATGAACTTGCAGCGCAGTATGCAAACAAAGGCAAGAAAGACCGGGATATTGAACTGCTTGCCCAGATGCTCGTCAGGGCGTACGACCCCTGCATCTCCTGCTCAGTGCACTGAGAAGGGTTACTCTTTTCCTGCCTGCTCAGACTGTTTTTTTCTGAGCGATTCTTTTTCAGCAAGCAGTCTCTCCTGCGCCTTTTTCCGTGCCTCTTCGTCTATTTTGAAGTCACCTTCGCCGTACATGGTGAATCTCAGCCAACTCAGGGAGAATTTAAGGAGTTCAATGTCGTCTTCCTTTATCCTTTTAACAACATCCTGATCTATTTCATATGCCTTGAGAAACTGGCTCTCAAAAACAAATTTTCTGAAAGAATCGAGATTGGCACTTACCATTGAGAACAAGGCGAGGGACTTCTGACTGAACTCAACCATCCCAAGAGTCTTTGCCTTTAGCACGACTTCCATCCAGTCATTATTTATCTCATCATAAGCAGTTGAGCCCTGATCTGCCCGCCATTCATCGATAGTCCACACTTTGTCTTCATTATGGCCAAGGCAGTGGTCTTCTTTAATCTTAATAAAAAAGTTGGTGCCGGTTCCCTTATCAAACTGCTTCATTATGCCCATACCTATAGGATAATACCGGCAGGTAAGGGGACGGTCTGAATACACCGTGCATCCTTCAGTCGTAACAAAAGGGCATGACCGTGCCTCGTCATTGTTCATCTTGAGAACAGTGATGGGCAGGGAAGTCCTGTCAATAAATGACTGCTGGGTGTGGGCTGCAAGGAACTCATCGCAAGTCATACCAAGTCTTTTCTTCAGTGCGTATATATCATAGGGTGAGAGCTGTATCCTTATACCACTGCAGCATTTCGTGAAGCAGCCGATTCCGGGATAACAGCGAAAATTCATCTTTGATTGCCCTGTCAGATATTCAGGAACGATAACGCTTTTCTCGACCTTGGAATCGATCTCCTGCTTTATTGTTGACATGCTCTCATCAAATCCTTTTTGGTCACTGTTCATCTTGATTTCCTTTAATTGTATATTGGAAGAATAATACCGGGTTATAAAATACCCGGCGCTTAACATCAATCTTAATGTATTTTGGACACCTGCGGAATGCCACGTGTAACGACAGAAGCGCTTCGTATTCATTATACCAGAAAGGAGTCTCCTGATACCCGGAAAACAGGCCTGCATCGCGGCAACTATGCGTGCTTACTGTCCAAAGACGATACGGAGGAGTTGGGCCTGTACTTGTCGTGATGTGATATACTACGTCAATACGAATATATTTCAGACTGCAGTCCTACTAATAAACCACCACTAAACAGAAAGAGGTAACACGGTGATCAACAACGAATTAGATGATATGGACATATTTGGCATACTTGGGCTCAAGGATATCAGGCGGCGTCCTGATATCCTTTCTGAGATCAAATTCAATATTACTCCGCAGATAATGATGGAGCCCCGTTTCCAATCCTGCGCTGTTGATCTTGAGAAACTGAAGGAGATTACCGGGTTCATGTTCTATGTTGAGTCTCAAACAGAACCTCCTGGGTTGATGCTTCTCAGGACAGGAAGGTCGGATATCACAACAACGGTCGGCAGGGTCGATGAAATACCGATTGAAATGGTTCAGAAGGCAATCGCAGAGCCGGTATGCCCGCCGGCCAATGGCATGTTCGCAATTACCGATGAGATTAGAGACTGGTTAAAGAAAGAACTCGGACTGTAATTTATTTCATTAATAACAAAAGGGGCTGGCCCGGAATATCCTGGCCAGCCCCTTCGTATTTCCTGCAGCTGCTAATTAAATCAACGGAACAATCAGAAGCGCGACAATGTTAATGACCTTGATCATCGGATTGATCGCAGGTCCGGCAGTATCCTTATAAGGATCGCCGACCGTATCACCTGTGACAGAAGCCTTGTGTCCATCGCTGCCCTTCTTATGCACAACACCCTTAGAGTCGGTAACGCCGTCTTCAAAGGCTTTCTTGGCATTATCCCATGCGCCGCCACCACTTGTCATGGCGATTGCCTGGAAGAGTCCGGTCAGGATACTTCCCATAAGTACGCCTCCGAGTGCCTCTTTACCAAGCGCTAAACCTACAACAACTGGAACAACAACCGGGATAAGAGCAGGAACCATCATCTGCTGAATGGCGCCCTTGGTCACTATGTCAACACACTTGCCGTACTCGGGCTTTCCCGTGCCTTCCATGATGCCCGGGATCTCTTTGAACTGCCTGCGCACTTCAACAACGATGCCGCCAGCAGCCTTAGCAACGGCCTCCATCAGGAGTGAGCCGTAATAATAAGGGAGCAGACCGCCGATGAAAAGGCCGGCCAGAACCATAGGGTTCGAAAGGTCAAACAGGATCGGAGTGGAGAATGACCTTGAATACTCTGCAAAAAGAACGAGAGCTGCAAGGGCTGCCGAACCGATAGCATAACCCTTTGTAACAGCCTTTGTGGTGTTGCCGACTGCATCAAGAGGGTCTGTAATGTTACGGATCTCTTCAGGCATTCCCGCCATTTCAGCTATACCTCCCGCATTGTCCGTGATCGGGCCGTACGTGTCAATTGCCACCACAATGCCTGTCATAGAAAGCATAGAAACAGCTGACAAAGCTATAGCAAAAAGGCCGCCCGACAAATCTCCGGCAAACCCGCCACCCAGATGGTAGGCGCCCAGTATTGAAGCCACGATAACAAGAACAGGGGCTGCAGTTGACTTCATGCTGACCGCAAGGCCTGCTATAACGTTTGTTCCATGACCAGTCAAACTTGCTTGCGCAATGTGTTTAACCGGGGGATACTGTGCAGCAGTGAAGTACTCAGTTATAACTACGATCACCCCGGTCAATGCAAGACCGATAAGCGCCATAAGAAAAACATTAATCTGTGTAAATGAAGGGTGAGAGACCATTGAAGCAGGATCTACACCTTTCAGGAATTCACCTGTCACTATATAAAATGTGATTGCTGCAAGAACACCGGCAACAGCGAGTCCCTTATACAGAGCACCCATGATATAACCGCTCTTGCCGAGCCTTACTGCAAAGGTTCCGATAATGGAAGCAATGATAGATATTCCACCAAGCATGAGGGGGAACTCGACCCATAAACTGTCAGCGCCAAAAACAGTCTTTGCAAGAAGCATTGCTGCAACGAGCGTAACTGTATATGTCTCATAAAGGTCAGCTGCCATACCAGCGCAGTCGCCAACGTTATCTCCAACGTTATCTGCTATAACTGCAGGGTTCCGGGGATCATCCTCGGGAATACCTGCCTCAACCTTACCAACGAGGTCAGCGCCTACGTCAGCAGCCTTTGTATAGATACCGCCGGCAATACGTGCAAACACACTCATAAGCGAACAGCCGAATCCGAGTCCGACCAGCGCATGGAATGCCTGTTCAGGAGCAGACTGTTTAGCTATAAAATAAAAGCCTGCAAGTCCGATAATACCAAGACCTACAACCATAACGCCGGTTACTGATCCGCCCTTAAAAGCAAGGCCGAGTGCAGCCTGGAGGCCCTTGTGGGCAGCCTGAGCTGTACGCACATTCGCCCGCACCGATACCATCATGCCGATGTATCCGGCGACCGCTGAACCGACCGTGCCGATAACAAACCCTATTGCTGTCCAGGTTCCAAGGAAGGACAACATAACCGTCAATGGCACCGCAACCATAGCAACTGTTTTGTACTCACGTGCGAGGAACGCCATTGCGCCCTCTTTCACCGCATTTGAAATCTCCTGCATCTTGGCATTTCCTGCGTCCTGCTTTGATACCCACATTGCGGTCATCGCAGCGTATATCACGCCCAATACTCCGCAACCTAAAGCAAATAAAATAGTCGAACTCATCAAAATCCTCCTTTAAATTAGGGTTTAGTAACTGGCGTTTCTAAAATCGTGTTAGTATTTACAATATGGCCAAATAATGCAAATTATAAATATTTATGAAAAAGCAAGAAATTCTTATTAGATATATTTATCCAGGGTATTTGTCCGATATATAGTCTTTCAGGTAGTGGTTCTCTGCTCTAAGGTCTGATACCTGGGCTTTTACAACATCTCTGATGGATAACATGGCAACAATCTTTGTGTTCTCAACAATAGGCAGATGCCTGATCCTGTTCTTGATCATAATCGTTGTAACATAGCAGAGGTCGTCTTCGATCTCACAGATAATGAGGTTAGTAGTCATGACCTCGTTCACCTTTATGTCCTTGAAAAGGACATTGCCCTTTCTTGTCCAGGACTTCAGCACATCCCTTTCCGTAAACATCCCGACCGGCTTTCCGCCATCAACAACGATCAGCGCTCCAACCTCATTCTCAACCATTTGGGAAATGGCATCTGCAACTGACTTATCCCTGTCAATCGAGATGATGTTTGAATTGATCGGCCCTAAAATATCTTTAACCATCATAGCGTTTTACCTGCCCTTTCGTTTGGACGTTTAGACCTTTTTAACTTCTCTGCCCGAATATTTTGCAAACACAAGGGCAGTTGTCCTGTATGCCATGTGAGCCATCTTCGAAAAAGGCGCATAGGCAAAAAGGAAGAAGACCGAAACAAGATGGATAAAATAAACCGGATATGCAAGCATGCGGACATGCCCTAGTCTCAGCACTTCAGACAGAATTCCGGTCACAACGATCGAAGTTATCACGCTGATAAAGAGCCAGTCATAATAACTGCCTGAGCCTGCCTTTTCAGCGTTCTTCCTCCTGTTGGTTATCACCTGGAGTATGCCGGCAAGAAGAATTACTGCACTGACATTGCCAAGTATCTTCATGG
>CAZDLA010000021.1:0-47376 GCA_964506525.1 uncultured Nitrospiraceae bacterium
TGAAGGGCGAGGCAGCGGTTGTCAGCATCGAGAAGATCGATACCATGAAGGATGCGGAAATTGTCGCCTCCTTTGATCAGCTGCGGTCAGGAGATTACAAGGATCTGCAGAAAACCTGTGATGATATTGGCCGAAGGCTGAGCAGTATACAAAAAGGTGCAAAACTACAGAATGTAAAAGGGATATCAGATCAGTTTGTGAAGCTCCAGAAGGAGTTTGAAGAGATTAAAAGGATCGATTTCTTTTCGTCTAAAGACGGTCTGGCCCTGGCCGATAAGATAAAGCGCATCCAGGCTGAACTCAAGAGCATTTCAGGCGCTGATACAAAACAGGTAAAACCTGAAGCTCTGATTTTAAGATCGCCTGTCGATTATCAGGGAAAGACCTGGATAACGAGGAAAAGACCGTTCATTGACAGAATGGCATCTGCCTGGCTCATCAGGAGGTTTATAGACCACGCCTCAGCATTTGATTTCATTGAAGAAAAAGATATGGATACGATAGACAAAAACACCGTCACCTTTGATATCCGCAGAGGGGAATTCACTCACCGTGGTGATATGTGCACCTTTGAGGTGATCATAAGGTCCTTTAGCCTCAAGGATAAAACCCTCAAAAAGATGGCTGAGATCATCCACGATCTTGACATGAAGGACGACAAATACGGTGCAGCAGAGGCGAAAGGACTGGAGAATATTCTGGAAGGCATACGTCGCACTGCAAAAAATGACCATGATGCGCTTGAGAAGGGCATGACCGTATTCGAGATGCTGTATGCATCGAAAGCTTGACAGGAAGGGAGCATGATCTCGACTCCAAAACCGACATTCAATGAAGCATTCCGGTACTGGTTCAAGCTCGGCTTTATAAGCTTTGGCGGGCCGGCAGGCCAGATCGCGATGATGCATAAGGACCTTGTAGAAAAGAAGAAATGGATCGAAGAAGACCATTTCCTTCAGGCGCTGAACTTCTGCATGCTACTTCCCGGCCCGGAAGCCCAGCAACTTGCAATATACATCGGGTGGCTTCTGCACGGCACAAAGGGCGGCATAATAGCAGGCCTCTTCTTTGTCCTGCCTTCCGTATTCATTCTCTGGGGGCTTTCCTGGCTGTATGCGTCAATGGGAAATGTCCCGGCAGTGGAGGCGTTCTTCTATGGACTCAAGCCGGCAGTGGCAGCTATTGTCGCAGAGGCTGTTATCCGCATAGGCAAGAAATCTCTGAAGAACTGGGTCCTCATCTCCCTTGCATCATTATCATTTATTGGGATCTACTTTCTGCAGATTCCCTTTCCTGCGATCATCCTCGCTGCCGGACTAATCGGGTACAGCGGAGGCGTGTATCTTCCAGCCAAATTCGTTGTCATCGGAAACAATAAGACTTCGCACCCCTCTGAACAGGTAATCTCTGATGCCTCTCCTTCGGCAGGCAGTCATGCGAACTGGAAGCACTCATTGAAGGTCATTGCAGTATGCTTACCCCTCTGGTTTCTGCCGCTTATTCTTCTGGGTTTATGGAGAGGCTGGAATGACATTTTCATTGACATCGGCATACTCTTCAGCAAGGCTTCAATGGTCACCTTCGGCGGGGCATACGCCGTGCTCGCGTACATCAGTCAGCAGGCAGTGAGTCATTATGCATGGCTGCAGCCAGAGCAGATGATTGACGGCCTTGGGCTTGCAGAAACAACACCTGGACCTCTCATTATGGTTACGCAGTTTGTAGGATACGTCGCTGCATACACCCATGCGAAAGGGCTACAGCCAGCAGTTGCAGGCGCAATCGGCGGGATGCTCACCACCTGGGTAACGTTTGCCCCGTGTTTCATGTGGATATTTGTCGGTGCGCCCTATATCGAACGGGTCAGAAATAATAAAAAACTCGGTGCTGCCCTCTCTACCATTACAGCAGCAGTTGTAGGAGTAGTGCTGAACCTCTGTGTGGTCTTTACTTATCATGTGCTTCTGCCTGAAGGAAAAGGCTTTGACTGGTATGCACTCGGTGCGTCACTGGTGGCCTTTGTCGGCATGCAGTTCTTTAAGTGGGGAATGATCCCGGTTATCATCGGCTCTGCATTGGCCGGGTTTGTGTGGAAAATGTTCGTATAAGGCATAAAGCCAAAGGAGATCTATCATGAAAGAAGTAACTGAAATGGCAGTGAAATTAATGGCAGCGTCGGCGCGGACAGCGCCTAAGGCAGGGGGCAAGGATTTTCTTGAGATCGTGGTGATCACAAAGGATGAGGACCTGAAGGCAATCGCAGAGTCCATGAAGGCATACGCACCTAAGAGCACGAACGAGGCCTTCTGGCTTAGGGATGCCTCGAACATAGAAAATTCACAGGCGCTTCTCCTGGTCGGTCTGGCAAAGCCGGTGACTGCAGGATATGACTGCGGCGCCTGCGGATATCCGACCTGCTCCGAGTTCGCAAAGGAACGAAAGATCCAGGACAAGGAGATGGGATACACAGGCCCGCACTGCGTGATGAGGATGATCGATATCGGCGTTGCCCTTTCGTCAGCAGCCAAAACCGCGAGCATATTGAATGTGGACAACCGGGTACAACAGCGTGTGGGAGCAGCAGCACGTGCAATCGGTCTGATTCAGGGCGAGGTGGTCATGGGCATCCCGGTCAGCATAACCGGCAAGAGCATCTATTACGATCGCCAGACAGCGGCGAAACATTAGACATTCTAAAGATGATGGTCATGATGGGGTATTTGAGCGGTTTCTTTTGCCGATGGACGGTAATGTGTTCAGTAAATCAAGAGGCAAAAGCCTCGGAGCGAAGCGAGAATGAGCGAGAATGCCACACCATGACCGAATGAAAAGGATACATTTATGACAAACATTCTATCGCCTTTTACTGCCCTCTGCTCTGTCGGTTTTTTTGCCAGGCTTTCCTATGCACTTGCAAGGAGCCCTGTGCTTCCCCTCTTTGCGCTCTATCTTGGCGCAGGCCCGGAAGCCATAGGTTTTGCGGTAGGCATATCTACGGTCACCGGCATATTCTTCAAGCTGCCGGCAGGAGCTCTTTCGGATGTGATCGGCAGAAAGCGTACCATGCTGATCGGCCTGCTTTTTTTCGGTTTCACACCGTTTGCCTATCTCCTGGTGCATGACTACAACCTGCTGATCATCATCAGGTTCATACACGGCCTTGCGACCGCGATCTATGGACCTGTGGCCATGGCCGTTGTGGCTGACATAGCAGGCAAGAACAAGGGCGAGATGCTTTCATGGTTTTCGTCAGTCACCATCATCGGCAATCTTCTCGGCGCACCGCTCGGCGGCTTCATCCTTCACAGGGCTCCCGGAGCTGCGAATCCATCGCTTGCCGATTTTCAATATGCCTATCTTGCAAGCGGCATTGCAGGCATGTTTTCACTCATTCTGGCGCTCAAGGTGCTGCGCGGAGATGCTGCCCCTGAACATGGCCACGGGCTTCGGGAGGCATTGAAGAAGTTCCTCTCCGGCATCAAGGAGGTGATCAGCGACAAACGGATAGCTATCACCTCAGCAATGGAAGGCCTTCAGAATATGACTGTCGGCGCACTTGAGGCCTTCCTGCCGATCTATGCGGTGAAGGTTGTCGGACTGAACGAGTTTCAGGCAGGATTACTCTGGGGCGTTCAGGTCGTCACGACCATACTCTCAAAGCCGATCATGGGCAAGACCTCGGACAAGTATGGAAGAAAAGCGCTCATAACCACAGGTCTCATCGTATGCGCAATATCGTTTGCCTTGATCCCTGTTTTCAGGAGTTTCTATCTGCTCATGATAACAGCGGCCTTCTTCGGTCTTGGTGAGGCGCTTGTTCAGTCTTCAGGCGCAGCATTTGTGGCTGACCTCTGCAAGGAAAAACATTTCGGCACTGCTATGGGAACCTTCGGAACTATCTTTGATATCGGCCATGCCACGGGCCCCATCCTCGCCGGAATTCTTTTGGCAAGCCACAGTTATCTTTTTTCGTTCTGGGTGATGGCTGCTATGCTGATTCTGGCAACTCCCGTTTTTATCCTGACCGTAACAGTAAATAATCCGAAGGGGATTACACCATGACATACAAAGACATTGATGCTGACATTGAGATATTAAGAAAAGCAGGCGTCTCCGAGGCAGATATAATTCACTCCAAAAAAGTATCGGACAAGGCAGTTGAAATCGCCAAGCGAACCGAGGCAGAGGTTAGTATAGAGCTTGTGGCCAGGGGCGGACTGTTCCATGATCTCGGTAAGGCACGGACCCATGATATGGACCACGGGAAAATAGGCGCTGAGATCGGAATAGACCTCGGACTGCCAAAAGCCGTGACCGACATCATGGAAAAACATATCCGCGGCGGACTGACTGAAGGTGAAGCGCGTGAACTGAACCTTCCGGTCAAGGACTACACCCTCAGAAAGCTCGAGGAAAGGATCGTGATCTATGCGGACCGGCTTGTGGATATCATCACAGACGGGATTGTTCCGATCAGCGGGGAAAAGGAGGCTGAAGACCGGTTTGAGGAGATCTTGAAGACCATTCCAAAATACGGCAAGAACGAGATCACCCTGCAGCGGTATCTCAGGTATCACCAGGAAATACAGGGGTTGATAGCGAACAGCGGGAAGACTGAAGGTTAATTACTGGTAAGCGGGATCATACATGTTTATGGCACGAGGATCACGCATGTCAGTGGCAGCCTCTTCAAACGTGACGCCGTGTTTTTGCATGTTTGATTTCGCTTTTTCCGGATCCCCTTCAAAATCAATATGTATCAAGCGGCAATCTCCTAAGTATTCGCATTAGCCATTTGAACATATTATATAAAAGGTAATGCATTATCTTGACAGGTGGCCTTGCACTGACGTAATATACAGACCGGTTGGTATATTATAGACTGGCAATGAGGAACCATGAAGAATAAGGGACTGAATACGCAGAAGGAGATCATTTCAAAGGCTTTGCTGCTCTTCTCGGTCAAGGGGTATTTTAATACCTCAATTAATGACATTCTTGATGCAACTGGAATCACCAAAGGAGGCTTTTACGGCCATTTTCGCAGCAAGGAAGCCCTTTGGGAGGCTGCGTATAAAGAGGCTTCCCGAATCTGGAGGGAAATAGTCTTCAGGGAGATCAGGGAGTTGAATAATCCAATGGACAGGATTCGAAACCTGATAGAGAACGATATGCAACATTATCTGGGAAAAGAAGTATTCCCAGGGGGGTGTTTCTTTCTGAATATGCTGGTGGAGCTTTCGGGCCAGTCCGAAGATATGACAAAGAGAATCCTGCAGGGGTTCGAAAGCGTGGCACGACTGATAGCAAAGTGGTTAAGGGAAGCTGAAAAAAAGGGCCTGATAATCAGTGGACTTGATCACGAAGAGATAAGCGGCTATATACTGATTTCATTGAATGGTGCTGCAGCGCTTTACGCTGCAACAAAGGACCCGCTCATATGGAAGAGGACGATCAGCCAATTGCACTTGTATCTAAGAACCTTCGAAATCAAAAGAAAGATTTGATGATATCTCATATAAAGAAGGCTTCAATGGGAACCCCACCTGCGGTGACAGATAAGGAGGTAAGACAGATCCTCTCTGAGGCCGCATTTGCCAGGCTGTACAATTTCGAGCTTCATTCGCTTGAGAGCGGAGAATGCACGCTTATCATTCCGTTTCAGGAATGCCTTGAGCGGCCAGGCGGTCTTGTCGCCGGATCAATCTTCATGACCGCTGCTGACGTAACCATGTGGCTGGCGATCATGACCCTGATCGGGAAAGAGGCGATGACAGTAACCACAGAATTGAAGACCGCCTTCCTCAGCCCGGCAATAAGGGAAGATGTGAACTGCACGGCAAAAGTGTTAAAGCTCGGCAAGAGTCTTATCTACGGGGTTGCCGAATGCAGCAACCAGAAGGGAAGACTGCTGACGCATCATACGATAACCTATCTCAGGAAATGAAGGTTGACGACCTGAGATGTCGATCATCAAGAAAGAAAGGCAAATAGACCTTATTAAATGACTCCTTTCATTGTCCTCTGCATAACCGGGTTCCTCGCGATCTTCAGCTCAACGATCTCAAAGAGCCCTATGCTGCCTCTTTTCGCAACGCATCTCGGCGCAGGACCTTCAGGGGTCGGCATGGTGGCCTCAGTCTCTGCCTTCACCGGCATCATCGCGAGCATCCCTGCAGGCTTGCTCTCGGACCGCTGGGGCAGGAAGCGGATGCTGATCATCTCTTCAATAGTGTTCAGCACAGCTCCTTTTCTCTATCTCTTCGTTACCAATATATGGCAATTGGCAATAGTCAGGTTTTATCATGGCTTTGCAACAGCCTTATTTATTCCGGTCTCTATGGCCCTCATCTCGGACATGTTCAGCAACAAACGCGGAGAGCAACTCGGATGGTTCTCGACGTCTACACTTCTTGGCAGGTTTGCAGCTCCAATCGCAGGAGGGACGCTTTTGGGTGTCTTTGCAGCTCACCCTGCGTACAGTTTTACGGCAGTCTATATAGTCTGTGGCACTGCAGGAGCATTAACCCTACTGCTTTCACTCAGCATGCCGGCTACTCATGAAAAAAATAAAACTCACAAGAACTGGACCGAGACCTTGCAGGCATTCAGGGCAGTGATATCCCATCGCGCCATACTTATCACTGCCTTGGTCGAGGCAGCGATCCTTTTTGCATACGGCACCTTTGAAACGTTCATCCCTCTCTATGCACGGGAAAAGGGCATCAGCACGTATGAAATAGGGATCTTTCTCTCTTCCCAGATACTGACCCTCGCGCTTACAAAGCCGGTCATGGGCAGGTTCTCTGACAGGCACGGAAGGCGACCGCAGATCATCGCAGGTGCGCTGTTAGGCGCACTCTCCATAGCTGCCTTTTCTTTTTCTTTCGCGTTTCTGCCCCTTCTCATATACAGCATTTTCTTCGGCCTGAGCCTCTCGATCGTGACCTCAGCCACCTCTGCATATATTGCTGACCTGTCCCGAGAAGAGACGCACGGCTCGGCAATGGGCCTCCTCGGCTCGGTCATGGATATCGGCCATACCACCGGCCCTCTTGTTGCAGGCATTGCAGCCTCAGCCTTTGGCTTCAGAATCGCTTTTGTGAGTGCATCCGTGGTTTTGGTTCTGGCCTCTTTATTATTCACCGTTACAATGTTTCATTCCCGCTCCGAAACTGCGCCATAATTACTGACAGCCGCCCTGACAATCGCACTTACAGGTGCCGTTTGCCTTTTCAAGAGCCTCTCGTCCTTCTCTGAACGATAAGACAGCAATACCAACGGCACCGAAGGAATCAAGCACACCTATGCCTGTGAGTTCATAGCCTATGCTTGATATCAGGAGAATCCCGGAAAGATACATACAGACCCGAGTACAGTTGGCATCCGCTATCAATGCCTGGGAATTGAACTGCCTGCCGATCTTCAGCTTGTAATGAATAAGCAGCCACATCGAAAGTATCGAGATGCCTGCCACAACAATGCCCCAGAAAGTGGTCTCAGGCTTATTCCCCTGGTACAGATTGACAGAGGCAGTTGCGACCAATCCGGCAGCCAGGATATAAAAGGAAATCCCAGTAACCTTCAATGCTGTTTTTTCAAAGGCATCAGGATTTTCACTGCTGTTCTGCTTCATGCGCCGGATCATGTGCCAAATGCCGAGCCCTGATATCACCTCAACAAAAGAATCAACCCCAAAACCGAAAAGGGCAATTGTTCCATCTTCGTAACCGAACAATACAGATATAATGCCTTCGATAAGGTTATAGAAAATCGTTATCAGCGCAAGCGCATTTGCCCATCGGTAAAAACTGTTTCTCTCTGCAGCGGGTCGGAATGCAATTGTTTCCATATAATTATCCTAACATACGGCTTTCAGCTCCGCTTGCGCACTGCCTTATCCTTGCCTTTGCCTTAACCTTTGCCTTAACCTATTCTCATGCTTCTCCGTATCGGCCATTTATCGACTTTCTACCACACTGCCATGCTTCTTATCGCAGACAAAGGCCTCTGCTCAGGCATTGACGCTGATATCGAGTGGAAGCTCTTCGGCACTGGGCCTGCCATCGTCAATGCCTTTGAGAAGAAGGAGATCGACCTTGCGTACATTGGTCTGCCACCGGCGATCATCGGCATAGAGCGGGGCGTGCCGATTGTCTGCATTGCAGGCGGGCATATGGAAGGCACGGTCTTCTGTGGCAAGGCTCAATACAGAGGATATCCGGAGCTCGGACGATTAGAAGATATCCTGGGCCAGTTTAAAGGCATGACGATCGGCGTGCCCGGAAAAGGCTCCATACATGATGTGATACTCCAGGACAGCATTAAGAACGCAGGGCTTGCTGGTGATATTACGGTCAGAAATTTCCCCTGGGCAGATATGGTCATGGAGGCAGTCGTAAAAGATCAAGTGGCTGCTGCCTTCGGTACCCCGGCGCTTGCGGTTTCCGTAAAGCACTATGCCGGTGGAAAGATCCTCTATCCTCCGGCAATGCTCTGGCCGAATAATCCGAGCTACGGCATTGCTGTTGACAGGCGGTTCCTTCTGTCTAACGCAGCGCTTTGCGAACAGTTTCTCGCTACGCATGAAAAGGCAACTGCACTGTTACGGGAAAAACCCTCGCGGGCTGCAGAGATCATTGCAGGACACGTAGGATTTATTGACCCAGCTTTTGTGCTGGAAACTCTGATCGTATCGCCTAAGTATTGTGCACAACTCACTGACCAGTATATTGCTTCGACCATGGAGTTCGTGTCAGTATTAAACGACCTCGGATATATCAAAATAAGATTAGAGACTGATGAGATCTTTGATCGCAGTCTTATCAACATAGTTCATCCTGAGATCCATCATTACGATGATGGAATTTGTTTATCCTGAATAACAACGAATTATATAGAGGAGACACATAATGTCTGATAACGAAAAGCAATTACCAAAACCGCCGAAAACACCGTTTGGAAAAAAGCGGATGAGTGAAGAAGAACAGGAGAGCCAGCCGCCTCTCATGGCCGACCAGATGGCAATGGCTGCGGCAACCGGAAATCTCGACCAGTTCATGCAGAAGAATATCCCTGACAACGAGCATGCACGCAAGCTTGCCATGATGATGATGGGCATGACCGGCATGATGCCGCCCGGCGCCTTTCCGGGAGCAGGCGCAGAAGCTCTGCAGCCGCCTCCTGTTGTAGCAGAGCCTGGCCAGACAGGGGCAGCATCTCCTGAGACAGAGGTTCCTGAAGATGTGAGACAGGCGATCATGTCAGGCAATATGGACGAGCTTAAGAATCTGCTTATGCGCGAACATGCCAGGAGGACCGGAGCGACATTCGAGGAAGTTCCGCCGGCTCAGGAGGCAGGATTCAATACTGCGCCTTCAGGCATCGAAAAAGAAGTATTAGACGAAATGATCAGGATTGCCTCTGCCAACAGCGTCACTCTTGACTGGCTCATCATGCGGGCGCTGAAGGTCTTTATTCAGGAGTATCAGAAAACCGGCAGACTGTAGCCAAGATCAGTAATGAGAAAGAAAAGTTCCCTCTTTCTCATTCATTTTTCTTTCGGCCGGCATATTCCTGCAGGAGCATGGCATAATCTTCAGGAGTATCCATATCGAGCAGGACGCCTTCGTCTGACGTAGTCTCATAAACTATCTTTCCATCGTGGACTGCAATGAGATCCCTGAGGCTGCTGCTCTCAAATATCTTCTGAATGATCTTTCGCGGAAAAAGCGTAGGGTGTCCCCGTCGTCTGTTATAACTTGGGATAATTATGGCCTCGGCATTTGACTGATGTCTGGCGAGCAAAGCTTTTATCGTATCCGGCAGAACAAGGGGATGATCAGCAGGCAAAACCAGAACAGAGGATTCTGTATCTTTCAGTGCATTAAGGCCGACCCGAACTGACGCTGCCATGTCACTTCCGAAGTCCGGATTAAGCGCTCTCATGACAGGCAGATGACCAATTGCAGAAGAGACATCAGCTCCATCAGGACCGATCACCACAACAATGTCAGAAACTCCTGCCGCTATGAGAGCGTTAAGACTGTGCTCAATTGCTGTGAGACTGCCCAGAGGCAGGAGCTGCTTCAATCTCCCCATTCTCCTGGCCGAGCCTGCTGCAAGAAGAACGGCTGATACCGGATGCTGCATTCTCCCTCCTCTTCTGTATGATCTGGGCCATAATGCTGATCGCAATCTCCTCAGGCGTAACCGAGTTGATCAACAGGCCTACGGGTATATGCACCCGGCTGATCTGGTCCTCGGAAAAACCTGCGTCTTTCAGGGCCTTGAAAAGCAGGGCCTTCTTCCTTTTGCTGCCAAGCAGGCCGATATAGCGGGCAGTTGTCCTGAGCGCTTCGCTAACTGCATCGAGGTCATGGTTATGCCCGCGCGTGGCAACAACAATGAACGCATTGCCAGGCACGATCATCCGGGAAAAGATGGAGGGGAAATCATGAACCACGATATCATGCGCATCCGGCAAATTCTCAGAATTTGCATATTCAGGCCGGTCGTCACAGACCGCCACACGAAAACCACTGAACCGCGCAATTTTTGCAAGTGCCTTGCCCACATGACCTGCACCGAGGATGATCAATGTTGGGTCAGGAATAACAGGATCAATGAAAACCGACAGCTTGCCACCGCAGACAAGGCCGCCCTGCTTTTCGGTCAGATCAAAAGGCAGGGTCACTGACTGTTCATCGCGGATAGCCATAAGCGCAGCCTGAACAACCTCAGCCTCAAGACAGCCGCCGCCCAAGGTCCCGACGATCGTTCCGTCATCACGGACCAGCATCTTTGAACCGGTCTTCTGCGGAGCAGACCCCGCAGACTGCACGATCGTTGCAAGCGCAGACGATCTGCCCTCTCTTTTCAGCCTCAAAAGTTCTTCGTAAATATCCATAGCGACCCTTCCTGTTTAATCAACAGTCACTCAAAAGGTTATGTGGCATGGCACGTGTGCCGAAAAAGTGTTCGCAGCGATTCCGAAGCGCATCGGAAGCCACATCTGCCAATCCATACTGGATGATACGGCTCGGCCGACTCCTGCAAACCTCATACAATGCCAAGGGAAATTTCATCGCCTTGAACAATTTTGAGGCCATCTGCCATACCGCCACTGCGCCGCCCGATCAATTCAGCACAAAGGCAGGATGTGGCATTCGAGCGGTTTCTTTTGCCGATATTCCAAAAGCCCTTACAATAAAGAGGCAAAAGCCTCGGAGCGGAGCGAGAATGAGCGAGGATGCCATATCCTGCCTTTGCATATACCAATCTACCCCTTCCCTTTCAATGCCTTAAGAACAATCTCAGGGGTCAGCGGCAAAGTTCTTATCCTCACGCCTGTTGCATTGAAGAGCGCATTTGCAACTGCCGGTGCAGCAGGCGGCACGCCAGGCTCTCCAATACCGCCGAGCTTGTCATTGCTCGTCACAATATGGACCTCGATCTCAGGCGTCTCGCTCATGGAGAGAATCGGGTACGTATCAAAGTTCTCTGTCTTGACCTTGCCCTCTGCAAATTCTATCTTCTCTTTTAGTGCAGAAGAAAGCCCCATAATGATGCCACCCATCATCTGGGCCTTCACCGTATCAGGATTCACCACCCTGCCGCAGTCAACAGCACATACGACCTTGTGAACTTTTATGGTGCCGTCCTTCCTGTTCACTGATATATCAACGACCTGGGCAACATAACTGTCAAAGGAGAGATGATAGGCAATACCCCTGCCCATGCCTTTTTTGAGAGGCTTTCCCCAGCCTGCCTTTTCCGCCGCAACCTGGAGGACCTTTTGTGCCCTTGGGTGCTTGGCGAGCAGGTCCAGCCGGAACTTGAGGGGATCCTTTTTCGCCAGATGAGCCATATCATCAATAAAGCTCTCGACCGTAAAGCCATTGTGCGAGCTTCCAACAGAGCGCCAGAAGCCGACCGGCACAGGAGTGTCTATCCTCACATATTCGACAGAGAGGTTCGGGATATCGTATTCCATATTGCTCAGACCTTCGACTGCTGCATTGTCTATGCCGTTCTTCATCATGCCGGGGAATACCCGTGCAAAGATCGAAGGGCAGACAATTTTGTGTGTCCATGCAGTGAGCTTGCCCTTTTCATCCAGACCGCCCTGTATGCGAGACAGGTTACCAGGCCTGAAATAGTCGTAATGGAAATCATCTTCACGGGTCCATATCACCTTGACCGGTTTGGCAACAGTCTTTGATATCTGGACCGCCTCCTCTACAAAATCCTGCTCAAACCGCCTGCCAAAGCCGCCGCCAAGATAGGTTGTATGCACATGGATCTGCTCAGGCTTCAGTCCGGTGATCTTCTGTGCTGTCATGAGAGTACCGGTCTGGTTCTGTGTCGGCGCCCAGATGTCGCACCTGTCTGTCTGAACAAAGGCAGTGCAGTTCATAGGCTCCATGGTCGCATGACTGAGATACGGAAGCGAATACGTTGAATCGACCTTGACCGATGCAGCAGCATATGCCTTCTGAGGATCACCGTCTTTGCGGGCAATAATGCCGTCCTTCCCGAGATAACCCTGAAAGTCCTTCGCAAGACTTTCGGTAGACAGGGTCTCATCTGTGCCCTTATCCCAGACAATGTGTATAGCTGCTCTCCCCTTCAGTGCTGCATCGAAAGTCTCTGCACAGACCGCAACTCCCCGGTCGATCCGAACCACCTCTTTAACTCCCTTGATCTTCGTTGCTATGGCAGAACCATGCACTGCCTTGGCCTTTGAACCGAAGACAGGAGGACGCAATACAACAGCAACAAGCATGTCAGTTAACGTAACATCCTGACCGAATATGGCAGAGCCATCTGTTTTTTCGATGATGTCGAGCCTTGGCATGGTCTTGCCGATGAACCTGAGTTCTGAATCTTTTTTCAGGCTCGGCTCTTTCGGCACAGGCATAACCGATGCAGCCTGCACAAGCTTGCCGTACGAAAGCGTGCGGTTGCTTGAAGTATGTTTCACTTTGCCATGAACAGCTTCGCATTCTTTTGCCGGGACCTTCCAGGTTTCAGCCGCAGCAGTAACAAGCATCTCCCGTGCAGCAGCACCTGCCTTTCTCAAGGGCGCATACATATGACGTATACTGGTGCTCCCCCCTGTTGCCTGCGATCCCCAGACAGGGTCTTTGTAACCATCAGCAGCAGGCGCGACCTCGAACTTCACCTTTTTCCAGTCAGCCTCCAGTTCATCCGCAACGATCATCGGAATTGAGGTGTAAATTCCCTGCCCCATCTCGGACTTGCTCACTATGATTATTACGCTGTCATCAGGCATTATCCGCAGCCAGACATTGGGGCTGAAGCCTTTTGCTGTTGCATCTTCCGCATCCTTTGCAGACAGGATATGGTACCCAGATGGCGTCACTGCGATCGCAAGAGTAAAGCCGGCAACCTTGAGGAACTGACGTCGAGTTATGGATGAGCTCATTTTCCACCCTCCTTTGCTGCCAGCTTGATTGCAGTCTTGATCCTCGGGTACGTGCCGCAGCGGCAGAGATTGCCGTCCATAGCCTTTACGATCTTTGCATCAGAGATATTTTTACCCTGCGACAGGAGCTCTGCTGCCTGCATGATCTGGCCAGGCTGGCAGAAACCACACTGGGCAACATGTTCTTTTACCCACGCCTTTTTGAGCGGATGGCCTTCAGGCACGCCTTCAATGGTCGTAATGCTCTTGCCCTGCGCCTCGCCTGCTGATGTCTGGCAGGACCTGACGGCCTTTCCGTCAAGATGCACGGTGCAGGAGCCGCAGAGACCTTTGCCGCAACTGAACTTGGTTCCTGTCAGTTTCAGGTGTTCCCTGATGACCCAGACGAGCGGTACATCAGGGCTTATATCCAATGTATGCTTTTTCCCGTTGACCTTAAGAGATATCATTGTCTCCTCCTGTAATGGAAAGCGTTGTTTATGATATAAGCGTGGATACTCTTGAACCGATAAACAAATGCTACCCCATGGAGTGGGGGCTGTCAATCAGAAATATGGAGGGAATATATAGGTTCAGGCTTCGTTGATCAGTTCTTCACTCGTGATAACCCCAATACCTTTTCGTCGATATCGCTCCAGGACATCTGCCATCTGCTTGCGCGACAGGACAGCGTCTGTTATGACCGTCACTTTGTAACCGCGGTTCAGTGCGCCGAGGGCAGTGTAATAGACGCAGTATGCAGCATCGACGCCAACAAGGTAGAGTTCATTGACTTGATTGACGATCAGGAACTGCTCGAATTGGCGGCTGGAGAATGCATCGGTTCTGTTCTTCTCGAAATCATTTGAGTTGATCACCTTTATCCTGCGGTCGATTACAACCCTTCCCTGCCTCCTGCCCCCATGAAGCCGCACGAACAGGTTGTTGCTGAAAACCTGCCTGATGTACGCGACCTCCATGCCCGACTCTGCAGCCTTGTCTATCAGAGAGTTGACAATAAACAGCATTCCACTTGTCGGCGGCCTCGTGACCGGCTGCCTGGCACTCGTCCCTGCATACCCTTCCTGAATGTCCAGGACCACCAGTGCCTTTCGCGGATCAGAATACGCGGCTATTTTCCTGCCCCGCGTGGCCATGAACATGCTGCGAAGCATCATCATGCCCGCGACAAGTGCAACGGCTGCTATTACTGCAAGGAATATAAGCGCAAAGAGTTTTATGGACATGGATTAAAGCGCTGTGGAGAACATAAGGGATGCAATGCCCCTGTTAAGACATATGCTTGACAAGCGAGCCGAAGGCAGGTGGTATGGGCGTGGTGAACTCCATTCTTTTCTTGGTGACCGGATGAACAAAAGAGAGGCTGTAAGCATGGAGAGCGATGCGGCGGATCGGATTGGCAACAGCACCGTATTTCTTGTCGCCGACGATCGGGCATCCCAGATCAGACAGATGCACTCGGATCTGGTGCTTGCGGCCGGTATCAAGGATCAGCTCAAGCAGCGCATGCGCTCTGTCCGCTTTAAGAACCCTGTACCGCGTGACTGCATGCTTGGTCTGATCAGACATTGCATCTGAATAAACCTTGAATGCCTTTGTCTCATTCAAATGGCTCTCGATCTTCCCTTCCCTCTTTTTCGGCACACCCTCGACAACTGCATAATATTTCTTCTCAGCTTTTTCCCACTCATCCTGGAGCTTTTTCTTTATTGCTTCGTTCTTCGCAAATATGAGGAGACCCGAGGTCTCCCGGTCAAGCCGGTGAACAATGAAAATGCGGTCTGGTCTTGAAGGGTCCCGTTCCTTGAAATAGGCGTTCAGCACGTAGTATGAAGTTTCTCTCTTTTCGCTTTCCGTTGCTATGGTAAGCAGACCGGAAGGCTTGTTGATCACCATAACAGCGTCATCCTCATGCAGGACCTCAATGTTATACTTCTCGAGGATATCCCTGCCCGGCTCAGGCTTGGAATCAAGGGCAAGGATATCACCTGCTGAAAGCAGACAGTCATGTCCGGTAACGACCTTCCCGTTCACAGCTATGGCCCGGTGCTTCAAAAGCTGCCTGACCTTCGTCTTTGAATATCCCATGCGCACAAGAAGATCGATAAGGCCTGAGGCTGCTTTAACTTTGATCGGTTTCATAATAATAATGCCCTATCCTTTTTCCCCTGATATTTTTCCCCTCAACTGTCCGCAAGCAGCAAGGATATCCTGGCCCTTGCTCTCACGGATAAGTGCAGTCATCCGGTTATCCTTCAGGACCCTCTGAAAAGCAAGCACCCTCGCTTGTGCCGGCCTTTTCAGGCTGCTGCCCTCATGAGGGTTGTAGGGAATAAGGTTTATCTTGCAGGGTATGCCTTTAAGTTTTCTCGCCAGCCTCTCCGCATCTTCAAGGGTATCATTGACCCCGTCGATCAGCACATACTCAAACGTGATAAGCCGCTGAAGCTGAAGAGGATACGTCCTGCAGGCGTCAAGAAGCATCTTGAGCGGATATTTCTTATTGATCGGCATGAGTCTGTCCCTTACCGCATCAGTTGTTGCGTTCAACGAGACCGCCAGATTCACATCAGGTGCCCTGCCCGGCAGTTCGCGCATCTTCGGCACCAGTCCTGAGGTTGAAAGCGTGATCTTACGTTTTGATATACCGAGAATATCCGTGATCCACCAGAGGGCGTCGACCACCTCATCAAAATTGGCAAGCGGCTCTCCCATGCCCATCAGCACGATATTCGAGATCCTCTGAGGTCTGATGAGCCTGTTGACGGATAGGACCTGGTCAAGGATCTCGTGGGCCTTCAAATTCCTGATAAGACCCGTCTCTCCGGTAAGGCAGAAGCTGCAGGCCATGGCACAGCCTACCTGCGATGATATGCAGAGTGTGCGGCGGTCGTCGTCAGGGATCATCACGCTCTCGATCGTCCGGCCGTCTTCAAGCGCAAAAAGATATTTTTCTGTGCCATCCTTTGATCTCTGGCGTGTGACAAGCGCAAGGTTGCTGATATATGCTGCTCTGCCAAGCTCCTCGCGCAGGGTCTTTGAAAATTCGGTGATATCCTGCAGATCCTGGGCATATTTTTCATACATCCAGTGCATAAGCTGTTCAACACGGTATTTGGGCAAGCCTTGTGCCTTTGCAAAACTGGACAGTGCTTCCCGAGAGAGGGACTTCAGATTTATCTTGTCAGGCATAGGGCTAAGGGACTGGTTACGTATTGGTGTTACACCGGGGGCAGAAGAACTTTGCCGTAAACCACGATGCGCCGTGAGAAAAGTCAGGGATCAGATCGAGAAGCATCGGCACATTGCAGGCCGGACAGACAAAGCCGTTGAGTTTGAAATCGTCGGACAGCTTCTTTGCATCATACAAGGTTTCCTTGATCTCGATCCGGTACCGCGACACTGCCTGTTCATCCGGTTTCTTGTTCAGCGCAGCCCGGAGCTTCTCGATGACCTCATTCGGTTTCGTGACAGACTTTACAATGTACCCGGCAGCGCCAAGGCTCAGCGCCTTTTCAACCTCTTCAGGCTGGCCCTTGGCTGAAAAGACAATGACCGGGATATCCTTGAATTTCTGGTCAGTCTTGACGACCTGCAGCACCTTGTAACCGTCCATGATCGGCATCATGAGATCGAGCAGAATGATGTCCGGTTTGCTCAGGGAAAGGGCCTTGATCGCCTCCATGCCATTGTCAGCAGTAACCACCGCAAACTGTTCCATAATAAGCTTGTTGTGGTACATCTGCTGGATAGCCTTTGAATCTTCTACAAGTAGGACCTGGTATTTCACGTTTTAAATGTAATATTCCCTGTTTGCTGCTGTCAAGACAGAGGCTACGCCTCTTCTGTAACGATCTCTTCCAGTGTCACGTCAAAGATCAGAGCCTTGCCGGCAAGGGCATGGTTCGCATCCATGATATAGCCGGTTTCGGTCTTATCGAGGACCTTTACCGTAATAGGCATGCCGTCAGCACGGTAAAGCTGCATCTGCAGGCCAACTTCGGGTGTTATGCCCTCGCTGATCCTATCCTTATGAAACTCGAAGACCTTCTCTTTCATATACGGGCCATATGCCTTTTCAGCAGGCATGAAGATCTCCCTCGTCTCGCCCGGAACCATGCCGATAACGCCTTCTTCAAGTCCCTTAATGAATTCGCCCCTGCCGATCTTCATCTGCAGCGAAGCTTCGCCTTCTGAAGAGTCAAAAGCAGTTCCGTCCTCAAGCTTTCCTACGTAGTGTATCCTTATGGTATCGCCTTCTTTTACCTGTGCCATCGTGTTCCTTCCTTATTTTATTGATTTTGTATTTTACCATAGCTGTCCATAAAAGGCTTTGCGGCCCGCCTGACTGACAAACTCGTCTAAAGTCGCGAGGTTAACACGAGACGGGTTTGTGCCTAAAGCACCTACTGTTGGTAAAAAGCTCCGGAGGCAAGGCGCGCAAAAAATTACGTCGCAGTGACGAGTTTTGAGGCGCAACGCAGCATACGGACTTTTTACAAAGCCGCATTAATTGGATTATGGCCTGCCGGCATGGCATAATATTTAGTCAAAATCATGGAGAACTCTTGTTAAGAACAGCTGCCATATTCCCTGGTCAGGGGTCCGAGTATCCGGGAATGCTCTCCTGCATCAGGGAATCTCAGGTGACTAATGAGGTCTTCGCCAGAATCAATCATGTTGCCAAAAGGAACATCCTTGAGACTGCGCTGGAACATACGGGCGATGGTCTCAACGATCCTGTAATCTCCCAGCTCTCGGTCTTCGGCGCAAGCGCCTGCTATTGGCAGCTGCTCAGAGGAAAAGAGGACTTTCACTGCGTTGCAGGCCACAGCCTCGGCTTTTACGCAGCGCTCTATGCGTCAGGCGCTCTCACCCTGGAGGATTGCTCTGCCATCATTATCAATGTTCAGAAGGCAATAGATACAGTATCGAATAAAAGGCCCGGGCTCATGGCCTCGATCATGGGGCTTAGAACAGAACAGGTGGAAGATATCTGCGCACAGCTTGATGATGTCTATATATCCAACGTGAACTCTGTTACCCAGACAGTCATCTCGGGCTGGAAAGATGCTGTCCGGTCAGCATGCAGCATGGCGCTTGAAGACGGGGCACTTTCCGTAAAAGAGCTGGCCATAGCCTATCCCCTGCACAGCCCGCTTATGCTTGGCATTGAGGACGTGATCAAGCATGCTGTAGCATTACTGCGGATCAGCGAACCAAAGATCCCGATCATTAGCCATATTGACGGCACTGTATTACAGAGTGAAGGCATTGCCGGAGTGCTCACCACACAGCTCACAAAAAAAGTTCTCTGGAGAGATACGGTGATGACTATTCGGCAGAAGGGCATCAACCGTTTTGTTGAGGTCGGTCCCTCTGATGTTCTCTCGAAACTGGTCAGATGGATAGAACGCGACGCAGAATCTTTCAGGGCAGAGGAATTGGTATCATGTCCAATCTCGTAGCTCTCGTCACCGGCGGCACAAAAGGCATAGGCAAGGCAATTGCCCGCTCCCTTGCATACAAAGGCATTCGTGTCTATATGAACTATAGCTCTGACACCCAGGCAGCTGAAGCAACGCTCAGTGAACTAATAGCTGAAAACAGGTCTGCGGCGATAATACAGGCGGATGTCTCTGATCAGGAGCAGGTAAATGCCATGATCGAGACGATCGTGCAGAAAGAGGGCAGGCTCGACATCCTGGTGAACAATGCCGGCATCATCAAAGACGGGCTGCTCATGCTGATGCCGGACAAAAATTGGCACAAGGTAATAGAGGTAAATCTGAACAGTGTGTTCTACTGTTCTAAGTCAGTGCTAAGACCGATGATCAGCAGCCGATGGGGCAGGATCATCAATATCATATCGCCGAGCGCTCTCATGGGCAGGGCAGGACAGACAAACTATGCAGCGTCAAAGGGAGGCGTGCTCAGTTTCACCCGCTCGTTGGCAAGAGAAGTCGGCCGATACGGCATCACGGTGAACGCAGTCTCTCCGGGTGTAATAGCAACCGAACTGACCAAAAACATGGACGAGAAGATTAGGCAAGAGTTCATCTCCATGATCCCTGCTGGCAGGTTTGGCAGCCCTGAAGAAGTGGCACATGCAGTTTCATTTCTTGCTTCGAATGAGGCAGGATATATTACTGGTGAATATATATCAGTTGACGGAGGACTTACCTGATGGAAACGGCAGCACTTGTACAAGAACTGAAAGCACTGATCATAAAGAACCTGAAACTCGAGGATATAACGCCTGAAGACATAGATGCTTCAGCGCCTCTGTTCGGCAGCGGTCTGGGTCTGGACTCAATCGATGCACTCGAACTGGTGGTCGGCCTCGAAAAGACCTACGGCATCAGGATCCCTGACGAAGATGTCGGCAAAGAGGCGTTCGCATCTGTCAATGCCCTTGCCGGCTATGTAATGAAGAGCAGAAAATAGCATTGCCATGCGGCCCTATGAGCATCTTCCGCATCAATATCCTTTTATTATGCTCGATACGGCCGAGGTCATTGAAGAAGGCCGGCGCGCAAAGGGTTGCAGGCAGATAACTATCAATGATCCCATCGTGCTTCCTGACGGCACGCTCCCCCAGGTCTATATCATCGAATCCATGGCCCAGGTATCAGGCATTGCGAGCGGACAAAAAGGGAGCTCTCTCTTCGCAGCCATTAGCGGCCTGACCTTTCACGGGACCGCCTCGGCAGGCGACACACTTGAGGTCGAAAGCACAGTGGAACGCAGCATAAGCAACATGTATATCTTCTCTGCCCGCGCCCTTGCAGCAGGAAAGGTCATTGCAGAGGGTGGGATTGTTCTTCACTTCGATGAAAGCCAACGAGAATAAACTTCCGTTCATCTGGGCATTTGCCAAGAGGTTTCCGATCATCACCGTGCTGGCATCGGCCATTGGTGTGCTGGCATCTGTCGGCGCAATACTCGGCGCGAACTTCAATACCGATGTCACACGTTTGATCCCTGCACACGCTCCTAAAACCTCGCTCTATTTTGATCTTGTCGAAAAGACCGGCGGCATGGACAAGGCATATATCGTCTTCAGTTCCGACAGGATCATGGACCATGCAGAGAAGATAGAAGCGATCGGTCAGGAGATCAGCTCATCCCCTCTGGTGACAAAAGTTTCCTGGAAGATATCCGGAGAGGCAAAGACATTTCTGAGAGACGTCTATGCACGAAAGGCCCCGCTTCTTCTGTCACCAGGCGAGATGGAAGAGTTCGTCAGGAAACTCAGTCCTGAGGGCATGGAACGCGAACTCGAAAAGACAAAGCAGAGGCTTTCGCTTCCTGGTGACCAGGCGGGCCTGGCCATGATCGACCCCCTGAACCTTTATGAGGTCTTTCTCCCTCATCTGAAACTCTCTGATGTTTCCTTTGATCACGGTTCAGGCTATTTCCTGACTCCAGACAAGAAAAATCTAATCATGATCCTTACACCGGCCGGCTCGCCGCGCGATATTGCATTTTCGGAGAAGTTCATCAAGAGCATGGAATCCGTGTTGGAAAAATACAGGGGTTCGGACTTCACGGCCGAGATAACCGGCAGCCACGCCATCACACTCCATGAGGCATCTGCCATGAAGAGGGAGATCGTGATTAATACGGTTTCCTCCCTCGCAAGCGTAATGTTCATATTCCTGATTTTTTTCAGGTCACTGAAGGGGCTGCTCTACGTGATGTTCCCGGTCGTGACCGCAATGACTATGACTCTCGGCATTACGCTCCTCTTCTCCAATTCCCTTTCAGAGGTGACCGGCGCATTTGCCGGCATGCTCGCCGGACTGAGCGATGATCTGGGCATTGTTCTTTACGTCAGATACCTCTTAACCGCCGAAGATAATACAAATCCTGCCGAGCGCATGGACAGGACCATCAAGGCTGTTTACCGGGGAGTAACGACAGGCGCCCTTACCACTGCAATAACCTTTTTGCCGATGGTCTTTTCTTCCTTCAGGGGGATCCGTGAACTCGGCCTTCTAACCGGCATCGGCATGCTTCTCTGCTGGCTCATGCTCTTCACCCTGGGATCGCTCACCATAAAGCCGTCCTCAGGCAGGTTTATCGAGATCCGTGCGCTCAGGGATATTGCTCTTTATTGCTATAAGCGGCCATTCATTATAAGCGCCGCTGTTCTCTGCTCTATGCTCCTGGCACTCTTATTCATTCCCCGTATCCAGTTCCTGGGAGATATCACCAAGCTCGGCACTGATGACAATAAGCCGCGTCAGACCTTTGAGCGGCTGAAGGATACTTATATAAAAGAACAGGGCGTCTTTATTACGGACATGTCCATGGAAATGGAATCAGCACTGGTAAGAAGTGTTGAGATAAAGGAGGCCCTTGCAAAAGATTTTGAGCATATAACAACAGCAGGAGATATCCTGCCCCCTGAAACAAGACAGAAGAAAAACCTCGTTGCACTTGCCGCGCTCGATCCGCAGAAGGTCGTCCGTGATTTTCAGAAGATCGCAGCAGAAAAAGGGTTCGATGTTTCAGCGTTTCGGGTTTTCACTGAAGGCCTGCATACCATGCTGCGCAACAGGGAGACAATCACGCTCAAGGATGTTGCGCCGATCAAAGACGTGCTTGAAAAACTGCTGATCAATGAGAACGATCAGTGGAGGATCATTGTTACCGGCAATCTGAAGAAAAACGCGCCCCGGACAGCGCTGGACGGATACACGCATACCGGACCGGCCTTCATCCGGCAGGAGCTTATTTCGATCCTGAAAAAAGATACGGTTCTCATCGGCCTTATCGCACTGGCATTCGTAAACATCGTCCTGCTCGTCGATTTTAGAAAGCTGAGCCTTGTGCTGCTCTGCCAGGTCCCAGTCGTTGTGAGCATCATCTGCACACTCGGCATCATGGGTATGACAGGCATAAGCCTCAACTTCATGAATGCGATCATATTTGTGCTGCTCTTCGGCATCAGCACGGACTATACGGTCCACCTTCTGCATCAGTATCGTAATGATAAGGACATCGGCAGGACCTTTCTCCAGACCGGCAAGGCGGTGCTCGTGGCAGGTCTTACAACGGTTGCAGGAATAGGTTCTATCGGGTTTTCTACGTACAAGGGACTGGCGACCATGGGCCAGGTGGCCTCCATCGGTATAACCCTCTCTATCGTCCTCTCGCTGACTCTTATTCCGGCACTGCTCAGACTGTATGATGACAGAGTGAACCGATGAACAAAAAGTTCTGCTGCATCATCCCGGCGTACAACGAAGAGAAAAGGATCTCTGAAGTGATCGCGGGAGTTCGCGAAGTCATACCCGAGGTGATCGTGATCGACGACGGTTCGCAGGATGCAACTGCGGAACTTGCCGAAAAGGCAGGCGCATATGTCATCAGGCATGAGCGGAACTTCGGCAAAGGCATGGCGCTCAGGACCGGTATCAGCCAAGCGCTCAAGCAGGGATATGATGCGATTATGACTGTTGACGGGGACGGCCAACATGCACCTGCAGAGATAGCCAATTTTCTTGCTGCATTTGCAGCTGACAGAGGTGATATAATAATAGGTACAAGACTCTGGGATAAGGCAGCAATACCGCTATACCGGTATATACCTAACCAAATCGGGATATTCTGCATCTCAAGGGCTGCGGGCTGCAGGATCGATGACACGCAGTCAGGCTTTCGCCTTTATAAAAGGGAGGTGCTGGAGACAGTGCGGCTTGAGACTACCGGCTTTGAGACAGAGACCGAGGTGCTGATCAAGGCAGGAAAGGCCGGGTTTCGGATCTATAGCATGCCTGTGTCTGCGATCTATCACAGCGACTATACGACAAACTTCAGACCGATACGGGACTTTTACCGCATCAGCATACTCTTTTTGAAACTAACCATCTTCGGAGGTGCAAAATGAGAAAAACATTCTTCGCGGCAGTGATCATTCTTATCGTTGCAGGTCTGGCATTCGGCAATGATAAGCCTCTTGCAGTAAGCGAGATCGTAAAGAAGCTCGATGATTCAAAGCAGACCAGCGCAGCGATCAAGGGGTACACAAAAGAGATCAAGGGCAAACAGGCAGAAGGCACCGGTAAGGTCACTGATGTTCTCGACGGCAGGCGCGACAAGCATCGTGTCACTATTCTCTCTGACGGCTCAAAGCCTGAAAAAGGTTTTAATGTTGTTCTTTATACGACCATGAACGCTTCTGCTGAACTGAAAAAAGACCAGAAGATAAAATTCAAGGGTGAGGTCGGCAGGGTAAGCAGCTTCAGGGGGACCAGCATTGATATCCACGGTGATTATGAGGTTATCACCGCAAAGTCGACAGAAACCAAGAAGAATAAAAAGTGAGGAGTGTCATGAAAAAATATCATATATTCATATTGCTGATATTAACCGCGATCATCGGACTTACAGCCACTGCGTCATGGACAGCCGGAACTGCTGCCAAGGGAGCAGACGTCTATTTCTGCGACTGTGAAGAGGGCTGCCCCTGCCCTTCGCCTTATCTGGAACCGGGTACCTGCGACTGCGGCCTCGCCCTTGCAAAGGGAAAGGTGATCAAGATCGACAGGGAAAAGGACAAGATCTATCTCTGCAAGTGCGACGACGACAAATGCCCCTGTGCATTCGATCCGAAAGACAATACAAAATGCGGCTGCAACTACAAGGTTAAGGAATATCCGCTTAAGGGCAAGTATGCCTGCAACTGCGGGCCTGACTGCAAATGCAACACCGTGTCGGTCAATCCGGGCAAATGCTCCTGCGGCGTGCCCATGAAGAAGGTGGAATAGAAGGTCTTTTCTGACGATTCCGGGCTAAATAGACAGTGGTTGCGTTCATAGCGATCATAACTGGAATATGATATGATGCTTTTAAGGGGATGGGAAGACTCTGCGTAATACAATAAATGCGGCGACTGTTTATAAAAGGGGAATCTTGTGACCAACACACCACGACTACTTGATCAACTTGCAGATCTCACCTCCATAAGGGATCTCGAACTGCTTGAGTTCAGCCTGATGAAGACATTGAACAGTTTTTGCAGGCCAACGGGAATAAGCATGATAAAACTGGACATGAAATATCGTCCCCGGATGGAAATTGTCTTTGGGGAAAGCAAGTGCACTGTCAGGCTTGAAAATATCACCATACCAGAGGCCACAAGGTTAGCAATTGAGCATCTGGTGGCAAGTGATTCGCGGGAATATATGCTCAAGGATGGAGAAGATCGCATGAGCATTTATTATATCCTCGAGACCCGCTCTGCGCGGACATTCCTGCTTATTACGGTAAAGGATGAACTGAGTAAGATGGACTCCCACATGGTCGCGGGTGTGCTGCAGGTTTACCGCAATTTTTGCGATCTTCTGCGCTATGCCCAGACTGACCTTCTGACCGGCCTGGCCAATAGAAAGACCTTTGATGAATGCATCATGAAGGTCTATGAGCTCATCCCCCCTGAAGACGATGAATTCCCAAATGACCGGCGGAACAGCACTTCGATGTGTTACTGGCTGGCAATGATTGATATTGACCACTTCAAGGCAGTCAATGACAGGTTTGGACACCTTTACGGAGACGAGGTGCTGGTGCTGCTTGCGCAGATGCTCAAAGCAGTCTTCAGAGAAGATGACATGATCTTCCGTTTTGGAGGAGAGGAATTTGTTGTAATTCTCCGCTGTCCTGACAAGGAGGGATGCAAAATAGCGCTGGAGCGGCTGAGGAGAACAGTAGAAGCGCGCGAGTTCCCCCAGATAGACAGGGTAACCATCAGCATCGGGGCAACCAAGATCGATCGAAGCATATTTGCCATGACACTTATAGACTATGCAGACCAGGCCCTTTATCACAGCAAGCATAACGGCCGCAACCAAATAACGCTGTTTGATGATATGGTTGCAATGGGAATTGCCTCTGTGGAGAACGTTGAGCCTGGCGAGATAACACTTTTCTGAATCTGCCGGATCTTTTTACCCACTGAATACATAAAAAGACTCTTCAGTGTAAAGTACGAATTTTTTGCTCCTGTTACAGCTTTATTCCGCCTGTATTTTCGTATTGGGATAGTGCTCTTTAAGGCACTGCGGACAGATGCCATGGCTGAACATGGCTTCAGAGTGATTGGTTATGTATTGCTCCAACTGATTCCAGCTGTTCTGGTCATCCCTGATCTTTTTACAATGCATGCAGATCGGAATAATCCCTTCAAGCTTCTTGATACGTGCCAGCGCAGCCTCTCTTTCCAATTCAGCTTTTTTGCGCTCGGTAATGTCGCGGGTTATGCCAAGCAACGCAATGATCTGATCCTCTGAATTTCTAAGGGGCACTGCATGGGTATCGAGCCAGCGATGGCCACCCTTGAGCCCCTGGACTTCAAACACAAGATTGTCCGATTCCCCTGAGAAGACCTTTTGTGTGAGCGCCATGAAGGCATCCCGATGTTCTGGCATCACCAGTTGCTGTACTTTCTGTCCCAAAACCTGTTCCAGGGACTCCGCCTCAATCATGTTCAATCCGGCTCGGTTCATATGCAGCAATGTGCCGTCCGCAGCCAGCTGCTTGACGCATTCAGGTTCGGTCTCGATGATGGTGCGCAGTTCCAATTCGCGCTCTGCAATCCGCTGTCGAGCCTCGACTAATGTTTTTTGGCGGTGCGCAGCCAGCCAGGAGAAGAAAATTACCGCGGTAGTAAGCAGTAAAAATCCAGCAACGTGAGAATACATTGTCTGACGCCACTCAGATATTACAATGTCATAATCACGGGAAACAATTACCGCCAGCGTGCTGTTTGGAACATTGTGGAAAACCGACATTCTCTTAACCTGTGTAAGCTTGACCATATTCAGGTGGCGTGTTGTCGGGTTGCCGGATCTGATGTGTTCCGTATAGGCAATCCCACCCTGGAGATTCTTGCCAATCAAGCCAGTATCGGGCACTAAATTGAGAATATCGCCATTTAGATTTATCAGTGCAGACTGAACACCCGCCTCGCTTACCCTAAGCTTGAGCGCTTCATCGAAAAAAGTAGATTCAAGCGTTGCAGCAACAACACCGGCAAAGTGGCCGCGACTGTCGAGCATAACACGCGACTGCGTAGTGGCTGTGATGCCGGTAATTGTTTTGAAGGGGATTGCGATATGGAAGTTATCATTTTCCGGAGCATCCCGGTGAACTTTAAAATATTCCCGGTCAACAGCATTGAAACCGATTACCTTTGCGTTTGTGTGTACACGAATACGACCGCTGGCATCAGTGATGAGCAGGCTGCGGATTTCCGGCAACAGCTTCATATAGTTCTTCAATAATTCCTGTTGTTCCGCCACGGACATGGTCGGATGATCTCGCAGATCGTCGATAACGCTTCCCATCATCAGGTTGACGCTGCGTAGTGAGCCAGAGATACGCGCTTCCCTCTGCCGCGCACGCACCTCTAAGAGCTTGTATTCAAACGCAATCGTATTTTTATAGCTGACATAAGAGTTCCAGGCTGTCCAGGAGCCAACGAGAGTCACAATGAACAAGACACCTGCCCACACCGGTATCTTGCCATACCATAAGGACTCGCTGGCTGGCGTCTTTTTAGGAGAATTTAGTGCAGCTTCTGTCTTCCCGGATTCTTGCATAGTAACTATTAACCCTCTCCGAGATCATTATATCACGTTTATGGCTGCGTTTAAGAGTTACCCTGGCTGAACAAGAATCGTGTCCAGCAGCTCGGAGAATGATTTCAGAACCTCTTTTTCAAAGACATCAGGCACCCGGTCTTTTTTATTCCTTCTCAGCGACCCAGACCTCTATGCCGGTCTTGGTGTCCTGGATCATGGCGCCCTTCGGCGCATTGAGCAGTCTGAGCACTATCCAGACATCGCCCACCGCACCGATCGTGTTCACCGTGAAACTGAGATTTGCAAAAAGGCGCAGCCTTTCGATCGTGTATAGACATCCGAAGAAGATATCCAGAATGACAAGAGGCGCCAGCGCGACAAAGATGAAATGGTTCTTGGGTATCAACTTGGCAAACGTGATGTATACCAGCGGCGGCTTCAGCCCGAACACTGGCCTATGTCCCAGCAGGAGAGCTGCTGCTCCGTGAACAGCCTCATGCAGACAGACGACAACAAGAATTGAGAGAAGGATCCATACAGCGAGTGCCGGTCTCGGACTGAAATCAACCGCAAGAAAGGAGTTGGCAATTCCTGCAAGGACTCCGACAAATATGGCAACGCCGTACATCCTGCTTCGGGGAAGGGTATACTCTTCGGTCTTTTTCAGTGACATTTGATCGGATGAAATAAAACCATCGCCCTGTCTCATCCGGACAGGACACCGGAGAGGAGCACGATATCCACGATCAGCATACCCAGGACCCCGAGCCCCGACAGGAAGTTCAGCAGCAGCGACATCCATCCGAGATACTGCAGATAGAAGCCTGCAAGGATGCCGAGTAAATACCCGGCAAAAAGGCCCCCTGCGCTGACCAGAAAACCGAGCACAAGAGAATGGTTAAGCGCTCCGGCAAATATGCCGGCCGTCACGCCGAGCAGCACGAAAAAGAAGAAGACTCCCAGGAGAAAATCATCATAGCTTGGAGGATCCTCACGGGAAACGATGCTGTTGATCAGCAAAGCCACAATGCCCAATGCGCCCAGGGAGCTCAGGACCCAGCCTGCGAGGGAATTCCTCAAGGCCCCCGGAATACCAAAAATAAGGAGCATGACACATACAAAGACCGCGATCATGTATTCAAAGATCGGCGGCAGGAAACCGGCCATCGCCTTCTTCACCGGCCGCAGCCGGTTTCTCAGAAGCGCAGGGAAGAAATGTGCGTGAAACTCGATCGACAAAATCCCGGGCGTCATATCAGCCTCCATTCCTTGTCTTCTGCGCTTGTCAAATCCATCCCGTCACTGCA
Source organism: uncultured Nitrospiraceae bacterium (assembly GCA_964506525.1). Lineage (GTDB taxonomy): Bacteria > Nitrospirota > Thermodesulfovibrionia > Thermodesulfovibrionales > UBA6898 > UBA6898. Next base: position 28,350 of record CAZDLA010000021.1, read on the forward strand.
GGCCGCCCCTCGCAGAGTCCCAGATGAGCATATCCGGTGTGCCGTCCCTGTTCTCATCGCATGAGAGATGCCCGACAGCAGCGGCAAACGACTGCTCGTCACCTCGCAGAAGCTGGATGTACATATGGGGATTTGGCTTGAACTTCAAAAGGTTCATGTCAGTGGTGTAGGTCTTGTGCGCTGCAAAGAATTCATTTTCAGCAGCCACCAGTTTCCTTATCGCATCCCTGTCCTGATTGCAGGGTTTCTGGGCATTGTATTTCGGGGTAAGGATCGCTGCCGTGATAAATGCCCCGGCGAGCACGATCTGCACATCCGTATTCGGCCCCCCTCCGAATCCGCGATGGCCGAAGAAATAGGAATAGATCAGGGCAGAGATCCACAGTATAGCCAGCGCTGTCATGACCCAGGCCTTATAACCGATCAAGACAACAGCCGCCGCAGTGAGAATGCCCAAGCCGATAACAAAAAGAAATCCCATAGAAATTGTACCTGTCTATTTCTTTAGTGTCTTGCCAAAATCCTCAAATGCCCTGTCAAGAATTCGCTTGTTGACTTCACTTATATGGTTCTGTTCATCCGCAGTCAAAAACTGGCTATCATATCCCTTTGGCGGCATCTGGGCACTGTCGGGCGGTGGGGTATACTTTTTCAGAAACTCCCTCGTAACCTTGAATGGCTTTAATTTCTCGCAGTCACCACTGTCGATCCAGAGAAATATTCGGTCGCGTGCATCCTTGTCAAGCCGCGGAATAACATCGACATCAGCGCGTTCGATGAGACATCTCTTGAGAAAGGCACTGTCTTGTGCATTGGGCGCTGTCCGCTCAGATATAGATTTGAACAATTGCCCTTTCACCAGCACGGGGTCTCCGACCTTAATGCCAGCAAGCCATCCATCCAGAACTGTCTCCCTGTTGCTGCCATCCCTGATCGTCACCTTGCTGCCATCGATCCTGGTAACTGTCCCCTTGAGCTGAACCTCATTTTCAGCCGAACTGAGCGTTGCGGTGATCAAAAAGATCACTGCAGCAATAAGCGATAAACTTTTGTTATTCGTATTCAAGCTTTTCCTCCCTCACCAGGGCACATTGGCGATTATGTCAGTATATTGTTCGAACTCCCTGTCGGTCAGATAGTGCGTATCCCAGCCTGCAGGCGGCATCGGCAGTTTTGTCTTCGGTTTGAGGCTTCTGAAATATGCCCGTGATGCCTTGAACGGATCGAGCAACTTGCAGTCTTTCCGGTCGATCAGTGAGAAGAGCTTCAGTCGCGTCTTCTCCTCCAGTTGCGGGATCACCTGTGCATCAGTCATCTGGATCTGGCATTGCTTTGTCAGAAACTCCGTATCCTGGAGTGTGAGCGTTGTGCGCAGGGACTCGACCTTGATGATCTCCCCCTTCAGCAATACGGCGTCGCCGGCCTTAATGCCGCTTATGCTGCTCTCGATACTTGACTCTCTGCCCTTCTCATCCTTCACCGTTATCCTATTACCCTCAATCTTGCTGACCGTTCCCTTGACTTGAAATTCGTTCGCCCCGAAAGCAAGACCTGAGAGGACAAGGATAAGCGATACTGTTACGATGATTCTCATTTTCATCTCCTTCCCAATTACCAAATTGTTCAGTTTCAGATTATCAGATACAGCTAAACACCGGTATCACATGCTCTGACCAGCTTCATCAGCTTCAGGATAAACATATAGTTGCCGCTTATGGTGACCGCATTGCCTTCGATCACGCAGTGTATCTTCCGGGCGCTGTACATGATAAACTGGTACAGAGTCGGCCTGAAGACAAGGGCATTATCCTGCCGTACGGAAATAGTATAGCCGATCTGCGTGACCAGGAACTCCATCAGAGCATCAGCGTCTCTGATATCGCCGAAAACGATCCGCACCGACTTATTCGCATAAAAGTAGATCACCGAAAGCGCCATCATCACCACTGTCGCAGCGATCCCGGCACCACGTTCCCGCAAAAGGAGGAGCATGCTCTCCAGGTCTATCCTGCCGAGCGTAAGATACCCGGCCACGACCAGAAAGAGCAGGCAGACAAGGACGGTGAGGATCAGTAAATCCGCAGGCGCGAGATACCGGACAGGGATGTTAACGATCCTCTCGATCCGATATCTCATGCCCGGAGTTTCGGGTTCGTTCTTCTTCGTGAATTCATCCCCGTAGAACGAGGGGATTTTATAGACGACATATTTCTGGATAATGTTCTTCAGCGAAACATTGCCCATACTGACGATGTTGGCGTCAAGCGTCTCTTTAACCGCATCGTACATGGACTCGGATATGCATATCCCGCCCGGATCGGCAAGCGTTTCGAGCCGCGCCGTCACATTGACATCCTGTCCGAAGAGGTCATTGTCCTTCATGATCACATTCCCCGTATGCAGGCCGATACGGATGATGATCCGTTCGTCCTTTGATCTGGTCCCGTTGTATACCTTCAGCTCGTTCTGGATCCTCAGGGCAGCTCTCAGGGCGTCGGTCGGCGATGCGAAATCAGCCAGCACCGCGTCACCCATCTTCTTGATGATCCGGCCATTCCCCGAGAGGATAAGAGGATCGACGATCCTGTCATGCTCGGCAAGCATTGCCATGGCCTTCTGCTCATCCATGCTCATCAACCGGGAATACCCGTAGATATCCGTGAACATGATCGCAGCAGACTTGCGGGACGAAGTAATCACTTCTGACTCGGGTCTCATGCAATCTAAAGGATCAGGGCCAGCGCTCTCCGCCCCTGCCTGCTTATTCTGCCACTTGTATTAATACAGTTCAATGCAGGCCTTCATACACTATTTTCGACATTACTCCCCCTGAACAATGATCGTATCCAGCAACTCGGAGAATGATTTCAGAACCTCTTTTTCAAAAACATCAGGCACCCGGTCCTTTTTCATCTCGATCGACTGGTTCACAACCACCAGGCTGTCAAAATCGAAGCCTTTTACGCGCAGATATTCCCGTCCCATGCGCAGAGCTGTCTCTTTCTCGATCTCCTGTATCTTCTTCTTACCGAACAATCTCCCGAAGAAGCCAAGCTCTCTTTTTCTCTTCTCCACTTCATGCTGAATTGCTTCCGTCTTGCGCTGTATCCTCTTCTTCACTTCTCTGAAGCCCTCATAGCCCCAGTCCGGAAGATGCATGCCCTTCGGCACCTCGATGCCGAAATTTCTCTCCATGGCAGCCGGCTGCCTGAACTCGTCCGTGTCGCGCAGATTTCGTTTTTCCATATTATCGCAGAGCCCTGTCCAGAGCTGAGAGATCTGCTTGTATTCTGCGGTCAATTTCGCGATCAGCGGATCTTTCTCTGTCTTGCTGGCTGATATTCCCTGCAGCTTATCCCTCTCCCTGAATTCTAATGTCTTCTCCCTGACCATTTTTGCAATGTCGCCGATCACGATCACCCTCTCCTGGACCAGGACATTCGTAAGGCTCACCCGACGCTCAACACCCTCTGCATCTCTGATGTTCAGATCAATATTGCAGAGTGAAGTCGCAGCGCTCAAAGACCTGCCCAGATACTGTTTGGCATTGCCATAGCCTTTCAGTGCCTTCTTGAGGTCAGTCTTGGGCAGTGCAGCTTTTACGACCACGCCATCGAGCGGGTTTGAGGAAACATGATCGTCTGAGAGTCTTCTGAAGACCATGAACTTTGTTCCTTTTTGCCAAAACGTGAACGTCCCTTTTTTTAACATATCTTCTACAGTTCGATTTCTTGATTCGAGAAGCAGTTCTTTCAATGACGACTTCTGCTCGTCGCTGAGCTCAACATCCGAAGAAGTAAAATCTGCAAGGTCATTATTTGCAATAAAATGCGAGATCACATTTTTTATCAGTATCTTTTTATTGACGCCCTTCGGGATCGCAATGCCGCCATATCCTGTCCCGACCGGAGGCTTCTCAAGCCTGCTTGCCTCTTCAACATTTACCTCATCCTTTAATTGTGAAACCGCAATCTTCATTTATGGAATCCCTCTCGTCTTGACAGTATTATTCTTCCTGCATCTTTTAATGGATATTATATCACGCATTGAAATGTTGACTTACGGGCAAAGGCTGAGTGTCTTTGCAAGCAGCGCTGTGGCAACGCTGAGATGCTCTTCAGGATTAAGCGTTGGACCAAGAAGTGCGATCTGGGCAGACCTCGTCAGCAGGCGCTCGTCATAAAGAGCATTTTGACAGCTCCTGCGCAGCTCTGCGATCAGATAGGTAAAGTTCAATGCACGCGAAGCCTGGAGCGCAGGACCGAGTGAATCAAAGACTATGGCATTCTCACGAAAGACCATCACCGGATTGCCCTCTGCATAGAGATTGAAAAACGCTGACCGCTCTTCAGTCGCTATCTCCTTAACAGTCTTCGTGGTCTTGGTAAGCAACAGCCCTCCGGACATAACTGCACGGCCCAGGCTCAATGATCTGTCTTTCACGATCTCTGTGCTTGTGCCCCTGATGATCCCTATGCCCCGCAGGATCAGGCGGATCTGCTGAAATGGGATACGCAGGCTCTGGCCGGTCTCGCTCACCACAGCAAGCTCATGCTCGCTCAGCGCAAATTTTCTGACGATCAACGGAGAAAGCTCTGCCGCAATCTCGGCTTCAGCAAGGATAACAGCACTGAACCCTGCAGATCGCAGTTTTTCTGCCATCTGTAATGCCCGCTCCTCATCAGCGAAAACACCAAACGTAAAGGGTCCATTCCCCGGTGACCGAAGGCGGGAAAGCGTCTCATACATGGTCATGCCCAGGGCTGAGGCAAGGGCCGAAGCATGGCTTTCCCTATCCTGCCCCAGATGATGAATCGCAACAATATGCATCGCTTATCGATCGGTCATATAACAACTATCTCATGACCTTCAAACACTACCTTATCCCCTTTGCGCAGCTTGCAGCGCTTGCGTAGTTCCACACTGTTGTTGACCCTGACAAGGCCCTCGGCAATGGCTGCTTTTGCCATACCGCCGGTATCGCAGAGCCCGAGCACCTTCAACAGATTGTTCAACTCAATGTAATCGGTCTTTTCGAGCCTGAATTCTTTCATGCCGTCCATCCCTTGCCGGTCAAAGAGACCACGCTCATGCAGCAGGCTACTTGCACTGTCTGCCTACTCATCAAAGCATACCTCTACAACAAATGCTCCCGCATCAGTCTCAAAGGGAACGCAGATAACTTTGCCGGTCGTATTGTGAGTAATAGTGTGGCCTTTGCCGATGATCGTCGTGGGAAGTGCCAGTTCAAAGGTATACCCTTTTTCTGATAGTAATTTCTTGGCACCACCGGTCACGATGTTCGTAATTTCACCAACGCAGTCTGCCACAGAATCGTCAAGACTGGTTATAGGTTCGCCGAGCATCCGTGATGCAATACTCAGAATGGCCGTTTCAGAAAATGTTATTGCCAGACTCCCTTTTGCCTTTTCACCAGTTAAGCCTATGAGTCCTGTCACATCACCCTTGGCATTCTTGTCGCCTTTCAGGAAAAGCTTGCCCTGTGTAGCCTTGGTGCTGGCCATTGTCTGTAACACACCCAAGATGCTCTCTAAAAAAGGATTCACAAACTCAACATTCATACTATTCCCTCATTTTATTTTTATTTCACTTCCTTGCCATCTATTAATATTTTTGATATCAGCGCCTTGCCGTCCCTGCGCAGGGCGACTTGTACATGCAGCCTGGTCTGCCGGGCTTGACCCCTGACCTGCGGCAGTGCTCTCTGCTCAGCGAGCCCTCGGTCTTCAATTTCACTCGACTGACCCTGCTTTGCAAGCGCCTCTATGCTGCCCTTTCCCTCCTCGACAAAATAGTGTTCAACGCCATACTCCACACTGAGTATCTTCTCCCTGATCTCTCGAGACTCAGCAACCGTACCAACAAAAGACTGATCTTCCTTGCTGCATTGAGGCGTATTTTTTTCTGTAATTGGCTGGAAATCAACCTGGCCGTTCCTGTGCGTGCAGAAAAGCGCTTTATCATTGTTCTTGGCCCCGGAGAACCACCGCAGTTCAAACTGTTTTGTCTCGCCAGCCTCGCCCGCGGCTGTCACAATCCAGCGTGACTCGTCAAATACATTCGTCGCCCTTCCCTGTATGAAGGTCCCGCTTCCCGGCTTCATACGAGAGATGCCGGAATATTCGAAGGTATTATCCTGCTGCTTCTGCAGGAGCACAAATACATTATCGTTCCTTCGATATTCATCCCTGATGCCGAGTTTGGTGAGATTGATCCGCGAAAGGTCATAGGTCAGGACCATATAATCTCCGCGGAACATGTTCCAGGGATCAACCGGAACCGTCTTGAGCAGAACTTTTTCTCCGGTGCTCACCCAGTAATGACGATAAGCTATTATGCCGGCAAGAAGGATGGTCTGGATAAGCACTATGGCAATGAATTTCTTTGTCATCACAGATCCTCCTTCATGCTGAACGATGCAAGCACCCGCTTGCGCTTTCGCTCAAGAAGCAGACTGCCGAAGATAAGCATAAGGCCGCCGATCACAAAAAAGAGTGACCGCGGCAGCATCTTCCAGAAGAAGTCGAAATACCGTGCAAAGACATCCAGGACAAAAAAGAGCAGGCCAACATTGATATAGAAGGCCGCCTTTCTGGCAAACCCAAGAACGATCATGCCGATAATGGCACCGGCAAAAAGGATGTTGGATGTTAGGGAGAGCATCATGACAACATTGCTCTTTATATCCGAACCATAATGCCTGCCTGCGGCCAGGGCAGCAGGATCGATTGCCGGATTCGTGAAGACAAGAAGCAGCACAGCTGCCATGAGAAAGACAAGAGATGCAGCCTCAGCATAAAACCACTTTGTCTTTGTCTGCCTATCGAGCAGTAAAGCGCCTGCTAGGGCCGCGGCAAAAATAACAAGCATGGCTCCGTAGAACAGGAGCAGGGAAGGAGCGCTGAAATCAGACCCGAACATGTCTCCAAAAGTGAAAATATACCAGGAGAACATGGTCACGAACGTGCCGAGCCAGAGATAAGGTGCGTGATAATGGGAGAAGCGCTCTGAGCCCCTGTGGGCGAGCCCCACGGCAGTCAGCGTGAGACCTGCTGCCAGGTAAAGGGGAATGAATGCTGCGACTGATGAATAGTAATGGGGTTCATGCAGCCAGAAGTTCGCTTCCATGCCAAGCCAGATGAGAAGGTTGATAAGGGCCAGGATCAGGATCGTCCTGAACCGCAGAACGTAGGCAAGCGGCAACGTGCCGAGCACCCAGAGCAGTTCGCCGTTAGGATAGTGGACACTTATATTATAGATCTGTGCTATCAGATAGATATTGGCACCGAACACTATGGTGCCAAGAAATATGAGTGAGGCCCCCACCTTCGCATAGTTCTGCCTGACGCACCGCATATAATATCCTGCACCGTATGTTCCGATCATGGTGCCAAACAGGAGTGCAAGTTTGCCGATCTTCGGGATGACGTGCCAGTTCGAGGCCACAAAGAGGATGATGCCGAGACCGACAAGGATCGATCCCAATACCGAGACCACGGTAATAAGCCTGCCTGAGCCGGCCTTTGTCCGGACTTCCGAAACAGTGCTGTAGTGTGAAAGGATCTTGTCCCTCTGCTCAAGGCTCATGAATCCCTTCTCAACCCAGGAGCCCATTTCAGTCCGCAACTTCTTGAGGAAATCCGCATGATCTTCGCTATAGTTCATTTCCCCTCCCTCACTATGCCCTTGCGCTGACAACAGAACTCGTTGTCACGCCATTATCTCTTTAACACGTCCCACTTCCCCGCTTGCCAGGCGAACCTTGATACCATGGGGATGCGTCTGAGAACTGGTCAGGATATCCTTCACAATTCCTTTGGTAAGTGCGCCGGTCCGCTGGTCCTTTTTCAGGACAATCGCAACCGAGATTCCCGGTTTTATATCAATACGTCTGGTCCCATCCATGCCGTGTTCTCCAGCTACTTTTTAATGTCCGGGATTATGCCTTCAACAGAGAAACCGGCATCATCAAGATAGAGGCGGCGGATAAACTCCTTTAACATTGCCCTGTCCGGCTCCGGCATCTCGATAAATTCAATCCCGATCTCGAAGGAGGCGGCATTATCAGCAGATACGATGCAGGAGGCAACCCTGCCAATGAACGAAAGATGCTTGTTTTCCGAAATTGTTATCCCCATATGGATCCTCGTGTCAGGCTCGAGGCTGTGGCTGCTTTCTATAAGCAGGCCGCCGCCGCCCAGCTTCTTCACCCGATATGTCTCAGCAACATTCAGCACAGCAGTTTCCCTGCTGTCCACATGAAACCTGATGTTGCACCTGAGCCCGCTCATCTCATGCACCTTAACCTGCTTATGCTTTTCGAGAAGATGGGACTCGATGAATTTGATGAGGTCTGATACAGACTCCTGCTGAAGATCGCCAAACTGCAGACCTGCTGCATATTTCAGATGGCTATGCTCATCCTGTGCCCCTGCTGCTTCATTCTCCATGCACCAGATAACAGTGCCCTGGATCGGCAGATCAAGATCCTTGTCAAGGATCCTCAGGGAATATTCCATGCCCATGTCGAGCTTTCGGTCAGTGATCAGGGAAACACCGGTGATGCTGATGTCATTGATCACGACCTCAGTGGCAAAAACAGCTTTGCCCTTAATATCCAACACATCTACGTTGAATCGTCTGTGCCGCCGCGTATTACTGAATGGTGTCATGACGCTATTCTCCCATGAATTACGAAAACGCTCAATTATTTATTTTCTGCAGAAGCCTTTGCTCTCAGATAGCGACTCCCTGTCCAGATAAGAACCGCGGCAAAAACGATCCGGAGGGCTGATTCAGGCAGTTCATGCGCAAGGGTTCCGCCAAGATACGTACCGCCAAGAATCCCGGGGATGAGTCCCACAAGCAGCGCCTCCTCAACGTTTCCAAGCTTATGGTGCGTATATGCGCCCACCCCGCCTGCAGGGACCATGGCAAGAAGCGCTGTGCCCTGGCTGATATGCTGGCCCATGCCTGCAAGCAGGACCATGGCAGGCACCATAATCGTGCCGCCGCCGACTCCCATCATACCTGAAAGGAATCCGGTAAAGACACCGGTAAGCAGGAGCACGGCTGCTTTGTACCAGGCAGCGGTCGAAAGCACAAGACCGGGCAGATAGGGCTTTGTCAGCAGGAGGAGAGAAACAAAGATCAGAAATCCGCCGAAAGAACGCTTCAGTTTCCATTCCGGCAACGCATGGGCAAATTTCGCTCCTGCTCTTGCCGTAAAAACAGCAGTAACAGCAAGGAGCGCAGACGCAGCGAGATCAACAGAGCCCTTCAGAAAATAGGTTATTGCACCTGCAATACCCGTAAAAACCAGGGCAACAAGGCTGGTGCCATGCGCCTTGTGCTGGCTGAGTTTCCTGATGCTGACCATCAGCGGGATCATGATCACCCCTCCGCCAAGGCCGACCAGCCCGCCGAACAACCCAGCAATAAGTCCGATAAGAAAATTCATCATGCTGCTGGAAATTATACCAGAAGGGCATACCCGTTTTATCCGATCTGCAAACTTATGATATGATTCGTCATTGTGAAAAAGCGTATTTACATCATCTCTCCCTGCCGTAAGGAAGACATCTGGAGAAAACGGAGGGCCACCTTTGTACTGCCCCAGATGTCGCTTGCAATACTCGCAGCACTGACGCCTGACATGTTCGAGGTCAAGGTCACAGACGAACTTGTAGATGACATTGATTTTGACTATCCTGCGGATCTTGTTGCGATCTCTACCAATTCGACCAATGCGCCGCGCGCTTATGAGGTTGCAAAGAGATTCAGGGAAAGGGGAGCGAAGATCATCATGGGCGGCATCCATCCATCGGTCATGCCTGATGAAGTGTTGACACATGCCGATGCTATTCTTATTGGCGAGGCAGAGGAGATGTGGCAGAAGATCCTCGACGACTTTCAGTCGGGCGGCATGGAGCAGATCTACCGGTGCGAAGCCTATCCCGACCCTGAGAGCATTCCTTCAGGCAATTGGGAGGTGATTCACCAAAAACGCTACTATGTGCCCCGCACATTTCAGACATCACGCGGCTGCCCTTACGGCTGCTCTTTCTGTTCATCCACCCAGTTTTTCGGCACAAAGCAGCGCTGCCGGCCAATAGGAAACATTATTGCAGAGCTGAAGGATTACAGCGGACGGCTTGCCGTATTCATCGATGACAACATTGCAGGCAACAGCTCCTATGCCAAAGAACTGTTCAGAGCATTGAAACCCTTAAAGCAGCGGTGGGTCGCCCAATCATCCATAGACATTGCGCGGGACAATGAACTGTTACGGCTGGCTGCAGAAAGCGGTTGTGCAGGCCTGCTGATCGGCTTCGAGAGTGTAAATGCCAGAAACTCGGCAGATGTAAAGAAACTGAGAAAGGCAGAACAGTACGCCGAACACATCAGAGAGATCAGATCAGCCGGCATTGGCGTGCATGGCTCCTTCATCTTCGGCTTTGACCACGACACACCCGACATCTTTGACAGCACCGTCGATTTCGTGATGAAGAACAGGCTCGAGGTTGCAAACTTCTGCAAACTCACACCCTTCCCCGGTACAAGGCTTTTCGAAGAAATGTCAGCAGAGGGAAGGATCCTGCACCAGAACTGGGAAAAATACGACCGGTACAATATTGTTTTTCAACCGAAGAACATCTCAGCAGCGGATCTGCACCAAAAGACCCTTGAGGCTTACATGAAGACCTATTCGCTTAGTTCGATACTAAAGAGAATGCCTTCAAAGCTGCAGAACATCCTGCCCTATTTTGCGATGAACATCAGCTACCGGCTGGGATCAAAGCGTTTGAGGAGATCCTGAAAAGGCAGCACGGTCTTATCCGTATGCTCGATCTCTTTGAAATATTCGGACGGAATCTCTGTATCATACTCCGGCTCCTGCAGAGTAATATGCATTTCAGTATCTTTGCCGAATGCCAGCTTTGTCTGTTCTGGCACCTTGCCATTAAAGCCATCAAAATCGATCGTTACAACCTCCGCCCCTTCCTTGTAAATAATGATCCGCCTGTTCAGAAGATAGATCCTGTCGAAAAAGTATTTCATCGCAGGCGCTCCAGCGTTCTCAGCAGAGTCATAAGCGAGAAGAATATAGAAGTCCCCCTCTTCCTGAATAGCGTAGTGGAACTTCTTGCTCATAAGCGAGGAAAACGATATCTCTGGAGACCGCATCTCGTAAAGCATGTTTTTGGGCGGCACATAGACCTGGAGCATATCTCTTGCTATCAGGAACTCCATGATCGTTATGCCAAAGGGACCGAAAAGACTGGTCTTCAGAAAGTCAGGTGCCTGATACCCAAAGACACCGCTAAAACTGCCTGCAGACTCACCCTTTTTGAATATCCTGACGTCGGTCAGCGCCTTGATCGTCTTCGTATCTCTGAACCCGATCGAATTCTTTAAGACCTCTACCGTCACCGGTCCGGAGTAAGGCTCAAGCCCAGGCTGGCGGACAACCTCTTTTTGGGCGCAGGACGAAAGGAACAGAATGACAGAGAGAAAACTTAACCACCCGGATTGTAGTGTATGCTGCCGCTTTCCAAACATGGTTGATAGTATCAAAGTTCCTATCATTTTAGGAAGATATGACATTGCATAGCTGCATTTCATTATTGTCTCACCGTTGATAAACCTTTGGCACTTAGGATATTTTAGTACTACACCATGAAGATAAGCCACAGACTGATCTCAGGAAATATCGTTATCATTATTCTGGTCATTGCTATCGGCATTTTCGGACTCATTTCAAGAGGGGATATCGTTAGATCCTTCGAAAGTGCAGAGAAACATTTCAGGAGTATCATCACTGCTGCCACTGAAGTATCAAGCTATGCAAAAAGAGCCGAAGGCCATCTTATCCTGTTTCTGACCCTCCGCAACAAGGAAGACAGGGAGAAGTTCTTTGAACGCCACAATTCTCTCCTCGAAGAGATCAAGGTTCTGGACCTGGCAGTTAAAGTGCCTGCAGCAAGGGAATACGTCGAAAAGATCAAGGTTGACACAGCCAAACTTCTGTCAGCAGGAGAATCCCTACTGAAGGCTTATGACAGGGATATATCCCTCTCCGGCAGCTATAACCCTGCAAAGCACGAAACAGAGATACGGAGATTTAATGAGATCGCTTCTTTGATTCGTCAGCAAGGAGTTGACCTTGCGATTGCTGAGGCTGTATTGAGCGAGAATGCCCATAGGAATGCTCTGCACAAAGCGGCACACTTCCAAATATACGGGTTTGCCATTATCCTTGGTGGGGTGATCATAGCACTGATCCAGGGCTATGTATTTTCGAAAAAGATAGCTGAGCCCATGTCAGAACTGAAGGATAATGTGACTGAAGTGGCCAGAGGAAACCTCGATGTCAAAATGGTCCATACATCAAAAGATGAGATAGGAGAACTCACAGCCTCCTTCAACACTATGACAGAGGCTCTGAGGGATTCGCGACATGAGCTCCTCTCCGAGAAAGAACGTCTTCTGGTAACGCTCCGCTCCATAGGCGATGGCGTCATCACAACGGATGTTCAGGGAAAGGTCATTCTTGTGAACACTGTAGCAGAAGCCCTGACAGGTTGGTCGCAGGAAAAGGCTTCGGGCAGACCTCTCATCGAGATATTTTCGACCCTCAATGAAAAGACCGGAACAGTTAGCGAAAACCCCGTGGAAAGAGTAATACGGACAGGGAAGAGCACTGAGCTGACTGATCACGCGGCCATGATAAGCAAGGACGGCACGAAACGGCTGGTCTCGAGCAGTGGTGCGCCGATCCTTGATGATGAGGGACAGATAATCGGTGCTGTTCTCGTCATTCGCGATATGACAGAGAAGCAGCGAATCGAAAATGAGCTGCTCAAGGCACGGAATATTGAATCACTCGGCATTCTTGCAGGCGGCATTGCCCACGACTTCAATAATATCCTCGTGGGCATACTCGGCAATGTATCCCTTGCTATAAAGAAACTGGAGAGGGAGAGTAAGGAAAAGGTCAGGGAAAGACTGACCGGGGTCGAGAGCGCGGCGCTTCGGGCTAAGGATCTGGCCTATCAGCTGCTCACGTTTTCACGGGGAGGAGCGCCATTGCTGAAGACAACGGTCATCAGCGGACTGATCATGGACTCAGCCAAGTTTGCGCTGGCAGGATCGAACATAATCTGCAGCTACTCCTTTCCTGATGATCTCTGGCATGTCGACATAGACCGGGGGCAGCTCAGCCAGGTCATTCACAACCTGATCATCAATGCAAAGTGGGCCATGCCTGAAGGCGGTAATGTGGAGATAAAGGCAGAGAATCTGGTGCTTCAGGAAGACTTGACAGTGCCTGCGCTCCTGCAGGCAGGCAGGTATGTCAAAATATCACTAAAAGATGAGGGGGTCGGCATTCCTGCTGAAAACCTCGATAAGATATTCGATCCCTACTTTACCACCCGGGGAAAAGGCTCAGGTCTCGGCCTTGCGACCGCGTATTCAATCATGAAAAGGCATCATGGGCTTATCACGGTCGAATCTGCTGCAGGACAGGGGACAACATTCCATCTCTATCTACCGGGATCTGACAAGCCGGTGAGCCTTGAAACCGAAGAAGTCAGGTTTGAAGCAGGCAGAGGAAGAGTTCTCCTTATGGATGATGACGAGATCGTCAGGGATGTCACACAGGATATGCTGATTGATCTGGGCTATGAAATAGTGCTTTCAAAAAATGGCATAGAGGCTATCGCGCTGTATCAGGACGCCATGAAATCAAGTCAACCCTTTGCGGCTATCATCCTTGATCTCACGATCCCGGGAGGGATGGGTGGGCAGGAGACCATTCAGGAAATTCGTAAGATCGATCCGGCTGTAAAGGCCATAGTTGCAAGTGGTTATTCCAATGACCAGGTCATGGCAGAATTTGGCAAATATGGCTTCAAGGATGTCCTGAAAAAACCCTACAGTCTTCAGGAAATCGGGAACGCGCTGCGGAAGGTCATCGGCTGATCTGTAGTATTGCGATTACCTCGCTGTCAATTGGAATAATACTGCATTTTCAGGGGAAGTCAGTTTATGGTAACCTTTCCGGCATGAGTCAGCACTTCTGCGTCTACGGCTGAACCTGTTCTTCGTGGACATTTGCATTAAGTGTCGCGGAATCCCCTGTCCGCAAGCCCGGCTGGGACGCACGCCTGATGGCGTTATCTACTATCTCAAGAAGAAATGGCTGCGCAAGGATGTTCGCCTCAACACTCGGATGTGACGCCTCGTCACGATAAAGAAATATTCCTTCCTTGTTGTAGTATTTACACACATCTCCTGGGCAATAAACGTCAAAAAGATCTAATACGAAGAAATTTGAATACTTACGTTGTAGATCCAGCAATAAACTATCGTATGCACGCCGGCGTGCCAAAGACTCCGTCCGTGTATAATACGTGCATGCTGGCTCGTTTATGAAATGCCACCACTGAGGCATAGCGGTATCCGGCGTGCAATTAGACTCGCGCATAAAAGGGTTGCCATTCTGATAAATAACAAAAATACCGCGCTTCAACAGCTCCTCGGAAATGCGTGAGAGTCCTTTACGAAGACCGCTCAATTGGGTTGATGCATCATTGACGTTCTTCGGAGAAAAAGAAGCCCCCTCATTTATCATTAAGACGATATCACCACTCCTAAGCTTGCCCAATAATGAGGGTATCACCTTTCCCCAATAGTAATCATTAGCCTTGCTCGTAACTCCGTCATTCTTAATCTCGGGAACTGCCGATGCACCCCAACAGGATGTTATAGTTACAGCACCTCGTTTTTGTTCAACGAGGACTTTGAACATTTCAATTTCTGCTGCGCTGAAAGAATTACCGATCACCAAGAATCGTCGTGTCGCGGTGTAAAAATCACCGAATGTACATTGATCGGGAGTAATAATTTTTCCTGCCTCGTTGTTAGAAGCCAGAACGCACTGACTTCCCGACCAGGAATATTCTTCAAAGCTTTGGCGATCCATAAGAGTGTCCGTTCCTCTCTTAATAAGGGGTGCGGTAATTCCTGTATAGAGATAGCCTTGCCTGTGAAGAGGAATTGCCAGAAGGAGAATCACACCCGACAGGCCAATCACCGCAATAGCTGCATGTCCAATCGCCCCTATTTGGAGAATCTTACCGAACTTCAGCAGGGTCCAGTCAGAATGACGAAGAGGCTTTTCAACAAACGTATGAGAGAGAGTGGCCAGCAAAATAATAACAGCGAACTGAAAAGGAAGCGCCCAGAAATGCAGCCCGATTGTCCAGCGACTGATCGTCAGCACACTCCAATGCCACAGGTAAAGGGAATAAGAAATGACACCCAAGAAAATAAGTGGCCTGAATGTCAGCAATTTATAAACAAGAGACGCAGGACGGAGAGTAAACATGAGAACAGCAGTCAGCGTAACAACGGCAACGGTAGAGAATCCGATATCTGGTTGTGCCTGTGGCAAGAAAAGCACTATAAGAATGAGGATAAAAGCAGGGGTCGATATCGATGGAATAACCTGATTCTCATATGCATCGGGCCGCTTTTCAGATCTGTCTAAGAAAAAGTAGGCAATCGAACCGAAAGCGAGTTCCCAAAAACGCATTGGCATCAGATAGAATGTCTTAAGTGGATCCCAGGCAATAAACCAAAAATATGAAATTAAAGAAACAAGAGCTGTAGTGCCAATAATCCATAAGAATTTCCTCGCCGAGGTTTTAGTTTTTCTGCCAAGACCGCTAAACCAGATCAGAAAAGGAAATAATAAGTAGAATTGCTCTTCAACACCCAGTGACCAGGTGTGTGTGAATGGATTCAGTTCGGCCGAAGAACCAAAATAATCAGTGGCTTGCCTGAGAAGATACAGGTTAGAAAGACCAAAGAGGGCCGCTATCCCGGTATGAAGTGAAGAAGTGGAGAGTCTGGACTGGGGAGCGATAATCAGCAGCACAAATACGCATGTGACCGTCACACAAAGAAATAAGGCGGGGGCTAAGCGTTTCACCCGTCTGTTGTAAAAATCAAAAATATAACCGCGAAAAGAATCATGTTGTCTTGTGAC
The DNA here is from genome assembly GCA_964506525.1 of uncultured Nitrospiraceae bacterium. GTDB lineage: Bacteria > Nitrospirota > Thermodesulfovibrionia > Thermodesulfovibrionales > UBA6898 > UBA6898. Next base: position 44,428 of record CAZDLA010000021.1, read on the forward strand.
AAGAGATTGTGTAATAACAAACCCTGATATTACATAAAAAATGTCAACACCTAGGTGACCGCTTGGTAAAAGGGTTTTGTTAAAATGCGTGATAATTACAGATATAACTGCGACAGCCCTTAGTCCGTCAATCTCAGTTCTGTGCATATCAAGCGTCCTTCTGTCTTCGGTCCAGAAGTAAGCTGAGCACCATACTTGAGCGGTCTATGTAATTCGTGAAATGCCAATCCCTATTAGTTTGACTTAACACTTCGTTTGTCCCGCCGGAACAACCAGCCATAGAAAAACCAAGCCACGCTTATTTCCGGTAGGCTGTCGAACTGGCTGCTATCCCTTCCCATGATTTTAGTCGTAACCATGGAGTCTACTGTAAACCATTCCTGGCATATTCAGCTCAATATCTTTTCAGGCCTTGAGAAGTCTCGCAGCGGCAAACGGCCCTTCATCAAAGAAACACGTTAATCTTTCTTCTGGAAATTCTCTTCCCACGCCTTATCAGCAAGCTTCCCCCATTTGACTGAATAGTCATCGATCTTTTCAGCGAATCCTTCAACGATGTTCTCTGCTCCCTGATGGGTGAAATAGACACCAGGCATCTTGCAGACATCACGGTACACATTGGGGTGGTCGATGATCATGCAGGGCCGCAGCTTATTTTCATGCGTCTTCTGATATGACTGTATCTTCTTGAAAAGAGGCGAGGTGACAGCCTCCTGAAGACTTACATTTTTGATGTTATGGGAAGCGAAATGGCAAAAAACACAGGGCTCAACATCTCCCTTTGAATTGATATGGAAGTATTTCCTGCCGCCTGCAATGCAGCCGCCCACCACAGGCCCGTCATTCCAGAAATCACCGAAGAGCATCTCCTTGCAGGTCCGGAAATAGGCCACACGCGCCCGCAGCATCTCTCGCTGTTCAGGCGTCGGCACCAGGTCCCAGTTCGGCTCCCTGCCGACCGGCGTGTACAGGAAATACCACCCCACGGTCGTGCCCTGGGCCATCCAGTGGTCCACGAATTTGTCAGACACCATGATATCTGCATTCTGGCGGGTCATCGTAGCTGAGTAGCCGAAAAGCACGCCTGCTTCCTTCAGGAGCTTCATTGCTTTCAGCACCCGCTCATAGTGGCCTTCGCCCCTGCGTTTGTCAGTCTCTTCCTTGAACCCCTCAACGCTGATGGCAGGCAGAACATTGCCGAGTTGAGCAAGCCTCGCAACGAGCTTCTCGTCAAGCAGGCCGCCATGGGTAAAGACATGGAAGGCCATATCATTATGTTTTTCGAAAAGGTCGAGCAGATCCTTCCTGAAAAACGGCTCACCACCGGAAACAACGATAAAATAAACACCCATCGCTTTTGCCTCGGTCATTACGCGGTCGAGCACCTCATAAGGTAGATCTTCGTCTTTTTTATACATCCCTGCATAACAGCCAAAGCAGTTCAGGTTGCATTTCATGGAAGGGCTGATCACAAGAAGTCCGGGCGGATAGAAGCCGCCAGCGCCGTCGGAAAAGGCCTTGCGCTTGGTGCTCCCCACCAGAAGCTGGTTCATGATAAAGCATCTGATGATCTGCTTCTTGTGGCGAGGACTGGTGTTGCGCAGGACCTTTATCGCAACGTTCAGCGTAGGATGACCGTTCCGCCACATTTCACGGATGGACCGGATGGCGCGCTTATAGTGGTCACGCGTCGTCGCCTTCTCTGCTATGTTCAGGTATGAGATCAGCGCATTTTTGCTGCTGAGTGCCATCACCTGCACAAGGCCGTACAGGAACCGCGATATGAGAAATGGTTTCAGTGTCTTCAACATTTATGTTCTCGCCTCCATTACATGCTTTTTTCGTAACTGCTCAGGTGGATAGTCTGTAGGTGTTTAGGTTTTGAAGTCGCTAAGCGACTACAGTCTAAACAACCTGAGCAGTTATATGCTTTTTCCTTATTGAATCGACCCATTTGGCGCCGCTGTAGTTGTCAAGGTCACCCTTCTTCACCGGGAAACAGGCATAGGTCTTTATCACAAGTCCATCTTCAGTCATCTCATGGGTCTCTTCAGGATAGAATTCCTTCCAGGCCCGGTTGTATCCGTCATACAGTTCTTCCGCCGACATATTGGCAGGCGTATACACAACTGACGATGATGAATACTTTGAGAAATCCTTTGTCAGCAGCCGTCCCTCTGCCTCAAGCCGTTCAGCGAGCCTGGTCTTTGGATAAGGGGTCAGGATATGGAATTCGGCCTCTTCAATATTGTTGGACTTTGCAAACTGCACCGTGCGCTCAAACACATCCTTCTGGTCATGATCAAAGCCAAAAACAAAAGAGGCGATGACCTTGATATTCCGCTCACGAATGCGCTCAAGGAACATGTTCGCCTTCTCGATCTGGCTGGCGCTGATCCTCTTGTTCAGACCGGCCGAGATCCAGGGGCTCAGATCAATGTACATGGCCCAGCAGTTCGTGCTTCTCAGCAGATCAAGATATGCAGGATCATCCGCAATAGAAAGTGGGGCAAGTCCGATCCACTGTTTGCCGGTCTGTGCCAAGCCCTCAAAAAAGCTTCTCACCCTTCTTTTCGCAAGGTGCAGGTTGTCGTTGATCAGGAAAAGACTCTGGTCAAGTTTCTCAATATCCTGAAGGATCTTTTTGGTATCTGCCATTCTGAACTCGGTCCCATAGGTCTGGGGCACAGAGCACATCTCGCAATTCACCGGGCAGCCGCGCGAAACCTGAAGCGAGTTCATCGGAAGATAGACTGCCGGATCGAAAATTGACCAGCGCGGAAGCGGGATATCCTCTGCAGGGTTCTTGCATGAATAACTTTTCTTCAGGCTGTTGCTCCTGAAATCCCTGATAACGTCAGGCCAGGTGTTCTCAGCCTCGCCGATCACGATCACATCCGCATGCTCTGCTGCCTCCTCAGGCATGAGCGAAACATGAACACCGCCAAG
>CAZDLA010000022.1:0-42921 GCA_964506525.1 uncultured Nitrospiraceae bacterium
GTAATATAAGGGTACGATTATAGTACAGTCAACCAGAAAAAAACAAGGCCTCGCCTGATTATGCCTTTTTTTCTTTTCAAATCTTGTTCTTTTGCATCCTTTGGCGCATTATCTCGAAAATGATTATCCCTGTAGCAACTGAGGCATTGAGCGAATTAACCTTCCCCAGCATGGGAAGCTTTATAATATGATCACAATGTTCCTTTACTGTTTTGCGCATTCCCTCGGCCTCTGAGCCGACAATCAATGCGATAGGATCCGTAAGATCAATATCCCATACGTCCCTATCCCCTTCGGCCTCGGCACCGACTATAGTAACCCCTGAATTCTTCATCGAACTGATTGCATGCTTGATGTTCGGAACCATGGATATCACCACATGCTCTGATGCCCCGGCAGAAGCCTTTACAGCCTCAGGCGTCAGAGATGCTGACCTATGCGACTGGATCACCACACCATGCACTCCACCTGCATCAGCGACTCTCAGGATCGAACCAAAATTTCTTGGGTCCTCAACGCCGTCAATAATAAGGAAAAGTGGCACCTGCCCTTTTCTCTCAGGAATGCCAACCAGATCATCAAGGTCAGCATAGCTTCTGGGCTCTATTCTTGCCGCAACGCCCTGATGTCCCTTTGGGAACTTCTCATCAAAAAAAGATTCGTCAACCTTTTTTGCCGCAATACTCCGGCGCACAAGAGCCTGCTCAAGATCAAGGACCTTCTCCCGGCGTGATGCCGAGAGGTAGACAGCAGATATCTTAGTGCCTGCCCTGAGTGCCTCCAGCACAGGATTAAGGCCGTAGATCCAGCCCTCAGGAGATCTTGACCTTCCAGGCAGTTCCTTCCTTCTTGTCTTCGAGGACCACTCCTTTTTCATCGAGTTCTTTTCGAATTGTATCGGCTGCCGCCCAATTTTTGTCTTCTCTGGATTTCTGTCGCTCCTGAATTTTGACACTGATAAACTCCTCCGTAATATCGGGACACTTATAGCACATCAGTGCCCGATTCCATTCTTCGGGTGTCCGGCTAAAAATATTCAAAATACTGCCGGCTTCTTTCAGGAACTCTTCTGCCTTCTTCACCAGGGCTATTGCCCTGGCGCCGGAAGGCTTGCCGTCCATGTATTTATTGAGCCCGCGCAAAAACTCAAAAATATGCCCGACCGATAGAGCAGTATTAAAGTCATCGTCCATGGCCTCCTTAATACTGTCAAGGAATTTATCTGCAAGTTCCTGAAAGACCTTCTCGTCTGCACCAGCCTTTTCTTTCGAGTGATCCTGGCCAAAGAAATCCCGTATGCGCAGGGATGTCGTGTAATATCTGTCTATAGATACCTCTGCCTCCCTGAGTTGTTCATCAGAAAATTCAATAGGGCTGCGATAATGTGTGGCGAGGAGAAAAAAACGCACAACCTCAGCATCGAAATTGCCAAGGATCTCCTTTATCGTAAAGAAATTGCCAAGGGATTTTGACATCTTCTCCTTGTCAATAGTTATAAAACCGTTATGCACCCAGTATTTCGCAAAGGGTTTTCCTGTGTATGCCTCTGATTGGGCTATCTCATTCTCATGATGGGGGAAGGTCAGATCAGCACCGCCGCCATGGATATCAAAGGTGTCGCCTAGATGCTTCTGCGACATGGCAGAGCACTCGATATGCCACCCCGGCCTGCCGGGTCCCCAGGGGCTGTCCCAGGAAGGCTCTCCTTCTTTCGATGCCTTCCACAGAGCAAAGTCCATAGGGTTCCTCTTCCTCTCATTCACATCGACTCTTGAACCTGCGATCATATCGTCAAGATCGCGCTTTGAAAGCTTTCCATAATCACTGAACTTATCGATCTGGAAATAAACGTCACCAGCCACAGCATAAGCGTACCCCTTGTCCACAAGGCCTTTGGTAATGTCGATAATCTCCTGAATATGCTCAGTTGCCTTTGGTTCAATGTCAGCCCTTTCCACGCCAAGCCGATCCATATCCTGATAATATTCGGCTATATACTTTTCTGAAACCTCTTTCCAGGCTATGCCTTCCTGCTTTGCCCTGTTAATAATCTTGTCATCAATATCCGTAAAATTCTTCACAAAAACAACCTTGTATCCCCTGTATGCCAGATATCTGCGCATAATATCAAAGACTATTGCGCTCCGTGCATGACCAATGTGGCAATGATCATAAACCGTTATGCCGCAAACATACATCTTCACCTGCCCCGGCGTTACAGGAATAAAATCCTCCTTCTTGCCGCTCAGGGTATTATAAAGCTTCATTCTGCCTCCTTTTTGGACAGCGCTCTGAGGAGCCTCCATTTTCCTGGAAATCTCTGAAATCCGAGCCTCAAGCTCCTTAATCTTTTCGTTCGTCGGATCAGGGAAATAGTCCATCACCTCAACAAGTCCATCTTCAGTCGTCATCCTTATAATTTTCTTTTTTGTAATTCTGCCCGGCACTCCTACACATATGGCATTGTCAGGTACGGACTTCAGAATCACGGAGTTGGCACCAATGACAGCATTATTACCTAATGTTATCGCGCCCAGTATCTTGGCTCCTGCGCCAATAGTCACATTGTTGCCAAGTGTCGGATGACGCTTGCCCTTTTCCTTGCCTGTGCCGCCAAGGGTCACACCTTGGTAAAGCAGGCAGTTTTCTCCGATCTCCGCAGTTTCGCCGATTACAACCCCCATGCCATGGTCTATAAAAAACCCTGCTCCTATTCTTGCTGCCGGGTGGATCTCAACTCCCGTGAGTATTCGAGCAGCATGAGAAAAAAGTCTTGGAATGACCGGGATGCGTGCGTTCCAGAGAATATGGTTAACTCTATGGATAAAAATGGCATGAAACCCTGGATAGGCAAGGATAACCTCAAGAGCATTCCGCGCCGCAGGATCTCTCTCGAAAACTGCACTATAGTCCTGCTTTATATCACTCCAGAAGCCCATGTTTAGAGCCTATTATACATAAAAAGCAGAACCAACTGTGCTATTATTCATCATGCAGATCAGCCCGCAATCAGAACTTCAGCAGATGATTGCAGATTATATGGAGAACGGGTTTCTCGACAACATCATTGATATGTTCAGGCATGACAGCTCGCTTTACGATCTCATAGGACCCTTGATACAGGATGAACGTGTAAGGGTCAGGATCGGCATAACAGCGCTGATTGAAGAACTGAAGAAGCTTGATCCCGGCAATATCATTCGCGCCCAGAAAAACCTTCGACCTCTCCTTGCAAACACCAATGCAGTTGTCCGGGGTGATGCAGCAAACCTTATCGGCATTATCGGTGACAAGGATGCATTCCCTTTGCTTGAACAATGCCTGCTGGATACTCATGAGGGTGTCAGAATCATTGCAGCTGAGGCCATTGCCCAATTACAGGCCCAGAGAAATCTCTTTGCTCCGGAGTTATTATGATACGTATTGCAAATTTTCTCTTTGAAGCCGGCATGCTCAAGCGCACACCAAGAACCGGTTTCCAGTTTTTGGGGTCAGGCTCCGAGTCAGTTGCGGAACATATATTCAGAACAGCATACATCGGTTTTGCTCTCGGTCATCTTGCGAAGGATGCAGATCATAACAAACTGCTCAAAATGTGTCTGTTTCATGATCTTCCTGAGGCCAGAACCGGGGATCTGAATTATGTTAACAAAAAATATGTAACGGCTGATGAGGAAAAAGCTGTTAACGATCTCGCAGACACGCTTCCTTTTGGTGATGAAATCAGGGACTTGATATTCGAATTCATGAAGGGTGAGACCCTGGAAGCAAAACTGGCTTATGATGCTGATCAGCTCGAAATGATTGTGGCCCTCAAAGAACATAAGGATCTTGGCAATACGTACGCAGATGAATGGCTTGACTTTGCACTCAAGCGACTGAAAACAGATATTGCCCGCGAACTTGCCAAGACGATCCTCGAAACAGATTCGTCCCTCTGGTGGTTCTCGGACAAAAGCGACTGGTGGATTAAAGGGAAAAGAGAGGCATAAGAATGCCTCATCATTTTCTTAAACCTTGCATTCTTGATTTTTACCACACACCTGCCTTTGTGGGGGAAGCTTGTCCTTATAAGGCGATTTCCTATACTATCAGCGCGATTGAAGATATTATGATGAAATATTCATTCCATAAAATATTATTTCTCCTCCTTGCCCTATTTAGCCTAATCGGCTGTGCCCATACAGCCAAGAACTCAGGGGATGTACAGTATTATTTCACTCCTACAAGACTCAAGAATGACACCGAAAAAGCAAGAGTTGTTCAGCTCCTGCAGGATATCAATCTCGAGCATCACAAGGCAAAGAACTCAGGCGAAACCCTGAAAGATCTGTACTCTGGCCTTAAGATCAGAAAGTTAATTGATCTTAAGCCGGAAGAATATTCTGGATATAAGCAGTATGTGCAGTCAACTGGTGAGGTGAAGAGGGTCTATTTTATTATTCATCCGGCATATTATGTTTTCTTTGCCAATACCATGTCCTTCGCAACAAAAGAAGATACGCAAGGCTTTCCAACCAAAAATCTGGTCGAGCGTTTTTATGATACCACTTCGTACTCAGGTCTTGACACGAACCTCGAGATCATGCAGGAACAGGAACGGGCGCTCAGGGACTTTCTCGAGGTCATGTCTCAGCAAAGAAATCTTGTCATCCTGGTGTTGCCGAAAGATTTCAGAAGTCATTTCAGATATGGCTATAAAGATGGCATGGATGAGTATACACGTTACCTCAACGAGATAACGCATGGCTCTGAATCCGTGCTCTACCTGGAGTCAACTGATTTCGCAGATGGCATCATCGACGACCAGGACATGAATACTCTTTCTGCATTTGTTAAGGAAACGGGGGCCAATACGCTACTCCTCGGAGGAGGATTTGTCGGCAGGTGCATGAACAGTTTTTTCGAGTCAATGGAAAAGAAATTCCCAATAGACAGGATGTTCGTCATGCCCGAAGTCACTGCAATAGCTTCCGTGGACATTATTGATGATGACTGGAAGCCCTTGGTAAAAGACGGAAGGTTAAACTTTCGTGAGATTGCCCTGAATCTGAAATACGAAGACTCATACAGCACTGTCAACTTCATCCGAAAAAGAAAAAGTCTCTTTATTTATGAGCTCAATGATGGCAAACTGACTCTCCTGAATGACCTGCCGCGGAGAAAAAAGAAACCGCCAGTGAAAAAGGATGCAACTGTCAGCAGCAAAACCAAAGAAACAGAAAAGTAGATCGGAAAGGCTCCTATCTCTCTTTCTCCGTCTTCTCAAGCAGGCAGACAGCATGTACAACAACACCTTCGCCGCGGCCGATAAAGCCCATACCCTCATTTGTCTTTGCCTTTATATTGATCTGTCCTGCCGGGATACCGGTTCGGGATAAGGCAGCCTTCATCTTCTCAATATAAGGAGAGAGCTTCGGCCTTTCAGCAATAATAGTTGAGTCGATCCAGGCAACAAAATACCCGTTCATTTTTGCCAGATCAACAATAGACTTTAGCAGTTCGATGCTCACAGCATCTTTCCATTTTGGATCAGAGTCAGGGAAATGGGTTCCTATATCTCCAAGACCGAGAGCGCCGATAATGGCATCAGTGATGGCATGACAGAGCACATCAGCATCAGAATGGCCTAACAGCCCTTTTTCATAGGGGATCTCGACACCGCCGATGATAAACCTCCTTCCTTCCGCAAGCCGGTGCGAGTCATATCCCGTGCCGATCCTCATTGTTCCTCCCCCCGCATCTTGAGAAATGCTTCAGCAATCACAAGGTCTTCCGGCGTTGTAATCTTGATATTCGTATACTCTCCTATTACCACCCTGATCCTGCCCCCATTTCTCTCAACAAGCGCAGCATCATCAGTCGCATAGAAAGAATCCTTGCTGGCCTTCTCATAAGCAGCAAGGAGCGGTTGATAGAAAAAGATCTGGGGAGTCTGTATAGCAATGAGCGCATCCCGCTGCAATGTCTGCCGAATCAAATCCCCGTCTATCTCTTTTATTGTATCTTTAGGGGGCACACCGATCACAACACCTTCACATCCAGATAATTCTTCGAGTGCTCTCAGCACGGTTTTTGGCTCAAGAAAAGGCCTTGCCCCATCATGAATAAGAACAACAGATCCCTGGTCCGTTATGAGCTGAAGTCCGTTATAAACAGAATCCTGTCGTTCCTTTCCGCCCTGAGCTATGCGTTTCACTTTCGTGATCTTATAGCGCTTAAAGAGCTCTGCTCCTGCCTGCATATCAGTCTCCTTGAGCACAGGAATGATCTCGGAGATCTCAGGCATCTTCTCAAGGACTTCAAGCGCCCATATAATAACCGGCTTGTTGCCCAAGGTCGCAAAGGGCTTGTTCCTGCTCCCTCCGAACCTTTTGCCAAGTCCTGCAGAAGGAACAATTGCCACTATATTATGCTGCATGGAAGCACCTATTATCCTGTTGTCTATTTTTCTGTCTTAAGAGGATTTAATGGTCACGTAGAATTTTTTCCCGCCTCTGTTGACGAAAAGGAGGGCTGCATCTCCTGGTTTCACGCCCGACACAGCCTTATTGTAGTCGCTCAGTCCTTCGATTCGCTTTCTGTCAATCTCCTGGATCACATCTCCCTTGCGAATCCCGGCCTCTTCAGCAGGGCTTCCTGTTTCGACCCGAACCACAACGACACCTTTCTCATCCTTGTTGAGTCCAAGTTGCCGGGCAATCTCTCGAGAGAGTTCCATAGCGGTCAATCCGGATAGCCCTTCAAAGTTTGAATCTTCAGGAACATTTCCCGGAGTTGCCTCTGCAATATCCCTGGGCAGTTCTACAATCAACACTTTAACGGCATATTCCTTGCCGCCCCGCATAATAGTGATCGGTATTTCGGTGCCGACCTTGCTCTGGGCAACCATGTTCCGGAGATTCCCCACGTCAGATATCCTTTTGCCGTTATATTCAAGGATGATGTCGCCCCTTTTCATGCCCGATTTTTCAGCAGGGCTGCCTTTGGCAACATCTCCTACAAGTGCACCTTTCTCACTCTTCAATCCAAACTTCTGGGAAAGTTCAGGCGTCAGTTCCTGTATCGTCACACCAAGCCAACCCCGCGTCACCTTTCCTTTATCAACAAGCTGATTCATGACAAGACGTGTCATGTTGCTCGGCACGGCAAACCCTATGCCCTGGTATCCGCCAGATCGCGAAAAGATCGCTGTATTGACACCGATGAGTTCACCCTTTATATTGACGAGCGGACCGCCTGAATTTCCTGGGTTGATTGCAGCATCTGTCTGGATAAAATCTTCATAATCTGCTATTCCGACATTGGCCCTTCCCACCGCACTTATGATTCCCATTGTAACCGTATGGCTCAGACCATAGGGATTGCCGATCGCAAGTACAAACTCACCGACCTGCAATTTATCCGAATCACCCCATGGTGCCGCCCTGAGATTGTCCGCCTCGATCTTCACGATAGCGATGTCCGTCTTGGTGTCTGCGCCGATAATCTTTGCCTTAAAGGAACGCTTGTCAAAAAGCGTTACCCTGATCTCGTCTGCCTGCTCAACAACATGATTATTGGTGATAATATAACCGTCTGTGCTTACGATAACCCCTGATCCCAGGCTCTGCTCTTTCCATTTTTTTGGCATCTTAAAATTGCGGAAGGGGTTCAAAAGGTCAAAAAAGGGATCTTCAGCCGATGGACCTGCCTCTCTCTTCATAACCTTTGTCGTAGATATGTTTACGACAGAAGGTGAAATAGAACCCGCAATCTCTGAAAATGCCTTGCTCGTGTCGATGATCTGACGCGGCACATTCGGCGTAGTAAAGGACGCGTATCCCTTATGGGTGCCTGTTACTTTCTCGAGGAAATAGAATGAAACACCACCGATAAGAATGCCAATGAGCAGGAAAAGAACTATGATTCCAATTTTATTCTTCATGGTTCATTAATTATAATAGTCTGCATGCACGATGTAAAGTGTCCATTCTTGACAAAAACACTGTTCTAATGCTAATTTTCAAGGCTCATAATACTTGGGAATCCAGGGGTTTGGATTGCTTTTTGTCGTCTTTTCTGCCTGTTTCAGTCCCAAAATATATCCTTTGTGCTTTATATTAGGAGGTCTCTTATGATGAAACGCTACCTTTTGGCTCCAGGTCCGACACCGGTTCCTCCGGAGGCCTTGTTGGCAATGGCAATGCCGATCATTCATCACCGCGCCCCTGATTTCGTGCCGGTCCTCGAGTCGGCAAAAAAAGGGCTGCAGTGGCTTTACCAGACCAAGAACGATGTTTTGATCATCTGCTCAACCGGCACAGGTGGTATGGTCGGGTCGGTAAACAACTTCTTCACACCCGGGGACAAGGCGCTCGTTATCAATGCCGGAAACTTCGGGGAGCGATGGACCAAGATCTGCAAGGCATACAATCTTTCTGTAGAAGAGATCAAGATTGACTGGGGCTATACGGTAAAACCTGAAGACATTGAAGCTGCGCTGAAGAAAGACCCCTCAATAAAAGGTGTTTTTGTGCAGGCATCAGAGACCTCCACAGGCGTCTATCATGACATTCAGGCTATCGCATCGGTGGTCAAGAACTTTGACAACACTATTCTGGTTGTTGATGCCATCTCTGCGCTTGTTGCCCATGATCTGAAGATGGACGAATGGGGCATTGACGTTCTTATCGGCGGCTCCCAGAAGGGCCTCATGCTTCCTCCAGGCCTTGCCTTTGTCGGCGTCAGCGAAAAGGCCTGGAAGTTCGCAGAGACATCCAAGTCTCCAAAATTCTATTTTAATTTCACAGCCGAGCGGAAGAAGCTCAAAGACAATCAGACGAATTTCACTTCTCCGGTCTCTTTGATCATCGGGCTGAACGAATGCCTCAGACTGCTCCAGGCCGAAGGGCTTGAAAATGCCTTCAGCCGCCACGCAAAGCTTGCCCATGCTACACGTGAGGCAGTAAAGGCGATCGGACTTGAGATGTACACCAAGGAATCACCCAGCAATGCTGTCACCGCCATCTGCGCTCCCAAGGGCATTGACGGCCAGGAGATATACAAGAATCTGAGGGTAAAATATGGCATTACTGCAGCAGGCGGCCAAGGACAGGCAAAGGGCAAGATATTCCGGATTGCCCATCTCGGTTATGCAGGCACCTTTGATACGATCATCGCCATTGCAGGTGTTGAGATGGTGCTCAAAGGCATGGGATATCCGTTACAGCTCGGCACCGGTGTTGCAGTTGCTCAAGAATTATTAATGGTATAGGAGAGGAAAATTTTAATGAAAGTACTCGTCAGCGACAACATATCGGCAAAAGGCGTAGAGATACTCAAAAAGGCAGGGCTTGCGGTTGATGTCAAGACCGGAATGAAGCCTGAGGAACTGAAGGCATGCATCGGTGAATATAGCGGCTTGGTCATCCGTTCGGCAACCAAGGTAACAGCCGAGATCATAGAGGCTGCAACGAATCTTAAAGTTATCGGCAGGGCAGGCTCCGGCCTCGACAACGTCGATAAAGCAGCAGCGTCCAAAAAAGGCATTGTTGTTATGAATACGCCCGGCGGAAACACTGTCACCACTGCGGAACATACTATCGCGATGCTCTTTTCTGTAGCGCGCATGATCCCCCAGGCAACAGCATCCATGAAAGCAGGCAAGTGGGAAAAGAAAAAATTCATGGGTGTCGAGCTTTTCAACAAAACCCTCGGCATTATCGGACTTGGTGCGATCGGAGGCCAGGTGGCAAAGAAAGCACAGGGCCTTGAGATGAACATAATCGCCTATGATCCTTTCCTGAGTGAGGAAAAGGCTCAGGAGATGGGAATAAGGAAAGGTTCTCTTGACGATATTTTCGCAGAATCAGATTTCATTACCATCCATTCGCCCATGACGCCTGAGACCAAGGGCTTGATCAATGTGAATACGATAGCAAAGATGAAGGATGGCGTAAGAATCATCAATTGCGCACGAGGCGGCATTGTCAACGAACAGGATCTCTATGAGGCGATGAAAAGCGGGAAGGTGGCGGCAGCAGCACTTGACGTCCTTGAAAAAGAGCCTCCCGAGAACAACCCTCTGCTCACGCTTGAAAACCTCATCTGCACGCCCCATCTGGGAGCCTCTACCGAAGAGGCACAGGAAAATGTTGCTCTTGCCGTTGCAGAACAGATCGCAGATTATCTTGTCCACGGCACTATCAGAAATGCAGTCAATTTTCCTTCGATCCCAAGCGATCAGGTGCCGAGACTACAGCCTTACCTCAACCTTGCTGAAAAGCTTGGCAGTTTCTCTTGCCAGATCTTTGACGGTGGAGCAACCGAGATCATTGTTGAATACTCCGGCGATGCAGCCACAGTCAATACCGCTCCGGTCACCATTGCCGCACTCAAGGGATATCTCAACCCTATTTTGCTTGAGACCGTAAATTTCGTGAATGCTCCCTTTATTGCAAAAGAGCGTGGCATTGAAGTGAAAGAGACCAAGAGCAGCGATGCCGGCGACTTTTTCAGCAAGATCACGATCAGGATAAAAGCAAAGAACAAGGAAAGTTATGTTTCCGGAACCCTGTACAGCAAAAAGGATCCTCGTGTTATAGAGATCGACAATTTCAAGGTGGAAATTGTTCCTGAAGGCGAACTCCTGCTCATGTATAATAATGACAAGCCCGGGGTCATCGGCAATATCGGCAATCTGCTCGGCAAAAATAATATTAACATTGCTCGCATGCATTTCGGGCGCGAGTCCGCAGGCGGCAGGGCAATCTCTGTGGTAAGCCTTGATGCAAAGCCCGGCCCGGAGGTCCTTGATCAGCTCAAGGCGTTGCCGAACATCTTATCCATTAAGCAGATCAGCCTCTAACGCTGTCTGACGGGATATAAGAGAGGAGTTACTATGTCAGTAGTCGTAATCGTGGGTGCACAGTGGGGAGACGAAGGTAAAGGAAAGATCGTCGATTATCTCACCAGGAAAGCCGAAGTTGTTGCCCGATTTCAGGGTGGTCATAATGCAGGCCATACTGTTGTTATAAAGGATGAAAAGTACGTCTTGCATCTTATCCCATCAGGGATCCTCCACAAAAATACCCTCTGCCTCATCGGTAATGGTGTTGTTGTCGAACCTGAAGCACTTATAAAGGAGATAACCGATCTCAAAAAGAGAGGGATTAAGGTTGGCAGCAATCTCCTTATCAGCAAGAATGCCCACCTCATCATGCCTTATCACATTGCACTTGATCAGGCAGGCGAACGAGCAAAGGGCAAAAAGAATATCGGAACAACGGGCAGGGGCATCGGTCCTACGTACGTTGACAAAATGGGACGCTCAGGCTTAAGGGTTGGGGATTTGCTCACTCCTGATGCATTTCTTGAAAAACTCAAGACAAACCTTGTTCATGTTAACTTTCTTTTAAGAAATCTTTATAAGGCGCCAACCTTCAGAGCGGAAAAGGTTTTCAGGACGTACATGGGATATGCAAAAGTGCTCGGAAAGCATATTGCGGACACAGATATTATCGTAAATGATGCCATGACAGCCGGGAAAAATGTGCTTCTCGAAGGAGCTCAGGGGACGCTCCTTGATATTGACCACGGCACGTATCCCTTTGTAACATCATCAAGTGCCATTGCTGGTGGCGCATGCACAGGCCTCGGCATCGGACCTACAAGGATCAACAAGGTGTTAGGAATTGTGAAAGCATACACGACCCGCGTAGGCAGCGGCCCTTTCCCAACGGAGCTCCATGACAAGACAGGAGAACTGATTAGAGAAAAGGGAGGCGAATTCGGCTCAACAACAGGCAGAGCCCGGAGATGTGGATGGCTCGACACAGTCATACTTAAACACTCCTGCCGCATTAATGGCCTTTCAGGTATCGTGCTCACAAAGCTTGATATCCTTGATGGCATGGATACCCTAAACATATGCACTGCTTACAAGTACAAAGGCAAGATCCTCAAGGAAATGCCAAAAGAACTCTCAGTCTTTGAAAATTGCGTTCCTGTATATGAAAAAATCGCCGGCTGGAAAGAGAGCACGCTTGGCATTACAGATTTCAGGAAGCTGCCTAAAAAGGCTCAGTCATACATAAAGCGGATTGAAGAGCTTATCGGGGTTAAGGCATCCATTGTTTCAACAGGACAAAAAAGAGATGAACTGATACTGCTTAAGGAGCCTTTCTGAGAGTTCGCCGAAAACACGAACGGTTTGTTCGCAGGCTCGAGTCTGAGTTTATCGGCCAGGGAAAAAACTATCGTGCAATTTCGAGCGATTTCTCGCGGTACGGCCTCTTCATCAGGACAAACCATGCCTTTGTGCCAGGCACCGAACTGGACATTATTATTCACCTCCCTAACGGAACTGATTGTAAGCTGAGAGGCCTTGTCAGAAGAGCGATGAAGACAACCATTGTCTCTTTGAAAAATGGCATGGGCATTGAACTAATCAGCCGGGATCATAACTACATCAAATTTCTCAAGGAATTCGATCCTGGCGAAGACGGAGAATCGGCAACATTCACCAGTGAAAAGCGCACGCACTCGGAGACAACACACCACGGGCATCACAAAGCTCAAGAGCAGCACCATAAACCGGCATCAGACCCTGCTTTGGACTTCGTTATCATCACCTGTGCGCAGTGCAGTGCAAAGAACAAGGTCCGCAGAGAACGACTCACTCACGGCCCTAAATGCGGCAAATGCGGCGCTCCTATTTCAGTTCAGGCATAGTTTCCGGTCTTGTTAATTTCGTATTTCCCTCTGCATGTCCATCGTGCGGCAACCCCACAGACAGTCTTTCCTCTGCTCCGTTCTGCAACCAATGCTGGCAAAGCATTGAACGATATACTGGTCCGTCATGCAGTGTCTGCGGTGTGCACCTTGTTTCGGGTTATTCTGACCGATGCCTACATTGCCTGGAAGATCCTCCAGCCTACACTCAGGCCCGTTCTTTCACCCATTACGAAGGGATAGTAGCTTCCGTAATTCATCACTTCAAGTTTCTGGGTATCAGAAGACTTTCAAAGCCGCTCGCCGAGTTTCTGCTCTTTTATGATACTGAGGGAATAGATGCTGTCATTCCTGTACCGCTCAGTCCGAGTGGCCTGAAAAACAGAGGCTTTAACCAGGCCCTTCTGCTTTCCCTCCATCTATCCAGGGAGAGGAAGATTCCGCTTCTCATGGATGTATTAAGAAAGGTTTTGGATACGCCTCCTCAGGTGGGTCTCTCTGCCAAAGAACGTGCTGCCAATGTGAAGAAGACATTTGCATGCACTGGCACGCTTACCGGCATGAACATGCTGCTGATTGACGATGTCATGACGACCGGTGCCACGGTCAACGCCTGCTCAAAACAGCTTCTCAGTGCCGGTGCAAAAAGCGTTTCCGTTCTGACCCTCGCAAGGGCGGGCATGATATGACAACCACGTAAGCCTCCTTTACATTTCTCCTGTCATTCCTGTATCTTTTTATGATGATCGATCTTCATACACACACTATTTTCAGCGATGGCGAGCTGATACCCTTTGAGCTGGTGAGAAGGGCAGAGGCGATAGGATACACGGCCATTGCGATCACAGACCATATGGACGCATCCAATCTTGACCTGATTATCCCGCGTATTGTAAGGGCCATTGAAAAGCTTAAATCTCATATCTCGATCGATGTAATTCCCGGAGCGGAGATAACCCACGCACCGCCTGAGTTAATCGCTGACCTGGTAAAAGAAGCCCGTGCGCTCGGTGCAAAGATCATCGTTGTGCACGGCGAAACGATCGCTGAGCCGGTAATAAAGGGCACGAACAGGGCTGCAATCGAGGCTGGCGCTGACATCCTCTCTCATCCCGGCATGATCAGCATTGAGGACATGCTTCGCGCAAAGGAAAAAAATGTTTTTCTCGAGATTACTGCCCGGCGGGGTCATGCATTTACGAACGGCTATCTCGCGAAGGAAGCCATAAAGTTCGGCGTGCCTCTTTGCATCAATACTGACGCTCATAGTCCATCTGACCTCATTACCAAAGAACATGCGCGAAGCATTCTGCTCGGCGCAGGCATTGAGGAGAACAGAATAGATTCTGTGTTTGAAAATTCAAAATCACTTGTTGACAGAGTGCTCAGGAGGAGCAATGCCCAAAGCGATAAAAAAGAAGTCCCCGCATAAAAAGGACGTCGAAACTGAAATACAAGTAAAGGACAGCTTCGAAGGCATTAAAAAGGTCTTTGAGAAGAAGCAGAAGTCGCTCGTTGCCTATGGCCTTATAACGCTCAGCGCAGCTGTCATTATCGGCGGCATAGCTGTTTACCGTTTCAGCGCAAATGACAAAGCCCAGCAGCTTGAATACGAGGCATACAAAACCTATTACGGCATGTATCAAAAATCGCCACTTGCCGCCCAGGATAAGGCTCAAAAAGCTCTCGAAGTTTTCCAGCAGGCTTATGAAAAGAAAAAGTCACCGCGGGTTCTTCTGTTCATCGCTGACGCATATACGGAGTTGGCAAAGTACGATGACGCCCTGAAAATGCTCGATGAATTCACTAAACGCTTCGTTCGTGAAGAGGCTCTCATACCCCTCGCCTATCAAAAAATGGTTGCTCTGCAACTCAAGAAAGGGAATAAGGACGAGGCGCTAAAGACTCTTGACAGAATTTCCAATGCGTCAGGCGATTTACTGAAAGATTTTGCCCTGATCCAGCAGGCAAGAATGCTTGAGCAGGATGGCAAAAAGGATGAGGCAATAGTTAAATACAAAGAGTTTGTAGAGAAATTTCCTCAGTCCCCCTACGCTGAAGAGGCAAAGACAAAATTCGGTGAGAAAAAGGCAGGATAATAAAAGACAGTCTAAGCTTTTTGTGTCTTTCTGGATTTGGCGCTCTTCCTTGCGGTTGCAGCGCCTTTCTTTTTCCCTGAAACAGCAGAGGCTTTCCCTTTCCTGTAAGAAGCCTTCTTCATGAGAGCCCTATCAAGATTATCGAGGCTAAAAAGATTCTTTGGCGGAAGATAGATCGTGCTGCCCGTCTTGAGAGGCATGATCTTTTCTGTTGAATTCAGAGAAAGAATGACCGGCACCGGAATACCGGTTTTCCCGGAGATGCTCTTGAACGTATCGCCCTTCTTTACAAGATAGCGGTCTATGGTGAACCGATCCTCAATAGGAATAGAAGCGAGCTTCTCCATGAACATCTCCCGCGAACCTTCGGGGATCTTAAGGATATACCGCTGCGCATCCGGCGGCGTACACCATCTCCTGAGCTCGGGATTCAACTTCTTGACCTCGTCAAGCGTTATTCCGGCACATTCAGCCACAACTACCAGATCAACAGGGGATGCTATCTCAACCTCGTCATAACTCAGAGGTGTCTGATACTCTATGGCTTCAAACCCGAAATCCTTGGGGTTAGAGGCTATCATACTTGCGGCAATAAACCTTGGCACATACTCCTTTGTCTCTGACCTGATATGTTTTGTGCCAAGAAGATCCCAGTAGTCGTCTGCATTGCTCTTCTTCATTGCTCGCATGATCTTACCCTCGCCTGCATTATAGGCAGCCATGGCAAGGTTCCAAGATCCGAACATACCGTGGAGATCTTTCAGGTAGTCTGCTGCTGCCTCTGTGGATTTGACAGGATCGCGTCTTTCGTCTTTCCACCAGTTGATCTCAAGGCCATATCTCTTCGCCGTCGATGCGATAAACTGCCAAGGTCCTGCGGCATGGGCAATGGAATAAGCGTTCGTGCTAAAACCGCTCTCTATGAGCGACAGAAAAACAATATCTTCAGGAACATCTTTTTTTCTCAGGATGTTCTGCATAATATCGACATACTTACCGGACCTGCTCAGATACAGAGCAAACCTGTCCTTGATCCTGTTGGCAAAAAGGCTGATATTCCTGTCAACAGCCCTTGATGCAGTCTGATTATCAGCATAGGGCGCAGTAAGCTGAGGCGCCTGCAGAACAACACTTTTTTGCGCTGCTTCAACAGGCTGAAGCTCTTGGCTGATCTTTTCTTCTGATGCTATTGCCGGCAAATTTACAAGCAGAAGAAAAGACAGGAGGGAAATTACATGACTTAGTTTTTTCATTACTATTATTGTCCTTTTAGCAAAGGGGCTTTGTCAAGCATATCGACTTTTTATATATCAACAGCTTTAATTAATTAAAATCCTCGTCTGGCATGTAAGTGGCCATAATCAACGTTGAAATGTTCTATCGACTCGGCTTCAGCGAGAGAATCAGTAAGGACTTCACGGCTTAGACGTGTGGCAGGTCATTGACAAGGCTAAAGTCCGGACTCCAAAATAGAACCGGCAAATCATGGACCTGAAAATGGCAAAAACTATACACAGCATCTTCAAAGAGAAAGATCTGTCCCTTTCTGCTGCTGAGTCGTGCACAGGAGGACTGATCTGTCATTATCTCACCGCTGTCCCTGGTGCAAGCACCTTCCTGCAGGCGGGCATTGTGACCTATTCAGTTGAATCAAAAAAAAGGATATTGGGAATCCCTGACAGGGTCTTCTCCTCTCACGGGATCGTGAGCGAACAAACTGCCCTGCAGATGGCAAAAAAAGTCCGCGCTCTTACAAAAACAGATGTTTCGATCTCAACAACAGGAAACCTCGGCCCTGATGTGCTTGAGGAGAAGCCGAAGGGTCTTATCTTTGTTGCAGTAAGTTCAAAAAAAGGAACGGTTTCAAAAAAGCTGCAATTGAAAGGAACTAGGGCACAGGTAAAAGAAAAGGCAGTTCTCGCTGCCCTGAAATTCCTTGCAGAGGTGGTCAGCAGTGGCTGAACAGATTCCAGCAGCCATCAGGAAAGAGGTCGAAGAACTCGTCAGAGAGCTCAATGAACACAGCTATCGGTATTATGTTGAGGATTCTCCTGTCATCTCTGATGCTCAATATGACACGCAATACCGCCGCCTGAAAGATCTTGAAGAGACGCATGGATTCGTCCTGCCTGATTCGCCAACACAGCGGGTCGGTGCGCCTTCATCAGAAAAATTCGACAAAATAAAGCATACTGAGCCGATGCTCTCGCTCGACAATGCCTTTTCATACGATGAACTGAGGGAATTTGACAATAAATTGAAGCGCCTCCTGCATTCAGATACCGATATTGAATATACCGTAGAGCCAAAGGTAGACGGTCTCGCCATGGAACTCACATACAGGAATGGACTTCTCCTGAAGGCATCAACACGCGGCGACGGGTATGAAGGTGAGGATGTTACGCAGAACATAAAAACTGTCAGGTCAGTGCCCCTGAAGATCAAGGGAGCGCAGGTTCCTGATGAGATTGACATCCGCGGTGAAGTGTACATGGATATCAAGGAATTCGAGAAGTTGAACAAACAGCGGGAATTACAGGGAGAGCCTCTTTTTGCGAATCCGAGGAACGCTGCAGCAGGAAGTGTGCGGCAGCTTGATCCCAACGTTACTGCATCCCGCAAACTTCATCTTGCCTGCTATGGCATTGGCGCAATCAAAGGTCTGAGCTTCAAGAGCCAGACAGAGTTCATGACATGGCTGAAGGACGTTCAACTCCCTGTGCCTGCAAAGATGGTCAGCGTAGTTGGCATTGAGAAGGTGATCCAGGCAATTCAGGCTTTTGAGAAAGACCGGGACACCCTTCCTTTTGAAACGGACGGAGCGGTAATCAAGGTAAATGACTTCAGTCTTCAGTTGAAGCTCGGCGTCAAGACACGCGAGCCACGCTGGGCAACTGCATACAAATTCAAAGCTCACCAAGGTACTACCAGGGTAAGAGAGATTCACGGGAGTGTCGGCAGGACTGGTGTGATAACACCGTATGCTGTCTTTGAACCAGTAAAGATCGGCGGGGTAACGGTGTCGCGCTCAACGCTCCACAACTGGGATGAGGTAGAAAGAAAGGACATACGAACGGGGGACACGGTTGTGGTCGAACGGGCCGGTGATGTAATCCCGCGTGTTGTGATGGTCGTCAAGGAGAAGCGGACAGGGTTGGAAAAAGCTTTTCCCATCCCTGACAAATGTCCTGCCTGCGGTTCCAGTGTTGTCCGCGAAGAAGGAGAAGTTGCTGTCAAATGCATATCGCTCCACTGTCCGGCGCAGGTTCAGGAAAAGATCATCCATTTTGCTTCCCGGGGCGGCATGGACATAGAAGGCCTTGGAGAAAAGAATGTAGAGCTTCTCTTTTCCCGTGGGCTCATCAGCCATTTTGAGGACATTTACCGGATCAGAAAGGAAGATCTGCTTGAGCTTCCGCGTTTTGCTGAAAAATCTGCGCAGAATCTGATAGATGCAATTGAAAAATCAAAGCATGCAACACTTGCCAGATTTCTCTTTGCCATCGGAATCCTCCATGTCGGCGAATATGCAGCAAAACTCCTTGCCAGAAACTTCAGGGGTCTTGATGACCTTTATCATATAGAGAAAGAATCGATACTCGAAATAAAGCAGGTGGGAGAAAAAATCTCGACATCTGTTTCCGCTTTTTTCAATGACCAAAAGAACATTGACCTGCTCAATTCCATAAAGAAGCTCGGCATGAATCTCTCGAACCCGGACTTTGCCGCCGAGGACAAGGGAGATCTTCTCTTCAGCGGCATGACCTTTGTCATTACCGGTGCATTGCCGAGACCGAGAAAAGAGGTGGAAGACCTGATCGAAAACAACGGTGGACATACAGCTTCTGCTGTCTCTGCGAGCACCACTTATCTCGTGGCAGGTGAGGATGCTGGTTCAAAGCTCGACAAGGCAAAAAAACTGGGCGTAAAGACGATATCATACGAAACGCTATTGGATATGATAGAAAGAGATAAAGGACAGCAGAGATTGTTCTGACCGTTATGAAACGACTGACAGAAATAGAACTGAAAGAAGCGCCGGACTATGAAGAACTTAAATGGTATCAGGGCGTGCCAGTGATCGTAGCAGCACTCGGAGAAACCTGGAAGCGGTTGTCTGACACGCAGGACTACACCGATGCCGACTACTTTGTTGTGATGGACGAAGATGACCGGGGATCTTTTTTTGGAACGTACGCTGACGACGAACCCATAGAACCGAGCAACTAACCCTCCGGCGTCACTGGCTCCTGAGCCGGCGACATGCTGCCAAGCTCTTCTGCTATTTCAGGCTTGAAATCATTCTTGAATATGGTCAGAACTATATGGGGGATAGCCTCAGCAAGATATGCGACCAGAGTCGCCCAAAAAGCCATCATAAGAAGAACCTTCAAATCTCTAAGCTCATCCGTGATAATTGCATTCAGCAGATAACAGAGAGTAAAGAAAACTCCCCAGAGGATCGGCGCAACAAAGGCAATAAGGATCAATATGCGGTGGGGCTTGTTCGCCGCAATCTTCCAAACTCCTGCGGCAAAGAGGAGATAAGGCACAAAGACTCGAACCGCGTCAAACATATGTTTTATGATGAACGTGTACCCTTCTTTATTAACGATCGAGAAAACGAGCAGGCCCAGAAACCACAGGATAAGCGGAAAGAGAAGAGAATATTGGAAGAATCTTGATTGCGTCATATTTATGAGATAACTTTAAGAGTCTGTACTCAGATTGTCAACGTGAAATTACAATTATAATTTTGGATATTTATTGAACTTTGCAGGGGTAAACGACTCACTCCGAGGTCGAATCAAGTGCGGATTGTTAAGATTAGCCGCCACAAGGGGAAGTCGAAAGCGACTTCCCCTTGCCTGTTATTGTGCCTATCTAATAGAGCCTATGCGCCAAAGGTATACTTTGTTCCCGAGGTATTGATGGTGAAAGCGTCGGGCATTTCTTTGCTCAAAGCCATCATCGCCCTGAACCCGGCACAATGGGTCCCCACGATATGGGCAGGCTTTATGGCTTTGATATCGGCAACAGTATTCTGAATAAGTTCAGGCCTCGCGTTGCTCTACCCGGTCTACTGCTG
Source organism: uncultured Nitrospiraceae bacterium (assembly GCA_964506525.1). GTDB lineage: Bacteria > Nitrospirota > Thermodesulfovibrionia > Thermodesulfovibrionales > UBA6898 > UBA6898. Next base: position 19,903 of record CAZDLA010000022.1, read on the forward strand.
CGCAGGCACTGCCGACGAGTGGTGATCTACAATTAACCAGCGTCCGTCACGATGCCGATAGACAAAACTGTATCGTGCAGGGCGTTCTACTGATTTCCCATCGCGATCCTCGGAAAAAGTGTAGGTTCCAGTGTTGATCGCAATGTCTCCATATACCCGAATCCGCTGTTCACCCAGAGTGACCTTATACGACGGCGGGACGGTCTGGAGAAGTTTGAAGTAGTCCCGAACAGCAGCTGGGGTGTCGCGAAGCGAGGCAGACCTCGTGCCCCAAAAAACCGCCTCCGAGTCATAAAGAGCAACCACTTCGTCCATATTGTGTTTGCTCATTCCATCGATCCATGTCTGCATGACCGCGGCTACGTCTTCCTTCGGCCCTGCTGATGACAATGACGGTGATACCAGCATAAAAAACGCCGTGACCATCAACAAAATCCTCATAATGTCATTTCCTTTCGAAACTGCCGCTTCCGCAATATACCGTCTCATGATAGTTCTCCTTTCAACTGTGAGATCTCCGGCGCCTATGCGCCAAAGGTATACTTTGTCCCGGCAGTATTCACAACGAACTCGTTAGGCATTTCCTTGTTCAAAGCCACCATCGCTCTGAACCCAGTACAATGGGTCCCCACGATATGGTCAGGCTTCATTGCTTTGATATCGGCAACGGTACTCTGAATAAGCTCAGGCTTTGCAACAATAAGATGGAAACCTCCCATGATCGCGTGCACCTTCTCCGTTCCTGAGACCTTCTGCGCATGCTTGACTGTGTTAACGATTCCACAATGCGAACACCCGGAAAGAACGACCAGGCCTTTTCCCTTTACGTTGAAGAAAACAGCCTGCTCACCCGGAAAAATGTCGGATTCGATTTTATCGCCGCGCTTTACTTGCTGAGACGCTGGCACTTTCTCATAGCTCGTGACCCGCTCTATCTGTCCGGTAACATATGCGCCGGGAATGATCTGCGTTGGGGTCTTTGTCTCCACAACCTTTACGCCAAGTGCTTCGATATCTTCTTTGTTCAGTTGTCCAAGGTCTGTTGGTTCTGTCGATCCGGGACGGAGCGTATATCTGCGATTGAACGCTTCTTCGCCCACATAAAATGGCGTGTCCGCGGCGATCTTTGACTGATTCTGCTTGAGGATACTGATCGCGCCCGTAAAGTGATCATAATGGCCATGACTCAGGCTGAATGCGTTTGTCTTTCCAATATCAAGCCCTAATAACGCAATATTGTTCAGCACGCTCGCCGGGTCAAGTCCGAAATCGAACATGCAGGCACTTGTTTTTCCATTCGTAACAGTCTCGATATAATAAGAAAGGCCGTGTTGCGCACTCATTGATTTACCAGCCACTGAGCGGTAGCGCTTTGCAATATTGCTATCCGGTTCATTCGTGTCATAATAATTGTCAGCCAGGATCCAGATCGTCAGCTTGTCTACTTCGGTGAAGCCCGTGGCAGCCTCTGCCAGTGCGCCTGGGTTCAATGCCTCTCCAGCCGCGACCAGAACACCTGTTGCAGCTGCGTACTTCAGAAAATCCCTGCGGTTTAATCCACTGTCCACATCCATAGTGCACCCCCTTCGTGCTTTTACATCATTTTGCAAAAAGTATGGCCTAACTTACCTCAATCTTATCCTTCGGCAAATCAGCCATTTTCCCTAAGACTCGTAGCGTTACATCCCCTTTCATTGAAAAGTTTTGTATTGTCGAGATTGCCTGGTTATGTCTAACCGTAGCAGTTACATCTCGACCCGTCAACGTCAAGTTCCATTAACTGAGCAACCGCATAATTACTGCTATACACTCACAGTTTATGACTCGATTTATTCTGTCGATTTTCCCTTATGAAATTAAACCTGCTAACAAGCCATAGGGGGCGGGAATAGGAGGGAGGACATCTCGGTGCATGTCTCGGGGGGAAGTCAATGCCTCAAACATCGGGAGCGTAACGCATTCAAACATGCAGGCAATGGGGAGAGCATTAGGAACGGTCTATTTGTCCAGATCTTCACTGTCCTCGAACACCTGAGGATTGACATTGCCGGATTCGGGTCCGCCGCAGCCGGGGATATAGCAGGTAACATCAACATATTCACACTTTTCTTTGCATGACGGGCAGAGATCAGGCGGAGTCTCTGCCGGTATTGTATTGCCGCATTTATTGCATTTCCAGATAGTCATCGATTACCTCCCGAAACTTACGCCGACAGACTCAGCTGCCTTCACGAGATCACCTTTTGGATCAACCAGCTTCATCTTCCTGATCGCCTTTTCGAGCGGCACTGATGTGATTTCAGGCGGTCTGTACGAAACCATATGGCCGAACTTCTTTTCTGCAATCAGCTCGACTGCCTTTACCCCATACTGTGTGGCGAGAATACGGTCTGAGGCGCAGGGAGATCCACCGCGCTGAACATGACCCAAAACCGTTACCCTGACATCCATGCCGGTGATCTTCTTGATGCCGTCTGCAACCCTGTCTCCAATCCCGGCAAAACGCAAGGCATATCCGGAGGAATCCTTTTCAAGCACTGCCATCTCTCCGCCAAGGGGCTTGGCGCCTTCAGCAACGACCACAATGCTTGAATTGCAGTTCGACTTTTTCCTCTCGATGATCTTTGCACAGACCTCTTTCATGTCATAGGGAATCTCCGGGATGAGGATAACATCAGCACTCCCTGCAATGCCTGCCTCAAGTGCAATCCAGCCGGCATAACGACCCATAACCTCCACCACAATAACCCGATGATGGCTCTCTGCCGTAGTATGGAGCTTGTCCAGGGCATCGGTTGCAGTCTCAACAGCAGTTGTAAAGCCAAACGTTACATGCGTAGCAGAGAGGTCATTGTCAATGGTCTTTGGAACGCCGATCACCTTGATATCTTTCCGGGAAAACTTCTGCGCGATAGCAAGTGAACCGTCGCCGCCGATCACAATGATCGCATCGAGCTTGAGCTTCTTCATGTTTTTGATGACGCTGTCAGAAAGGTCTTTTTCGACCTGCTTGCCCTTTTCCATAACCTTGACCGCAAACGGATTTCCCCTGTTCGTTGTGCCGAGGATCGTGCCTCCCCTGAAAAGGATGCCGCGCGTGTTCCAGGGAGTGAGTTCTTTGGTATTGGTCTTGCCCATGAGGCCTTCAAATCCGTCAAAAATGCCGATCACCTTCCAGCCATATCTGATGGTTGCAGTCCGCACAACAGCTCTGATCACGCCGTTCAGTCCCGGTGCATCGCCTCCGCCGGTCAGTATTCCTATTCGCATTTCATCTCTTTTTTTCATCTTTTTTTAGTCTCCCCGCTGAGCCACTGAAGATATTCGGAAGAGCCTTCCAGAATAGGGAGGGCAATGATCTCAGGCACTGTGTAGGGGTGAAGTTCTTTAACCCTCTTTTCGAGGTCACTGAACAACTCCTGCCTTGTCTTCACAATCATAAGGACCTCTGCCTCGTCCTCTACCTTTCCCTGCCAGCGATAAATGGAGCGGATATTTCTGATAATATTGACGCAGGCTGCAAGTCGGGAGGCTACAAGGTTGTTTGCCATTTTTGCAGCTTCGTCCTCGTTCGGGGCGGTGATCAGGACAACAACGAAATCTGACATGCTATAACCTCATCATTATGTTAGTGCCCCGTTCGGAGACAGCTCGAACAGTCGTACTACAATCATCTGTTCGCTAAAGGGAAAGGGTGCATTTTCAGACTAAAAGAAGAACTCCATCTGCTCAAGATGTTCACCGGGAAAGTTGATCGGATAAAAATTATCAAAACAGGCTGAGCAGTAGTTATCCGCCTCAGGCACGATTTTCTTGAGGCCTTCAATACCAAGATAGGCAAGGGAATCTGCAGTCACATATTTTCTGATCTCCTCAACATCATGGCTCGAAGCTATAAGCTCCTGCCGTGTCGGTGTGTCAATGCCGTAATAGCAGGGCATAATGGTCGGCGGGGAACTGATCCGCAGATGGACCTCTTTAGCCCCGCCTGTTTCCCTCAGCATTTTGACGATCTTCTTGCTTGTGGTGCCCCTGACAATGGAATCGTCAATAACAACAACGCGTTTGCCTTCAATAAGCTTTTTGACAGGGTTCAGCTTGATCTTCACGCCAAAGTGCCTGATGCTCTGCTTCGGTTCGATAAAAGTCCTGCCGATATAGTGGTTTCGGATAAGACCAAAATCAAAGGGTATCCCGCTTTCTTCAGCATAGCCCAGGGCAGCAGGAACGCCGGAATCAGGCACAGGAATCACCAAGTCTGCATCCACTTTTGATTCTCTTGCCAACTGTCGGCCAAACTCCTTCCTGATCTCATTCACGTTCTGGCCACCGAAGATATTGCTGTCTGGACGGGCAAAATAAATGAACTCAAAGATACAAAATGCTTTCCTGGGGCTGAGAAGAAACTTCCGTGATGTTATGCCCGCGTCATTGATGATGACCATTTCACCCGGCTCGATATCCCGGATATAGGTAGCATTGATCAGATCAAGGGCACAGGTCTCCGAGGCAACAACATATGCGCCATCCACTTGGCCAAGACAGAGCGGCCTGACGCCATAGGGGTCCCGAACAGCAATAAGCTCTTTTTCTCTCAGAACAAGGAGGCTGTATGCGCCGCTGATAGCTCTTAGTGCCTCAGCTACGCGCTCAGAAAAGTTATCGCCTTTGGAATGTGCTATGAGATGGACAACCACCTCGCTGTCCGATGTTGACTGAAATATCGCGCCCTCATCCTCCAGTGTCTTCCTGAGTTCAGGGGCGTTGACGAGATTGCCATTGTGCGCAAGTGCCAGTGCGCCAAGGGCAAAGTTCGCAACGATCGGCTGAACATTCTTCAGAATGCTGCTGCCTGCCGTGGAATAGCGGTTATGACCGATAGCAATATGGCCCGGAAGTTTCTTTAGCCGCTTCTCGCTGAAGATGTCAGCTACAAGCCCCATTCCTTTTTCGATATAGAGCTGCCGTGCGTCAGATGAGCATATGCCTGCGCCTTCCTGCCCCCTGTGCTGCAGCGCATAGAGACCGAGGTACGTGAGGTTCGCCGCCTCTGGATGGCCGAACACACCAAAGACACCACACTCTTCATGGAATTTGTCAAAGGGATCAGACTTGTCAATATAGGGGATATAGGAACCCTGCCGGCAGGATTGCAGCAAATGGCAAGGCTTCTGTTTTTGGCTGTTCCTCAGTTTATGGTGCACGGGTAGCGGACACTTTCTCCGGGAAAATAAAGTAATTCATTCTACCATAAACAACCCTGCTATTTGGGAATCACCCAATTGTCTGAACAAGTTCTTGAACGCAAACAGTCTCTTGTGGTAATTTATTCACAGTAGTTACAAGCCATGAAGGCTTGAGCAGGACAGAAGTCTTGCCCAAAAAGCCTTTTTGGCTTTTTTATTTTCCGCAAGAAGGAAACACGATCATGCATATGGCAGATGCTTTGCTTTCACCAACAGTCGGGGCAATTTTTTGGGCAGGAGCATTAGGAACAATTGCATACTGTTCAAAGAAACTAAAAGAAAATCTGGATGAGAAGTTGATACCCCTGATGGGGGCCCTCGGTGCTTTTATCTTCGCAGCCCAGATGATCAACTTTACAATCCCTGCGACCGGCTCATCCGGACATCTCGGTGGTGGCCTGATACTGGCCATTGTTCTTGGCCCGTATGCCGCGTTCCTTGTCATGGCATCGGTTCTTACAGTCCAAGCACTCTTCTTTGCCGACGGAGGCCTTCTCGCCCTCGGCTGTAATATTTGGAACCTGGGTATCTATCCCTGTTTCCTCGCGTATCCCCTGATCTATAAGCCTCTGGCAAGAAATAACCCAGGCAATGGACTGCGCCTCTTTGCAGCCCTTCTGAGCGCTGTCATTGGGCTTCAGATGGGCGCTTTCTCTGTTGTTATCGAAACGCTCCTTTCAGGTAGGAGCGAACTCCCTTTCGGAACATTTCTATTGTTGATGCAGCCGATCCACCTTGGCATCGGCATTGTCGAGGGAATCGTCACTGCAGGCGTAATCAGTTACGTGCGCAATGCGAGGCCGGAGTTACTTGAGAGCATTCCTGCTTCAAGACCGCTTGCAGCAAACATATCCCTGAAGAAGGTTCTTGTAACGTTTGTGATCCTTACGGCGATAACCGGCGGCACTCTCTCGTGGTTTGCCTCGACCTTCCCTGATGGCCTTGAATGGTCGATCGAAAAGGTGTACGGCAAGCCTGAACTTCCTGACCGAGAGCACGGCATTGCAGGTGTCCTGAAAGGGTTCCAGGAGAAGACCGCATTTCTGCCGGATTACAACTTCAAAAAACCAGAGAGTGAAGGCAAGAAGCAAGAAGCAACGCCTTCATGGCCAGGAGTTGACATCGGCACATCCCTGTCAGGCGTGCTCGGCGGAATCATCGTTCTTGGTTTCGTTCTTCTCATAGGCTTCGGCATAAGGGCAATACGGTCCAAAAAAGCATAGCTAATAATCGCAGACATTCAGAAATATTGTATTCTCGAAAGTTATTCCTCTGCTTTGCGCTGAGATGCATTCGAGCGGTTTCAGCGGGCCGCAGGACCGGTGCCTCGGAGCGAAGCGAGAATGAGCGATAAGGCGTCTCAGCGCATATATCAGTATTTATTGAGCCTGATAGCAGACCAGCATGGAGAGGAAGCCGTTGAACTTCCTCCCTTTGTTCCGCTATTGTAATTCCATGACTGTCTTTCATCATGCACAGGCAGGTAGTTTATGACCTTTGATGACGAGTATTTCAATATCGGCTATCTCGACAGGCTGTCATACCAGGATACAGTCATCCACAGGCTTGACCCGCGGGGCAAGGTGATCGTAACTATGCTCTTCGTAATCACGGTCATATCCTACGCCAAATATGAAGTCATGTCCCTCATTCCGTTTTTCATCTTTCCGGTCCTCCTGATTACCCTGAGCGACACGCCGTTCCTTCTTGTTATGAAAAAGGTGCTCTTCGTCTCCCCGTTCGCTATTTTTATAGGGATCTTCAATCCTATTTTCGATGCAGAGACCGTTATCCTTTGGCGCAATATTCATGTTTCGGCAGGCTGGATATCTCTTCTTTCGATCATGATGAAGTTCACGCTCACCATCACCGCCGCGCTTCTTCTGATTGCAACGACCTCTTTCCCCGGCATCTGTAATGCCATGCAGAGGCTCGGTGTTCCGGCACCATTCACATCCCAGCTCCTCTTTTTATACCGCTATATCTTTGTGCTTATGGAGGAGGCGATGCGTATGGCCAGGGCAAGGGACCTTCGGACCTTTGGTGCTCATGGCACAGGCATAAAGGTCTTTGTCCGACTTATCGGACTGCTTTTTATCAGAACGGTAGAACGTGCAGAGCGAATATACCAGTCCATGCTTTCACGGAGCTTTACCGGGAGTATCCCTTCCATGAGGCAATATCGCTTTAGGTTGTCTGATGCAGCCTTTGTCATTCTGACCGTTATCTTTCTCGCCGGGCTTCGCATTTTTAATGTCACTGAACTAATCGGGCAGCTTGCACAAAGGCTTATTGCATGAGCCATCATATTGTTGCATTCGATAATGTCTCCTTCAGCTATCCAGACGGAACCGCAGCACTCCGGGGTGTTTCTTTCAGGATCACCCATGGAGAGTCGGTCGGAATCGTGGGAGCCAATGGCTCAGGCAAGTCAACCCTCCTGATGCATACCAATGGGTACCTGCTGTCGCAGACCGGCACGATCACCATCGGAGATTCCCAGCTTGATAAGAAGACCCGGCAGGAGATCAGAAAAAAAGTTGGCCTCATATTTCAGAACCCTGATGATCAGCTCTTCATGCCTACGGTCTTTGACGATGTTGCTTTCGGCCCTCTCAATCTCGGACTCAGCCCTGAGCGGGTCATCGAAACCGTCCAGGAGGCTCTCGAAACTGTCGGCTGTTCAGCGCTAAGAGACAAGCCTCCGCATCATCTGTCCGGCGGCCAGAAGAGCGCTGTGGCCATCGCATCAGTAATCGCCATGCAGCCTGACATCCTGGTCATGGATGAACCAGCTTCGCACCTTGACCCGAAATCGAGGAGGGCATTGATCAATCTTTTAAAACATTTTCACCATACCAAGATAATTGCATCTCACGACCTTGATCTCATCCTCGATGTCTGCAGGAGATGCATTATTGTGAAAGAAGGGAAAGTTGTTGCTGACGGGCTGACAGAGGAGATACTGTCCGACCGGCAGCTGCTTGAAGAGAACAATCTTGAACTGCCGTTATCATTACAGAAAAGAGAATTGCCATCAGGAGGAACTATGGACGAAATCAGCAAACTGCATCACCTGTTAGGCCACTGGGCTGAACACAACATTGAGCACGCAAAGACTTACGAGGACTGGTCAAAAAAGGCTGGGGCCCTTGGGAAAAAGGAACTGGCCGAAGTTCTGAAAAAGATCGCTGACGAGACCATAGCAATGGAGAGCCGGTTTAAAGAGGCCCTGGAGCTCTGCCAGTAGACATATGACCGTAATTCACAAAAAAACATTATGGGAAGGAAAATTCCTGCGTTCCGTGCTGATCAAATACAACGTGCGCTGTAATTCATCCAACGTTGTAGAGGCACGGGACTGGGAAGCCCTTGAACGGGTAAACTGTGATGGCGTTATCGGCATTGTTCCCTTTACCGAACAGGGGGAGGTGATCCTGATCAGGCAGTTCAGGCCGCCCATAAATGGATTTGTTATAGAACTGCCTGCCGGGCTTGTTGATAAGGGGGAATCCTTTGAGCAGGCCGTGCGGAGAGAACTGATCGAGGAGACCGGGTATGAGGCAGGCAATGTGCAGTTTCTCACAGAAGGCCCTATGTCATCAGGTGCTTCTTCAGAGATTCTGTCGGTGTACATTGCCACCGGGCTGAAGCATGTCGGTGTCGGCCAGCGCGATGAAACAGAGGATATAGAAGTGATCCCTGTCCCTCTCGAAAACGTAACAGCCAAGCTGGAAGAACTGCGTCAGAGCGGAGATCATATTGACCTGAAAGTCTACGGAATGATCGAGATGGCGAAAAACTTTTTGAACAATAAGAAGGGATAATGAACCGTGAAAAAGCTTGATCTTAAGACAATGGCAGAGAAGCAGAACAATGAATATGTGTTCGGCGCGGCAGATACAGGGTCCCATGCCTGTTATATGATCTACGGCACGCTCAGGCCCGGAGAAAAGGAACGAGAGATTAAGCCAGGCAAGGGGCACGAGGAGATGCTGCTTTCTGCACGCGGAAGTTTCAGCGTAACCGGTGATTATAAGGGGATGCTTGAAGAAGGCTCAGCAATACATCTATCCGGAGAACAGTCCTGCTATCTTGAAAACAAAGGAACTTCTGAAGCAGTGTACGTAATCGCTGGCGGCCATTCGGAACACGGCCATCATCTGCACTAGGATTTTATCTCAAGCTTTTTGACAAAACTGCACCCTGAGAGGTTTTCAATCACCTGCCTGATAGGCGAGCTGTGTTTCCCGGCAACAGTAAAAACAAATGTTCGTTCTTTTTCAGGAAAATGAATCACATAATCCATCTTGGTGACAATAAATCCTTTTTCCTCAAAAACCTCACGGATCGTTTTTTCGTCTCCTGTGCTGTCAGTAATCAAGGTCACAAACTTATAGACCGTTCTCGGCATTCTCGTTTCCAGAAGCCGCAGAAACCAGAGAGATACAAAGGTGATCACAAAGACAACAATACCGGCAAAATACTGACCTGCGCCGATAGCGAGACCAATGGCAGAGACGATCCAGACACATGCGGCTGTGGTCAGCCCCTGCACTGAGGCACCGGTCTTGAGGATAACGCCTGCACCGAGGAAACCTACGCCGGTCATTGCTCCTGCAGCGATCCGCGTCGGATCGATCCTGATGGCATCAGCATTACAACTGCCCTGAATGTAATATCCCTCTGAGACGATCATGAGGAGCACGCAGGAAACACAGACAAGGAGCTGGGTTCTGAAGCCCGCCGGCCTGCCATGTGTCTGGCGTTCGAACCCTATGATGCCGCCAAGGAGTGTGCCGAGAAAAAGCTTCAGGATGATCTCAGCAGGTGCCATGGTCAGGACTTCACAATGATTTTATAGAATTTTTTCTTGCCTACCTTCACAATATGCTCGCCGGCCTGAAGTCTCAAATTCGTATCAGAGACCGCCACCTCGTTCACCTTTACACCGCCCTGCTTTATAAGCCGAACCGCCTCGCCTGTGCCCTGCGCAAGCCCTGCTTCCTTCATGACCTGAGGAAGCCACGCGGCGTTTTCTGAACTGCCTGCCGAAACGTTCAGCACAGGGAACGTACTCTCAAGATCGGCAAAATTCTTTTCTTCGAATACTGCATGGTATTTGTCTCGCGCCTTTTCAGCCTCTTCCTGACCGCTGTATCTCGTCACCAGTTCCATGGCCAGATCTTTCTTTGCATCGCGCGGGTCCTTTGAAGTATTTTTCAGACCCTCTTTCAGAACATTGAACTCATCCACAGAGATGCGGCTCAGGAGCTCAAAGTATCTCTCGATCAGAGTATCCGGCACACTCATCACCTTCTTGAACATACCCGCAAGCTCACCGTTTATGTATTCAAAAGCAGGCTCATTGATACCAATGTAGTTGCCAAGACTCTTTGACATTTTGTTCACGCCATCAAGACCTTCAAGGAGCGGCATCATGAGGACCACCTGCTCATCCATACCCATAGCCTTTTGCATGGACCTGCCCATCAAAAGATTGAACTTCTGGTCTGTGCCGCCAAGCTCTATGTCCGCTTTAAGCGCAACAGAGTCGTACGCCTGAAACAGAGGATAGTAAAATTCGAGAATACTTATCGGCTGCTGGTTCTTAAACCGTTTTTTGAAATCTTCCCGCTCAAGCATACGGGCAACAGTTTCGAACGCACCAAGCTGGGCAACCTCTATAGCGCCCATCTTTTCGAGCCATTCGCTGTTGAAACGGACCTTCGTCTTATCGGGATCGAGCACCTTAAAGACCTGTGTCTTATAGGTCTCAGCATTCTTCAGAACACTCTCTTTCGTCAGGATCTTGCGCGTCTCGTTCTTGCCGGTAGGGTCACCGATCATGCCGGTGAAGTCGCCGATCAGGAAGGTCACTTCATGGCCGAGATCCTGGAATTGACGCATCTTCTCAAGAAGCACAGTATGGCCGATATGAATGTCAGGGGCAGTTGGATCAAAACCGGCCTTTACCTGGAGTGGTCTGTTCTCTTTAAATGACCGTTCGAGCTTCTTCAGGAGATCGGGTTCGCTGATGATCTCGACCGTGCCGCGCCGTATTATTTCGAGCTGTTTTTCGGGTGTAAGCATAGTCGTTATGATACCCGCTGAAGGGAATAGCAGTCAATTTGGCGAAAAAAATCGAACGCGATACAGAAGTCAGCTTCGACTGTCCAGATTTGCGTCAATTAGTATATAATTACACCCAATATATCTATGTCCGCTATTGTTGTTATACCTGCCCGCTATGCATCGACCCGTTTCCCGGGTAAGCCTCTTGCACTCCTCAAAGGCAAGCCCATTATCCAGCATGTGTATCAGAACTCTCTCAATGCAAAGCTTGCCAGCGAGGTGATCGTCGCAACCGACAGCGAGACGATCTTTGAAACGGTAATGTCCTTTGGCGGCAAAGCGGTCATAACATCGCCTGATCATCAATCAGGTACTGACAGGATCGCAGAAGTTGCGGCAGCGATGAATTGTGATATAATGGTCAATGTCCAGGGGGATGAACCCCTCATCAGACCTGAGATGATCGATGCTGTCATCTCGGTTCTTGACGACAGTAAGGCATCTCTCGGCACGCTTGTAATACCGATTCGAGACAGCAGAGAAATCTTCGATCCCAATGTTGTAAAGGTTGTTTTTGATGGTGAAGGGTTTGCATGGTATTTTTCGCGTGCGCCGATCCCGTATCACCGGGACGAATGGAATGACCCACTGGTGCAAAGCAGAGAGCTGAGAGCAAAGAGTGAACCGGTTGTGCGCGACTGCTTTAAACATGTGGGCATTTACAGCTACCGTCGTGATGTACTGTTAAAGCTATCATCTCTTCCACCGTCGCGGCTGGAGATGATCGAGAAGCTCGAACAGCTCAGGGCTATCGAGAACGGATTCAGGATAAAGGTCAGGGAGACTTCATTTGAAACAATCGGGGTGGATACACCTCAAGACTTAGAAAGGGTAGAACAATGCCTAAATTCATCTTCATAACCGGCGGGGTCTTATCATCATTAGGAAAGGGGATCGCTGCTGCATCGATCGGCGCGCTCCTTGAAGCAGGCGGCCTCAAGGTAACGATCCAGAAGCTTGATCCATATATCAATGTTGATCCCGGCACCTTAAGCCCGTTTCAGCACGGAGAGGTCTTTGTGTCCGATGACGGGGCTGAGGCTGACCTTGACCTCGGCCACTATGAGCGGTTCACTCACATGCGGACATCCCAGAAGAATAATTTCACAACTGGAAAGATCTATTACAATGTCATTTCCAAAGAGCGCCGCGGCGACTATCTTGGCGATACGGTCCAGGTCGTGCCCCACATTACCGATGAGATCAAGCAGGCGATCAAGTCTGTCGGAGACGGCAACGATATCGTTATCGTCGAGATTGGCGGTACAGTCGGCGATATCGAGAGCCTGCCGTTCCTTGAGGCGATCAGGCAGATGCGGTACGATGTGGGCAAGGAAAACTGCCTCTATGTGCATTTGACCCTTGTCCCCTATATCAAGACATCCGGCGAATTAAAAACAAAGCCGACCCAGCACAGCGTAAAGGAACTGCGCGCTATCGGAATCCAGCCGGACATCCTGCTCTGCAGAACAGACAGACTCATCCCGCCCGAGTCAAAAAAGAAGATTGCGATCCACTGCAACCTTGAAACTGATGCGGTCATCAATGCGATCGATGTTGACACTATTTATGAAGTGCCTCTTGCGCTCAATGCCGAGGGCATAGAGCAGCTTATCGTAAAAAAGCTCAATCTGGCCCAAAAAGAGATGGATCTCGCACAGTGGAAAGACATCGTGCGGAAGGTGAAAGAACCGAAGCATGAGGTTACCATTGCTATCGTCGGGAAATACGTTGGACTCAAGGATTCCTATAAGAGCTTAACCGAGGCATTGATCCATGGCGGCATTGCCAATGACAGCAAAGTCGATCTCCTCTGGGTTGACTCTGAAGAGATCGAGGTAAATGGCCCGGAAAAGTATCTGTCAGACGTTGACGGCATCCTGGTGCCTGGCGGATTTGGTTACCGCGGCATCGAGGGGAAAATAGAGTCTGTTCGCTATGCACGGGAGAAGAAAATTCCCTTTTTCGGTATATGCCTTGGCATGCAGTGCGCTGTCATCGAGTTCGCAAGGAACGTCTGCGAACTCAAAGCCAACAGCTCAGAATTCGACCTGAACACCCAGGCGCCGGTCATCTATCTTATGGAAAAATGGTTTGACTTCAGAAAAGGCAAAGTTGAAGAGCGCACAGAGAGCTCTCACAAGGGCGGTACCATGAGGCTCGGCGCATATCCCTGTGTTATTGAACAGAACACCAATGCCTCAGCATCCTATAAGCAGAAAGAGATCTCTGAACGCCACAGGCACCGCTACGAGTTCAACAACGCGTATAAAGGAGTTCTCACCAGAATGGGCATGAGGATCAGCGGAACAAGTCCTGACGGAGAACTTGTTGAGATCATCGAGATTGAGGATCATCCCTGGTTCCTGGGCTGCCAGTTCCACCCTGAGTTCAAGTCAAGGCCGACCGAGCCTCATCCGCTCTTCAGTGCATTCATTGAGGCCTCGCTCAGGGGGAAACGCTCACTGTTCCCTGATGCAAAAGCCGATGCCAGGGAACTGAACCAAAGTTGAAAGGACCTGTGCACATAGGCTCTGCAGCCTTGCATCCCGGGGAGCTGTTTCTCATAGCAGGCCCCTGCGTCATCGAAGACGAGGCCATTACATTCGAAACAGCCAAGAGGCTGAAAACGATATGTTCTGAGCTAAGCATCTCCTTTATTTTTAAAAGCTCCTTTGACAAGGCCAACAGAACATCAGTCTCTTCCTTCCGGGGACCTGGCATTGACAGAGGCCTCAGAATCCTTGCTGACATCAGGTCAAAGCTTCAGGTCCCGATTATTGCTGACATTCATGCCATGCATGAGATTCGTCCTGCCGCTGACGTACTTGACGCTCTCCAGATACCGGCATTCCTCTGCAGGCAGACAGACCTCGTTCTGGCAGCAGCAGAGACCAACAAGCCGGTGAATATTAAAAAAGGGCAATTTCTGGCACCCTGGGATGTTAAGAATATCATCGATAAATTCATATCAAGCGGGAATAAGAACCTTTTCATCACAGAGCGTGGCACATCGTTCGGATATAATAATCTTGTTGTCGATTTTAGGGCATTCCCGATCATGCGTTCCTTTGGATATCCGGTAATCTTTGATGTAACGCACAGCCTGCAGTTGCCAGGAGGGCAGGGCACGAGCTCAGGAGGGCAGCGGGAATTTGCTGAGCCAATGACAAAGGCCGCGGTCGCTGCAGGCATTGATGGTCTCTTCATGGAGGTCCATCCAGACCCTGAAAAGGCTTTGTGCGACGGTCCTAACATGATCAGGCTTGATGAGATGCAGGGGTTCCTGACTCGGGTCAAGGCTGTGCATGACCTCATTGCAATGCAGACCAGCGCAACCCGGGGAACTGCGGCATGAATCTCTTTTCTCGCTTGCTTTCTACTGCATTAGCCACTACGGTGCTTCTTCTTTTTGCAGGCAATGCGCTCTGCGAGGATAAACCCCTTTCATTTTCAAATGATGATATAGATAAATACCGCAATCCGTCAGACAACAGGCCGCAGGAGCGGAGAAGGGCTCCCGCCTCAACAATAAAGAATGACAACAAAAAAACCCGGGGAAAACAGGAGCAGGAATACTGGTGCAAAAGAGCAACTATGGCAAAGAGGAAGATTGAAAATGCGGGCCGGGATGTCAGAGAACAAGAAGAAGATATCTCACGGGAAGAGTCAAAAAATGTTCGCACAAGCAGAAAAATGAATACGCTGAAAAGCAGGCTTAAGAAGGCAAAGGACCATCTCTCTTCTGCTGAACGAGATCTTAATGATATCGAACATGAAGCGCACAGAAAGAGCGTACCGCCGGGCTGGCTCAGATGCCAGTTCGATTAAAAGCTTATGAATTATTTAAATAGTATTGACATTGCAAAAAAAGTCCTGCAGACAGAGGCAGATGCTGTACGCAGCCTCATTGAAAGGATTGATCAGACATTCGAGAAGGCTGTCGAAATCATCCTCAGCAGTAAGGGGAGAGTCATTGTCACCGGCATGGGCAAATCTGGGCTGGTTGGCAAAAAGATCGCTGCTACCCTTGCATCAACAGGAACCCCATCTTTCTTCATGCACCCTGCTGAGGCAAGCCACGGTGATCTCGGCATGGTTACAGCAGACGATGTTATCATTGCAATCTCTAACAGCGGCGAGACTGATGAAATCATCAGCATCATACCTTTCCTCAAGCGATTTAATGTAGGGCTTATTTCTCTGACAGGGAATCATGGTTCTACGCTTGCAAGGGCCGCAGAGGTGAATCTCGATATATCCGTAGCGGAAGAGGCCTGTCCGCTCGGCATCGTGCCAACATCATCCACAACAGCAGCGCTTGCCATGGGAGATGCTATTGCCGTTGCCCTTCTCACCAAACGAGGATTTCAGCAGGATGATTTTGCTTTTTTCCATCCCAGCGGAAGCCTTGGGAAAAGACTTTTCATCAGAGTAAAGGACCTCATGCATTCTGGCGATTCTCTGCCGATCACACCTCCTGAAGCGTCACTTACAGCCGCAGTCATGGAAATATCTTCGAAGCGGCTTGGCATGACCGTAGTCGCTGAAGGCGACAATATTATGCTCGGCATTATTACAGACGGCGATGTGCGCAGAGGAATTGAGAGGTGGGGCAAGGACTTCTTTGACATGAAGGCGGGCGAAGTTATGACAAAAAATCCCCGGGTCATTTCAGAGGATGAACTTGCAGCAAAGGCCCTGGCAGTCATGGAAAAACTTGCCATCACTGCGCTTGTTGTTATTGGCGATAATGGCCAGATAGTCGGCATTATCCACCTTCATGATATTTTGAAAAAGGGAATAGCTTAGATGGAAAAGCAAGGGGCAAGGGGCAAGGGGCAAGGGGCGAATGGTGCTGCGAAGAAAATTGCCAGGGGCATAAAGCTCCTCATTCTGGATGTTGACGGCGTCCTCACAGACGGAAGCATCATCCTGGACAACGACGGCAATGAATTCAAGGCATTTCATGTGCGAGATGGCCATGGTATCAGGATGCTTATCCGTGCGGGCATCAAGGTCGCAATCATCACAGGCAGACATTCTAAAGTCGTAGAACGCAGAGCGCATGAGCTTGGCATCACTGACGTATTTCAGAAATGCATTAAAAAGAAAACAGCCTATGCCCAGCTCCTGGCACAGCATTCACTGAAAGACCATGAAGTAGCCTATATCGGGGACGATATTATTGATGCGCCTATCATGGCAGTAGTCGGCCTGCCGGTTGCTGTTGCCGACGCTGATGAAGAGGCGAAGAAGTATGCACTTATGATCACAAAGGGTCGGGGAGGGAGGGGAGCAGTCAGGGAAATAGCAGATTTCATTCTTAAGGCCAAAGGCCTCTGGAAGGGCATAGTCAATGAATACTTTAAAGCTTAATCTGCCTACGGTCCTGACGCTGAGCAGGATCTTCCTCATCCCATTCTTTGTCCTGTCAGTCTATAACCATCCGGTAATCGGCGCTCTTGTATTCAGTGTCGCCTCGATCACGGATTTTCTCGACGGGTACCTTGCAAGGAGGTCGGGGCAGGTCACTAAATTCGGGATCATCATGGACCCGCTTGCAGACAAGTTCCTTGTCATATCAGCCCTCGTTGTTCTTGTTGACATGGAAAGGGTATCTGCATTCGTGGCGATTATACTTATTGTCCGGGATTTTCTGGTAACAGGATTGAGAGTCGTCGCTCTTTCAAAGGATATTGTAATCCCGGCAGAAATGGGCGGCAAGCTCAAAACTACTGCTCAGATCACAGCAGTCCTCTGTCTCATACTCATGGGCAGCATCTTTGACAAACTTCCTTTCGATTTGTACGACATTGGCACTGTGTTTGTATGGATAGCCGTTGTGCTGTCCGTTATCTCAGGCGTTCAATATACAATCTCGTTCTGGAAGAAAGTGTGAAAATCGTTCTTCTGTCGACTGCCGCTTTTCTGATCGGATCCATCCCCGTAGGCCAGATTATTGCAAAAAGCCAAGGCATCGACCTGCAAAAAACCGGCAGCGGAAATATCGGGGCCACAAACGTCCTCCGCACAACCGGGAAATTGCCGGCACTCTTCACCCTGATCGGAGATTATGCCAAAGGAATAGCCGTTATACTGCTTGCAAGATTTTTTGATGTTGGGATATTGTATCAGGGTGTCATAGGGATCACTGCCGTACTTGGCCATAACTTCTCGATATTTCTGAAATTTAAAGGAGGAAAAGGCGTCGCTACCAGCCTCGGGGTTCTCAGTATCTATGCTCCACTTGCGGCATTGGTAACGATAATTTTCTGGTTTATGACCGTAGTCATGACCCGATACTCTTCGCTTGGCGCAGTTATCTCTTTCTGCAGTCTGCCTTTCAGTATCTTTTTTCTCGATACAAAGGAAAAACTTCCCATAGCCATTATTATGAGTATAATATTGTTAATGCGTCACAAGGACAATATCAAGCGCCTTATAGCGGGCACTGAATCCAGGGTTGGCAGGAAGGCATGAGAAAACTGACTGTTTTTCTATTTTTTTGCATACTATTATCACCGGTGCTTGCTCATGCCGATGAGTTTAGCGAATCCCAGCTTAACAGCGGAATCAAAAACTCGGAAGTATCCTCTTATCTTCTGCTTAAAGAGGCTCAGACTAACAAGACACAGGCAACCACGCTGCTAAACAGGGCATCTGCGTACTCGCCTGACCTCCCGGCAGTACACTTTGAGCTTGCCAAGTCAAAGTTTTCTCTGAGCTACACCGGCATTCTCGACAGCGTTGATCATATAGTCTCAGGCATCCATGCCTATTCGAGGAATTTCTGGTGGTCTTTCAGCTTGACCGGGGGTGCTTTCCTTGGTCTCGTGCTCTCGTTCATCGTTGCTATATTCATTATCGTCATCGTCCGCATATTCAGCGATCTGCCGCTGCTTTCCCATGAGGTTGAAGAATCCAGACAAAATATTGCCTTGCTGCTGGTCCTCTTTGTATTTTCCCTGATCAGTCCTCTCCTGTTTCTTGCCGGCATCCTGGTTCTGCTTGGCCTGTATATGCCGAAGATAGACAAGACTATCGTCTATTTGTTCCTGGTCTTTCTCCTCGCTTCTCCCTTCTTCTTCAGGACAGCTGCGCAGTTCCTGCAGGTCTCGTCATCAGGAACTGTAAAAGCCATTGTTGATGTCAATGAATCAAAAGACAATGCTTATGCACTCTCTGTTCTCAAGTCGTCAGATGAATCGCCTGCGTTGTTTTCCTATGGACTGGCATTGAAGCGTGCGGGGCAGTATGATGAAGCCATTGCAGCATATAGCAACCTTATCAAAACAAAAGCCGATGCAGCTGTCTATGTAAATCTCGGCAATATGCATGTTGGAAAGAATAACCTGGACGAAGCAGTCAAAAACTACCTTGCTGCCACAAATATTCGTCCCCTTGCTTCAGCATATTACAATCTGTCCCAGGTCTCCCGGGAAGGTCTTGACTTTGAAAAAGGCAATGAATACTTCAACAAGGCCCTTGAGATTAACCGGGATGCTGTTGCAGGATATCGGGCAATCTCCGGCAGGAATCCTAACAGGATCGTTGCTGACGAGGCAATTTCCCCCTCATCTCTCTGGGACCTGGCATGGAAAACCCCCGTGAAGGCAGCTACATTTAATCTTTCTGTACTTCCGGGGTGGACTATTTCTCTTGCAGCCCTGCTCATGATCTTTGCTTTCTATATGATGAACAACCACGCCGGCAACAAGGCGTATCGCTGCAGGAGATGTAATCAGATCTTCTGCCCGCGCTGTGAAAAACATATTATGTGGGGGCAGATGTGCCCTCAATGCTTCCGGTCCCTCATAAAGCTCGAAGAGATTGAAGTGAAGGAGCGCGTAGCACAACTATTGTCCATTTATGAACACCAGAAGCAACGCAGGGATATCATGAAACTGCTTTCTTTCATTATCCCCGGATCCTCTCAGGTCTATGCAGGAAAGATCCTGTTCGGCTTTTTCTTCATGTGGCCTTTCCTGTTCTTCCTGCTTTTCCCCCTTGCAACGTCCTTTATGACTCCTGATGCCCGGGGAACTCACTGGGTTGTGAATATTGCATCACTGCTGATCGCAGCAATATTGCTTATTATTTCCAACATCTTTACACGGCAGAGGATATCCAAGGGATGGCTTTAGAAGGTTCACTAAAAGATTTTGGACTTGCTGATATCCTTCAGCTCATCTACTTCCAGAGGAAGACCGGAGTTCTTGCGCTTGATGGCAAGGCAGACAAAGTAAAACTCCTGTTCGTGGATGGGAACATTGTTGGAGCCGAGTCCAAGAGAAGAAACGAGGATAACCGTCTCGGCAAGATCCTGGTAAAAAGAGGGGTCATAAAAGATGAGGATCTCAAGGTCGTGCTTGAAGAACAGCGAAGAACCGGTATCAAACTCGGCACAGCGCTGATCCAGAGAGAGCTGGTAGACAAGGAAAAGATCAAGGAGATCCTGAACAGCCAGATCACCGAAACCGTTGTCCAGCTCTTCGGCTGGCAACAGGGGACCTACGAGTTTGCAGCTCAGGGCGTGCCTCAGGATAAGGAACTCCCCTTCTCCCTCGACACTCAACATCTTCTCATGGAAGGACTCAGGATCCTTGATGAGCTCTCTATCATCAAGGACAGGATTACCCTTGACACGCTTCTTATGCGAAAGGGCAATGATATCTCAAGCCTGACCGAAGAAGAAAAAGAGGTTTTCACCTGTGTTGACGGCAGCAATGATGTCAGCACTATTATTGACCTTACCGGTCTGGACAGTTACCTGGTCTCCAAAACCCTCCTTTCGCTCATGGAAAAGGGATTAGTCGATGCACAGGAGGCTGCTCCAGTCATTCCATCTGAAAGCAGTGCTGAGGCAAGGAAAACAGGTAAAGCAATAAAATATCTCCCCTATATTGCCGTTACTGCATCTCTCATCCTGTCTTTTGTTGTTGTATTTATGCAGAAAGATGATACGCTGAAGATTTTTGATGCGTCAAAAAAGATCAGAGAGTTCAGGTTCAGCATAGAGGCAGTAAAATTGAAAAATGCGACCTATCCGCCCTCCCTTTCAGCAATAACCAATGAATCAGACCCTTGGGGTCGTCCCTATATCTATACGGTTTCAGAGAATGGCTTTTTTGTTAAGAGCTCTGGACCGGACCGGACTGAAGGGACAAGCGATGATGTATACTGAGCATGAAACCGAGCAAACGACCGGGAAAGGCAGTTGTTCTTTTAAGCGGAGGCCTGGATTCTGCAACAACTCTGGCAATTGCAAAAGATGATGGCCTTGAATTATATGCCATCACGTTTGACTATCAGCAGCGGCATACCAGGGAGCTTGAATCAGCTCGTTCTGTTGCAGCAGCATTTGCAGTAAAAAAACACCTCATCGTTGACTTCAATCTCCGCGATATCGGCGGTTCTGCTCTAACTTCTGATCTGAAGGTCCCGAAAGACCGTAATGCGTTATCAGTAATGCGTGATAGGTCAAAAAAAGCCTTTTCAGAAAAAACTCCTCATCACTCATCACTGATTCCTGTTACTTACGTTCCTGCCCGCAATACGATCTTTCTGTCCTTTGCCCTTGCCTGGGCAGAGGTGCTTGAGGCCGGAACCATTTTTATCGGAGCAAACGCCGTTGACTACAGTGGATATCCGGACTGCAGGCCTGAATATCTTAAGGCATTTGAAACAATGGCCAATCTTGCTACAAAGGCAGCGGTGGAAGGGAATCTTCATTTCCAGGTAAAAGCACCCCTTATCTCCATGACCAAGGCAGAGATCATAAAGAAAGGCTTGGACCTTGGGGTAGATTATAGCCTCACCTGGAGCTGCTATGACCCTCAGCCGGCAAGAAAGCTGAGAGCAAAGAGCAGAGGATTGAGAGTTCCTGTGGAAGCAGATCACGGCCTTCACCCGTGCGGTCAGTGTGACAGCTGCAGGCTTCGCCATAAAGGCTTTCAAGAAGCAGGCCTGAAAGACCCTTTGATATCGCAGTAGTTTTGGGACATAATAAGGTCTGACGAAATATTCAGGTGCACCAGGCAAATTGATATTACGGAGTCAATGTGAAACAAAGCAAAAGTGAAAAGGCCACACTTCTTTCAGCACTTCCGTCTGTTGACGAACTTCTGAAAAGTCCTGACAGCAGCCAATGGCTTGCCTCATTTCCAAGAACTATTGTAGTTCAAGCGATCAGGGATATCATCGCAGAGGAAAGAAAAAAGATGCTTGAAGGAGGGCATCCGGACATCTCCCCATCTACTCTCTTATCCTGTATCAGCGCAAGAATTAAGAAGCTTTCTTCTTTCAGCCTGCTTCCGGTGATAAATGCAACCGGCATCGTACTGCATACAAATCTTGGGAGGGCTGTGCTTTCCGAAAGAGCGCTGAACAATGTCATTGCCACAAGCCGGGGATATTCTAATCTCGAATATGACCTTGATGCAGGGAAAAGAGGGAAACGCCATTCCCATACAACGAGGATCCTCAGGCAGCTTACCGGAGCTGAGGATGCCCTGATCGTAAACAATAACGCTGCTGCTGTATTTCTCTCCCTTGCAGCAATTGCAAAAAACAGGGAAGTGATCGTATCGCGAGGTGAGCTTGTCGAAATCGGCGGCTCTTTCAGGATACCTGATGTGATGGCAGCAAGCGGAGCAACTCTTCACGAAGTCGGAGCAACGAATAAGACCCACCTCCATGATTACCGTAAGGCGATCAATGAGAAAACAGGCCTTATCCTCAAGGTTCATCAGTCAAACTATAAGATCACTGGCTTCACAGAGGATGTATCCATAGAACAACTTGCAGTATTAGGCAAAGAGCACAGCATCCCTGTCATGTATGATCTCGGCAGCGGCTGCCTGATCGATATGAAACCATACGGCATTCATGGAGAGCCTTCAGTGCAGGAGATCATGAAATCCGGCGCTGATCTGGTGACCTTCAGCGGGGACAAGCTTCTTGGAGGGCCACAGGGCGGCATCATTGTCGGCAGGCAGGATCTTCTGGAAAAGATCCGGAAAAATCCCCTTGCACGTGCAGTCAGGGTTGACAAGATGACTATTGCAGCGTTTGAAGCAACGCTCATGGACTATCTGGACCCTGAGAAGGTGATGCAGAGCATACCAGTGCTCCAGATGCTTTTTCAGCCATTGGAAACAATCAAGTCTCGGGCAAGAAAAATGGCAACAGCACTTCGCAAGGAGATCGTTGGTGCAAACATAACCCTGGAAATAGCACTGGCAAGGGACTCCTCAAAGGCTGGCGGCGGCTCTCTTCCTGAGGCTGAGTTTGAAACCTATGCGGTCTCAATAGACCCAAAGCATATTGCCGTCAATGAGCTGGAAACACGTCTGAGAAAAGGCTCAACGCCGGTCATTGCACGCATCAAAGACAACGTTCTTCTGCTTGATGCCAGAACGATACAGGACCAGGACATCAGGGAACTCGTTAGAATCGTCGCTTCTGCACTAAAACTCTAACGGACTAAAAGACCTTTCTGATAAAGGTTACTTGCCTCTCATCTTGCTGAGGAGCACTGCGGACAATACAAATTGGTGAGCTTCTTCCTGCTTTACCTGCTTGTAGAAATCACAGGTCTCGCAGTTCTTGTATTTCTGGGCAAAGGTCCCCTGTA
>CAZDLA010000023.1:0-22642 GCA_964506525.1 uncultured Nitrospiraceae bacterium
TTGAATTGGGAGCTATTGTTTCCCTTGAGAAGAGAGGCAAGGGTGCACGGCTTTTCCTTGATGCACAGGCCATCAGCAAAGAAGCAAGGCTTGGTGACAGCATAGCCATAAACGGCACTTGCCTCACGGTTGTTGAGGTCCGGGGGAATACCCTAGCCTTTGATATCTCTGATGAGACTCTGAGATCTTCAAATCTCGGAGAACTCAAAAACAGGGACAGAGTAAATCTTGAGCCAGCATTGCGTATGAATGACAGACTGGGCGGCCATTTTGTGACCGGTCATATTGACGGCGCAGGCAGAATCCGTTCAAAAAGCCAGGAAGGCGAAGTCTATAAGATCGTCATCGAGACAGAGCCGCGGATAGCAGATTATCTTGTAGAGAAGGGCTCTGTTGCAGTTGACGGCATAAGCCTGACGGTTGTGGATGTGATGCGGGACGGGTTTTCGCTCGTAGTTATTCCTCACACCGCAAAACTGACATCGATCGGTTTCAAGGGACCAGGTGACCGGGTGAATGTTGAGGTCGATATCCTGGGTAAATATGTGGCAAAATACCTAAAAAAAGGCAACGATTCAAACCTTATGCAGACCCTGAGGGAACAGGGTTTTGCGTAAAGGCAGAACACAGGATTCAGAATACAGAGGTCAGAATGGAAGAGTTTGTATTTGACGTCTGTATACTGACTACTGAATGCTTATTAAACGAAAAGGAGCAATGATGCCTCAGAAACATAAATTCAATACCATAGATGAAGCTCTTGAAGACATTGTAAAGGGCAAGATGGTCATCCTTGTTGATGACGAGGACCGGGAGAATGAAGGGGACCTCTGCATGGCAGCTGAGAAGGTTACTCCTGCAGCGATCAATTTCATGGCAAAGCACGGCAGGGGTCTTATCTGTCTTTCGCTGACCGGTGAGAGGGTAGAAGAACTGAAACTGCCGATGATGTCTGAGGCAAATACTTCTTCCTTCGGCACAGCCTTTACGGTTTCAATCGAGGCCAGGAAGGGTGTAACAACGGGTATATCGGCCGCGGACAGAGCAGTGACAATCCTGACTGCCATTAACCCAAAATCAACGCATGAGGATCTTGCCCGGCCGGGCCATATTTTCCCGCTCAGAGCAAAGCGCGGTGGCGTGCTCCAGCGGGCAGGTCAGACCGAAGGTTCTGTGGACCTTTCCCGTCTTGCAGGACTGCACCCTTCTGGTGTGATCTGCGAGATCATGAATGACGACGGGACCATGTCGCGGGTGCCGGAACTGATGGAGTTCGCAAAGCATCATCATATGAAGATCGTGACGATAAAAGACCTTATCAAATACCGGACAAGGATAGAGAGATTTGTCCGGCGCGAAACGACGACCGTTCTTCCGACAGATTACGGGGATTTCACGGTCATTGCCTATGCGAATGATGTTGATGCAAATGTTCATCTTGCTCTGGTAAAGGGCGAGATCAGCAAGAATGATGCGGTCCTTGTGAGAGTGCACTCTGAGTGCCTGACCGGCGATGTTTTCGGGTCGAAGAGGTGCGACTGCGGAGAACAGTTGCACAAGGCAATGAAGATCATCAGCAAGGAAGGCCAGGGAGTGATCCTCTATATGCGGCAGGAAGGCCGCGGTATCGGGCTTGTGAACAAGCTCAGGGCATATGAGCTTCAGGACAACGGACTCGATACGGTAGAGGCTAATCTCAAGCTTGGGTTCAAGCCTGACCTGAGGGATTATGGAATCGGCGCGCAGATCCTTGTTGATCTCGGTGTGCGCAAGATGCGTCTTATGACGAACAATCCGAAGAAGATCGTCGGCCTTGAGGGATACGGTCTGAAGGTTGTTGAGCGGGTTCCTATGGAAATTAATCCCCATGAGCGAAATCTCGTCTATCTCAAAACAAAGAAGAAAAAGCTTGGGCATATGCTGAGCAATGTATAAAAGCAACAGGAGGAAACCATGAAAGTTATCCAGGGTGAATTACAGGCAAAGGGACTCAAGTTTGCGATCATCGTGAGCAGATTCAATGATTTTATCACCGGCAAGCTCCTCGATGGGGCAGTGGACGCTCTTCTGAGGCATGGCGCAAAGGATGAGGATATTGATGTTATTAAAGTGCCGGGTGCCTTTGAGATACCTCTTGCAGCAAAGAAAGTTGCAGAGAAGGGCTCTTATAATGCCATTATCTGCCTTGGTACGGTCATCAGGGGCGCAACTCCTCACTTTGACTATGTTGCGGCAGAGGTCTCCAAGGGTGTTGCCTCTGTCTCGCTTGATACGGGTGTGCCGATCGCTTTTGGCGTGCTCACCACAGATACGATTGAACAGGCAGTTGAACGGGCAGGCACCAAGAGCGGCAACAAGGGATTCGATGCTGCTGTCACTGCAATAGAAATGGCACAGGTCTTTAAGAAACTGTGATTCGTGAAGCGTAATTCGTGATTGGTGATCTGTGAATAGAACAAAAATCAGTTTACACGTTGAACAGCTCCAACATGAAATGCAGCCCTTCTCTATGGCGGATTACGGAAGGCTGTTGGTCTTTTCGATTCACGATTCACGATTCACGAATCTCTGCCTATGAATCGTCGCAAGGCCAGGGAACTTGCTCTCCAGATGCTTTTTCAGCATGAATTTACCGGACACCGGTCTGATTTCCGGGCTGTGGAAGATCTCGATCCGACGAAGAAAGAGCACAAGGATATAAAAGAATTTTCTGAAGAACTTGTTAATGGGACCCTCACCCACCTTGAAGAGATCGATGAAAAGATCAGGCAGGCGGCAGAGCACTGGAAGATGGATCGTATGGCCTCGGTTGACAGGAATATCATGCGCTTTGCCGTCTTCGAACTGCTTTACCGCAATGATATACCTCCGAAAGTTACGATCAATGAGTCACTTGAAATAGCAAAAAAATTCTCTTCCTTAGAAGCAGCTTCATTCATCAACGGCCTCCTGGACAAGATCGCTCGCGAGAGCAGGAAAAAGTAAGGGCTGCCCCCTTTTTCGGATGTTCATTTCCGATATCTTGGTATAAAATAGAGACCCGAATATGATTAGGCGAGGTGAACCATGATCGAACGATATACCCGCAAAGAGATGGGAAGGCTTTGGGAGCCTGAAAACAGGTTTCAGAAGTGGCTTGATGTCGAGATAGCTGCATGCGAGGCTTGGACCGATCTTGGCAAGATACCGAAGCCCGCACTCGCAGTGATAAAGAAAAAAGCGGGCTTTGATGTTAAGCGCATTGATGAGATAGAGGCTGTGGTTAAGCATGACGTTATCGCCTTTCTTACCTCTGTTGCCGAGAAGGTCGGGCCTGAGTCGCGGTATGTGCATAAAGGCCTCACCTCTTCTGACATTGTGGACACTGCTCAGTCCCTGCTCATGAAAGAGGCTGCAGGCATCATTATCAGGGACCTCAAGAACCTTATTAGTGTTCTGAGGGTGCAGGCATTTAAATACAAAAATACGGTCTGCATCGGCAGGAGCCATGGCGTTCATGCAGAGCCGATGACCTTTGGACTCAAGTTCGCCCTCTGGTTCGAGGAGGCAAAAAGGAATCTTGAGAGGATGGAGAGGGCACGGAAGACCATCAGTATCGGCAAATTTTCCGGTGCTGTCGGAACCTTTTCTAATATCCCTGTTGCCATTGAGGAGAAGGTATGCAAAAAGCTCGGGCTGAAGCCTGAACCGATAGCCACCCAGGTGGTGCAGAGGGACAGGCATGCTGAATACCTTTCTACCCTTGCGATCATTGCTGCATCCATAGAGAAGATTGTCATAGAGATCAGGCATCTTCAGAGAACAGAGGTGCTTGAGGCAGAGGAGCCTTTTGCAAAAGGCCAGAAGGGTTCGTCTGCAATGCCGCACAAACGCAATCCGGTCGGATGCGAGAACCTCTCTGGGTTGGCACGGGTTGTGAGGACAAATGCCCTTGCTGCTATGGAAAATGTTGCACTCTGGCATGAGCGGGATATATCGCACTCATCTGTTGAGAGGGTGATCATTCCGGACAGCACCATTCTTATTGATTATATGCTGAACCGGCTGACCGGCATTCTTTCCGGGCTGCAGGTTTACCCAGAGCGGATGATGGAGAACCTCAACAGGAGCTACGGCCTGTATAACTCCCAAAACATGCTGATCAGTCTTACGGAAAAAGGCATGACCCGTGAGGATGCATACGCACTGGTCCAGAAGAATGCGATGATGAGCTGGAAGACCAGAAAACAGTTCAAGACACTTCTATCAAAGGACAGAGATGTGAAGAAATACCTCTCGCCTAAAGAGCTGAATGACATTTTTGACCTCAAGAATTATTTCAGGAATATCGACTATATATTCAAGAGAGTGTTTGGTAAGGCCTGAGGAATTACAGGGATGCCATTGATCTATCGATATAAATCTCCGGCTGTTTCTGAAGCAAAAAAGAAAGACCTTCTTGCCCATGCAAGAAAGACGATCTCCGGTTCTATAAAGAATATCGAGACAGAGTTCTGCTTTTATATTGATGCTTCCTCTCCCCTGACTTCTGATGAATCGGAACTCCTTCGCTGGCTCCTGAGCGAGACCTTCGAACCTGATCAGTACTCGGAGAACAGTTTTTTAACGCATCACTCATCACCCATTACTCATCACTGTCTCTTGGAGATCGGTCCGCGCATGAACTTCACCACAGCCTGGTCAACGAATGCGGTTGCTG
Organism: uncultured Nitrospiraceae bacterium; assembly: GCA_964506525.1. Taxonomy (GTDB): domain Bacteria; phylum Nitrospirota; class Thermodesulfovibrionia; order Thermodesulfovibrionales; family UBA6898; genus UBA6898. The sequence goes on from CAZDLA010000023.1 coordinate 4,700, forward strand.
TCTGCCATTCCTGCGGCCTCAGCAAGATATCGAGGATCGAACGGTCGCGTCGGTATCTGTTTATGTTTGATATAAAACGTGGTGCCGAGAAAGATATTACAGCCTTTAACTCATCACTCATCACTCATTACTCATTACTTCTTCATGACCGCATGACAGAGTGCGTTTACCCTGAACAGCTCAAAACCTTTGAAACAGGCATAACACCAGAGCCGGTCATATCGATTCCCTTGCTCGAGGAAGGAAGAGCAGCGCTTGAGAAGATTAACCGGGAGATGGGTCTTGGTCTCGATGACTGGGATATTGACTATTACTACAATCTTTTCGTTAAGGATATAGGCAGAAATCCGACGAATGTGGAATGCTTTGATCTGAGTCAGTCGAACAGCGAACACTCGCGCCATTGGTTCTTCAGGGGCAGGCTTGTTGTTGACAACAAAGAAATACAGGGCAATCTGATGAAGATCATCAAGCAGACCCTTGATGCAAATCCTGGCAATAGCGTCATCGCTTTCAAGGACAACTCAAGTGCGATAAGAGGATATGAGATCGAGACGATCATCCCTGAAATGCCGGGGAATGTGTCGCGCTTCAAGAAAGTTAAGCGCGACTATAATATTATTTTTACGGCCGAGACACATAATTTCCCCAGTGGCGTGGCACCGTTTCCGGGTGCTGAAACAGGTACGGGCGGCAGGATCAGGGATGTGCAGGCAACAGGAACAGGCTCTCTGGTTATTGCAGGCACTGCTGCATACTGTGTCGGGAATCTCAGGATCCCCGGATATGATCTGCCGTGGGAAGACAGTTCTTTTGCATACCCTGCAAATCTTGCAAGTCCCCTGACCATCGAGCTCCAGGCAAGCGACGGTGCATCAGATTATGGCAACAAGTTCGGCGAGCCCATGATACAGGGGTTTACCCGTTCACTTGGCATGAGACTGCCAGATCGTGAGCGGAGAGAATGGCTCAAGCCAATCATGTTCACTGCAGGTGTCGGCCAGATGGATGCGAGCCACTCTGAAAAGAACGAGCCCGCGATAGGCATGCTCGTTACCAAGGTCGGTGGTCCGGCGTACCGCATCGGCATGGGCGGCGGCGCAGCGTCAAGCATGATCCAGGGACAGAATGTTGCTGAACTCGACTTCAATGCTGTGCAGCGCGGTGATGCTGAGATGGAACAGAAGATGAACCGGGTGATCCGGGCATGTGTTGAGCTTAGCGACAGGAATCCGATCGTGTCCATCCATGACCAGGGAGCAGGAGGCAACTGCAATGTGGTGAAGGAGATCATCTATCCTGCAGGTGCCAAGATAGAGATCAGAAAGATCCAGCTTGGAGACGCTACACTTTCCGTGCTCGAAATATGGGGCGCAGAGTTTCAGGAGCAGAATGCCCTGCTTATCAGCCCTGAGAGGTCAGAGGAGTTTCTCAGCCTCTGCAGAAGGGAGAAGGTCCCCTGTGCGTTTATCGGAGAGATCTCGGGGGATGGATACATTGTGCTTCATGACGAGACAGACGGGAGTACGCCAGTCAACCTGCATCTTGAAAAGATCCTCGGCAGTATGCCGCAAAAGACGTTTATACTCGACAGGATAAAGCGCGAAAGAAGCCCGCTTGCACTTCCTGAAGGGCTTACAGTAGGGGATGCCCTTGACCGTGTGCTTAGGCTTGTTTCTGTCGGCTCAAAAAGATTTCTGGCCAGCAAGGTTGACCGGTCAGTTACCGGTCTAATCGTACAGCAGCAGTGCGCAGGACCGCTCCAGCTTACGGTCTCAGATGTAGCAGTCATAGCACAGAGCCATTTTGGAACAACCGGTGCCGCAATCTCGATCGGCGAGCAGCCCTTGAAAGGGCTGATTGATCCTGCTGCAATGGCAAGGATGTCTGTGGCAGAGGCTGTCACGAATATCATGTGGGCAAAGATAAGCAGCATTGAGGACATAAAATGCTCGGGCAACTGGATGTGGGCGCCGAAGCTCCCCGGTGAGGGTGCTGATCTTTATGATGCAGCCATTGCTATGAGGGATATCATGATCGGGCTCGGCATAGCGATCGACGGCGGCAAGGACAGCCTCTCTATGGCGGCAAAGGTCACGAATGCTGATGGCTCGACCGAGATCGTTAAATCACCCGGAACCCTTGTCATCTCTGCTTATGCGACCTGCTCGGATATCAATAAGGTTATAACACCTGACATCAAGCTGCCTGGCAAGAGCAAACTCATTTTCATTGATATCGGCAATGGCAGGGCCAGGACAGGCGGATCAGCTCTTGCTCAGTGCTATGGCCAGGTTGGCAATGAGTCGCCGGATATTGATGATGTTGTTCTGCTGAAGAACGGCTTCCACGCTATCCAGGAATGCATCGATAATGGGTTGATAGTAGCAGGCCATGACAGAAGCGACGGCGGACTTGTTACTACACTGCTCGAGATGGCCTTTGCGGGCAATTGCGGGATAGAGGTGAATATCGTCGGGCACGAGGCAAGAGGCAAGGGGCAAGAGGACGCATTACCGTTGCTCTTTGCAGAAGAACTCGGCATGGTGATCGAGTATCTGCCTAAACATGAAAGAGCAATAAAAAAAATCCTGGAGAATAAGGGACTGTCTTATCAATGTATTGGCAGGACCTCCAGAAAAAAGAAGGTCACTATTGCTATTAATGGTGACTTGGTTCTGAACGAGGATATGAGGATTCTCCGGGCGACATGGGAAGAGACGAGCCACCAGTTAGACAGACTCCAGAGAAATCCTGCATCTGCACAGCAGGAGAAGAAAGCCATTTATAACAGAAAAGGCCAGACATTCAAACTTTCCTTTGTTCCGGAGAATACGCCTGCTGAGATCATTGAAAAAACAGACAAGCCAAGAGTTGCTATTATCCGCGATGAGGGCAGTAATGGCGACCGGGAGATGACATCGGCTTTTTTCCAGGCTGGATTCGAGACCTGGGATGTGACCATGACCGATTTCCTTGAACAAAAGGTGAGGCTTGAGAATTTCAGGGGAATAGTCTTTGTCGGCGGGTTCAGTTATGCAGACGTACTCGATTCTGCAAAGGGCTGGGCAGGCGTCATACGGTTCAATAAGGGTATCTATCAGCAGTTCCAGACCTTCTATAACAGGCCGGACACTTTCAGTCTCGGTGTATGCAATGGATGCCAGCTTTCTGCTCTCCTAGGCTGGGTACCTTGGCAGGGCATAGACAACAAAGACCAGCCGCGCTTTATCCATAATACATCAGGCAGGTTCGAGTCACGGTTCTCTTCCTTAAAGATCCTCGAAAGTCCTTCGATTATGCTCAAGGGCATGGAGAACTCTGTGCTTGGCGTATGGGTTGCTCATGGTGAAGGCCATGCCTATTTCCCAGACAGTTCAATAAAGGAGAGGGTCCTTCGCGAAGGTCTTGCTCCGGCGCGCTATGCAGACGACAACGGTAATCCTACCGAGGCGTATCCCTTTAACCCTAACGGTTCACCTGAAGGCATTGCAGCGCTCTGCTCGCCTGACGGAAGGCATCTTGCCATTATGCCTCACCCGGAGCGTGTGTTTCTGAAATGGCAATGGGCATATATGTCCGAGGCATGGAAACGAGAATTAACAGCTTCGCCATGGCTCAAGATGTTCCAGAACGCGCGGCAGTGGTGTGAGAGATCTTAATCGTGACCTGTCAATAGGTTAAAAGCCGCGCATTCTGACCGTGAGAGGCAGGTTTTCGGGCGTGCGCGAGAATCTTCCGAAATAGACCATGCCTGGCTGCGGTACGCCATTGAGCCTGATATCGAGGGTGATACAGTAGTCGCTGCCAAGGGGTTTTACCGTAAAATCGACTCCTTCGACCTCCCTGCCAAGACCTTCCCTGAAATCAAACTTGAATGCTATTTCGTCCTTATTGAACCGGACATCATTCAAGGGACTGACATCGACCTTCCGGGGGTTAAAGACAATGCCCCTGTCGATAATAATGCTGCCGGAAACTACAGGGTCCCGCGGCATCACGAACTGTGGTCTAATCCATTTCTTGGCCACCCTCAGATGCCAGTTGTTCCCGTCCCGCCAAACATACACGCCTCCGGTGAGCCGTAAGTCCGTAGTCGGCTGCCCTTCAAGGTATCCGTCGTACGGAAAGGATTGGGCTGAATCGCACGATGAAAGATTGTACTCTGAGCCGGGAGGTCCTGCCAGGACATTGCATGAAGCGAGCAGGGCTGACAGAAAAAGGGCTGTTATGCATTGGGTCAGTTTTGTCTTCATTGTTGGCTTCTCCTGATTACATAGAACCATGTTGTGCGGGAACTGTCAAGGCGATAAATCCATTAAGCGCCGATAATAAGTTTTTGTTATGAAAAAATAAGCAGGAGCTTGACAGATTACGCTTCCACATGGTATCAAATAGTGTTTTTTGTTCTCCCAAAATCCCAAGGAGGAAATCTTCATAATGGGCACAGCAACGTTTAAGGGCGGGATACATCCGCCTGATAAGAAGGAATTAGCTGCCAACTCACCTATCATTGATGTAAAAGCCCCCAAGATCGTCATTATTCCTCTCAGTCAGCATATCGGCGCACCCTGTAACGCTATCGTAACGATCGGCCAGGAAGTGAAGAAAGGAGAGGTTGTGGGAGAAGCATCAGCCTTTGTCTCATCGCCTGTTCATGCCTCTGTTTCCGGCAAGGTGGTGGCGATTGGCGAATTTCCGAATGCCATGGGAAGGATGATCAATTCTGTTGTTATCGAGAATGACGGCAGGGAGGAATGGGCAGCGCTCAAGGACAATCCTGATTATATGAGTCTTTCAGCGGATGAGCTCAAGGAAAAGGTTAAGGCCGCAGGCATTGTCGGCATGGGCGGCGCAGCATTTCCGACTGTTGTTAAACTATCACCTCCCAAGGAAAAGACCATTGATGCTATCCTTCTGAACGGCGCAGAGTGCGAGCCGTATCTTACTGCAGACTACCGGCTTATGCTTGAAAAGCCCCGGGAGATCATCGAAGGCCTCAAGATCACGATGAGGATCCGCGGTGTGCAGAAGGGATATATAGGAATAGAGGACAACAAGCCTGAGGCAATAGCAAAGATGAAAGAAGCTGCCGCTGGAGAACCTGACATCAGTATTATTACCTGTCATGTGAAATATCCCCAGGGTGCTGAGAAGATGCTTATCAAGGCAGTGCTCGGCCGCGAAGTTCCGCCAAGGGCGCTTCCAATGGATGTCGGCGTTGTTGTCCAGAATGTGGGCACAGCGCTTGCGATCTATGAGGCTGCAAGGTTCGGCAAACCTCTTATCGAAAGGGTCGTGACCGTCACCGGTGAAGGCATAAAGCAGCCGAAGAATCTTATGGCCAGGATCGGTTCCAAGGTCGGCGACCTGGTTGAAGCATGCGGCGGATTGAGGGACGGAGTTGCAAAGGTAATTTCAGGCGGCCCGATGATGGGCTTTGCCCTTTCTTCTCTTGATGTTGCGGTAACAAAAGGCACGTCCGGTATCCTGGTAATTCCGGAAGATATCGTTACGCATACAGAGGAGTTCGGCCCCTGCATCCGGTGCGGCAGATGCATTGACATATGCCCTATGGGCCTGATGCCCTCCATGATGAGCGTGCTCTCGGAAAAAGGATTTTATGAAGAGGCAAAGGCATATAATCTGTTCGACTGTTTTGAATGCGGGTCCTGTGCGTATGTCTGCCCGTCAAAGAGGCCGATCGTTCAGCTCGTAAGATTAGCGAAATCTATGGTAAAGCCGTAAGGAGATATAGATGGAGGCAACGAAAAAAGAACAATTGATCGTATCAGTAAGTCCCCATGTAAGAAGCGACGAGACAACAAGCCGAATCATGTGGACCGTGAGCATAGCGCTTATGCCTGCCATGCTTGCAGGCGTTTATTTCTTCGGCCTCAAGGGGCTCTTCGTGACAGCTCTCTGCGTCATCAGTTGTATAGCCTCAGAGTGGTGGTATCTGAAGATGGTAGGCAAGAAGTCGGTTATGAACGACGGCAGCGCCTTTCTTACGGGGCTGCTCCTTGGCATGAATATGCCGGCATCTCTCTGGTCATTTTCACCATTCACTATTCATGTTCCGGTCATCGCATCGTTTGTTGCGATCGTCATAACCAAACAGCTTTTCGGCGGCCTTGGTTTCAATGTTTTTAATCCTGCGCTGATCGGAAGGGCATTCGCGCTATTATCCTGGCCAAAGGCAATGACCATCTGGAATGAGCCAGCTGTCGCATTTTTTGCCATGGATGCAAAGACAACTGCGACCCCGCTCGGCATCTTAAAGGAAGAAGGCATTGCCAAACTTATAGAAGTGTTCGGTGACAAGATGAACCTGTATATGCATCTCCTGACCGGCAACAGGGCAGGCTCGATTGGCGAGGTTTCAGCTGTTGCCATTCTGATCGGCGGCCTGTTTCTCCTTTATAAGAAATATATAACCTGGCATATTCCTGTGTCATTCCTTGGTACGGTTGCAGTGATGGCATATGTATTTGGCGGCAAGGATCCTGCGACCGGCAAGATGATCTTTATGGCAGGCGATCCGATCATTCACCTTTTGAGCGGCGGCCTGATGTTAGGCGCCTGGTTCATGGCAACCGACTATGTTACTTCGCCGTCTGTCCGAAGTGGTCAGATTCTCTTTGGGGTTGGCTGTGGTTTTCTGACCATGCTGATCCGGCTTAAAGGCGGGTTTCCCGAAGGCGTCATGTTCGCGATACTTATCATGAACTGCTTTGCTCCTCTGATCGACCGCAGCTTCCAGGCAAAGGTCTTCGGTGCCGTGAAGCAGGAAAAGGCAAAGGAGAGCAAGTAATGACCGGCAAGGACATATTCAAGATAACCTTAAACCTCGTCATCGTGTATCTGATTGGCGGGTTCATCCTCGCCTTTGTGTATGCGAATGCATCGCCAAAAATTTTCAGAAATAACGAGAAGGCAGAGCAGGACGCGTTGAAGATCCTGATTCCCGGTGCTGAATTCAAGAAACTGGGAGACTGGACGATTCATGATAAACATGCCAAGTATTTCGAGGCCAGGAAAGGCGATGAAACCGTCGGGTATGTTATCCAGTCTTTTGGCAAAGGGTATTCAAGTTATATCAACACCTTTATTGCTGTGGACAAGGACTTCAAGGTTCAGAAGATCAATATACTCGGTCATGGTGAGACACCGGGACTTGGGGATGAGATCGAGACCGATTCCTTCAAGAACCAGTTCGCGGGCAAGGACATTGATCACCTGAAGGTTCTGAAGACCGAGACCACGGAATATATTCAGGCCATCTCTGGGGCCACAATATCAACCCGTGCAGTTTCTGAAGATGCGGTAAAGAACGGTGTGGCTTTTCTCATAAAGACGATCAAGGAAGGAGGCAATAAAGATGTCCAGCACCAGCACAACTAATCTCAAGGATCTGTTTCTTAACGGGATCATCAAAGAGAACACGATCTTTAAACTTGCGTTAAGCCTCTGCCCTTCGATTGCGGTTACCAACAACCTGAAGAACGGGATATTTATGGGACTGGCAGTTCTGTTTGTCCAGACGATGGTGAACATAACTATTTCCCTGATGAGAAAAGTCATACAGCCCAAGGTAAGACTGCCGATCTTCATGCTTGTCATTTCCGGGTGGGTCACGATAACCCAGATGCTGATGGCTGCTTTTGTCCCGGACGTTTATGCAAAAGTAGGGCTCTATGTAGCACTGATCGTTGCTTTCGCTTCGATCCTGGCAAGGGCAGAAATGTTCGCGTCCAAGAACAGCATAGTCCCTTCGATGGTGGACGGGCTCGGCATGGGTGTAGGATTCTTATTTGCGCTTACGGTGATAAGTTTCTTCAGGGAACTGGTCGGCAAAGGAACGCTTACTATTCCGACAGGGCTTTCGACCCAGCATGTTTTTACTTTTATTAATACAAAGCCTGTCCTGATCATGGTTTTGCCTGCAGGCGGGTTCCTTGCAGTAGGAATACTCATGGCCCTCTTCAACTGGATCGATATCCGGTATATGAAGAGAGGCGCTGTTTCGCATTAGAAGGAGATAACAATGGAAAGCGAATTCATTAAATATTTTGAGCTTATTGTCTCTGCATCGCTCATTAATAACTTCGTCTTTACGCGGTTCCTGGGTCTCTGTATCTTTTTCGGCGTTTCGAAAAAGATGGAGACAGCGGTCGGCATGAGCATCACCTTTACTGCGGTCATGATGATCAGTGCAGCGCTCAGCTGGGTCGTGTTTAATAAGGTGATGGAGCCTCTTGGGATCACATTCCTTGAAATCATTGTTTTCATCGGCATCATCGCAGGCATAGTCCAGGCATCAGATACGATCATGAGAAAGGTTTCTCCCGGACTTTACTACAAGCTCGGCATCTATCTTGCCCTGATCTCGACGAACTGTATCATCCTTGCTGTTCCTCTGGTGAGCGTAGGCGAAAAATACACGTTCCTGCAGAGCCTTGCATTTGGTCTTGGTTCAGGCTTAGGGTTCGGACTAGCCCTCGTAATCATGGCAAGCATCCGTGAGAAACTTGAGCTTGCAGATGTGCCCGTAGCATTCAAGGGTCTTCCTATGGCATTTGTGATCACCGGCCTGATAGCACTTGCATTCACCGGATTTTCAGGTCTCATTACGTTGTAAGAGACCGTAATAAGTAATTCGTGATCAGTAATTAGTGCCGAAAGAGGCACTGAAAAATAAGGAGTTAATAACTATGTCTACAGGACTGAATAGAAAAAAGACCGGTTTGACTGCCGTCTTTTTCATCCTCCTTTTTGCAGGTGCTGCCTTTGCCGGTGTTGGCGGCGGGATCGAGGCAAAAGAGAAGATCGATATCGTTCCCCTTGTCAAATGGACGCTTGTCTTCCTGGCAGGTCTTGGGACGGTCTTTGGCGCCGGCCTTGCCATTGCCGCGAAGAGATTTGCTGTGCAGGTCGATCCCCGGGTTGAGAAAGTTTTGGATGTGCTTGCCCATGCGCATTGTGGGGCCTGTGGTTATGCGGGCTGCGAGCAGTATGCCGAGGCTGTGGTCAAGAACCCGGATGTTGCGCCGAATCTCTGTACTCCTGCAGGGGCAAAAGGAGCTGAAGCAGTCGCGCTCATAACCGGAAAGAAAGCAGACTTAAGAGAGCCGCTCTTTGCGCGGATCATGTGCCAGGGTTCGACCAGCAGATCAAGAAGGAAGTTCGTATACGAAGGCGTTATTGACTGCAGGGCTGCAGTGCTTGCAGGAGGAGGAGACAAGTCCTGTGCTAATGGATGTCTCGGATACGGTACCTGCACGAGGGTATGTCCCTTTGATGCCATGCATATGGGCAATGAAGGCCTTCCGGTCGTTGACATCACCAAATGCACAGGCTGTAGGAAGTGTGAGCAGGCATGCCCCAAGAAGGTCATTGAAGTTCTTCCGGCATCCAGGATGGTGCTTGTTGCCTGCCACTCAAGGGATAAAGGCGGAGATACAAGAAAGAACTGCGACTTAGGCTGTATTGCCTGCGGTGCATGCGTGAAGGTCTGTCCGTTTGACGCCCCATCTGTACAAAATAACTTCTCACGTATCGATACCGGCAAGTGCAAGGTCTGCGGCCTCTGTGTTGGCAAATGTCCGACAAAGGCTATTGCGGATCTTCTGCCTGTGCGTCCAAAGGCCTTTATTACAGACAAGTGCATCGGTTGTCAGATCTGCACCAAGGTATGCCCTGTTGATGCTCCTGCCGGCGAATTGAAGAAGAAACATTCGATCGATCAGGTAAAATGCATCGGCTGTGGCATATGCACTGCCAAATGCCCAACACAGGCGATCGATGGAACCTTCAATGCCCAGGAAGTATTTGCAGCAGCTGCTGAAAAGAAAGCGAAACAGGCGACTCCGGCACCTGCAGCATAAAACAGGAATCCGGCATACAGAAGTCAGCGTAGAGAATTCAGGGCCCTCGGAAGAGGGCTCTTCTTTTTAGACAAATTCAGAAATCCGATAACCCAAACATGGTATAATCTCCCCTATGGCAAACGAACCGAATAAAGTTATCTACTCAATGGTTGGCGTCAGCAAGTTCCATAACAAGAAGCAGGTGCTGAAAGACATCTACCTCTCCTATTTCTACGGCGCAAAGATCGGTGTGCTCGGCCTGAACGGGTCAGGCAAAAGTTCCCTTCTGCGGATTCTGGCAGGTGTTGACAAGGAATTTGTGGGCGAGACGGTTATATCTCCCGGTCATACGATCGGGTTTCTTGAGCAGGAGCCGGTTCTTGATGATACAAAGACCGTTCGACAGATCGTTGAACAGGGTGTTCAGGAGACGGTCGACCTTCTGAATGAGTACAACCAGATCAATGAAAAATTCGCTGAGCCGATGTCTGATGATGAGATGAACAAGCTGATCGAGCGGCAGGGTAAGGTTCAGGAAAAGCTCGACGTCCTTGACGCGTGGGATCTTGACAGCCGCCTTGATATGGCAATGGATGCGCTCCGGTGTCCTGCGGCTGAAACACCGATAAAGGTATTGTCCGGTGGCGAGAAAAGGCGGGTGGCGCTCTGCAGACTTCTCCTTCAGAAGCCTGATATCCTTCTTCTCGATGAGCCGACCAATCATCTTGATGCTGAGTCTGTTGCCTGGCTCGAGCATCACCTTCAGAGTTATGCCGGCACTATTATTGCCGTGACCCATGACCGGTATTTCCTTGATAATGTAGCCGGCTGGATCCTGGAACTCGACAGAGGGCAGGGAATCCCCTGGAAAGGCAATTATTCATCCTGGCTTGACCAAAAACAGAACAGGCTGAAGCAGGAGGAAAAATCTGAGAGCGAACGGCAGAAGACCCTGCAGCGGGAGCTTGAATGGATCCGGATGTCGCCTAAAGGCAGGCATGCCAAATCAAAGGCCCGTATCACCTCATATGAAATGCTTCTTCAGCAGGATATGGAAAAGCAGTCAAAAGAGATGGAGATATTTATCCCGCCCGGACCGAGGCTCGGAAATGTTGTTATAGAAGCAGACAACGTGACCAAGGCGTACGGTGAGAATATTCTTGTCGAGGGGATGACCTTTTCGCTTCCGCCCGGCGGCATCATAGGCGTTATCGGCCCCAATGGCGCAGGAAAAACAACGCTCTTTCGCATGATCATTGGCCAGGAAAAGCCTGACTCAGGTGAGATCAGGATAGGCGATACCGTAAAGCTTGCCTATGTTGATCAGTCCAGGGATATTCTCGATCCGAATAAATCCATTTGGGAAGCGATTTCCGATGGCCAGGACACAGTTCAGATCGGCAAAAAAGAGGTTAACTCGCGTGCCTATGTAGGGAAATTCAATTTTTCCGGGCAGGACCAGCAGAAAAAGGTGAGTCTGCTCTCAGGCGGAGAGCGCAATCGCGTGCACCTCGCCCGTATGCTTAAGGAAGGCGCGAACGTTCTGCTCCTTGACGAGCCGACGAATGATCTTGATGTCAACACCATGAGAGCGCTCGAAGAGGCGCTTGAGACTTTTGCAGGATGTGCTGTGGTGATCAGCCATGACAGATGGTTTCTGGACAGGATTGCAACGCATATTCTTGCCTTTGAAGGAGATAGCAAGGTTGTCTGGTTTGATGGCAACTATTCCGAGTATGAGACTGACCGCAAGGCACGTTTAGGTTCTGCTGCTGATCAGCCTCACAGGATCAAATACCGCAGCCTCACCCGATAGCGCCTGCAGGGGGCATATGTCCTTCAAGACCGTTTACCTTGTTTCTTATGTCTGAAATACGTGCCGTCCGGCTTGGCTATATATCTGTATGTGCAGCTGCACTGCTCTGGGCAGCATCAGGCAATGCATCCAAGTTCCTCCTGCAGAGTGAGGTAAGCCCGTTTCAACTGGTCCAACTCCGGACAACAATAGCTGCGGCCCTGCTCTTTTTCTTTCTGCTTTTCCGAAGGCGTTACCTGCTGAAAATAGCACGAAGTGACGTCGTGTATTTCATCATACTTGGTGTTGTTCTGGCAGTCATGCTGTTTACGTATCTTTATGCAATCAGCAGGATACAGGTTGCTGCGGCTGTCCTGCTCCAGTACCAGGCGCCAGTGCTGATCGCACTCTATTCTTTTTTCTTTCATCGAAAAAAACTGTCTGCATTTACTTTTACGGCGATCGTCGGTGCGATCATCGGCTGTTATCTTATGGTTGGAGCCTATAATCTGAATATGTTCGATATGAATAAGGCCGGCATCCTTTCAGGTCTGGCCTCTGCTGTTGCCCTGGCTCTCTATTCAGTCAGGAGCGAATACGGGATGCGCACCTATTCAGCCTGGACAGTCCTGTCTTATGCTCTCCTGGTCGCAGCAATTGTCTGGAATATAATAATACCTCCCTTTACCGCTTTTTCAGCCCAATATAGTGCTTCTGCCTGGGGATGGATAGTTTACGTAAGTCTTTTTGGTACAGTAGCGCCTTTCGGTCTTTATAACGAGGGGGTCAAACGTATTCGTTCCACGCATGCAAGCATTACCGCAACACTTGAGCCGGTCATGGCAGGAATGATCGCTTTTGCACTTCTTGGTGAGGTCCTGACCCCATTGCAGATCGGCGGGGCAGGGCTCGTTATTGCATCGGTGTTGCTGTTGCAGATGCATAAAGGCGAAAGCGCAAAAGACAGTTCAGAACCGAAAGAATAGACAACGATAACTTAGTCTTCCCCTCTACTTCCCCACGACCAGGGTGACCCATTTGCCGTCTATAATCTTTTCCTGAAAGGTGAGTCTGGCTGAGGTCACTGCCTCTATTACTCCATCTTCCTGCCCGGTGAGCATGCCGGAAAGAATCGCAGTTCCTCCGGGATGGAGACGGGCAGCCAGGTCAGGGGCAATTTCAGTAAGTATCTCTGAAAGCAGGTTTGCTACAATGACGTCATAGGTTCCGGTAGCGATTGATATGCCGCCTTCTTTGATCTCAACATTCCCCAGCCCATTTGCCGCTACATTCCTTGCGGCCGCATCAACGCAAAGAGGGTCGATATCAACTGCGGTCACCTGCTCAAACCCCAGCCTTGAAGCCCCTATCGCAAGGATACCGGTGCCGGTGCCAACATCCAGAAATCTCCTCTTGCTGCCAACGCCAGCAATCTTTTCTATCATACTGAGGCAGGTCCGCGTGGTCTCATGATGGCCAGTACCGAAGACCATGCCCGGGTCAATGATGATCGGGATGCGCTTGGTCTCAGACTGAAGCCATGATGGGATGATAGTGAGATTATCACCAACATCAATTGAGGTGAAGCTTTCTTTCCATGTCTCATTCCAGTCTTTTTCAGGCAGGACAGCATGGGAAAGGGAAAATGAGGCATCAAGCCCTGAAGTTTTCAGTAATGACCTGAACCTCCCCAGTTCATCGCATATCTCAGCAGGCGATTGTTTGGGCTCAAAATAGCCGATCAGCCCGCCATCCTGTTCAATGAAGCCGATAGCGCCCATTTCAGACATTTTATTGATAAGTGCATCCCGTGATTCTTCTGGTGTTGTTACGATGATCTCGATATAGGTCATTTCATTATTCCCCTTTTTTGGCAATGGATCTCTTCTTATGCTGGCATCGAATGTGATGATCTTTTCTGCCAGCGACTTCCAGTTGCAGGAAAAGATATTCTGCACCTTTGTATGGATAAATCGGTTGTTTAAGGCCTTCTGCCTGTCTGCTTCTTTTGTTATGCCGTAGAAAGGAAGCATGATAAAAACAGCCTCGTTGGTAAAATCCTGGATCGGTGTGAGAAGATCTTCCCGCCTCGTGTAGTATGGGTCTTCATCGTGAGCGCAGGGTCTGCCAAAGACGATATACTGCCTGCAGGCAATAGGACGGACTGGATAGATTGAACACATGTTGCCAATGAGAAAGGGACAGGGAGGATTGGCAGCCTGGGATGAAAGCTGCTGAAGCATAATACCACGGAGGGGCTGTTCCACCTTTTCGGTTGCATACCAGGTAATGCCGGCAAGCTCAAGGGGGTACACTGGAATGTCTGTATTTGTTCTGCAGCAGGTGTCACACTTCTCTGCGCAGGCAAGCCGTTTCTTCTGTTTTCGCTTCTCTCTGCTGATCGCGATGGTAACGCCCTTGTCGATCACTGCATAGGCGTCAAGGAGCAGGGAAAGCCAGGGCAGCATTGCCTCATTCTCAGGGAATGTCAGGCGGTGAGTTGCAGTTTTATCCGGGGTTTTCTGTGAAATAGTCTTTGTCATGAAACAGGCTGATACGCAATAGGTATCTATTTTCTCTGTGCGTTACAGTAACACGGGAAGCTCATATTTGCCAAAGGACGATACCTGAAAAGCCTTTCAGAAGTCGTGAAAAAGATGTCAGCTATGCAAGAAGAATATCCTGTTGATCTGTTTCTCCTTCCGCAAACAGGGAAACCCATACACCTCTTTTGGTAAGAAGGAAGGGCATCTCTTTGCCGCACTTCTTGCACCTGCGCATCTCAGCCGCCTCAATCCCGAACTCCATGAGTTCTGTTGAGATGCCGTGGTGGGAGACTGATTCATATTTATGGACATGGTTCATGATAATTCTCCTTATTAGTAGGCTACCCTAAAACCGGTAAATAGTCGAGAGGTATAGTGACGTAAGTTTGCGTTCAGGAACTGCAGTCATAAGGCGACCTGAATTACAGGGCATGAGGTGCCTTAAAGCCTTTATTTATAGGGCTGAACAAGAGGCAAATGCTTGACAAAAAAACATGTTCTTGATAGTGTTATCAGAGCAATATTTAACATAGAACAATAACTACAGAAAGGGGGGAGGATAATGACAAAAGCAGAACTGATTGAAAAGATCGCCGCAGGCGCAGGTCTTAGCAAGGCGGATGCAGCGAGGGCGCTTGATGCATCGCTTGATGCAGTTAAAGGTGCACTGAAGAAGGGGCAGAAGGTTACCCTTGTGGGATTTGGCACATTCAGCGTTACCAAGAGAAAGGCACGGATGGGTCGCAACCCAAGAACCGGCCAGGAGATCAAGATCGCGGCAGCAAAGACTCCTAAGTTCACTGCCGGCAAGGCATTGAAGGATGCAATAAGGAAATAATACCTTCCCTGAACAGGTTCGGAAAAGGGACAAAGGAATTTGTCCCTTTTCTTTTGAGCGTTTCGGGATAGATGCCTGTTGAGAATGCTGCAAGAGGATAGAGGGGAAGGGCGGTCTGTGGAAAAAAGGAGAGGGGGGAACCTGAAAACATGAAATCTCATTGTATTCTTGCAGGCTTAGATTTAGGCGCTGACACAGAAAAGATCGTTTCCTATACTGCGTATTTTTCCGCTCAGACGAAGTCATCGGTCAGGTTGCTGTATGTGATCGATTACCTTCTTACCCCTCCAACATATCTTATGCCCTATATTGAAGAAGAGCAGAAGCGCGATGAGGGAGAACTCCAGCGCTGGAGAGCAGTTTTTGATAAACAAGGCATATCTTCTGATGCGCGTATCATGATGGGGAGGCTCCACGAATCCTTTGTGAAGGCAATAGAAGAGTTTTCGCCGGACCTTCTGGTCATCGGGTATCAGTCCCATGCCTTCAGGCCAAGCAGTTCAGAGCGGCTTATCAAATCCCTGGAAATGCCTATGCTTGTGGTGCGCGGGCCCAGAGCAGATATGCAGGGGGGCCGGGTCATCAAAAAGATCCTCTGCGCCGTGGATTTTTCTGAGAACGCCCAAAAGGCACTTGTGAGGGCTTCTGATTACGCGCGGGTATTCTCTGCGGAGCTGCATGTTGTACATAGCATCCCTTCGCATACGATCAAGAGCCGGTGGGCAGTATGGGAGGCTATCGGTAAGATCGACAATGACCAGTTCGATCGGCAGATGCAGGCCGAAGCCGAGGCAGAACTGTCAAGAATGATCCAGAGTTCAGGCATTCAGCATGCTGGAGAGATTCTCCATGGAAATCCGGCAGAAAAGATCTGCTCGGTTGCTGACGATGGCGGGTATGATCTTGTTGTTATGGGCGCCCGCGGCCTCTCCTATATCCAGGGATTATTAATCGGCAGCACAACTGAATCAGTTCTCAGGTCATCTCCCTGCCCGGTTCTTATTGTTCACTGATGTTGCTTTCCTTTCTTTTCCTGATATTCGGCCTTGTCCTTATCCTAATCGCTGCTGAGTTCTTTACCAATGGCATTGAGGAGTTTGGTCGTCACTTTTCCTTTTCGCAGGCAGTTGTAGGCAGTATCTTTGCTGCAGTCGGCACTGCGTTGCCCGAAACTATCCTGCCGGTTGTTGCGATCTTCATGTATGGCGGTGCCTCTGCAAAGGAGATCGGCGTGGGTGCAATTCTCGGCGCTCCCTTTATGCTCTCGACCCTGGCTTTCTTTCTTGTCGGCTTGACCGTGACCATTGCTACGTTCAGCAAAAAACGCAATTTTGAGCTGAAGGTTGAGGCACACTCTATCAGGCGGGACCTTATCTTCTTTCTTGTAATGTATTCATCGGCTATTGTTCTGCCCATAATCGGTGGGAAAAATCTATTAGTGCCCATATCCTTTGCCCTTGTTGCCGGTTATATATTTTATGCATATTTGACCTTTAGAAGTGAAAGCGCCGGGATGGAGCATTCAGAGGGTATGTATCTGTGGCGGATCATACAGAGGCTCAAGCCCTTAATACAGAGGCCAAAGCCCCCCTTCTTTGTGATCCTTGCACAAATCGTGTTAGCCCTTGCAGTGATGATAAAAGGTGCGCATACTTTTGTGCAGAGCCTTGAGGTTATTTCAGCTAAATTCGGCATGGATCCCCTTATTTTTGCCCTGCTTCTCGCCCCGGTCGCTACTGAACTTCCCGAGAAGTTCAACAGCGTTACCTGGACATGGAAGGGGAGGGACACGCTTGCCCTTGGAAATATCACTGGTGCCATGGTCTTTCAGTCAACATTCCCTGTTTCAGTGGGACTGCTCTATACTGACTGGAATATTACCGGGATGGCGCTTTTTTCGGCAGTGCTTGCGATCGCTTCTGCTTCTGCGGTTCTTGGTGTCATTACGGTGACAAAACGTATTTCACCCTTTGTGATGCTTTTCGGAGGAATGCTTTATCTTGTCTATGCAGGTGTGCTTATTTTTAGATAACAGGAACTGATCTACCGAATGGCGCGAGAAATACGACAGGGGCCTTAGGCCCTTTTTTGTTTGCGTATTAATCACTTCGTATGAACTTCCCTCCCATTTCTTAACTTCAAAATATCTTTTCAAATCAGCGCGTCAGGATTGAGTAATGGTGAATCGAATCTTGAGCAATACTGTGCTCTTCAGTCAACAGCAATCATGCATAAAAATAGTAAGTAATTAACTTAGTTTAATTAATAGTTAACGTTGACTTCATTTTGATACGGCAAGATATCCCTGCTGAATAAAGAACTACGGGATATTGTCCCGAAATAAATCAGGAGGAGCAAATATGAAGAAAATTACGGTATTATTTCTCTTAGGGGTGATCGCAATTCTTGGGGTCTACGGCCTATCCCACGGATTTCCAACTTATGCCACATCTTTCAAGGCTACGTATCCATCATCACCTCTAAGCAGTCTGTCGACGGTGTCAGGTCAGGCAGGCAATCTGTGCACAGTCTGTCATGGTGTTTCCGGCGGTTCGCGCAATGCATATGGTCTGGCATATGCCGGGGCCGGTCATGTTTTTGGCACGATACAAAATGCCGATTCAGATGGGGATACGTTCTCAAATATAGTTGAGATTAACGCAGGAACTTTCCCTGGCAACGCTGCCAGCCATCCGACTGTAGCAGACACGACAGCACCGACGGTATCGATCAGTGCACCGGCCAATGGGGCGAGCTTCACAACAGCGCAGACGGTCACGATCAATGCAACCGCAGCAGACGTAGTGGGTGTGACCAGAGTGGAGTTCTATGATGGAGCGACACTGTTAGGGACAGACACGACATCGCCATATTCGTTTGCATGGGCTATAACAT
>CAZDLA010000023.1:22742-41452 GCA_964506525.1 uncultured Nitrospiraceae bacterium
CGGTATCGATCAGTGCACCGGCCAATGGGGCGAGCTTCACAACAGCGCAGACGGTTACGATCAATGCCACCGCAGCAGACGCAGTGGGTGTGACCAAGGTAGAGTTCTATGACGGAGCAACACTGTTAGGGACAGACACCACATCACCGTATTCGTTTGCCTGGGCAATAACGTCAGCAAACAATGGATCACACAGCCTGACAGCTAAGGCATATGATGCAGCGGCCAATGTTGGAACATCCACACCAGCAGTGGGTCTGACAATTAATATAGCAACAGCAGACACGACAGCGCCGACCGTATCGATCAGTGCACCGGCCAATGGGTCGAGCTTTACAACAGCGCAGACGGTCACGATCAATGCCACCGCAGCAGACGTAGTGGGTGTGACCAGAGTGGAGTTCTATGATGGAGCGACACTGTTAGGGACAGACACGACATCGCCATATTCGTTTGCATGGGCTATAACGTCAGCCAACAATGGATCACACAGCCTGACAGCCAAGGCATATGATGCAGCGGCCAATGTGGGGACATCCACAGCGGTCAGTGTGACGATCAACATAGCAACAGCTCTGAATGGAGCAACCCTGTATGCGACAAACTGTGAAGGTTGTCATAATCCCCTTGCATCGTCATCAAAGCTGGGCAGGAGCGCAAGCCAGATCCAGACGGCAATAAACAACAATACAGGCGGAATGAACTTTTTGAACACGCTCACAACGCCTGAGATTCAGGCGATTGCTGCAGCATTGGCACCGCCTGCAGACACGACAGCACCGACGGTATCGATCAGTGCACCGGCCAATGGGGCGAGCTTCACAACAGCGCAGACGGTCACGATCAATGCAACCGCAGCAGACGTAGTGGGTGTGACCAGAGTGGAGTTCTATGATGGAGCAACACTGTTAGGGACAGACACGACATCGCCATATTCGTTTGCATGGGCTATAACATCAGCAAGCAATGGATCACACAGCCTGACAGCCAAGGCATATGATGCAGCAGCCAATGTTGGAACATCCACAGCAGTCAGTGTGACGATCAATATCACAGGTACACCACCACCTCCGCCTTCAGGGTCTGATACAAGAGCGCCCAAAATAGGCGTATTCAGGTTGCCCAAAACTGCATCATCACGGCAGGTTCCCATCATTGCTTTCACGGCAACGGATAATGTGGGCGTTACCGGTTACAGGGTGTCCGAGTTTCTTGGACTCAGTGGTGATGATTGGAGTTCCTCTCCACCATTAAGTTATAGATTTGACGGTGGAGGCAGAAAGGTCCTCTATGCACAGGTAAGGGATGCGGCAGGCAATATATCAAAGGCAAGAGTTGCAAGAGTCCTGATCACACTTCCTGCTGGCGGCGATGGCGATTCTGACCAAGACAGTTCAGGCAGTTCTTCATTCGCAGATTCCGTGCAGCGCGTTGCCGCTTATGACCCAATTTCCAGGCCAGTGATCAATAAAGACCTTCTGAAAGCAAAGCCTGTGGCGGTGGGATCTATTGCCGAAGGTGGGAATATACTCAGCCTTGAAGTTGGATTAGGCAAGCTCAAATTCCCGGTTGATGCGTATCTGACACTCTATTCTCCTTCGGACAGCGGTGAGCCTGTGCATGCCTATACCCTGAACGCACAGAACGAGTATGAGCCCCTTGTTGATACGAAACAGGTTTGGAGAGCTGGCGTTAAAGCTCTGCAGGAAGTTATATCCGAGACCCCGGCTGCTGAGCTCATACCAGGAAAATACATGATTGTGTTCGAGATTAAAATGCAGGGTTCATCAGAACTGTATCACTCCTGGATGACCTCTTTCATAATCCAGTAGGCATATTTAGTCAGATATCGGGGGAAGACTACTCTTCCCCCGATATGCTATTTCTTAAAGAGATCGTTCAGTTTTTTCAGCGCATCTTCCTTGCCAGAAGATGAAGCTGCGCTGCCTTCCTTGAAAACAAAATAATCACAAAAATTAGCCTTGTCTCGTGTCCTCTGAAACTCCGCCTTTGGCTCCGAGCACTTGTTGTGAGCATTCTCTGCATAGAACCGGCAGTTCAGGCATGCATGCAGATCACTGCCGCATTTCGGGCAGGTTGATTTTATAGTGAAAAACCTGTCGGTCTCTACTTCTTTCTTGCAGTGGCTGCAGACCTTCATGAGTTGCCTCCCTCACTCCCAATAATCAAAACCATTATACTTCTCAAACATATCCGGTATCAATAATTATTGACAGCGTGACTATGCTGTGATAGTTTGGACATATACCTTAGAGAAAAGGAGGTAATCATGGCCTGTAAATCAAAAGGCGGCGCCTGTGGAACAGCAAAGAAAGCCACGGCAAAGAAGGCACCAGCAAAGAAGAAGAAATAAGAGGCTCATGTATCTGAAGTAGAAAAAGAGGGATGGCAAAATAGCCATCCCTCTTTGTTGAACGTGGACTTTACCCGCTGCTATCTACTATTTTGCATTAAAAGGAAGAACAGGTGACGCTTCAAATGACCGTCCGGCTCTTCTGAACCTGTCTTCATGGTCTTTCCTTATGTCCTCAATGGACTGGTCAGTCAAAACATAAGGAGTCAAGAGGATTACAAGTTCTGATTTTCTCTTTTCCTGAACTACCTGTTTAAACGCCGCGCCAACGAATGGAATGTCACCGAGCAGGGGCACACTCTTGGTCGTATCATTAATCTTATCTGTGATGAGACCTGCGATAACAATGGTCTGGCCATTGTGTGTTTTTATCATTGTATCAACTTCCCGGGTATCTATAATAGGCTTTGAATTAGTGCCAGATTGAGATGTTCCCTTCTTTTCCGAAATACTTGGGTGTATTTGCATAGTGATTACACCGGCATCGTCAATTTGAGGAGTGACATCGAGGAAAAGGCCAATCTCATCAATTTGGGGTGTCGTATTGGTAACAATGACATTATCATTTGCAAACGAACTGGTTACCCATGATACTTCCTTTGTTGTAAGCTTGATAACTGCGCGTTGGTTGTTCATAGTCGAGACCTTGGGACTGGAGAGAACGTTTACCTGCCCTTGCTCTTTCATTGCATCAAGAATGCCATCTACTTTTTGATGTTTAAAGTCTACTTTAAATACTGGATCTCCAGCAAGCAATGTTGGCCTGAGAGTTTGAGAGAGTGAAAGATCTATGTTGCCAGGTAATTGTAGAACTGCGTTCCAGTCTATTCCAAACTTGTAGTCATCTTTTAACTCAACCTCAATTATATGCGCCTGAATCATTACTTGTTTTCTTGCAGCCTGCTCAACATCTTTAAGGAAATCATCAATTCTTTCCATGCTATCCGAATAGTCAGTTACCAGAACAATACCGGCAATTTCGCTTATGATGAGTTTCTTCCCTGTTTTTTCATCCCCCCTGCTGAAGCCCCCTTCACTATCCCCTCCTCCGCGGGAATCGCCAAAGACCAGTACTTCGAGACCTCTTCTGATCTCTTTCCAGAAGTCTGATGTGCCTGATGTGGTAACGTTCACAGTCCCTTGGCTTGATGAAGAAGAAGAGCCTGAAGTCCCGGAGCCTGAAGTCCCGGAGGATATATTGATGTTTGTCCCGCTGCCGGAAGACCCGGTTGAATTATTGCCTGTTGATATCGCCGCATTCATGGTACTAGTCGACGTCCGTTTTCCGGTGATGTAGTTTACCCTGAAGGTTTTTGTTTCAAGAATCGGCTTTGTTATTCTGATGAACCCCTTGTCCATTCTGAAGGTATAGCCCAGCGGGCGCGTTATAGCATAAAGGGCACTGCTCAGCTCAAGATTCGTGAAATCGACCGAGATCTTGCCGGTAACATCCTTGTCAGCGATAATGTTGACACCACTGTCTTTTGAAAGAAGAAGGAAAACATCTCTTAGGTCAGCATCTCTGACGCTCAGGGAAAATTTGCTTCTCTCTTTTGCGGGCGGCAGCTCTTCTGCCTTTGCAGGCTCCGGCCTTATGATCGGCGCAGGCACCTGCGGAGGCTGCTTGAGTGCCATGGTCTCAGGGACTTGAGTCATCCTGGGCGAAGCGCATCCCATGATGCCAAAGGCGAGACAGACTGCCACGATAGGGAATTTCTTCATTTCTTCTTCTCCTTGATCACTTTATAATCATCAAACGATATTTCCTGTTTCTTGCCTTCTGCCAAGATCACAATACTGTGCTGCTTTATCTCCTTGATAACTGCGGTGCCGATTCGGTCATTGACTCCATATGCCTTGCCGTTGATGAGTGCATGGCTCTTGCCATCCCTCTTTATGATGCCTATGAGTTTGATGTCATCTGCCATTTCTGTAGTCTTGCGATCTGTTGATGCCTGAAGTGAGAAGGGATCCCGTTTCCATACTCCCTTATCCTCTTTAGCGGAAAGGTCAACAGAAGGTATTGGCAACGGCCTTTCGGTCTGCCTGGAAGGTGTCGAACTTTTTTGCGCCCTCTGAGGTGTAAACGTCTGTTCTGCATTTATTGGCGTGGATGGCGATGTTTTTCTGGACATGAAGAACTGAGCATTATAACCGATGACCAGCACAAGCAAGATGCCTACGATGCCTGCAACATATTTATTCCCAAGCATTATCTCCCCTCCATGGCATAGGTGCTCGCTGTCATCTCTACGGCAAGATAACTTTTGTCGTGTTTGACCTTGAGGCTGTCTATGGTTACCAGTTGCTCAAGCCCCTGTAACTCCTGGATGAAATTAGCCATTTCCCTGTATCCTGCATGAAATGTAATCCTGACTGGATAGGACTGCAGTGACTGCAGGCCCTTGCCCTGGGTTTGTCTGCGAGAACCTTCCGTGGATTTTTGCTCGAAAGCCAGGTCTCTGATCCCATATTTTATTGATGCAGTGTACGCTGTTTCGATGAACTCGGTTGACCACATCTTCTGGGGAATAGCTTTTCTGGCACCAGAAGCGCTGCCGGATTCTTTTGCCATTGCCCGGGCACGGTCTGTCCCTATCTTTTCAATAGAAGCCCGAAGCTCACGGATCGATCTTATTTTGGAAAACGCATACAGGGAGAAGAGCATTCCTGTTATTAAAACCACAGCAAGAATGATGAAAAATGTCTGTTTCTCTTTTTTCATTGCAGCACCTCGAACTTTGCTTTAACTGCAAACTCCTGCTTCTTAGCGCCGGGTGCTGCAGTGGCCGTAGTGATCTCAGGCGGGGATGCCAGGGCGAACCGGCCGGTAGCTTCAAGGGCATTCAGGAACTTCGAGACTGCTGAGTTCCTGAGTCCCTCATCACCGGCCTGCAGGCTTGCTCCCAGTTTGATGAACGTGGTGTCAGCGGTCTTTTCGACATCCAGACTGGTGAGGCTGAGATCCGGAGGTATCAGGTTAGCAATATCCCTGAAAAGGGGATAGAGGTTCTTGTTGTTGCTCATAATTTTTCTTATTACATCCTGCTGACCTTTATCCGGGTCTCCTGATTTTTGAGAGGCCTTAATTTCTGCTTCATATGTATCCTTAAGGGTAATAAGGTCTCTCTCTGTTCTGCTCAGGACAGTGTAACCGCCTCCAATCAGAATTACATAGCAGGCGAGGGCAATGATAAGGGCTGTCTTTCCGACAACCTGTTTCCTTTTGTTTCGCTCATCAGAAGGCATCAGATTGACTACCTGGTCTGCGCCCTCCGTGGCATAAACAGATGTGAGCATAGAAAGACCTGCAACTGCTGTGTATATGCTGGCATGTTCAACTTCAATGTCGAAAGGATTCAGGAGTGAGCAGCTTATGCCAAGCCCCTCGGAAATACACTGCGTTGTTCCCTCCTCGATAGAACCGAGTCCGCTGATCCAGAGGCGGGAGATCTTTTCTTCTGCTGTGCCGCTTCCCGACCCCATGATAAAGTTATAGAGTGCATCGACGATGGTATACATCTTGATCTTGCAGATCTGCGCTGGATCCATGTCCTTGCTGGAAAGTTTTGCGTCGTCAACCGCAGGCATCTGAACCTTCTTGTAGTTGATGAGCTTGCCATCATTGAAGACGAGGATCTCGATAAAGCTTTGACCGATCTCAAGAACTGCCTCATTCCCCTCGGTTTCAGGCCTGATCTTTTTAAAGGCGCAGATTATACCTTCAAGGCTTGTTGTGATCACTGAGGGCTTGACGCCGCACTGCTTCAAGAGCGTGAGATACGGCTGCATATCTGATCTGAGAGCGTATTCAGCGAGGATGTCCTGCTTGCCGGGCTGATTCCTGATAATTCTTCTGACGCCCAGGACAAAGTCCTGAGTGCCGAGCTCTTTTGCGATCTCCCTCCTGACTACCTTCTCCGCATCAGCAATATCCATTGCCGGCACCTGGAAGGTGCCAAACTTTATGATCTTGTGGGGCAGGATAGCTTGTGCCTTGCCTTTTTTCCCGCCAGCTTCCTGGATAGCAGTGGTGAGCTGTTGTTTTGCCAGCTTCGGATCAGAGATTGAGAAGTTCTTCGAAATGAGAACATGTTTTAAGACCCCATTCTTGGCAGACAGGACTCTCAGGCTCTCTCCTCTGAAGTCAATATTCAATGTATTCATAATTGCGTCCTTGTCCTTCCTACGGGATCGTGTAGTTAATGGTCGGAAGATTTACTGACAATGTATTCACTCCGTCAGGGATAAAAACTGCCATATCATTTGCGCTCAGTATGCCGCTTCCGCTGCAGTTATTCGTCGTAAACAGCGTCGACCTGAAGACGGATCTACCTATAGGGAGTTTTGCTGACAGGGTATTGCTGAAACTCTGTGTAACAGGTTTGGCTTCACTGGGATTGATCTGGCCGATATTCAGAGTAATACAGCCGGATGCTGCAGTTGTTGAGCCGAATGCCCCTGTATAGGTTGCAGTAACCTGTGCCGTGTAGTTAGGTGTGATCAGGCCTGCTGTTGCATTTGTGAATACAAAAAGCAGATTGCCCTGAATGGCATCGGTGGGTGTAACTTCCCTCTCTGAAATCTGGAGGTCGGCATCTGCAATATCATCTGCTGTTCCCAGTATGCCGTCTGGTCCGCCACTGACCAGTGATGCCGCAACTCTCCGACTGCCGGACGTTGTTACCGTATAGACAATGCTTCGGCCCCAGGAATCTTTCTTGTATTTTGCAGGATCATAGCCAGAAGGCATATAAGGGCCGTTCCAGTTTGGATAGAGCATATGGGAGGCTGTAACGAGATCATCAGAAACAGTGGACTGACCGCCAAAATCCGGATTGGCTACTGCGGCAGGAAGATGGCCATTGTCCCCGACAAAACCGAAGTGAGTCCTCACCCCATTCTGCAGCAGCTTGGGATCACCGACCATGGCTTTTTTTAGATCTGTTATGCGGGCCCGGGTAGTATCGATCTCCGTGCTTTCCCAAACCTTGTAGATGAAGGGGATCATAATGCCGGTCAGCGTTGCGATGATTGCCATTACCACAACGACCTCTATCAGCGTGAACCCCCTTTGTCCCGTAATGGGGTATTTTCTGTCAGCCAAGCGATCCTTGTTCATCTTACCCGGAGACCCCCTACGATCTTGTAAAGGGGCAGGAAGAATGACGCAAGGGTCAGGAGGACAATCCCTCCGAGCAAGAGCAGGATCAGCGGTTCGATGACCGTGAAGACCTTTTTCAATGTCTCAGGTATTTCCTTGTCGTACATTGTGCTGATCTTCAAAACGGTGTTGTCCAGCGTTCCTGTCTTTTCTCCGATCTCTACCATATTCAAAAGCAGAGGCCCGAAATCACCGGTCATGCGGAGGGCCTTATTGATCTGCTCGCCGCTGAGTACGGCATTCGCAACCCTGTTGAAGGACTCGGCAATGACCGTGTTCCTGATAACATCTGCAGAAACCCTCAGGGTCTCATGCATGCTCAGACCTGAACGATAGAGTATTGCAAAGGTCCTGAAATACCGTGAATGATTAAGCTTTTTGGTGAGATCCCCTATGAGCGGAAGTTTCAGCACAATACGGTCAATGATCCGTTTTGAGGCCAGATGCCTGCTAAGTCTGCGGTATATGAAGGGAAGGGAGAAGAAGAGCAGAATGATAAGCGGCCAGTAAACCTTCATAAACTCCACAGTTCCGATCATGATCTGCGTAGGAAGCGGAAGTGCAACCTTCAGGTCGGTCAGGATCTTCACGAACTTGGGCATTACAAAGACGAAAAGGATCATGATAAGGCCAAACACTGCGGTGAGGACCATGGCAGGGTATGCCAGTGCTGATTTTACGTCTTTTTTCAGCCTGATCTGCCATTCCATATAGACCATCAGATCGTTCAGTATCTGCTCAAGGCTACCAGCTGCCTCTCCTGCCCTTACCATGCTCGCGTAATAGCCAGGGAAGATATCAGGGTAATCGAACATCGATTCCGAGATCGATTTGCCTGATTCGAGTTTTGTGTAGATCATAGATGCTGTTCTCGATATTTTTCTGTTTGCAGTCTGGTTGGCAAGATCGCCCAGACCACTCATTAGGGGTACGCCTGAAGAAAGAATAAGCTGGAGAAAATAGGTGAAATTCAGGAGATCTTTGTCCTGCAGCCTGAAGGGCGCCTGAATACCGAAACCGGCCCTGGAGGCCTCTATCAGCGTGAGGCCTTTTGCATTAAGCAGATTTTCAAGCTCTCCCTCGTTTGAAGCTTCCAGCTTTCCGGCGATGACTTTCGCCTCATCATCAATTGCGCGGTAATTGTAAAACGCCATCAGAATGCGGTCCTCGTGGCGCTGTGAACTTCTTCCAGAGATGTCAGGCCCTCCGCGGCTTTCTGGATACCGACTGCATACATGGTTTTAAGGCCTGTTCGTATGGCCGTTTCAAAAAGCTCATCAGAGCCTTTCTTGGAGAGGACAAGTTTTCTGAGCTCTTCGTTCATCTTGAATATTTCATAAATGACCGTTCTGCCGCGGTACCCGGTGTCGCTGCATTCAGGACAGCCTTTAGCCCTGTATAGCACCGTGTCTTTGGTGATTGCTGGCTCAAGACGTTTCACCATCTCGGGCGGAGGGGTATAGGCTTCCTTGCATTTTTCGCAGAGGAGACGGACGAGCCGCTGGGCAATGATCGTGTCAACCGTAGATGCAAGAAGGAAGGGCTCAATACCCATGTCGATGATCCTTGGAAGACTTGATGCTGCATCATTCGTATGGAGCGTGCTGAAGACCAGGTGGCCGGTCAGTGAAGAGCGGATTGCAAGTTCTGCTGTCTCCACATCACGCATCTCGCCGACAAGGATAACGTCAGGGTCCTGCCTGAGTATAGACCGCAGGCCAGTGGCAAAGGTTAGTCCTGCCTTTATATTCACCTGCGACTGCCGCACAAGGGGCAGCTGATATTCGATAGGATCCTCTATGGTAAAGATATTTTTGTACACGCTGTTGATGATAGAAAGGAGCGAATAGAGTGTAGTGGTTTTCCCTGACCCTGTTGGTCCGGTTACGAGAATCAGGCCATAAGGCATCACAAGCGACTTGTTCAGGAGTTCGATGTCCTCTTTCATGAAGCCGAGGTTCTCAAGACCAAGGAGCAGGCGGGATTTGTCGAGTATTCTGAGCACGATATTTTCACCGCCGAGAATCGGGAAGGTTGATATTCTGAGATCAAGCACCTTAGTGTTCCAGGCGAACTCTGTTGCTCCATCCTGGGGCACCCTGTTTTCCGCAATGTTCATGGCCCCCAGGATCTTTATTCTCGAGACTAGAGCTGCCAGAATTTCCTTTGGCAGATACATGCCGTGCTGCAGCAGACCGTCCACTCTGTAACGAACGCGTGTGCCTTTGGCATCAGGGCCGATATGGATGTCGGTTGCGCCCTTCTGCAGACCGGTAGTTATGATCCTCTCGACAAGCCTTACAACCGGTGCTACAGAAACATCCCCCGGCCGGTTGGACTCTCGCTCAAAGGTCCTGAGCGCTGAGGTGCTCTGTTTGATGATATCATCGAGGTCATCAGGGATATTGGCGCCATCACTGACCTCTTTTTTCTGCTGGTCGCCGCTGTGTACCATAGAGAGCACGGTGAAAAGATCAGTCTGGCTTATGAACCCCAGACTAAAGCAGATGGCGCCCAGAAGTTCTCCGGTTTTCTTCTGCTCTTCAAGAGCGAGTTTCAATTGAGCCTCAGTTATGAGACCGGCGTCGATAAGACGATCACCAATACGTTTTGTTTGCATGGTTATCCTTTCAGGAGATCCTGAGGCCCCCACCAATAGAATACGATTGACAAAAATGTGTAAACATTATATCGCAAGAAGGGATACTTCGCCATAAAAAAGTAATATTTTTAACAAGTTAGATAGAATCCTCTCTCTTCTTAATCGTGACAACAGGGGAAAAACTTTAATCAGCTGAATCGCATGTGATACTATCAGGTCATGTTTGAGAATGATCTTGCGAAATTGAAGCAGAATGGACTCTTTAGGCAGATACTTGCAAGGGCATCCAGCCAGGGGCCAGTTATAGGCATAGGCAGAAAAAAGTTAGTCAATTTTTCTTCAAATGACTACCTAGGGCTTGCCGATCATCCTGATCTTGACAAGGCTGCAGAACAGGCAATGCACAAATATGGATTTGGTGCAGGCGCCTCCAGGCTGCTTGCCGGAGGAACGCTCCTTCATGAGAAACTCGAAAAGAGTATTGCAGCATGGAAAGGAGTGGATGCTGCTGTAGTCTTCAATTCAGGGCATGCTGCCAATACGGGCATTATACCGGTCCTCGCCGGTGAGGGGGATGTGATTTTCAGCGATTCTCTGAACCACGCCAGCATCGTAGACGGCTGCAGGCTGAGCAGAGCAAAGACTATTGTCTACAGGCACAGTGATATTTTGCACCTGAAGAATCTGCTGAAGAAAGAGAAGGGACGAAGAAGGATTATAATTACCGATACGGTCTTTAGCATGGATGGTGATATCGCGCCTCTGAAGGAACTCTATGATCTATGCATAGCAGTTAACTCATCACCCATTACCCATCACCCATTACTTCTTTACCTTGACGATGCTCACGGCACTGGAGTGCTTGGTAAAGGCAAAGGTGCGCTGGCGCATTATGGCATAAGGCCGGAACCGTGGATCATACAGATGGGGACCTTTTCGAAGGCATTAGGTGCTTTCGGCGCCTTTGCTGCAGGGAGCGATGATGCTATGCAATGGATCTCCAACAGGGCACGAAGCCTGCTTTATTCAACGGCCCTTCCGCCGGCTGTCATTGCTGCTGCCAATGCTGCTGTTCAGATGATCAGAAAGGACCGGGGACTTGTACAGAAACTCTGGTCAAACAGGGAATACCTCATAAAAGCCCTGCATGACATTGGTTACGACAGCAGCCTGAGCGAGACGCCCATAATACCGATCAGGACCTCTTCGATAAAAGAGGCGGTCAGGATTTCGCAGTTCCTCTTTGATCATGGAGTCTATGCCCCTGCTATCCGGCCTCCCACGGTTAAAGAGCCGAGGATACGGATCGTGGTGACGGCAGTCCATCAGAAAAAGCATTTGAATAGACTGGTTTCACTTCTGGCGGAGTCTAAAATGAAGATAATGCAGGCAGCAGATTAAGCGCTGGGAATCGAAAAGACGCAGGATGGGCTTCCCTGTGCCATGCACTGTTTCATAGATACATCGCGGTGCAATAACTCCCTGAAGAGTTGAAGTTCCTCTGTGCAGACCTCATTGAACTCAGTTGCCACTTTCTTGATAGGGCAGTTGTAGGACTTTAGAATATAGTTGTCGCCCTCTTTTTCGAGATCAGCAATATATCCCTCAGACACAAGGAGATTCTTCAGGCCGTGCATGATCTCATCGATCCCGGTGAGACCGGAAAGGGCTTCTTTTTTCTGCCCGAGAACTTTGTCCCGCCGCCATGCGAATACTTTATTGATTTTTTCCTGCCCTTCGTTTTTCTTGACCTGTTTAAGAATATCGAGGGCAAACCTGTCGTATGTTTTTGGGAAGAGGTCATCGGCAGATTCAGTGAGCGCATACACAAAACCCGGTCTTCCGATGCCATGTTTTTTTGCGGTATAACTGACAAGCCCTTTCTTTTCGAGAGAAAGAAGATGCTGCCTGATACCCATGGGAGTGATGCTGATCTTTTTGCTCAGTTCCTCAATGGTCATGCCCCCATTTTTTTTCAGGAGCGTTATAATGTTTTGCCGCGTTGGGTTCTCATCAACTTTTACAAGCATTTTAAAAAATAGCATAAAAATACTATTTCTGTAAATAACTATTTTAATTCTATTTAAGTTAAATCCTATAGAAAAGCCAAGCTGCCGCGAACTAAAGATTGAGGAATGCAGATGCATACATATTGCAGTTAATTTGGTATGATAACAGGAGTAATTTGTTAACAAATTCCGGGAAAAGAAAGGCAGCCAAAGGTGCTCAAACTCCTCGACGGCATTGTAGAGCTGTATAAAAAAGTTGCTACATCGCTGCCTCCTGATATCGAAGAGGCTATTAAATCTGCATTGCCCGGGGAGGCTGAAGGCTCTACTGCAGGTTCATCTCTCTCCGTCATTCTTGAGAACATAAAACGGGCCCGGGAAACTGCACTGCCTATCTGTCAGGACACAGGAGTTCCGGTCTTCTACGTTAAGGTTCCCTTTGGACTGAGCCAGAATGAACTGAAACAGACCATTCTTGAGGCAACTCGCGAAGCGACGCTGAAGGTTCCTTTGCGGTCCAATGCCGTTGATATCATTACTGATAAGAACTCGGGAGACAATACCGGCGAGGGTTTTCCGATCATCTATTTCGAAGAAATACCGAGCGGATCACTGATCATTGACCTCATGCTCAAGGGGGGCGGTTGTGAGAATGCAGGTCAGACGTACAAGCTGCCTCTTGAAGAGTTGGGTGCACAGCGGAGCCTCGAAGGTGTGAGGAAATGCGTGCTCGATGCGATCCAAAAGGCCCAGGGCAGGGGATGCCCTCCTTATATAGTGGGTGTCGGCATAGGTGCTGCAAAGGATCAGGTTGCAAAACTTGCTAAAGAGCAGCTCATGAGAAAACTGAACGATGTGAATAAGATCGATGAGCTTGCCCTGCTTGAAAAGCAACTGCTCAAGGAAATTAATGAGCTTGGCATTGGCACCATGGGCCTTGGCGGGAGAAAGACAGCCCTCGGCGTCAAGGTCGGCGTCAACCATCGCCATCCTGCATCTTATTTTGTAGATGTTTCGTTGGGCTGCTGGGCAATGAGACGGGGCCGGTTGATATGGTAGAGGGAAAAAGACTGAACCTTCCCCTTTCTGCAGGTGATGTTGTAGGCCTTAAAGCAGGAGATATGGTGCTGCTCAATGGAAAGATCGTTACCGGCAGGGACCGCGTGCATAAATATCTTGTTGAAAATAAACCGAAAAAAGAAGATCTACCCTTTGATCTTGCCGGCAGCGTGTTATATCACTGCGGACCGGTTATGAAAAAAGAAGCAGACGGTTATCAGGTCGTTTCCGCAGGTCCTACGACAAGCATGCGGGTGGAGATGTATGAGGCAGAAGTCATCAGGCAATACGGATTGCGGGGAGTCATGGGCAAGGGCGGCATGGGGGAGAAGACGCTCAAGGCGCTTCAGGAAGCAGGATGCGTGTACCTTCAGACAATTGGCGGTGCAGCCGCATATCTGGCAGACAGAATTGTGAAGACCATCGGCTCATGGAAGCTTGAAGAGTTCGGCACAACTGAGGCGATGTGGATCCTTGAGGTGAAGGATTTCCCTGCAATCGTAACCATGGACAGCCATGGCAACAGCACTCATAGAGAAATAGAGGCGGCTTCTTTTCAGAAGTTTCGTGAACTAATAGGGAAATGATATGCTGAGAATTCAGAATACAGAATTCAGAAGACAGAAGAATAAGATAATTGTGGTTTCCCCTATTTCTTTGCTTCTGACTCCTGAATTCTGACTTCTATCTCGTGCTCTTCATCGCCGGTGCCTCAGGTTTTGTCGGCGGGCATCTTGTAGATTTTCTCCTCTCTAAAGGGCATAAGGTGAAGTGCCTTGCCCGCTCAAAAAAAACCATAACATCTCTTGCAGAAAAAGGGGTTGAGGTTGTTACCGGCGATATCACTCAGGCCGAGACGCTGCAAGGGGTTCTTCGTTCTGATGATATGGTCATTCACCTTGTCGGCATTATAGAAGAAAAGGGTGATGCCACGTTCCGCTCAATCCATGTCGAAGGTACGCAAAACCTTGTTAATGAAGCGAAGAGGGCAGGGGTAAGGCATATTTTCTTTCAGTCAGCCCTCGGCGCGGATAAAAGCTCCTGGTCAGGCTACTTGAAGACAAAGGGAGAGGCCGAAGAGATCGTTATGCATAGCGGCCTGCCTTATACCATATTCAGACCATCCCTTATCATTGGTCCGTGGGATGGGTTTACGAAGAAGATTATGGACATGCTGAAGCTTTCCCCGGTAATCCCGATCCCGGGCGAAGGCGCTGCCCGGTTCCAGCCAATTTATATAAAGGACTGGCTGCAATGTATCGAACGGGTGATCGAAGCTCCAGGTAATTACGAGGGTTCTTTCGATATCGGCGGGCCTGAGCAACTTTCCTATGCACAAATAGTTGAAAAGATTTCAAAGGCGCTCGGATACCGCAAGCCGACCTTTAACATTCCCATGGGATTTATGAAGCTGACCACCTCGATCCTTGAGCGTTTTCTGCCCTCACCTCCGGTCACCGCTGACCAGCTCCGCCTCCTTGAACAGGACAACATCTGTGCGCTTGATGCCGTGGAGCGGCATTTCGTGTTCAAGCCGATGAAGTTTGGTGAGACACTTGCTTCATTTATTGCGGGAGGCCAGGTATCGTGAGACTCTCCCTCAGAATGAAATTTTCTCTATTGATGATACCCTTTATCGTTACCACCGGGCTTCTGATCTTCTTTCTGATCAGGCCATTTGCCTCCATTAAAATGCATGTCAGGGATGTAACGCATGACATTGCTCAGGTCAGTTCTTCTGAACGGTTCAGCCGTTCTATGTATAAACAGCACATGACGCTTGCGCTTGTTCTTCTAAACGGCTCAGCTGTTGGCATTGAAAAGGATATGGACGACTTCGGAGCGGAAAGAGCGGATATTCTGATATCTTGGGGGAAAGCACTGAATGATGCGTTTTTCGATGAAGAGGATGAAAAAAAGATAATTCTTCAGAACTTTCAGGCTATTGAGAAGGCCTCTCATCAGATTCAGGAATACGCTCTCGGCGCAGCCCGTGCTCTGTCAGCTGGTGATCAGCGCAGCGCCATTTATGCCATGAATCGTATTGATAGTATTATCGATACGACAGTTGCCCCCAGAATTGAACAGGGCAATTCGGTTCTGGTTGCCGAGGTCTCTCGTGATCTTCCGCTGACTGTGCAGGTCCTGCGCCAGATATCTCTCATGCCTATGCTGGACATTGATCGTGATGTCGATAAGCTGAGTGAAGAATTTGGCAACAGCCTTGCCTATTCAAAGATGGCGAGACTGGTCAATGAGCACCATCAGCGGGTTGAGGATATCCTTATCGGCGGCAAAAACGGGCGGGAGCTGAATGCCGCATCTTTTCTGCAACTGAAGAAACTGCTTGAGAGCTGGCATGCTAAAGAAACAGTGTCGGAATCCGACCGGGCTGAGCATGCCTTCGAGGCTGCTTCAATTTCTGAGATGATGAGATTGGCAGATGAGCTGGATAAAACCACCAAAGAAACGCTCAGACTTCGCACTTCCGACCTTGATAGAGTCAGCGCCGTGAAGATCATGACAGATATGGTCAGAACCGAAAACTTTTTCAGGAAGGAAATTGACGGCCTTATATCCCGCGAGGAGAGTGAGATCAGGGAGACCGTGGGCCGGATCGTCAAACGCATTGATTCTGCCTATGCAGCGGTTATTTTCATCAGTGCGCTCATTTTTATTATGGGAAGTTTCGGTGCGTTTGCCCTGTACAAAAGTATCGTCCTGCCTATCCTGCGCCTCAGACATGCTGCCTCAAGTATCAGCCAGGGAATTTTCGAAACTGCAATAGTCAGTAATTCGTCAGATGAGATCGGTGAACTTTCCAAAACGTTTGACAATATGCGTCAGGATCTTCGGTCTTCGATAGACAAACTAAATGATGAGATCGAGATCAGGACACGGGCTGAGCACGAGAAAGAGAAGGTCATCGATGAGCTCAGGCATGCTCTGGCCGAGGTGAAGACCCTGAGCGGGATGCTTCCAATCTGCTCATCCTGCAAGAAGATACGAGATGATAAAGGATATTGGACACAGGTCGAATCATACGTGAGTCAACGCACACAGGCAGAATTTACCCACGGTTACTGCCCTGAATGCGCGGCCAAGGTGATGGAAGAGATTAAGAGGCTTAAAGCTTCGTCGTAGTTTGTGGTTTTATCCTCTCCCTGATAGTTTCAAGCCCTTGTGTTCTGGATTTTTTAGGAAATTTTCGAGACAGGGCTTATTCTTCTTTTAATTTTACAATAAAATGATTAAAATATGAAATTCCCGTTTGAGAAAGGAGCGCATTTATGCCCAAGAAAAACTATTTCTTTACATCAGAATCCGTAACAGAAGGCCATCCGGACAAGATAGCTGATCAGATATCGGATTCTGTTCTTGATGCGATTATAGCTCAGGACCCTGTCGCGCGAGTCGCATGCGAGACATTGGTAACCACTGGTCTTGCTTTTGTTGCCGGTGAGATCTCGACCTCCTGCTATGTCCACATTCCGGACATTGTAAGGGAGACGATCAAAAATATCGGTTACACGAGGGCAAAATATGGTTTTGACTACGAAACCTGTTCAGTTATTACTTCTATTGATCAGCAGTCAGGCGATATCGCAATGGGCGTTGATACCGGAGGCGCAGGAGACCAGGGACTTATGTTCGGTTTTGCCTGCAATGAAACACCTGAACTGATGCCCATGCCGATCATGCTTGCACACAAGATCGCCATGAAGCTCTCTGAAGTGAGAAAACAGGATATTCTCGGATACCTTAGGCCAGACGGCAAGTCACAGGTGACCATCGAGTATCGTGACGGTAAACCATTCCGCATTGACACGATAGTGGTTTCATCGCAGCACAGTCCTGATGTTCATATGAACGAGATGCGTGAGGATATTATCGAGAAGGTGATCAAGCCAGTAGTGCCTCATGAACTGCTTGATGAAGAAACGGTGAAATACTATATCAACCCGACCGGCCGTTTTGTTGTGGGTGGCCCTATGGGCGACACCGGCCTAACCGGAAGGAAGATCATTGTTGACAGCTATGGCGGCGTGGGAAGCCATGGCGGCGGCGCATTCTCGGGCAAAGATCCGACCAAGGTCGACCGCTCCGGTGCGTATATCGCCCGCTATATTGCAAAGAATATTGTTGCTGCCGGGGTTGCAGACAGGGTCGAGGTGCAGCTTGCATATGCTATCGGTGTGCCTGAACCGGTATCGATTCTTGTTGATACCCATGAAACGGGCAAGATCGAAGAAGAAAAGATCGCAAAGCTCATCAGGAATAACTTCAACCTCACACCCAAGGGGATTATCGATCATCTTCAGTTGAGAAGGCCAATCTACAAGAAGACAGCGGCATACGGTCACTTTGGCAAGACAGATCCTGATTTCACCTGGGAGAAGACAGACAAGGCAGCGGCGCTCAGGAAAGAGGCCGGACTGAAGTAATGCGGAATGCGGATTTCGGTACACGGAATGAAAGCCGATATCCGAGAATCATAGCTGTGTGAAATTATCGGGCAGCCCTGCGGGGCTGCCCTCAATATTGTGTGACTCCGTCGAGGGGCGCTGCAGCAGTCACCGGAAGGTGCGTCTGTCAGGCTCGATGGAGTGGTGAAACAGAAACGGCGCCCATTCAAAAAACCGAATGGGAGGAATACCATGACTACAGCAATGGCAGCAAAAGACTACGTTATCGCAGACATCAAACTGGCTGATTGGGGCCGCAAAGAGATCAAGATCGCCGAGACCGAGATGCCCGGTCTCATGGCCATCCGAGAGGAATACGCCAAGAGCCAGCCCTTGAAAGGCGCGCGCATCACCGGCAGCCTGCACATGACGATCCAGACCGCCGTGCTGATCGAGACGCTGACCGCGCTTGGCGCGGAAGTTCGCTGGGCTTCGTGCAACATCTTTTCCACTCAGGACCACGCTGCAGCTGCAATCGCCGTGGGCGGCATTCCGGTGTTCGCCGTCAAGGGAGAGACGCTGCCCGAATACTGGGATTACACCCACCGCATTTTCGAATGGGCGGACAACGGTTATTCCAACATGATCCTGGACGACGGCGGCGATGCAACTCTGCTCCTGCACTTGGGATCGAAGGCTGAGAAGGACATCAAGGTGCTCGACAAACCGGACAGCGAGGAAGCCACGGTGCTGTTCGCCAGCATCAAGGAGAAGCTCAAGCAGGATCCGAAGTGGTATTCGACGCGTCTGGCGCAGATCAAGGGCGTCACGGAAGAGACCACCACCGGCGTGCATCGCCTCTATCAGATGCACGAGCGCGGCGAACTCAAGATCCCCGCGATCAACGTCAACGACTCGGTCACCAAGTCCAAGTTCGACAACCTCTATGGCTGCCGCGAGTCGCTCGTGGATGGCATCAAGCGCGCTACCGACGTCATGATCGCCGGCAAGGTCGCGCTGATCTGCGGTTACGGCGACGTCGGCAAGGGTTCGGCGCAGGCCATGCGCGCGCTGTCGGCCCAGGTCTGGGTCACCG
>CAZDLA010000024.1:0-40382 GCA_964506525.1 uncultured Nitrospiraceae bacterium
TACGGTAGTCACGATCAATGACGATGAAGCCTTCGTCTACGGTATCAAGGATGTTACGGGTGAACTGCTCGGATTGTCGAAGGGCTTCTTCGGCATGTTTGCGGTCGGTGATGTCGACATGCGTACCTACAAGACGGCTTGCCTCACCGTTGACACCAGGCACAAGCATAGCACGGGACAAGATATCAACGTAGTGGCCATCCTTATGCCTCATGCGGAACTCAATCTCAAACTTACGCTTGTGGCCTTCAATTACTTCACGCACCAATGCAAGTGTCGACTCCTGATCAGATGGATCAACCAGACGCTTCCAGGTTTCGATGGTATTTCCCAGCTCTTCCTCTGTATAGCCCAGCATCGATTTCCAACGAGGAGAATAGTAAACTTCATTTGTCTTAAGATTCCAATCCCAAAGCCCGTCATTAGCTCCCTTCATAGCCATCTCAAAACGCTCATCGCTCGCCTGCAGGGCTTCTTCGGAACGCTTGCGTTCGGTCACATCTTCCAATACCCAAATAACTCCCTTTGACATGTCAGGAGGTTCAATAGCCGTTCCGTTATATCTCACCCAGATCTCGGCACCGTCACGCCGCAGCAACTTCTGTTCGGTCACATATGCCCCGCCCTGTGCAAGGACAGGATAGGCATCCTGGCCCAGTTTTTCATAGGCTTCCTGTGAGGGGTACAATTTCCGAGAAGACTGTCCTATCAGTTCTTCAATCGGATACTTGAACAAATCTATAGTTTTCTGGTTTACCCATACTGGTTTTCTGTCTATCATCTTCCAAATGCTGACATTTGCATTGTCAAGAATGATCGATTGCTCCCTCATCATGTTCAGCAACCTGTCCTCTGCCCGCTTCCGCTCGGAGATATCCTGAGCTATGGCAAGGATCGCTTTCTTGCCGAAATGCTGATTTGGGTACACGTGGACTTCCTTCGGGAATATTTCGCCATTCTTACGTTTGCCCCAGAATTCAAATGACTGATACTCTCCATTGTACGCGAGCATGCATTGTTCCATCACTTTGCCAAGGTCGTTTCTGCCTTCAGCAGACACCAGGGCAGGGGTCATCCCGATAAGCTCATCGCGCGTATATCCGTACATTTTCTCAGCGCCTTTATTTATATCGATGAATATCCCATTCTCATCCAGAACGTAGACTGCTTCGGCCAGACTATCGATGATGTCGCGGTAGGTGGTCTCGCTCTCCCGAAGCGCCTTCTCGATACGCTTTTGTTCTGTAATGTCGGTTGAAATACCGCAAAGACCATAGATAGATCCCTTTTCATCTTTGAGTGGCGTCTTGACTGCCCAGAAAGTTCTGGGCTTTCCGTCTGCCGAACTGAGGTCTGATTCCTCACGCGCAATCGTCTCTCCCTGTTCGAGGACTGGTCGGTCGCTCTGCAGGATTTCTGCTACCGAGCCAGAAGAAAAGAATGCATCGTCTCCCTTGCCGATGATTTTGTCGGCACTATGTCCAAATAGGTCGCACACTTTTTGATTTACGTATGTATACCGGCCTTTCATATCCTTGATGAATACGTAGGCGTTTATAGTGCTCAGGATGTCATTCCAGCGTTTTTCACTCTTTTTGAGTATATCTTCAGTTCTTCTCCGTTCGGTGATGTCACGCAGAAAGCAGAAGAAGCGGCCGCCGTCAATTAACTGGTAAGACACGTTGATCTCCACGGGCCAGATCGTCCCATCCTTAGCGCGGTGGAGTGTTTCGAATAAGTCATTGCCATCGCGCAGGACTTTTGCGATATGTGCAGCAGTCTCCTCCGGTTTTTCTATTACTTCGAGATCCGTAACATTCATGGTGAGCAGTTCTTCGCGACTATATCCGGAGCGCTTCACATAGGCATTGTTCACCTCGAGAATACGGCCTTCTGAGTCGACCAGGTTAAAGCCATCCGCACAGGTCTCAATGGCAGCCCGATACATGGCAGCACCATCGAACTGCGAAGCCTCGTCAGAGTTAATTTCTTTTTTTGTTTTCTTGTCTTCCATCATGAACTCCCCACCTAATCTTATACCATCAAATCGTTCATTACACTATTGAGATCTTCTATGGTGTAGGGTTTTTTCAGGCAGGCTTTGAAGCCTCGTGATAGGTAATCAGCCATGCCGGCATCGCTTGAATACCCACTCGAAACGACTGCTTTTACTTCGGGATCAATCTCCAGCAGTTTCTGAATTGTCTCCAGTCCGCCCATGCCGCCCTTGATTGTCAGATCAAGGACAACGACATCGAATGGTCTACCTGCATCCATTGCTGCCCTGTATTGGCTAATCGCAGATTCGCCATGTTCTGCAAATGCAACTTCATGGCCGAGCGAATCGATGAGCGCGCCGGCAACATCACGGACCATTTTTTCATCGTCCATAACCAGAATGCGTCCTTTCCGGCCGGCTGTCAGCTCCTGCGATGCTGATGCCTGTTCAAGGGAAGAGTTCGAGGCAGGAAGGTATATCGTGAAGGTTGAACCTTTACCGAGTTCGGATGATACGTTTATCAAGCCGCCATGATTTCTGATGATGGAGTATGAGGTTGCAAGTCCGAGGCCGCTTCCCCGTTCCTTTGTGGTGAAGTAAGGATCGAATATCCTCGGCAGATGCTCAGGTGGAATGCCGGTGCCCTGATCGCAGACAGTGATCTCAACAAGGTCGCCGCGCAGATCGTTCGGCAGCCGTGCGACCGCTCCTGCAGGGGCATTTCGGGCTGTGATCTCGATCCTGCCGCCGAGAGGCATGGATTGCTCAGCGTTTATTACGATGTTCTGGATAACCTGTGCTATCTGTCCTTCATCCGCATCAATTAGCCAGATGTCTTTATCAATCAGGAGACTGTGGTCAACGCTTGACCCACTCAAAGAGAACCTTACCGCGTCCTCGATCATTGGCCTCAGATTGAAAATCTTCTTTAATGGCTTCCCGCCCTTTGAAAAGGTCAGAAGCTGCGTTGTGAGATTTACAGACTGGTGAAGAGCCTTCTCCGCCTGATCGAGCATGGCGAGCGCTTTGTCCTTCTGCTCAATGGTCATCTTTGCCAAAGATATGAAGCCGAAGATCCCCTGAAGCAAATTGTTGAAGTCATGCGCTATCCCGCCCGCAAGGGTTCCGATGGATTCGAGCTTCTGCGTCTTGATGATCTCCTGCTCCAGCCTCTTTCGCTCTGTGATGTCCCTGACGATCCCGAGCGCATGCCACCTGTTGCCGATTTTCATGGCAGAGGTAGATACTTCGATTGGGAACTCAGTGCCGTCCTTCTTCATTGCATCCATTTCGACAGATTTATTTACCACCGGGCCCTGTCCGGTTACGACGAATTTGGCGAATCCCTTTTGATATCCATGGTGCAGCCGCTGGGGAGCAAGGAAGACGTGCAGGTCCTTGCCTAATGCCTCTTCGGCTGAATATCCGAAGATTCGCTCAGCCGAAGGATTCCAATACACGATCTTTCCTTTATCGTCCATGAGCAGTATTGCGTCCGATGCGGTCAAGGTGATAGCCCTGAACCGCTCTTCACTCTCTTTGAGCGCATTTTCTGCCTGTTTGCGTGCCGTGACATCACGCGTCACGCCGAGCAGTGCTATGATCTCATCCTTCTCGTTCCGCAGAGGCACTGCATAGGTCTCGAGCCACAGTTGGCTGCCTTTCATGCCGGTCATCTGGAACTCCAGCCTGCCGGACTGTCCCTGAAAGACTTGACGAGTCAGATTCATGAAGTCTTGCTGGTGCTCAGGTGCAACCAGAGGACAGACGAACTGTCCCTTGACCTGTTCCAGGGAGTCTACTTGAAGCATCTGCAGACCGGCGCGGTTCATCATAATAAGACGTGACTCCTCATCAATGACCTTGATGCAGTCCGGCTCTGTGTCGATGATAGTCTGGAGCATCCGCTCACTGTTCTGGAGCGCCACCTCGATCTTTTTTCGTTCGGTAATATCCTGGATCATTGCCTGGGAGCGGACAACATTGCCGGCAGCATCCCTTTCCGCAGTTGCCGAAAGCAGCACGTCTATGATGTCCCCATTCTTCTTGATGAACTGATAGGGTATATCCCTGACTATGCCGTTGCTCAGGAACGCCGGCCGAACAACCCCATGGAAATACGTTCTCGAAGCATCAGTATAAAAATCTGTCACCTTTCTGCCGATCACCTCGTCCCGTTCATAGCCCATGGTCTTGAGCCAGTAATCGTTCACCTCGACAACTACCCCATCCATGCCTATGGAGTGGAGCAGAACAGGTGTTTCATTGTACAGGCGCCGGTATTTCGCTTCGCTCAGCTTGAGCGCCGCTTCTGCGTGAATTTGTGAGCGGATATCACTTTTTTCTGTTTTATTGTCGTCCATGCCATACATTTTACGTTAAGAGGAGATGGATGGTAAATCATTATTTGTTGCCATGTTTTCCCTTTTGCAATTTCTCTTCAGTGGCGTTACCATACAGCATGGACAGGCGGAATCGCGTAAAAACGATCTTGCGGGGTGAGCGAAGTGAAAGCATTTCGCGTGCAGTCTTCGGCGGCGGGCTATGGTCTTTCCGCCAGGCAGGGTTGCTTATTGAAGACATTACAAAGTTTCCTGATGCATTTGCAGAAGGACTGGCCAATGTTTTTGGAGATCTGGGCACGGATATTGTCTTTGCAGGATCTGGTCTGAACTCCTTTCCTGCCGAGGCAATCGGTGGCCATCTTGCCTTTCGTGGAGAACAGGCCCCGCTTCTCCAGTTTCCCCTCATCCAGAAGGCTGAAGACGCACGTTATTTTGCCCAGATCGATATTACTCTTTCTCCCCATAGTCTCGCGCTGGTGGAGATGGTCGCTGGACTGAGAAGGCGACTTCCTGACCGGTACATCTGCGCCACATCATGGGGGCCTTTCACCTGGGCCATGATCCTCTGTGACTGGCACCTCCTGCAGGATAAGGTGGTCAGCGACAGGACGTTTGTTCAGGAGGTCTGCGATCTGGGAGTCCGCCTTTCATTGGCCTTATATGAGCCGCTTATTGACCGTGGACTGATCGATGGCATCTCGATACCTGACGGCGCAGTAACGCTGATCCCGGATGATCTTTATCGGGAAGTGGTTATCCCCTATGAACGGAAGCTCTTTGATATGGTCAGGGCACGCGGTGTTGGCTGCTTCCTTCACCAGTGCGGCAATATCAATAAGCAGATACCTCTTTATCCCGAGACCGGCGCTGACTGCATAACGGTTGATGCAGGAGTTCAGATCGGGGACGTTTACCATCTGTACCATGACCGACTGGTGACTGCCGGAAATGTTGACGTTATCAATACGATCTACGGCGGCGCGCCGGAGAATATCTGCAGAACGGTTGGCGAGTGTGTTGCAGGCATACCTGATCCGCTTTATCGATATATCCTGATGCCATCCTGCGACCTGCCTCCTGATACTCCCATAGAAAGAGTGAAGGAATTCCTCTCCTGTGCGGACCGCATTGATAAATATTAAGGTCTTACGATTGCAACTGCATTTGTTGAAAAAATCCCTCCTAACCTCCCTTTGTTAAAGGGAGGTATTAGTGACCCCTCTTTGGCAAAGAGGGGCGAGGGGAGATTTGTTCAATGTAAATCCTATTTCGAGCTTGGAATTAATACCCTTACAGTAAAAGCCGCGGTGTTTTTAACGTACAGTGCCTCAAATTTCCTGTAAAATAGAACTATGAATAAACATCTCGTATTTGTCGGCGGAGGACATGCCCATCTAACTGCACTCTCCAAGATAAATGACTACGTTGGCCGAGGCCATAAGGTCACAGTCATAAGCTCCTCTGCGTACCAGTATTATTCAGGCATGGGGCCGGGCATGCTGTCTGGGAGCTACCGACCGCAGGATATCCGTTTCCATATCAAGAAAATGGTTGAGGACCGGGGCGGAGACTTTATCGAAGACCGGGTTATGAGCATCAAGCCTCAAGAGCGAACGCTTTCTCTGGAATCGGGAAGGCGCATTGCATACGATGCAGTCTCGTTTAATACTGGCAGCGAGGTCTCTTCCGGAGCAACGGCAGGCCACGAGGGGCGTATCTTTACGGTTAAACCGATCATTAACCTCCTTGCTGCGAAGAAGGCTGTCGAAAACAGCATAGGGCAGAAGAATCTGCGCATCACCGTGGTCGGCGGAGGGCCTGCAGGAGTCGAGGTAACCGGAAATGTCTGGCGGCTTGTTAATGATCTTGGCGGAAATACCGAGATCACACTTGCAGCAGGAAGCAGGCTGCTTCATGCGCTTCCGGAGCGTGTGCGAACTTATGTGCTGACTTCTTTTCAGGCCAGAGGCATCAAGGTCGTGGAGGGCCTGCGTGTCAAGACGATCGAAAAGGAGCAGCTTATATTTGATGACAATACACTGCAGGGATTTGATCTAAGCCTCATCGCCACGGGAGTAAAGCCTTCAACGATCTTCAAAGATTCGGGTCTGCCTGTTGGGCTTGATGGCGGACTACTGGTGAACAGCCATCTTCAGAGTATTGCGCACCCTGAGATATTCGGTGGCGGCGATTGCATAAACCTTGAGGGTCATCATCTGGCAAAGGTCGGCGTGTATGCTGTTCGGGAAAATATGATCCTCTTCAATAACCTCATGGCGTCGCTTGAAGGCAAAGCGCTTGAGACATTCACGCCCCAGAAGCAGTATATGCTTATCTTCAATCTTGGGAATGGCAAAGGGATTATCTGGAAAAACAACTTTGTGTGGCAGGGCAGGTTGGCATTTATCCTGAAAGATTACATAGACCGGAAATTCATGAGAACTTTTCAGATGTCAGGCGAGCGTTCTGAATAAGGAATCTGCTGTAATCCTCTGTTGTGTCCAGGTCTGAAAGCGTTTCAACGCATCGGTATAGCAGATGCAGTTGTTCGAGGACGGAAATTGTCTCTTGATAAACGCGGGGTGTGCTCCAGGGAATATTTTGAAAGATCTCAGAATGGGGCGCTTTCATGCCGATGAGATAGTACCCGCCGTCTTTTGCCGGGCCGAGCACAATGTCTGCATGATCAAGTGCTGCGAAGGCCTCGGAGATGACAGTTGAATTCAGAGCAGGGATGTCAGCACCTGTCAGAACAGCTTTTTCTACACCGCTGGCCAACAGTTCCCTGATCGCATTGTCCATCCTTTCCCCGACATCTCTGCCCTTCTGGGGGATAAACATCTCCTGACCGAGCCATTGTTCAAAATCGCGAAGCCGCTCTGGCGGATCATAGAAAACAATACGCTTGTAGTTCTGATCGCCGCGGTAAGTGTTTTTCATAATCATCTCTGCAACCTGTTGATAGATCGCGGCAGCTTCTTCATTGCCTACATCTTTTGCAAGCCGGGTCTTTACCCTGCCGGGTTCAGGATACTTCAGGAATAAGCCGTAAAGATTCCTGTTCATTTGTAGTAAAACCTTGCCAGTCGTTCAGGGCTGACGCC
Source organism: uncultured Nitrospiraceae bacterium (assembly GCA_964506525.1). Taxonomy (GTDB): domain Bacteria; phylum Nitrospirota; class Thermodesulfovibrionia; order Thermodesulfovibrionales; family UBA6898; genus UBA6898. The sequence continues at coordinate 7,449 of CAZDLA010000024.1, forward strand.
AAGCAGATAGAGCAGCATGGTCAGCTGGTTAATCGCAGTAGTTCTGAGAAGGCCCTTGCTGATCCACCTGCGTCCTGAGGTGACTGCCTTTTTCTCAAGCACTGCAATCCTGCCAAACCATTTCATTCTGCTGATAAGGTCAACATCTTCCATGAGTGGTATTTCTTTGAACCCGCCGAGCTTTTGAAACACGCTTTTCCTGATGAAGATCGCCTGATCACCGTATGGCATCCTGAAGATCAGGCAACGCAGCCTGACCCATGCCTCAACAAGCCGATATTTTTGTGAAGGATTTTCTATGCGAAAACTGAATGCGCCTCCGACAACTGACTGATCATTAAGGGCAGCGCAGAGCTCCTTTGCCCAGCCTTGTTCGAGTGTAGTGTCTGCATGGAGGAACAGTAGAATATCGCCCGCTGCATCTGCACTGCCTGCATTCATCTGTGTTCCGCGGCCCTTTGGAGAATCCATTACTGTGATATTGGCATGTCTTAGAGCAATCTCTTTTGTCCGGTCAGTGCTGCCTCCGTCTGCAATGATGATCTCATCTGAAAAGCCCTCTGTCCTTAGTGATTCAATGCAGCGTGCTATATGCAGCTCTTCATTAAGTGCAGGGATGACGACCGAGATCATGGGAAGAGACTGCAGATCTTTTCTTCCGGAAGGTCAGCTGCTGCATCCCTATCCAGAAGCCACGTAATGCTGCCTGCAGAGGGTTTGACCATGGCAGCCGGATACCCTTTGTTTTCCTTTCGGCCGATCAGGGAGCTGACAATGCCTGCTTTTTCTTTGCCGCTGATGAGGAAGAGCACCCGCTTGGCAGAGTTCAGCATTGGCAGGGTCAGCGTGACACGCCAGTGAAGCGCTGTGTCGGAAAATACCGGCAGGGCAAGACGCTGCTTTTCCCTCAGGATATCTGAGCCGGGGAAGAGCGAGGCAGTATGGCCGTCTGCGCCGACGCCGAGCAGGATGAGGTCAAAGGCAGGCATGTCTTCATTAAAATGTTTTTTCATGTCAGCTTCGTAATAGTCTGCAGCTTGCGCAGGCCTCAGCTCACCTTTTATCCTGTGGACATTCTCACCGGGGATCCATATGCGTGAGATCAGTTCATCGTACGCCAGCCTGAAATTGCTCTCCTCGTGATCGCGCGGTACACACCGTTCATCTGACCAGAAAAGATGTACTCTGTCCCAGGCTATCTTCTTCCGGTAAGAAGTGCCGAGATGTTGGAAGAGCCGACGGGGTGTCGATCCTCCTGAGAGTGCAACAGAAAATCTGGACTGCTTAGCGATTGCCTGTTCGGAAGCATCTCTGAAGAGCTTTGCACCTTGAGCGGCAAGCTCCTCAGGATTTTCGGCAATGTTCAGAATCTCTCTCAGAGCGGTCTCCATGCTCTCCCGTCTTTTCGCAGAAGCTCAGCAGCGTCAGCAGGGCCTTCAGTTCCGGATGCATACGTCTGGAGCAATGGACCGGCATTATCTGATTCTATTTTGTCGATCACAGGCGTCAGTAGAGACCAGGTCTGCTCTACACCGTCATCGCGCACGAAAAGCATCTGATCGCCCTGCATGCAGTCCAGGAGGATGCGTTCATAATCACTCAGCGCCATGAACTTTTGGTAGGAGAAATCCATATTCACCGGGCTGAGGCATAATCTTGTGCCCGGACTTTTTGCCTGAAAGGTTATGTCGATCCCCTCATCCGGCTGGATACGTATTACGAGCGTGTTCGGCTCGATCTCCTCCTGCATGGCGCGGGAAAACATCAGGTGAGGGACACCTTTATAATGGATCGAGATCTCGGCCTTTTTGTTTGCAAGTCTTTTTCCTGAACGAAGATAGAAAGGGACCCCGTTCCATCTCCAGTTATCGATATGAACCTTAAGCGCGGCATAGGTGGGTGTCTTGGAATCAGGCGCCACACCTTTTTCCTTGCAATAAGCCGGAATCTTTTTCCCGCTGTTATTACCTTTGTCATACTGGCCTAAAACAAGGCAGTCACTCAGATTGTCAACTGGGAACGGCCGGATGGACCTGAATACCTTGACCTTTTCGTCCCTGACCCGCTCTGACTCGAAGACCGACGGCGGCTCCATGGCAGTGAGCGCAAGGAGCTGAAAGATATGGTTCTGGAACATGTCTCTGAGTATGCCGGCTTTTTCATAATAGCCTGCCCTGTTCTCGATGCCAATGCTCTCTGCAACCGTGATCTGCACATGGTCGATATAGCGTCTGTTCCAGAGCGGCTCAAAGATTGCGTTGGCAAACCGAAACATGAGGATATTCTGCACTGTCTCTTTTGCAAGATAATGGTCCATGCGGTAGATCTGACGCTCAAGAAACGAGGTTCTGAGCACGGCATTGAGCTTCTTTGCAGAGGCAAGATCAGAGCCGATCGGTTTTTCTATGGCAACATGGGTGAAGCCGCCTTCTTCTTTCGAAAGGCCGGATATGCCGAGGTTCGTAATGATTAGTTCGTACACAGCTGGCGGCACTGCAAGATAGAAGATCCGGTTGGACAGAGTTTCATGGGCTTGCTCGAGGTCTGCTATGACTGTCCTCATGCTGGTGTAAGAGGAGGGATCGTCATAATCTCCTGCATGGTAATAAAGCCTCGAAGCAAACGCATCCCACGCTTTTCTGTCAAATTCCTTGCCCATGGCTTTCTCTACTGCCTGGCGTATCATCTCGCGGAACGAGTTGTGATCCATTGCAGTCCTTGCAGTTCCGAGAATGCAGGAGTTATGAGGGAGCAGGCCGTCCCGATCAAGCCGGTACAGAGCAGGGAAGAGCTTCTTCTGGCTGAGGTCACCTGATGCGCCGAATATCACCAGAAGGAATGGCTTCGGTATCTCTATGCTACAGCTTTCATAGGTGGCGTATGCAGGCTCGTTATTCATATATTCTGTTTCCCCATAACCTTAACCTTTCCTAACTTTACCCTTTTTCTGTTTTACTGCATGGCCGCCAAACTCATTGCGCAGCGCTGCCAGCATCCTGTCAGAGAAGGCATTGGCATCCCGTGACCGGAACCTCTGGAAGAGAGAGGCAGTAATGACCGGGGCAGGGACTGCTGTTTCTATTGCCTGCTGCACGGTCCATCTTCCTTCTCCTGAGTCTTCAACATATGCTTCAAGCTGCGTGAGCCTTCCATCTTTTTTGAAGGCTTCTTCTGCCAGTTCAAGAAGCCAGGAACGGACAACGCTGCCCTGGTTCCAGAGGTGAGAAACAGAGCCGAAGTCCAGATGTTCTGAATAGGGTGATGCATCCAGGATCCCGAAACCCTCTCCATAGGCTGACATCATTCCGTATTCAATTCCGTTATGCACCATCTTTACGAAATGGCCTGCACCAGCGGGTCCGCAATAAAGATATCCTTGCTTTGGCGCGAGGGTCTTGAATATGGGGTCAAGTTTTTTACAGACAGCCTTTTCTCCGCCTGCCATAAGGCAGTAGCCGTTTTTCAGGCCCCAGATGCCGCCGCTCACTCCTGCATCAACATAAGCGATGCCTTTCTTTTTAAGTTCCTCTGCACGCCGGATATCATCTTTATAAAAGCCGTTGCCTCCGTCAATGATCGTGTCACCTTTTTTCAGAAGCGGCAGAAGACTGGCGACCACATCGTCTGTTGGTTTTCCTGCAGGCAGCATGATCCAGACATACCGGGGAGGTTTTAGATAATCGACGAGTTCCTCAACAGAGAATGCAGCCGTGGCCCCCCTTTTCACTATCTCCCTAACCTTGGCAGGCGTTCTGTTGAAGGCGACAACTTTGTGTCTGCCGCGAAGCAGGCGAACCGCCATATTCATTCCCATACGTCCCAAGCCAATCATGCCGATCTGCATAGTTCCTCCGTTTTCTGGTGCTGATAAAATTGTATCAGAAATGCAGGAGCCTGCCTTAACTATTTTTTGTCATGCCTGAATAAAACGTGATATTCATATCCAACATGGCCGGGAAGTTGGTAAAATGAAGTCATGAGATTTCAGGACAAGGTCAGTGCAGTCCAGTCCGGGCCGCTTACTGCGGGTTCCGTATCCACGCTCCAGGTCAATCTCGGCTATGTCTGCAATATGTCCTGCTCCCACTGCCATGTTGAGGCAGGACCGCTCCGGACGGAATCGATGGGAAGGGAAACTGCTGAAACGGTTCTTTCTGTTTTGCGAGACAATAATCTCAGCACGCTTGACATCACCGGAGGCGCCCCTGAGCTGAATCCCAACTTTGTTTTACTTGTCGAGGAGGGCAGGAGCTTGGGCAGTCATGTGATCATCCGCAGCAACCTTACCGTGCTGTCTGATCCTCGTTACGAATATCTCTTTGAACTGTTCAGCAGCCATGATCTTGAGATCACCGGTTCGCTGCCCTGCTACAAAGAGGGGAATGTCGACAGCATGCGAGGCAGGGGTGCATTTTCAAAGAGCATTAATGCACTGAAGCGGCTGAATGCGATTGGGTATGGAACTGGCAATGCACAGAGAAGACTCAATCTGGTGTATAACCCGGGAGGTGCTTTTCTTCCTTCTTCACAGGCTGCACTCGAAAGGGATTACAAAAGGGTTTTGATGGAGAGCCACGATATCACGTTTGACCGTCTCTTCACCTTTGCGAATATGGCGATCGGCAGATTCTCGAAGGTGCTCGAAGCGACAGGAAAGGAATATGAGTATCATGAACTCCTTAAATGCTCCTTTAACGTTGCTGCTCTTCCGGGGCTCATGTGCCGGTCCATGGTAAGCGTAGGCTGGGACGGCAGGCTCTATGACTGTGACTTTAATCAGATCCTTGATATTCCGCTTGATGAAAGCTGCCCGCAGCATATACGCACCTTTGATATCGATGCGCTCTCCGGGCGTGCAATTGCTGTTGGCGATCACTGCTACACATGCACTGCCGGTCAGGGATTTACGTGAACTGGCTCGATCCGATAGCAGGCGGTCGCCTGCAGAACAATCACGATGACGCCATGAAGATACTGCGTATATCCATAGTTGCAATACTCCTGTCATTTTTCTCTATCTCTGCTTCATCGGCCGAAACACGTTCAGTCTTCCTCAGGGAAGATTTCAATGACCTTGAAAGTTGGAGGCCGCTCTTTTTCCCCAAGATAAAACAGCATTCAACATACAGCATTGATAAGGACAGGAACGATCATTTTTTGAAGACCGCAAGCAATGGCTCGGCATCGGGGATCATCTACAAAAAAGAATTCAATGTGTATGAGTTCTCAAAGGTGCGGTGGCGGTGGAAAGTCAGCAACATCTATACAAAAGGGGATGAGCTGTCAAAGGCCGGGGATGACTATCCCATCCGCATCTATATTATCTTCAAGTATGACCCGGATGCAGCTGCCTTTGGTCAGAAGCTCAAATATGGCCTTGCCAAAAAGATCTACGGTGAATATCCGCCTCACAGCAGTCTTAACTATATATGGGCAAACAGGAAGCATGCGGAACGCTTTATAACCAATGCCTTTGTTGATGAGGCAAAGATGGTGCTCCTTGAGGCAGGGTCTGAAAAGGTCAACAGATGGGTCGAAGAGGAGATCGATATTCTCGATGACTATCAAAAGGCATTCGGGACAAAACCGCCTGCCATTGCGAGCGTTGCGATCATGAACGATTCTGACAACACAGGTGAGAGCTCTGAATCGTTCGTCGATTATATCGAGGTATTTCGGTGATGGGAACGCCTGTCTTGGCACGAGGCATCTGAGATGAGCCGCGAGGCTGTCAGAAAAGTAATTCTGGCTTTCGCTATCATTGCAGCGGCAATGGTCCTCAGGATCTACGTGCTTGGCGATCTTCTGAGCCTTTCCGCTGTCAAGGAATCCCAGCAGCGATTCGTTGCACTCTATGCAGAGCACGGTTTATCGGTCATCGTAATTTATATGGCGATCTATATCGCGGTCACGGCTCTCTCCCTGCCCGGCGCAACAGTCTTGACCCTTGCAGGCGGAGCCCTCTTCGGTTTATGGACCGGCATTGTGATCATATCCTTTGCAAGCAGTATCGGCGCGACCCTCTCCTGCCTTGTCTCCCGTTACATGCTCAGGGACTGGGTCCAGAGGAAGTTCGGGGATAGGCTCTCTGTCATAGATCGCGGGATTGCAGAGGATGGCGCTTTTTATCTTTTCACCCTCCGGCTGATACCGATCTTTCCGTTCTTTATGATCAACCTGCTTATGGGCCTTACGAAGATGCCGCTCAAGACCTTTTACTGGGTATCGCAGCTGGGCATGCTTGCCGGTACACTGGTTTACGTAAATGCAGGCAAGGAGCTTGGCAAGATCGATTCGCTCAAGGGCATTCTCTCACCCGGCCTGATCATCTCGTTTGTGCTTCTCGGGATATTTCCGCTGGTCGTGAAAAAAGTGCTTTCAGTCTATAAGACCAATAAGGGCAGATCAGCAGTATAAACAGAGGAGGTCTTCATGGCAGCATTTGACTTTGACATAGGGATCTTGGGCGGTGGCTCTGCAGGGCTTACTGTTGCTGCAGGCGCAGCGCAGTTTGGTGCAAAGGCTCTGCTCATCGAAAAGGAAAGGGTGCTCGGCGGGGACTGCCTGCATTATGGCTGCGTGCCGTCAAAGACCCTGATCAAGTCAGCCCATGTATACCACCTCATGAAGAATGCGCAGAAATTCGGCCTTCCCCAGCCTGAGGTGACGCCGGTCGATTTCAATGATGTGTCAGCGCGGATCAAGTCAGTGATCAGCCAGATTCAGAAGCATGATTCTGTTGAGCGGTTCTGCAGTCTCGGCGCAAAGATCGAGTTCGGGGATGCTGCATTTCTGGATGAACATCTGGTAAGGGTGGGAGACAGAAAGTTTTCTGCAAAAAACTGGGTGATCGCTACAGGATCATCGCCTGATATCCCGAAGATAGAAGGGTTGGATAAGACGCCGTATCTTACAAACAGGGATATCTTTTATATGAACTCGCTGCCGACGTCGATGATCATCCTGGGCGGCGGGCCGATTGCGATCGAGATGGCGCAGGCCTTCTGCAGGCTTGGCACAGCTGTCTCGGTGATCCAGAGGAGCGGTCAGATACTGAGCAGAGAGGACAGGGACATGGCCGATGCGGTGATGCAGAACCTTGCTGCAGAGGGCGTGAAGTTCTATCTCAATACGTCGATAATGTCAGTGCGCAATTCAGCTGCCGGACGTGAAGTGCTCCTTCGAGGCAAAGACAACAGCCAGGAAACTCTCATCGCTGAAGCCATTCTTGTTGCCCTGGGCCGTGAGCCGAACCTGAAAAAGCTTGGACTTGATAATGCAGGGGTTGATTTTGATGGCAAGGGGTTGAAGCTCGACAGCAGACTCAGGACATCGCAAAAGCATATCTATGGCGCAGGTGATGTGACCGGCACATATCAGTTCACGCATGCAGCAGGGTATGAGGGCGGCGTGGTGCTGACCAATGCGATTCTTCATCTACCACGCAGGGCTGATTACACGTTCTTCCCCTGGTGCACGTACACAGACCCTGAGCTTGCGAATATCGGCATGAACGAAACAGCGGCACGCGAAGCAGGCCTTCAGCCTGTTATATGGACAGAGGAGTTCAAGATGAATGACAGATGCCTCGCTGAAGGGGAGGGGTTAGGCAGGATTAAACTAATTCTTGATGCAAAGGAAAAGCCGCTTGGCGTGCAGATACTTGGTCTCCATGCAGGAGAGCTGATCAGTGAATGGGTCGCTGCGCTGAACGGCGGGGTGAAGCTCTCTGCACTTGCAGGCGCTGTGCATCCATATCCGACTCTGGCAGAGATCAATAAACGCGTTGTCGGCAATTACTTTTCAGGCAAGATATTTTCTGACAAGGTAAAAAAGACGCTCAAGTTTTTCTTTAACCTCAGGGGCCGGGCCTGTGGGTAGGTTCGGCTTTGTAAATATAGCGTCAACCGTAATGAAGACGTAGATCTTTGTGTCGGATTCTTGGCTTTTGTCAGGCAATAATGGTTCGATTCAGGAAAATATTTCCGCTCCATCAGATGAGGAAAAAACTAACCCCTTGATATATCGGAAGACTACTCTTGGCATGGATAATGCAATTATATCCGTGAAGTAATACCATGCAGAGACCGATATCGGATATCAAAGTTCAACAGACAGAGGTCAGGGCAACAAAGCCCCGCATCTCTGCATCGGTCATCAAGGATTCATTCAAGGACCATCTCTCGGATCTCAAGAAGCAGGAATCCTTCAACGCTGCGGTATCTCCTCTCCTCCGCAGCAAGGTATATCAGGCAGGAAAGAACCCGATGAAGTTCGGCATTGTCCAGTCCACGCTTAGAGACTATGACCCCGGCGGAAAGATAGCGAATCATGTATCGGAATTAGATGAAACAAAGGCGAAGCAGATATACCAGATGATCTGGGAGAGGGCAGGCTGCGGCAAGCTCTCTCCTGAACTGGCTGCTGAGCATTTTGCTGCGTACGTCAGACGACCGAGGAGGGCGAATGAGGCCCAGCAGAAGTCCGGCGGAGATATCGGGAATTATGCCGCAGCGATCAAGTCAGGAAACAGTAGGTCAGTTGTTGATTTGCGTGGAGTAAAACCTTCATTGAGCAAAGCTGCTGAAGTCTCTGGTGGAACTCTTGATACGCCGAAGAGCAACGCAGTGTCTGCGTCTCCTCCGATAGCGGAGAGATTAGCTGTAACTGAAACGGGAAAGAAAATAATAGGACCTGTCCGGCAGCAGGATTCTGTCACTGAGATCCGCAATGAAACATCGAACATGCTGACAAGTGCTGACGATGGGAGTTATAGTGAGAATACGATCAAGGAATCCAGCAGTCTGCAGCATACTCCGCCTTTCAAGCCCTTCAGTGCCTCTGAAGTTTTTCGTAATGTTCAAGCTGGAGGCACAAATAGCGCGGAACTGCCGATAGCAGACAATGGCATGAAGATTGTCTTCGAAAAGCGTGATGCGCATGCCGGTATCGCTGCTTATGAGAGTGCCAAATCAGGCAAAGGTCCTGCTGACGGCATATTCGTCAAACTGAGAATGCCGTTTTAGCTGTAATTCTTCAGTTTATTCTTGACGACCTCATCAATTGCCCATAAAATCAAGAATAAAAAGACGTTTTAAGAAAAAGGAAATCAGATGGAACATACAGAACATTCAGACAGGCAGCACCGTATTATTCTGAAGAGGATCGCGCACAGGGTGATGTTGGAGAAGGGGCTGCTTCCGGAATTCTCAAAAGAAGCAGAAGAAGAGCTTGCTGCCATTACCGCACCTGCAGCAGCCGACAGTGATCAGGTCCGCGATGTCCGGGAACTTCTCTGGTGCTCTATCGACAATGACGATTCCCGTGACCTTGACCAGCTTACGGTTGCCGAGAAGCTGCCGGAAGGAGACACCAAGCTCTTTATTGCTGTAGCTGATGTGGACGCGATCGTCAATGTTGGCTCAGCCATTGATGCCCATGCAAAGCAAAACACCACCTCTGTGTACACTGATGCCGAGATATTCCCGATGCTCCCTGAGAAACTGTCCACTGACCTGTCTTCCCTGAACTTCAATGAGGATCGGCTTGCGATCGTGATCGAGATTGTTATCACGGGCGACGGGACTCTCAAGTCATCGGACATCTATCGCGCAACGGTCAGGAATAAAGCAAAATTAGCGTATAACAGTGTTGCAGCATGGCTGGAGGGAGATGGCCCTCTGCCTGAGGCTGCTGCCGCAGTGGAAGGTCTTGCCGAAAATCTTCGGATGCAGGATCAGGCAGCGCAGAAGATGAAGGCGTACAGACATGAGCATGGCGCATTGAACTTTCAGACCATCCAGACCAGGGCGCTGTTTGACAATGATGAGATACGGGACCTTGAAGAACGCGGGCGAAACCGTGCCATGGATATAATCGAGGATTTCATGGTCGCGGCAAATGGTGTGACTGCCCGATATCTTGGCTCCAAAAAATTTCCGTCCCTGCGGCGTGTTGTCCGTATTCCGAAGAGGTGGGAGCGGATTGTTGAAGTAGCTGCAGAACTTAATTACTCTCTGCCTGCCAGGCCTGACTCAAAGGCGCTCGAGCAATTTCTGGTAAAGGCAAAGGCTGATGATCCATTAAGGTTCCCGGATCTTTCGCTCACCATAATCAAACTGATGGGCAATGGTGAGTACGTTGCCGAATTCCCCGGACAGACGGCTCCCGGCCACTTTGGACTTGCAGTAAAAGATTATTCGCATTCTACAGCGCCCAATCGGCGGTACCCTGATCTGATAACCCACAGGCTTCTGAAGGCTGCTTTGTCAGGGGGAGAGGTTCCTTATCACAAAGAGGAACTCGAAGCACTTGCGCAGCACTGCACTGAGCAGGAGGATGCTGCTAACAAGGTGGAGCGGCTGGTAGGCAAGTCTGCAGCAGCGCTTCTTCTGGAATCAAAGATCGGTGAGAAGTTCGATGCCATTGTGACGGGTGCTGCTGACAAGGGGACATGGGTGCGTATTTTTCATCCGCCTGTGGAGGGCAAGCTGATGGAGGGGTTCAAGGGCGTTGATGTTGGAGATAAGATACGAGTTCAGCTTGTGCGCACGGATGTTGACCGGGGATTCATAGATTTCAGAAAAGTCAGGTCTGGCAGGGGATGAAAGTGAGAAAGATTGGTTGTATAAAGCGGAGGGGCTTAGCCGTTGAAAAGTCCTGCAATGCGACATTATCTCACCCTGAGAACTGGTTGCAGATATTATTGTTTTGCTCAAATACTGACATGCACTGTAATTATCTGTAGCATCGTCTGAGGTGTCGTCCGCCACAGCGGATCCGCCGAGGAGGACAGGCAGCCCGTTTTCCCCGCCTCACTCCCTCCGTTCTTGTTTTTTTATTTCAACGCGAGGAATTGTTCATGAGAGCAGACGATTTTTGGAATCGCCCGCTCTCATCTGTTGAATTCAGCGGGAAAGTTTGGCTGCTATAGTTGCAACATGTTTGCCCTGAAAACGGGCCCCTGCAAGTTCGTTATCGGTCGGTGTCCGCTCACCCGATGTTCCTGCGATCGTTGATGCGCCGTATGGCGAGCAGCCTGTGATCTCATCATTTTTCATCTGGCCCTGGAAGGCATACGGCAGGCCGACGATAATAAAGCCATGCGCCAAAAGCGGAACATGGAACGTGAGAATTGTCGATTCCTGGCCTCCATGCTGGGTGGCTGAACTGGCAAATACGCTGCCGACCTTGCCTACAAGCTTTCCGCCCATCCAGAGTTTTCCGGTGGAATCAAGAAACTGTTTCATCTGGCCGCACATATTGCCGAAACGGGTCGGCGTGCCAAAAATAATGGCATCAGCTTCGGGCAGTTCGTCAACCGTGCAGACAGGGATATGAGCAAAGGCCTTCTGAGCCTCAACCGCCCCCATTTTCGCAAGGACCTCCTCGCTCAGGGTCTCAGGAACACGGCGCAAAATTACCTCTGCGCCTTCAACCTCCCTGGCCCCTGCAGCAACAGCCTCAGCCATCTTATAAACGTGACCGTACATGGAATAGAAAACGACAAGCACCTTCATCTTTTGCTTCCTCCTTTAGCGTTTCAAGTTTCGCAAATGCTGTCCATAATCACAGTATATCATCAGTTGCTGAAAACCCGAAGCGATCTTTCCTGTGTTTAATCAAAGTCAATATGTCCCCTTAACTGGCAAGGGAAAGTGTTCCTTTTGGAGGGAGGCTGGTTTTGAAGATATGTAGACTTGGATGGCATGCCTGGCTTTTTACGACTCTCCCTGCTCCCTGATTTTCCAGGATCTTGCTGGTTCTTTAAAGGGCGTAATGAATAAAATTTAATGCTTTGCACCAAAATGCTCGGATATAATAAAACAACATCCTATTTGGGAGGTTTCATGACGTCTGTCGATACAAAGATCCGCATCGCTCAGATAAAGGATGGACTCAATTACTGGATTTATATCCCTGCTTCTGTTATTGTCGGCGGCCTGGCTGCGGACCGTCTCATAGGTCTGTCCTCTTTTCCGGTAAATATGGCGATCACCGCAACTGCAGCCCTGCTGATCATTATTGGAACTGCCTTTATCCAGAGGTCCACAAAAGACCTTTCAGTATATGGCGATGGAACTCCGAACCCGCTCAGACCGCCTAAGCGCCTCGTTGTGCAGGGGAGTTACGGCTTCTGCCGCCATCCCATGTTCTTCGGTTATGATCTTGCAGCCCTGGGCGTTGTGATGCTCTTCGGGTCCTGGGGCATGCTGTTTGTTTCTTATCCTCTCTTTATTCTTCTTGAATACCTATTTCTGAAGAAAGAGGAGCAGAAACTCGAGAAACGGTTCGGCGAATCCTTTAATGAATACCAGAAAAAGGTCTCACTTTTGATACCCCTTATCAGCAGGGAAAGGAAAACAGCATGATATCACTGACAGCATTGCGAAGATTCTATCCCTCGATCAATGAGCACAAAATGGTGGAAGAAGAAGTTCGCCGTCTGCTTGGCGAGACCCTTGACGAGCGTTATATCAGGAAGGACGTGCCTCGGCCTGGCATGCTCAAATATGCGCAGAAGAACTTCTTCTCGATCCTTTTCCTGGGCATATACCGTGCCCTGAATATCCCCTGCTCCCGTCGTGTCATGTATGGCATCATGAACCATTCGATCAGGGGCATCGTGACCGGCACGGATAATCTTCTTGATGACGAGTACAAGGAACTGCTGCCGCTCCGGTTTTCGGATAAGGCCACGCGGTTCAAGAGCGTGATGCATATCCTTCTTTTTGACCGCTTTCTTTTCAGGGTCCTGGACGAGGCAGCGAAGGACCGGCTCATCACACTCGAGGATAAATACCTTGTGCAGCAGAAGATCTTCGAATCCATGGTGCTGATCGGCGAAGAAGAGGCGACAGAAGAGGGCGGTGTTTCGCGTATTCTGCCTCCTGCCGAGATACTTTCATCGGTGCATATGTATAAGGGCGGTAATCTTCTGAGGCTTGCCTTTGTTGCGCCGCTTATTCTCGAAAAGGAACTTTCCGCTGAGCTTGAAAAGGCGGACAGGGGTATCTATTCGATTGGTATGGCGCTTCAGGTGATCGATGATCTTACAGACTTTTACAGCGATATCCGGAGACAGAATCATAACTATCTTGTGTCGTCAGTCTATTTCGAAGGGAATGCCTCTGAGAGAAAGAAACTGGATGCCATGCTCAGTAATGCAGATGCATTAGAGCTGCCCATAGAACAAGAGTTCACTGAATCCGTGTCGCGTGTTATGGAACGCGCAATCGGAGAGGCTCTTACCGGTTTTGACAGGCTTTATGAAGCAGGATACTGGATCAGCCGCAGTCAGGCCCTCGGTCTTATCAAATACCTTTTCAAACTGCGCGGGGTAAAGAATCTCCTCCCGCTGCTGCCTGAGGAATGCGGAACAACACTCTCAGCCATGTGACCGAAAGAGCCGTTCTTCAGCTTGTTACGGGTATACTATCCCTATGAAGGCATTTCTGCTTTTCACGCATATTGCGCTGCGCAATGTGAGGCGTAACGCGCGCAGGTCCCTGTTCACGATCAGTGCCATTGCGTTTGGTCTGCTCTGCCTGGTCGTATTTCAGGCGCTGAAGGTTGGGCTGCACAGAGAGATGGTAAAAAGCACGGTGCAGCTTGATGCAGGGTCGCTCCAGGTTCACGCAGCAGGATATGAGATGAACCTTGCTGCAATTAAGCAGATACCTGAGCCTGAAAAGGTTGTCAAAGCATTGGGTGCGATCAGCGAGATGCACTTCTGCCAAAGGATCAAGTCATCTGCCCTCTTACTTGCAGACAGGAAGAGTTCATCAGTCGTAATCTCCGGCATTGACCCTGCTGAAGAGCCCAGGGTTACGTTTTTGTCTGGAAAGGTCATACGGGGCAGGTACGTGCATGATGACGGCGGCATCCTGATCGGCGATGGACTTGCAAAAAGCATTAATGTTGACCTTGCTGAAGAGGTTACCCTCACTGCTCAGGACAGGGACGGACGCCCTGTTACCAGGCGGTTCCCCATAACGGGCATCTATGCTACGGCGCTTTCCTCATTTGACAGAACGCATGTCTTCATGCAGCTCAAAGACGCGCAGGAATTTCTGCATGCTGCTGATATCATTACAGAGATTGCGGTACGCACAGAAGGCAATGAAAGTGATGTTGCAGAAAAGCTCAGGGCAGTTCTTTCTGATAAGGACTACCAGGTCCGCACCTGGAAAGAGATCGCTCCTGATGTCCAGCAGATCATTGATCTGAATGACGCGACCATGCAGCTTTTGATTCTGATCGTGTTTGCGATCATTGCGATGGGCATAACCAATACCATGACCATGGTGATCTTCGAGCGCTTCAGGGAATTGGGTATTTTATCTGCCATCGGCACTGCGCCATCCGGTATCCTGACCATGGTTGTTATGGAGTCCTTTTTCCTCGGAGCGATCGCGTCGCTGGTCGGAAGCATTGCTGCTGTTGCGGCCTGCGCTTATTTGGGGAAATACGGCATTGACCTTACCAGTTTCACCAGCTCGAACCAGTATTTCGCAACCAGTCATGTGCTGAAGGCCCATCTCCTGATGAAGGATCTTATTATTGCAAATGTCGTCACGCTGGCAACAGCGCTTATCGGCGGCATCTATCCTGCCTGGAAGGCATCGAGGCTTAAGCCTGTTGATGCCATAAGCCATACGTGACTATGGCGCTCATAGAACTTAATAAGGTCAGCAAGACATACAGGATCGACGGGCTGGAGCTTACCGCCTTCAGCACAGAGCGTCTTGTTATCGACAGCGGCGAGTTTGTCTGCATTGCAGGTCCTTCAGGTTCTGGCAAGACCACGCTTCTGAACCTGATCGGCGCGATAGATCTGCCTACGGCCGGGTCTGTTTCTGTTGCGGGCAGGGTCACGGATGGCATGAGCCCTGCAGACAGCGCACGCATGCGGCTTGACCATATCGGTTTTATATTCCAGTCATATAATCTTATTCCTGTTCTTACGGCTTACGAGAATGTGGAATATGTCGTGCTCCTGAAGGGTGTCTCGGCAGATGAGCGGAAGGACCTTGTAATGGCGGCGCTCGAGAGCGTGGGGCTGAAGGACATGATGAATAAACTGCCCAAGGAGATGAGCGGAGGCCAGCAGCAGCGCGTTGCTGTTGCACGGGCGATCGTGGCATCACCGCATATTGTGATCGCAGATGAACCGACCGCTAATCTGGACTCTGTTACCGGGCGGGAGCTCGTGAACCTTCTCCATAAACTGAATCAGGACAAGGGAACGACCTTTGTCTTTTCATCGCATGACCCCATGGTCATAGAACGGGCTGACCGGATATTGACCCTTAAGGATGGCCGGATCATGGATGACCGGACATGTTCCGGAACGTGTATCTTGTAAATACATGTGAGAAGGGCCGCGCCGCTGAAAAGCCCTGTAATGCGACCGTATCCCACTATCAGAATGTAACCCTTGATCTATTTGCTCATGAAATCCTGTTTAGCATGGAACTGTTCTGTGTCGGTCTATCTTTGGAGTCGCAGACAGTGCATTTTCATCGCCTTGCGATCTTCTCGCAGCTATTATTGCAGCGATAGGATGTAATATATAAACGGAGGTGCCATATGACTGACGCAAGAATTATCGAAGAGATTCCAGGCCTGTACAGGATCATTCCGCTCAAAGTATTCAGAAAGACCCGGAAAGTGACCTTTGACTTTGTGCCGATCGATCTTCTCCCGAGGATTGATGCTATTGACCGCGTGATCCATGAAAGCAATGCAATGTCTCCCGCTGCTGTCGGACCAGTCGAAAGGCCTTGGTACATGCACCCGCATCAGGATGACAACCTGATCGTGCTGTACGGTACGCGCCACGCTGAGATATATACTCCCCAGCATGGCAGGATCGAGAAGTTTACCGTAACGCCCCATGAGGTGCTGAAGGACGGCAAGGTGATCCACATAGGCGGCGCTATGCTCTGCTGGCCTACCGGCGTATTCCACCGCATACAATCGGGCGCTGAGGGCTCAGCATCCCTGAACCTTGCGATCCATCATGAGGGCTTTGATATCCGGACGAATTTTAGTGTGTACAATGTGAATGTCACAACCGGAGAATACAACGTGATCCGTGAGGGCCATCTCGACCAACCGACTGCATAGAAAACCCTTTTATAAAGGTTGTTCATGTTTAATAATTGCTTCCCGATTTAGCCTCTTAACCTTGCCATCGGTCCTTATTGTTATGCCTCAATAGTTGCAAAGTTAAGAAAAAGCTTGACAGACATATAATCATATGTATATATATACACATGTCAAATACCGCAAAACTGATGAAGCTGTTTTCTGATGATACCCGCCTGAGGATCCTGATGCTTATTGCTCGAAAGGAGCTCTGCGTCTGCCAGATCATGGGTGTGCTTGGCATATCCCAGCCGCTGGTGTCCCGGAACCTCGCCATTTTGAGCAGCGCAGGTTTGATTGTGGAGCGCAAGGATGGCAAGTTGGTCTTCTATTCCATGAATAAGGAGATGTCGCGATCTCACAAGAAAATAATAGATCTCTTGCAGGAGATGACTTTAGGTGATAGAACATACTCAGAGGACATGAATTCCCTGAAGGACTGCGAGGCATTCCAAAAGAAGGCCGGGAAGTGCGATATGAAGACACTTAAGGAATTCATGCATAGGAAGTCAACAGAAACAGCAAAAGGATCAGGGAGGATGGACTGATATGCGTAAAAACAGACTATGGCAGGGGCTGTTTGGTCTACTGCTCCTGGTGAATAATACTGCAGTATTTGCAGAGGTGCAGGTGCTCTCACTCCACGATGCACTTATGCAGGCTTTGAAAGACAACCCTGAGATACGGGCAAATGAGCGTTCCCTGCTTGCAGTAAAAGAGGACGTGAACATTGCACGGAGTTTCCTGCTCCCCCGCATCGGCTTTGAAGAGCGGTTCATGCGCACCAATAACCCGACCTATGCGTTTATGGCAAAGCTGAATCAGGAGCGGTTTGCTGTGACGGACTTTGCAATAACATCACTCAACAACCCGGCGCCTGTGTCGGATTTTCAGACAAGCTTTTCTTTTGAACAGGCAGTTTTTGCTCCAAAGGCATATATTGGATTGAAGATGTCCAGAAGGGAATATGAGGCCAAAGAAGAAGACGTTGAACGCAAAAAAGAAGAGGTTGCTTTCTCTGTTTTCAAGATGTATCTCGATTCCCAGACCGCACATGCATTTGTATCTGTCGCAGAAAAAGGAATTGAAGACGCAAGGGAACATCTCCGAATAGCAGAAAGCCGGCAGATCGTCGGCCTTGGCCTATACTCTGACATGCTCAGGGCTCAGGTAGCCCTGAGAACTGCGGAAGAACGAAAAGTTTCTGCAGAAAAGAATATGAAGGTCGCTGGCCGAGCACTCGGTCTCATGCTCGGCCTGACAGAATCCATTAACGTAACCGATCAAAGGCCTTTGCTTGTGCTGAAAGACCATGAGCATTATGACACTATGGCACAGACAAGAAAGGATCTGAAGGCCCTGGCGGCACGCCATAAGAATGCAGAGAATAACCTGAAAATGGCAAATGCGTCGTATCTTCCCACGATAGGTCTTGGCGGCACATACCAGTTGAACAGCCATAAGACTGCTTTTGGCGAAGAAGGTCAAAGCTGGCAGGTTATGGCGTTCCTGCGGTGGGAACTGTTTGACGGCCTGAGGCGCGAATCAGAGCGCAATAAGGCAAAGCATAAATTGGCAGAGGCTGGAGAATATCTCGATGGCATGAAAGAACAGATATCGTTTGCCGTGTATGAAGCGTATCTTTCTGTTGAGGAGGCACGAAAAGGACTTGAGCTTGCAAAAGCAAATCTTGTCTCAGCAGAGGAGGGCAGAAGGCTCGTGAAAGTGCGCTATGAAAACAATCTGTCGACTGCAGTGGATATACTCGATGTGCAGACAAGTCTTGATGCCGTCCGGGCAGATGCTGTGGCAAAAGAGGCTGCATATCTTACGGCAATTGCGAGGCTCAGCTATCAAAGTGGAACGATCATGAAGGATCTGGATTTAGAGAGATGAGGAGAAACTATATGAAGCGTTTCGAAATTATCACAATAATGTTGCTGCTTCTTCCAGCCGCCCTGTTATCCAGCTGCAAAGGCAAGGCAGGTCAAGAGACAAAGGAGATCAAGCGGCAGCAGGTTAGTGGAGTCACGGTCGAAACAGTGGCGCTCTCGCAGGCTGATGAATATATCGAGACATCAGGAACAGTGAAAGCAAAGACCACGAGTATTGTGGCCAGTCGCATCATGGGAACGATCACTTCTGTCAAGGTCAAAGAGGGCGACAGGGTGCAGGCAGGACAGGTTCTGGCAACGATCGATGACAGCGATATTGTGCAGAGGGTCAAGGCAGCCGAGAAAGGTGTGGAGGCTGCAAGGCAGCAGCGGTCCCTTGCTGATGTGACGTACCAGCGGTACAAAAAACTTCATGATGACAGGGCGCTTACCGGGCAGGAACTTGACCAAATCGAGACGCAGAATAAAGTAGCAGATATTGAATATGAGAGGGCTAAGGCAATGCATCAGGAGGCCCGGGTGTATCATGGATTTGCGCGCGTGACCGCACCTGTTTCCGGCGTTGTTACAGAGAAGAAGACTGATCCTGGCAGCATGGCAGTGCCTGGAGTGCCGCTCTTCACCATAGAAGATACCTCAGGATACAGGATTGAAGCGAACCTTGATGAGAAGCATGCAGGAAAGGTGAAACTGGGTATGGAAGCAGGGATATACATCGAATCTCTGGGCAGAGCAATAAAAGGTGTCATCACAGAGGTTGTTCCCTCTGTTGATCCGATGACAAGGACATTTCTTGTGAAGATATCGATCAGCGGCGAAGGCCTGAGGAACGGCTCGTATAGTAAGGTTTCTATCCCTGCAGGAAAGAAAGAGATTTTGCTGGTGAGTAAAAAAGCGATCGTCGAAAAGGGGCAACTTACCGGTGTCTATGTTGTGGATGCCAAATCGATCATGACCTACAGGCTGATACGGGCAGGCAGGGTATATGGCGATAAGGTCGAGATTCTCTCAGGCATGAGCCCGAATGAAAGAGTGATTGTCGACGGCGTTGAAAAGGCAGTTGATGGAGGAGTTCTAACGGAGCGTAAACCGTAATGCGTAACGAGTGATCGGTGAAGAAAGAGAAACCATGTGCTATGAGCTGAGACCTATAAAGGAACAGAAATGAAAAACATCGGCATATCAGGGAAGATCGCAAAGGCGTTCATACAATCTAAGCTGACGCCGTTGATCGTGTTGGCTTCGCTGCTGTTAGGTGTTTTTGCGGTAGTGGTAACGCCCCGCGAGGAAGAGCCGCAGATTGTTGTGCCGATGATTGATGTGATGGTCACGTATCCCGGTGCATCAGCAAAAGAGGTTGAGGAGCGCGTCACAAAGCCGATGGAGAAGTTCCTTTGGGAGATCAAGGGTGTCGAGTATGTGTACTCCATAGCAAAGCCCGGCATGAACCTTACGATTGTTCGCTTTTATGTGGGCGAAGACATGGAAGCGAGTCTCGTGAAGCTGTACAACAAGCTCATGTCAAACTATGACAAGATTCCCCCAGGTGTATCCCAGCCGCTCGTGAGACCCAAATCCATTGACGACGTGCCGATCGCGACCTTTACGCTCTGGTCTGAACGCTATAGCGGATATGAGCTGAGAAGAGTTGCGCAGGAGCTCTGCGATGAGATCAAGAAGGATAAAGACGTATCTGAAACAACGATCATCGGCGGACAGAAGCGCCAGGTAAGGATCAGTCTCGATCCTTCACGCCTGCGTGCACACTCCCTCTCAGCCCAGCAGATCATGGGCTCGCTCCAGAAGGCGAACTTTCTGATGCCTTCCGGCTCCTTTTCGTCAGGCAATAGGGAATATCTGGTCGATACCGGGACATTCCTTAAGAATGCAGATGAGGTTGGTTCAGTCGTGGTGAGTATGAGCGGCAACAGGCCTGTCTATCTGAGAGACGTGGCTGTAATGTCAGAAGGGCCCCAGGAGCCGGCAGACTATGTATTCATGGGACTTGGGCCGGCTGCTGCGTCAAAGGGCATCAGCAGCCTGCATACACGCGCCGGACAGTATGAAGCAGTCACGCTTACGGTCTCTAAAAAGAAAGGCGCCAACGCAAGTGCTGTTGCCGAAGATGCCATCAATAAGATAGAAGCGCTGAAAGGCAAAACAATACCTTCTGAGATTGAGATAACAACAACAAGGAACTATGGGGAGACCGCCAAAGAGAAGTCTGACGAACTCCTTCAGCACCTGCTCATAGCATCCCTGTCGGTTGTCATTCTTATAGCCCTTGCCCTTGGCTGGAGGGAGTCGATCGTGGTCGGCGTGGCAGTGCCTGTCACTCTGGCGCTTACCCTGCTTATCAATTACCTCTATGGCTATACTCTCAACAGAGTAACGCTTTTTGCTCTGATCTTTTCTATCGGCATTCTCGTTGACGATGCCATTGTTGTTGTCGAGAATATCCACCGTCATTTCAGAATGCACCGGGCCGATCCGCTTATTGCTGCGTATGCAGTTGATGAGGTGGGCAATCCCACAATACTGGCGACCCTTGCGGTCATTGCTGCGCTTCTGCCCATGGCATTTGTGACTGGTCTAATGGGGCCATACATGAGGCCGATCCCGGTTGGCGCGTCTGCTGCAATGATTTTTTCGCTCCTCATAGCCTTTATCGTCAGCCCTTGGATGAGCTTTAAGGTTTTGAAGAATGTGAGGCCGCATGGCGAGCATGAGGGCGCTGGAAGATTTGCTTCCTTGTACGACCGCATGCTCAGCCCACTGATCGACAGCAGGAGAAGAAGGTTCTTGGCGCTGGCTGTTGTACTTCTGCTCCTCGGTCTTTCACTGGTGCTTATCCCGCTGAAAGCGGTCACGCTCAAGATGCTGCCCTTTGACAACAAAAGCGAACTGCAGGTGATCGTCGATATGCCGGAGGGAGTCACGCTAGAAGAAAGCGCAGCGATCGGCCGTGAGATGGGTGAGTATCTCAAAACCGTGTCTGAGGTGACAGACTTTCAGACTTATATAGGGACAGCATCACCCTATAACTTTAATGGATTGGTCAGGCACTATTTCATGAGATCAGGCAGCAATGTAGCAGATATTCAGGTAAATTTTGTGCCCAAGTCTGAACGTAAGGCGCAGAGTCATGAGATTGCGAAGAGGCTTCGGCCTGAGCTGAAAAAGATCGCTGACCGTTATCGTGCGCGGCTCAAGGTGGCGGAGATACCTCCTGGTCCTCCTGTCCTGAGCACGCTCGTTGCCGAGGTTTATGGGCCTGACCCGCAGCGGCAGACCGAGATTGCCCGAAGCATTCGTGACATCTTTGAAAAGACCGACGGTGTGGTTGATGTGGACTGGTATGTTGAGGATGACCAGCAGAAGATCTCCTTTGATGTTGATCGTGAGAAGGCCAGCCAGCACGGCATTACAACAGAGGCCGTATCTCAGAGCCTTAGAATTGTATTGAGCGGAATGTCTGCTGGTCTGGTACATTTGGAAAAGGAGAAAGAGCCTGTTGAGCTCGTTCTGAGGATGCCGTTAAGCGAACGGTCAAGTATTGCTTCACTCAGTGGCATTTCACTGTCTTCAATGCACGGTCAGGCAATATCCCTTTCTGAACTTGTGCAGATGAAGGAAGGTATTGAAGATAAGACTATCTATCATAAGAACCTCAAAAGGGTTGTCTATGTTATTGGTGATGTTGCAGGCACAGCTGAGAGCCCTGCATACGCTATCCTGAAAATGAAGGAAAAGATCAAAGAACTCAAACTTGCTGAAGGGTATGAACTGAAGCAATACTCCTCGGTCCAACCCTGGCTTGAAGATCGCTATTCCATGAAATGGGACGGCGAATGGCATATTACCTATGAAGTTTTCCGCGACCTCGGCATTGCGTTTGGCGCTGTGTTGATCCTCATCTATGTGCTCGTTGTCGCCTGGTTCAGAAACTTCGTGACGCCCCTCATTATTATGGCACCTATACCCTTGACCCTTGTCGGCATTCTGCCGGGTCATTGGATATTCGGCGCATTCTTTACTGCAACATCCATGATAGGGTTCATAGCCCTTGCAGGCATCATCGTAAGGAACTCAATTCTACTTATCGATTTTGTGCAGATTGAGTGGCGGGATGGCAATGACCTCAGGGCTGCGCTGATCAAGGCTGGCGCTGTCAGATTCAGGCCTATCGCCCTTACTGCCGCTGCTGTTGTTGTCGGTTCTTTTGTGATGCTCTTTGATCCCATATTCGAGGGTCTTGCCATAGCGATGATGTTCGGCGCTCTGGCCGCGACTGCCCTGACCCTTGTTGCGGTGCCTCTGCTTTATTATGAATATTTCAAGAACCAGCCATGCCCTCTGGGTTCTGGAAGCGATATTGAAAAGACAGACCCTGAAAAGTTATAATGTGCATATGCACATTATGGCACAGGGTGCCTCTGGATGGTGTCAGCAACACATATTCCATCATCATCAATAAGGAGAATTAGGTATGAAGAGAAGCGGTGTTATCATTACGTTCGTTGTCTTTTGTCTTACGATATTTCTGGTCCAGATCAGTGTGGCGGCAAATGCTGCGCCCAAGAGCACTCCTGAACTGCAGCAGCTCATCGGCGCTGGCAAGAAGACCGTGGTCTTTTTTCAGAACCCCAATGGCGGCCCCTGTAAGGCACAGAATGAGATCCTCCAGAAGCTGCTGAAGGACAGGAAGGGAAATTTCACCATTGCCTATGTGAACGCCATGAAGCCTGAGGACCAGAAGGCGTTTTACGACTATGGGATCAGGAATCTGCCGTCGCTGGTTGTTGTTGACGGAAGCGGTAATATCAGCCGTGTCTTCCCTCCTGGTATTCAGAGCTATGAAACCCTCGGACAGTCTCTCGACAGCATAAAGTAATGGAGATCAGCATCGCCAATATCCTGCTTTCAGCAGGCGCCGGCCTTGCCAGTGTGCTCTCTCCCTGCGTGCTTCCGGTTATTCCGGTCATTGCGGTTGGTGGTGCGGAAAAGAAGGACCGGCTGCGTCCTCTCCTTGTTGTCTTCGGACTCTCGATCACCTTCATGACCATGGGCGCTATTTCGTCTCTTTTCGGTGCGCTGCTGATAGGTCGTACGCGGATCATTGAGCAGATAGGAGGCGCTGTCATACTTGCCATGGGGCTGATGGTTTTCTTTGACCTGAGCATCTTTAAGCGGTTGTACCGTCTTTCGAACATTCAGGTAAAGTCTGAGGGACGATTCAGCGGACTTATACTCGGCATGGCATTAGGCATTGTCTGGGTGCCCTGTATCGGACCGATGCTTTCGAGCATTCTTGCGATGGTCGGCACCAGTGGTGAACTGGCAAAAGGAGTCATGCTCCTCGGTTTTTATTCCCTTGGCCTGGCCATACCTCTGCTGACCATCGCCTATTCTTCACATATTCTGCAGCGCAGGCTTATTGCTTTTGCGAAACATGAGGCTGTTGTGCGGTATATAACAGGAGGCATTCTCATTGCCTTTGGTCTTTACATTCTCGTCATTGGTAATTTCGCTTTTTAAATATCAATATATGACGAAAATCATTGAAAAAAAGCTGGCTCTAAGATATAATCAATATATAGTGCAACTATGAAACAATTTAACGGAGGTGAATGATCATGGATACAAGTGGACCGACCTACAATAGATGCTCGTGTGAGAAGTGCGGGAGCAATTATGCAACAATTATTAACTCTGCTGAGGAACTGCAGAAGGAAGCTTGCCCGAGCTGCGGTGAAAAGAAGCTTAAGCTGGCAGGCCCGTTGAGCGCTGCGGAGATGAGCGGCATGTTCTCCGGCGGTGGTTGAAGCCCCAGAGGATGCTAAGACCGGTTCGGTCTTAAAAAGAAAAGCCGAAAGGGTGGTGCTGATAAGGCATCACCCTTTTTTATTGTAACTTCTCAGGAGTATGGTCTGAAGACATTAAGGTGATTAGGCAGTGCTGTCAGGCGAAGGTCTAAACTACCTAAATGCTGCCTTTTTGTCAGGCGTTATAGCCCTTAAAGATCTCTCCGATGATGTCTGTTACGTCGATCTGCTCATCCCGTGATGACCTGGCGCCATCTACGTTCTGAACAGCATCAAGAAGAGCGTCAAGCTTCTCTCCAGTGGTGAGAATATCCCAAAGCGGTGATTCCCTGATGATCTCTACGGTTTCTCTCATAGTCATGGCCTTCTGCCTCCCTTTCACGGCCTTCTGCCGGTCTTACTTATTTATCGGAAAGAAGCAGGAAAACCTTAAGTCCAGATATTTCTAATCAACGCTCATCAACATCTGCAAAGAAACTTTACGTAGAGTTAATCACCATGTCCGAAAAAAGGCCTGCACTGACAGGATGTTGGCATCCTTGTATGGTAATATTCCATAGACAACGGTCAACAACATGCTGAAGAACCCGAACATAGAAAGTAACCTCTCCTTTCCCCATTCCATTGTCCTGAAGGCCTCTGCAGGCTCAGGCAAGACCCATGCGCTTACGCTGCGGTACGCTGCCTATGCACTTTCTGACCAGAAGAAGATCCCAAGGAATGACCTCAGAAACATCCTTGCCATAACCTTCTCAAACAATGCTGCCAAAGAGATGAAAGAACGCATACTCGAATGGCTGAAGGCGGCCTGCCTTGATGAGTCAACAAGCATAGATCAGCTTTGCAAGGAACTCTCCTTTGACCGTGCAAAGGTAATAGAGCGGGCAGCGGAGCTCCTCGAACATATCCTCGACAACTATACTGACTTTCAGGTCCGTACGATCGACAGTTTCATGACCACGGTCTTTAAGGCCTCTGCAATAGATTTTGGGTACAACCCTGACTTTGAGATCATCATGGACAGCAGTCCGCTCCTGGTCTATTCATTCGACCTTTTCCTGCGGCGCATACGCCAGGGCAGCCCTGAGGCCCAGGTTCTGGGATCGATCATCTCCTATATCAGCGAACACAAGGATGGCGATGCTGCGTATCTCTGGGACCCTTCCGCTGCTATTCTTGATCAGATCAAGGGCATCTATCAGAAACTGTCAGCAACACGTATGCAGCCGCTTATCGAAGACCGCTCGGCAGACATGGCCATACTGAAAAACAGGATCACTGCGGAGCTGAATGCGATCAATGAAGTGGTCAACAGGACCGGGCTCAGACTGCATGGGAATTCATCCTTCAAAAAGTCGAATCTGATGAAGCTCGCTGCAGAAGGCAGGCATACGGAACTGATCGGCAAGGAGTTCAAGACCCAGCCGGTCCTTGCCCTGAAGAAAGGCGACGAGGCATATATAAGGGAGTATGGAGAGATTCTGGAGCGATGGGATACGTTCAAAAAAATCGTGAGCGAATACGCAGGCTGTTATGCGAGATCGTTTTATGTACCGTACCTAAGGGTGTACGATGGATTCAGCCAGACCCTTGATATGGTCAAGAAACGGCAGGAAAGGGTCTTTATCGGCGATATAAGCAGGACGCTGGCAGAATATGTACACGCTGAAGTTGTGCCTGACATCTATTTCAGGCTCGGCGAGACGATCTATCACTATCTGATCGATGAGTTTCAGGACACATCCCCTGTGCAGTGGGATGATCTGCTCCCGCTCATTGACAATTCCCTGAGCCAGGGCGGCAGCCTGTTTGTTGTGGGTGACACAAAGCAGGCTATCTACGGTTTCAGAAATGCTGACTATACGATCATGCAGAACCTTGAGCATGGTGACTATTTTGCGTCTGTAAAACCGCAGATCGACAATCTCAACACGAACTTCCGCAGCCTCAGCAGGATACTCGACTTCACCTCAGCGGTCTTTCAAAAGGCTGTAAAGCAGAGCGAAGAATATGGCCGGTACGGTGCCCTGAGCGGACTGACTGACTACCTGCAGGAGGCAAAGGAGCAGTCCAGCGATCCTGGACATGCTGAAGTGATCGTGCTCGACAGGAATGAAGAGAAGCCACTTGAGCGTGAAGAGATACAGCACATCATAGAAGACTTGCATGGCCGGGATTACGCGTACAGCGAGATCGCGGTGCTGACGCAGAAGAACGAGGATGCTGTGCGGGTGTCGGGATGGCTGAACGAAAAGGAGATACCATTCATCTCGTACAGCAATCTCGATATCCGGCGAAGAAAAATAACCGGCGAGGTGATCAGCCTGCTGAATTTCCTCGATTCTCCGATCGATAACCATGCGTTCGCTTCGTTCATCCTCGGCGACACTTTCCTTCAGGCGCTCAGTGGCGATGGATCAGTGCCATATCAGGATCAATCACAGAATAAGTATCAGTCCAAATTCAGACAGCTCATCCTGGTTACATCCGGAAAGGATCCGCTGTACAAGGCATTTCAGGGGTCATTCCCGGAGCTTTGGGATCGCTACTTCTCCGGCCTCTTCAGGGTTGCAGGCTATTTCCCGCTGTATGATCTTGCGGTTGAGGCCTTCAGTACCTTCCGCCTTCTGGCGACCCGCAATGATGAGCAGGCCACATTGGTGAAGATTCTTGAGGTTATCAAGGATTTTGAGGGCTCTGGTTTCAACAGTCTTCGTGACTTCCTCGATTTTGCTGAAGATGAAAATGCCGACACCTCAACCTGGAATATGGATGTTCCTAAGAATATCGACGCAGTGCGGGTCATGACCGTACATAAGGCAAAAGGTCTCGGCTTCCCTGCTGTCATTCTGCTTCTGTACCGCTCGAAGCCGTCTTCGTTTGACTATTTTGAGGAGAAGGTGACTGATGACAGGATGCGTCTTCTGAAGATCACGAAGGATATCTGCAAAAGCGACCCTGATCTGTCGCCGCTTTATGAGGAGGCATCTGCCAAGGACTGGGTGTCCAGGCTGAACAGTCTGTACGTCGGATTTACCCGCGCAAAAGAAGAGATGTATGTTGTCGGTGTGAAGGCAGAGAAGGATACGTTCCCCTTTGATATCCTCCCGGCGCTTGATTTTCCGAAGACCGGCACAACCAGAACGCACCGTGCCAGGGAAGAGCAGCTGCTGGACTGCGCCGTGCTCCACCATCATAACAGAATTCCTGTTTCGCGCAGATCTGCTGATATGCTCAGCGTTGCAGAACGAAGGCGCGGAGAGTTCATGCATTGTCTGCTTTCTCATATCATGTATGTTGGGGAAACTCCTGAACAGGATGTCAGAAGCGCTGTCCTGCAGGCAATACAGGAGACAGGTTCAGACTTTGGTGTTGAGGAGACCGTGGCTTCAGTCCTGAGTGTTCTTGCGCTGAGTGATGTGAAGAACCTTTTCAACCGCCTGCCGAACAGGAGGGTGATGAACGAACAGGAGATTGTTGATGAAGACGGCGGTCTCTTCAGGATCGACCGGCTGGTTATTGATGATGAATGCGTGACCATTATCGACTTCAAGACTGGCAGTGACAGCAGTTCAGACGATCGGCATATCGATCAGGTGAAAAACTATTTGAAGATCGTCAGCGCTATTATCAGCGACCGCCCCGTGTACGGCATGCTCGTGTACATTGACCTTAAAAAGGTGGCCACTATTCGATGAATAACGGCCCGATGAATATCACAGTCCTTTCTCCTGCAACGAATCTGATCACCGAGATCGTATCGCTTCTTCCTGCAGGTGAAAAGGATTTATCGGAGTACCTGATCGTCTTTCCGGGAAGAAGGCCTGGCCATTTTCTGCGCAAGGCCCTTGCAGAAAAAGTTTGCGGCTGCATCCTTCCGCCAATCATCTACTCTATGGATGAATGCATTGATGCCCTGTATGAAGAACTGCAGCAGAAGCGGAAGATCGGTCCCGTGGATGCAGTTGCGATTCTGCACGACATCCATACTAAGGCATCGCAGCGGATCGGCGGACAGAATTTCCTCTCGTTAGACAGCTTCTTCCCTATTGGCATGAAGATCTTCCGGGATATCGAGGAACTGCTGATCGAGCATGTTCCTCTGCAGAAGGTAAAAGAGATTAACGAGATTGCTGTTGGTGCTGTTCCTGAGCGTTCGCTTGCAATGCTGCAGTCCCTGACCTATTTCTACGACCTGTTCTATCAACAATTGGATGATCTTGGATTTTCGACACGGTCTGTCAGGTATCGCGAAGTGGGCAACGGGCTTGATGATATTGACCTCAACAAGTTCAGAAAGATCATCTTTGCCGGCTTCTTCGCTCTCACGAAGTCGGAACATGAGATCTTTAAAAAACTGTTGGCCCGCGGTGATGCGCATCTTGTATTTCAGCAGGGCAGGGGGCTGAAAGAGAGGCTGAAGGATCTCGGGATCGACAAGGTCCAGATCCCTGGGGATGACTTTCCGCTGCCTGAGATCAGCTTTTACAGCAGTCCTGATACACATGGCCAGATCTTTGGACTCAATGCAGTGTTAGACGGTCAGGCGCCGATAGATGAGAAGACCGCTATAGTCCTGCCTTCATCTGATATGCTCTTCCCCCTGATCCGTCAGGGTCTGTCTGGCCTTGAAGATGGCGACTACAATATATCGATCGGATATCCTCTTCAGCGGACGCCGCTCTTCGGGTTTCTGCAGAACCTCATGGATCTGATCGGCTCCATGGAGAGCGACCGCGTTTATTTCCCTTCTTACCTGAATTTTGTCCTGCATCCCTATACCAAAAATATCTATTATCGGTCCAATGCCGAGGTGACCAGAATACTCTTCCATACGATCGAAGAGCTCTTTTCGCGCTCGTCAGTCAGAGCGTTCATTACGCTTGACGAGATAGAGACGAATGCAGAGGTTTTTGAGACGATCGTAGAAAGATTGAAAGGCGCCGGTCTGCTGCAGAGTGCTGATGAGATACGGACACACCTCAGGAAGATCCATGACCAGACGATCAAGCGCTTTCTTTCGTTCAGGTCGGTTGCAGACTTTGCATCCAGATGCACGGGCCTGCTCACCTTCATATTCAACAACAGCAGCGCAAAGCTCCATCCGCTCTTCAGCCGCTTTGCCGAGGCTTTCCTGCAGACCGTCAGCGATATGGAGCGTTCTCTGCTCAGCGACCGGTCCTTTGCTGAGAGGGACGGTTATTTTGCGCTCCTGAAAAGATGCCTTGGAGCCGGGTCAGTGCCTTTTGAGGGAGCTCCGGTTCGGGGGCTCCAGGTGCTCGGCATGCTCGAGACGAGGAGCCTGAAGTTCGACAGGATATTTGTGCTGCATGCAAATGAAGAGGTGCTGCCTTCAACAAAGAAGGAGGACTCTCTGCTTCCGTTCAAGGCTCGTCGTATGTTAGGGCTGCCGACCTATCTGGAACGGGAGAAGCTTGCTGCATACAACTTCGATACGCTTCTAAAGGGCGCAAAGGAGGCCCATCTCTTCTTTATTGAGTCAGATTCAAAGGAGCGGTCGCGTTTTGTGGAGAGACTGCTCTGGCAGAAGCAGCAGAAGGACAAAAAAAAGTCGGACAGGGATTATATCAGACCTGTCCAATATCACGTGAAGCTGAATAACCGGCTGCCTGATGATATAGGTAAGACTGCAGAGATCGCTCAGGCCCTGCAAAGCTTCAAGTATAGTCCGTCATCGCTCGACACGTATTTTCGCTGTCCGCTCCGATTCTATTATCAGTATCTCCTCCGCATCGGCAAGAGGGACGAGGTGACCGGGGAGATCGCACGGACCGATATCGGCAATGTGGTCCATGCGATCCTTAAGAGATTTTTCGATACAAGAAAGGGCAGACAGCTTGTCGCTGCTGATATGGATGCTGCGGAGATAAGGGCTATGACCCACAGCCATTTCCGTTTGCAATACGGCAGCGATCTTGTGGGAGCCCACTATCTGCTTGAGCAGCAGGTGGCTGATCAGCTTGGAGCACTTATTGAAGCGTACTATCTGCCGCTTGTTATCGAAAAAGAGATTGAGATCATTGATACTGAATATAAGGATGGAATAACGATTGAGGGATCCAGGCTTGAAGGCAGGATGGATGCCATTGAGAAGCGGGATGGAAAGATATTGATCATTGACTATAAGACCGGGGCATCTGCTTCCTACCTGAAGATGAATTATAAGAAGCTCGAACTGGATGATCCGGATACATGGCGCAGCTCAATCGGCAGTCTTCAGCTGCCCTGTTATGTCATGATCTATGCCGGAAAGAACAATATAAATCTGCGATCGATTAACGCTGCTTACCTGATGCTCGGCAGATCAATGATGAGCCGTGACATTGAGATCCCTCTTTTCGGGGATGACAATGCGGATGCGGTATATGATAGCCTGACTGCGGTTATCCGGAATCTGCTTAAGGAAGTTGCTGACCCGAATGTCCCGTTTGTTCCTGCACACGATATGAAGCGGTCATGCCCGGACTGTGATTTCCGCTTTATCTGCGGCACGCAGTGGATCGTAAAGAAGAGATAATTTGAGGAGGGTCACTTGAAACGAATTCAGCTGATTGTCATTATCTGCACAGTGCTGATACTTTTCGGCGTCGGAGCTGCTGCCCCGGTTGAGCTGCGCATTCTTCATGTAAATGATTTCCACGGTTTTGCAGAACCGTACAAGCCCTATGGCTCAAACGAGATGCTGGGCGGCATGGCATGGCTCTCTGCTGCAGTGGAGGTCCTCAGAAAAGAGAGGCCCACGATGCTGCTTGCAGCAGGCGATATGATCCAGGGCAATAACTGGGCAAATCTCTTTCAGGGAGCGTCAGTGATAGAACTGATGAATGCCATGAAGTTCGATGCCATGGTCGTAGGCAATCATGAGTTTGATTTTGGCCAGGATGTTCTGAAGAGGCGAATAGGAGATGCAATGTTTCCGGTCCTTGCTGCCAATGTCGAGGGCATGGAAGGCCTGAAGCCCTATATGCTGAAGGAGATCAATGGTATAAAGATCGCAGTCATCGGCGTTGTGACAGAAGAGACACCACTTACGACCCATCCGAGGAATGTGACAGGCCTGAAGTTCATAGCGCCTGAAGAGGCTCTGAATAAGTATGTCATAGAGCTTCGGCCAAAGGCAGATGTCATTATTGTTCTTTCCCATCTCGGCCACAATGTTGATCGTCTACTTGCAGAGAAGGTGAGCGGCATCGACGTTATTGTCGGCGGACATTCGCACACAAAAGTGGAGAAGCCGGTTGTGATAGGCAAAACCGTGGTGCTTCAGGCATGGGAGCATGGAAAGACACTGGGTGTTTTTGATCTTACCCTAAATGACAAGAAGATCGTAAAGACAGAGGGAAGACTCGTGGATATAAGGCCTGTGCAGGGCGGAGACAGCAGCGATATCGCAGCGATTGTTGAAAAATATCGGTCCAGGGTTGACGCAGTGCTCGACGAGAAGATCGGCGAGACATCTCTGGATCTTGACGGAGAGAATACCAGAAAGCGCGAGACGAATCTCGGAAACTTTCTTGCCGATATTGTGCGCACTGCTGCCGGAGCTGAAGCTGCGATCATTGGCGGCGGAAGCATCAGGACGAGCATGAGGAAAGGTGTCATCAAGATCAAGAATGTGTACGCAATCTCTCCCTTTAATAATTACATCGTGGCGATCAGGCTTACCGGCCAGCAGATAAAGGATGCGCTTGAACATGGCGTTTCTGCAATTGCCGACGATGCAGGGCGTTTTCCGCAGGTCTCGGGTATCAGGTTTATGTACAGCCGCTCAGCACCTGTGGGTCAGAAGGTGAGGGAAGTATCTGTGAACAACAGCCCCCTTGTCATGGATAAGGAATACATTGTGGCAACCGATGATTTTCTGGCAGCCGGCGGTGACGGGTATAAGTCATTCGGCGAGGCAGTAAGAGCGTCAAAGGACTTTGCGATCGTGGGAGGGGCAGTGATGGGCGAGAAGCTTGTTTACAACAACTCCGGCAAATGGCTACGCGATGTGGTGATTGATCATATTAGGGAGAAAAAGAGGGTTTCGCCGGTTGTTGAAGGAAGGATCTTAGAGGTTGATTGATCAGTCGGGCAGGGCCACTGAAAAGCCCTGCAAAGTGACAAGATCTTAAGGTGAGAGCTTTAAACGTGATTTTAAGTGCGATGGGCATCTGACAGTGGCTGTTGATATTCCTATGAGGTGTCACTGGCAGGCCATTTCCACTGTCCCTGCCCGCCTTTCTGTCAGGAACTGATTTATGAATTATCGAAACTGAAAGGCAACGAGATATGAAGGTATACGTTAACGAAAATGAGATCGAACTTGTCGCGGGCATGACCGTGCGCCATGCGCTGATCCATGCCTGCCTGCTGAAAGAGATCGAGCAAGGAAAGAAGGTTTTTGATCAATGGGGCAATGAACTGGGCCTGGATGGCGTGCTTGCCGAGAATGCAAGGATATTCGTGAAGTGATGGTATCTGTCCTATACCCTCACAACTTGGAGAAAAACAGACTGCATTGTGATATATTGTCGAGAGCGAAATTAAAGTGAGGTAATGAAATATGTCGGATATTGAAATACCTGATCCTGAAGAGCTTGAGGAGATGAGAGGCAAGAAGTTTACAAGGGGCGTGGCACTTACGACTGCCATCTTTGCTGTTCTTCTCGCTATAACGTCTCTTGGTGGCAATAATGCAACCAAGGAGATGATGCTGAGTCAGCAGCAGTCTGCTGATCAGTGGGCATTCTATCAATCCAAGGCCATGCGCGAGCATCTTTATAAAAGCCAGAAGATGAGGCTTGAGGCGGATCTTCTTGATCGATCAGTCAGCATGAGACCTGAGGGGAAAAAGAAATATGAAGAGCTCCTCACGACGTTCAAAGACGAAGAGGGACGTTACAAGGTCGAGAAGAAGAAGATCGAAGACGATGCCAAGCAGCTCGAAGCGACCAGAGACCGGAATATGAGCAAGGATCCTTACTTTGACTATGCAGAAGTAATGCTCCAGATCGCGATCGTTATGGCATCCATATCCATTCTTGCCTCATCCCGTC
>CAZDLA010000025.1:0-38942 GCA_964506525.1 uncultured Nitrospiraceae bacterium
TGGCTCTTCTACTTCTCTGAGCTCCTAACTGTCAACGCAATTCTCGACTTGGGCAAATAACAAAGCGAAAAGCAAACTATAACGTGACCTTGAACTCCCGCTCTTTGACCCCGAAGAAAAAGCTTTTCCTTGCAACCTTCACGATAACCGTATCGCCCTTCTTCTTGTAGAGCAGATGAATCTTCATGTCATCTATCGCTTCGATCTTCTCACCATCGAGCGAAAGGACAACATCGTCTGTCATAAGGCCAGCCTTTTCAGCAACGCTCTCAGGGGAAAATCCGCTGATGCTCACGGTTCCCTTTTCCTCCTTCAGTACCACCATCAGCTTCGGCGCCTCGGGGAACGCGAGCTGAGAAGGATAAAGAATATAATCAGCAACGTCTTTTTCAACGTCATCAGAGTTCAGGATAACCGCGTATTCCTTTCTATTCAGCCGATGCGCACGTTTTGGGATGCCTGATCCAAAGGCCATGTGGCCTCCCCCAGTAAGCACAACGACCTGGTATTCGGGGTTTCCCGTCATAAAGTCGTTCAGATTGTGGGCCATTGATTCATCCCAGAGCACCTGCGACTGATAGAAGAAGTCAAAGTTCTTTGTATCTGAGCCTGCGTGGCGCTCAAAGTATCCTCTGAGCCTCTCCTTATACTCCATATCAGAGAGGTCCATGTCTTCCGGCAGGTCTTTCACATCCTCCGCACTCAGTGCCTGAAGCCCTTCTTTTGAAACCTTGGTCACGATCTCTTTCCGGATGTTCAGGGCAATGACCGGGATCTTGTTCTCATGCGCAAAGAGCAGGATCTCACGATAAAGGTTGTAATCAAATCCCCAGCGTTTGAAATACTCGGACTTTTTCAGAAATACCTTTTCATCAATCGTGCCTGAAGTATAGTCATCAAGCGCCTTCTGGAAGGGCTTCTGGAACATCTCCATGCCGATCGCAAGCTTCTTGTTCTTTTTATACAACTCCCTGATCACCTGATACTGGATGCGGTGATGGTCAAAACGGTCGTGATGCTCGCCAACGTACACGATATCCTTTTTACTTGCCTTTTCGATGATCTCATTCAGACCAGTGAGGCGCGGCAGTTCGACAGCAGGGATCTCATTGGTCAATAAGATCCGTATGCCCTGTTCACTCTCATTTGTGGTCTTGGTAATATTGCGGTTGTTCTTGAATACCAGAGTGCTGTATTTCCCGTAGTGCGTGACCCGCTGGAGATACTTCCCGGTTTCACCTGCAGGCAAGGCAGTGATAACAGCGACGACACTTTTTTTGGTGTAAGGATTCTGCTTCATGACCAGCGCAAAGTCACCTTCAGGCATTGCAACATTCGCATATAATCTTTTCAAGAGTGCTGCGTCCTCGGGGATAACGAGTGAAGACCCTTTTATGTCTTCATATTTCAGGTCTTCCTCTTTCTTTGTCGCAAACCCATGTTCTTTCAGGAATTCGGAAAGATCCTCATAATCCTTCTCCCTGCCCTTGGGAAATACAAACATTCTATTCTTGTCGCCAAGGAGCATTGAGACAACCGGCACAATTTCATCGTTTGTGAGTTTTCTAAAAAGATCATAGTGTTCGTCGATCACCAATTCAAACGGCAGATCCAAGGTTTCAATCTCAAGGCTAGCAGTCTCTTTGTCAACCTCGAAGACCTTTTTTATCTTGCCCTTGTCTGTCTTCAGCATCACCGGGAGTTGATATTTCTGAACTGTTTTTTGTGCAATGTCAAACGTTATCCGCGCCTTTGAGCCCTCATATCTCACCATCACGTCCCTGACATCAAAATCCAGCGCTCCTTTTCCCTCAACCCATTGCTTGAAAAACCAGTCGAGGTCTTTTGCAGATACGGTCTCAAAGACCTTCTGCAGGTCTGTCCAGGAAGCCTGTCTGAATCTGCTTTTCTTGTAGAACTCTTTCAATGCATTGCGGAACATATCCTGTCCTAACAAGTCTTCCAGCGCATGAAAGACCATGGCTGTCTTGCCATATCCCAAAGAGGCAGTTGCCCTGTCTGTCCTCGAGCTGAAATCCTTCAGTGCAAACTCCTTCTCCGGGGACATCTGGCTTTTATATTCGACCAATATATGCTTGCGATATTCATGGCCCTTTCCCTTCATCTCTTCATACTGATAATCAGCAAGATAGGTTGTGAGCCCTTCAGACCAGTTTCCGCCTTTATTGTCAACATACACTGAGTTGCCGAACCACTGGTGCAGGATTTCGTGCCCCAGCGATGTTTCGGCAATGAACGGAAGCCGGACAAAATCCCTGCCAAGCAACGTGAAGGTCGGCATGGAATATCCCGTTGGCAATACATTCTCAACAACCGAGAACCGCTTAAAAGGGAATGGACCGATCTGGTCTTCATACATGCTTATATATTTCTTTGTCTGCTCAAGGTATTTTGCAGCCAGTTCCTTGTCCTCAGGGAAAAAATAGGTGTGGATCTCAACAGCCCTGTGCTGTTCATTTTTGTGAACATACTTACCTGCAATGAAATTAATGCTGTCAACAGGATGCTCAAAGACGAAAGAAAACTCCCTGGTGCCTTCACGCTCCTGCACGATGATCTCATCAGCCTCTGAAATAGCTTCGAAACCCTGCGGGATCTGCGCAGAAAGCCTGTATCGGGCAAGACCATCGATCGAGGGATACCAGCCATTAATAAGCGCAATTCCTTCCGGACTGATAAGGTTTGCTGTCTCGATGCCGTCTTCTTTGCCCCTCTTCTGAACAGATGCATACGATACCTCATACTCAATGGTCAGCACAGCATTGGCTGCACCGGCATCTGCACTGATGATGCCGGCATCTTTTTGAATGGTCAGGGGTGTTCCCTGAAGATGGGTAGACGTTATGGTCAACCCTTCAATATGAACAGTCCAGGCCCGGCCTGCTGGAAGGTCGATGCTCGATCTTCCAAGAAGCCTGCTTTTTTCGACATCGAACCGTACCTGCAGTGTCTGGAGGGGCATACTGTCTTCAGCACCAGCGCTTGCGGTAACTGCAAGAAAAAGCAGAATGATAAAGAATGCGTGTATCCGGTCCATGGGTTTGGATTCTCCTTGAAGTAATGCATTCGAGAACAAAGGCTGACATGATCAATTATAGCTTTTTGCTCCTGATGTGACAAAAACAGTTATCGTGCCAGCAGCGAGATCAATTGGGAATAAAGATCCACAGCGGTGGATGAGGCATGCACCGGTACCCTTATCTGCGCAATGCCGTGTTCAGTGTAGTGATCAATGAGAAGCGTTGTGCGTCTATGGAATATCTCGAGTTTCTTTTGGATCATCTCCTCAGCGTCATCAACTCGATCCATCCGGTCGCCTCCGGTGTTCCTTTCGATCCTTTCACAGACGTCTTCGGCTGTACACTCAAGAACAAGCAGACCAGTAATGTTCACCAGTTCTGCCATGTCCCTGGCCTGTCCTGTGTGGCGGGGGAGACCATTGAGGATAAGCATATCGGATCCTTCGAAACAACGTTGGGCAAAAAAATTCCTGACGATCTTCTTTGCAATTGGGAAATGCTGATCCTCAAGAAGAAGCCCCTTGATCAGCACGTCCCGTATGAAGTGATGTTCGCCTTCAGTAAAGCCTTCAGGCAGAGTTTCTGCATCTGCAATAGTTCTCAGTTCATGTCCAAAATCAAAGTGATGACATTTCCGGCCTGACATGCCGTGCTGTTCGATATGCCTGCCCAAAGGAGTCTTACCTGAACCAGTAGGACCGATTAGCAGCATGGCATCAGCGGGGTTCGACCTATAGCTCGTCATCATACCTGTCCGCTCAAGCCTTTAACACCTGCACAACTACTTCTTATGCAGCGCCCTCTCGACCGTTCTGATCGCACAGAACTCGCCGCACATACTGCATACATCAGTTTCCGTGGGCGGGACTTCGGCCCTCCACTCCCTCACCTTGTCAGGGTTCAGGCTGCAGGCTATCTGACCGTTCCAGTCGAGTGCTTTCCGTGCCCTTGCCATCTTCATATCAGCATCCATTGCACCTTTAACACCCTTTGCAATGTCAGCAGCGTGTGCCGCAAGCTTAGACACGATAACCCCTTCTTTCACATCTTCTATGGTCGGGAGCCTGATATGTTCAGAGGGCGTCACGTAGCAGAGAAAGTCAGCACCTGCTGCTCCTGCAACAGCGCCTCCTATGGCAGCGGTAATATGGTCGTATCCCATGCCTATATCGGTGACAAGCGGGCCAAGCACGTAGAAAGGCGCTCCCTTGCAGATCTCCTTTTCGATCTTTACGTTCAGTTCGACCTGATTAAGCGGCACATGGCCCGGCCCTTCGATAATAACCTGCACGTTGCGTTCCACCGCCCTGTCACGCAGCTCGCCTAACGTAAGCAGTTCCTCAAGTTGGGTTCGATCGGTCGCATCAGCAAGACATCCCGGCCTCATACCGTCACCTAAACTCAGGGTCATATCATACTTGTATGCAATATCGCACAGCCTGTCATACTGCTCGTACAGAGGGTTTTCCTTCTCATTGTAGATGATCCATTCCACAAGGAAGGAGCCTCCCCTGCTCACAACATCAAGGATTCTTCCTTCGCTTTTCAGCCGCTCGATCGCCTTCATGGTGAGGCCTGCATGTGCTGTGACAAAATCAACGCCGTCCGCTGCATGCTCCTCAATAACAGCAAAAAGGTCGTCTGCTGTCATCTTTGCAATCGAGCCTTTCTGAGCAACCGTTCTCACGATCGCTTCATAAATAGGCACGGTTCCGACCGCTATAGGCGACTTCTTCAGCATCATCTGCCTGAGTTCTTTGATCGGTCCCCCGGTAGAAAGGTCCATCACTGCATCAGCGCCATATTTCACCAGCACCGCGAGCTTCTCCATCTCATCCTCAATCGAGATCCGGTCCTTTGACGTGCCGATGTTTGCGTTGATCTTGGTGCGCATCATCCTGCCAATGCCTATAGGCGTTATCAGATGGTTGCGATTGATAGGGATAACGCTCACTCCGGATGCAATGTCTGCTGAAAGCTGCTCAGGCGTGAGCCCTTCAGAAGCAGCAACAAGCTTCACCTCGTCCGTGATAGTCCCTTTTTTCGCTAATTCAAGTCTTGTCATGATAGTTTCCTCATAAACTCCTCTGTAGTTTTTTGAATATCTTCTGCTGTCAGGATAGCTGATATAAGCGCTGCCCCGGATGATCCCTGCTCCAAAACTTCCTCTACTCTCCCGATCTTGATGCCGCCTATGGCAAAGACCGGGATCCTGCAATTTTTCGTTGCCTCATTCAGCAGATGAATACCGATCGGCTTGCCATACTGCATTTTTGAAGGCGTTTCGTACACCGGCCCCAGTGTTATGAAATCAGCGCCATCTGCCTCGGCCTGCTGCGCTTCCTGCAGACTGTGCGTCGAGACACCGACCATTAATCTTCCTTCTGATGCCTTGCGGGCTGCGTACACTGGTATGCCCGTCCGGCCGAGATGTACGCCGTCCGCTTTGACGGCAATGGCAATATCGGCACGATCATTGATAAAGAGCTTTGCATCATATCTCGCTGTCAGTGCTCTCATGCTGTATGCCAGAGCAAGAAGTTCCCTGGTCCCCAGTTCCTTTTCCCTGAGTTGAACAGCTTTCACACCGCCCCGGAGCG
This sequence comes from uncultured Nitrospiraceae bacterium, assembly GCA_964506525.1. Lineage (GTDB taxonomy): Bacteria > Nitrospirota > Thermodesulfovibrionia > Thermodesulfovibrionales > UBA6898 > UBA6898. The sequence goes on from CAZDLA010000025.1 coordinate 5,642, forward strand.
CCTGCTCAACAGCCTCCAGCATCGCATCCGATGAGCTGAAGAGCTTTCTGTCCGTTATGAGATAAAGGTTGAAGTCAATGACTGTGTGACCCATCACTAATTACGCATCACTGCCTCTATAGCATACCGTCGAACGGGCTGCTTGCTGTTGCATAGAGCTTCCTCGGAATTCTTCCTGCCTTATACGCAAGCCTGCCTGCTATTACTCCATGCTTCATGGCTGATGCCATGGCAATCGGGTCCTTCGCGCCTGCTATTGCGGTGTTCAGCAGAACAGCATCACAGCCGAGCTCCATGGCAAACGCAACATCCGAGGCCGTACCTACTCCTGCATCAACAATGATCGGAACCGTTGCCTGCTCAAGTATGATCTTGAGGTTGTAGGGATTCCTGATCCCGAGACCTGAGCCGATTGGCGCGGCAAGCGGCATGACCGCAGCAGCACCGGCATCAACAAGTCTTTTCGCCATAATAGGATCATCGTTCGTGTACGGGAAGACAATGAACCCTTCTTTTGCCAGAATCTCGGTCGCCTGCAACAGACCGATCACATCAGGGAAGAGCGTTTTTTCATCGCCAATGACTTCGAGCTTAATAAGATCAGAAACTCCGGCCTCACGAGCAAGCCTTGAATACCTGATCGCATCCTCGACCGTGTAACAGCCAGCAGTATTCGGTAGGATCTTGTATTTCTTCGGATCGATGAAGTCCAGAAGGTTTTCAGACTTCCTGTCCGTGATATTCGTGCGCCTGACTGCAACAGTCACCACATCAGCGCCAGACGCTTCGATAGCCCTCTTCGTCTCTTCAAAATCCTTGTATTTTCCTGTCCCAACCCAGAGCCGGGATTTGAACTCTATTCCTCTAATAACCAACACGTCTTCCATATATTCACCTCAGATCATTTTTCTTGCTCATCACGCATCACGCTTTACGCATTACGGCCTTACTATCCGCCGCCCACAAAGTTGACGATCTCGATCACATCTCCGTCATTGAGCCTGAACTCTGCATATTCAGTTCTCCTCACAATGACCATATTCACCTCAACAGCGACCCTGCCGACAGTTATCTTGAGCTCGTCAAGCAATTCCTGCACTGTCTGAGCGCTGGCAATGTCTCTGTCTTCGCCATTAATCTTCAGTTGCATAAAACAAAAAACCGCATCCCTATGAGGATACGGTTGCCTTTTCTGATCAATTCCCTGTTTCCTCCGTCGGAATTATCCGTATCAGGTTCAAGGGGTCTCTCCCGTCAAATCGAAAGACTCTCAGGCCTCGCCGGCCTCCCCCAAGGGTCGATTTAAGTATAGTGAAGCAGTCTGCGCAAAGTCAACGAATGGTGTTTATCTTATGGCCCAGGCAGCCTGCGCCAAAACCATTGTCTATGTTCATCACCGCAATGCCTGGCACGCAGGAATTGAGCATGGCAAACAGTGCTGTCAGGCCGCTGAAACTGGTGCCGTACCCGGTTGAGGTCGGCACTGCAATGATTGGTCGGTCTGTCATACCACCCACAACAGAAGGAAGGGCACCCTCCATGCCGGCAACAACAATGATCACTCGCGCTTTTCTGAGTTCTTCTTTTCTGCCCATAAGACGGTGAAGGCCTGCAACACCCACATCATAGACTGTTGTTACGCTGCTTCCAAGGAACGCGGCAGTTACTGCAGACTCTTCTGCAACAGAGATATCTGAGGTCCCGGCAGTAAGGACAAGCACATTACCGGTCTTCTTCTTTTGCCCGCCGACAGAGATCATGCCAGACAGGGCATGAAAAACAGCGGACTTGATCTTCAAGGACTTGTATATCTTTTCAGTTGCTCGGGTAATCAGAAAGCTTCTACTCTTTTTATACATTGTCCGTGCTATCTCGATCACCTGTTTTTCGGTCTTGCCGGAAGCAAATATCACCTCAGGCACGCCCTGCCTCAGATGGCGGTGGTGATCGACCATGGCAAAGGAGATATCTTCATAGGGCAGATGCTGCATCTTCTTGACCGCATCATCCACAGCCAGTTTTCCCTCCTGCACCGCCTGAAGGATTTTCTTTATCTGATCATTATTCATAGGCAACCTGCCCTTTCTGACAACATTCGCTTAGTGGTACATGCCACCAGCCATAAGAATAGTATACGGAGACACACCGGAGCAAGCCAACAGTGCCTTCTGAGATAGGATTATCGGGGCAAAGTTCTTTGCTTCCAATGACATCTTTTAACACCCTTCCTGTATAATATAGCGTTATTATGACGAACTTATTGAGGCTTGCCGGCAGATATGTATTATCTACGCTCAGGGAAATGGGAAGGATGTTCCTTTTCCTCCTGAGCGCCCTTCAGATGATGTTCAAACCTCCCTTTAAGTTCAGACAGCTTCTGAAACAGATACGCTTCTTCGGCAACAAGTCAATGCTCGTCATCCTCCTGACAGGGTCTTTTACCGGCATGGTGCTGGCTCTGCAGCTGTATTACATTCTCAGAAAGTTCGGCTCCGATGCCCTCCTCGGCCCCGGCATAGCACTCAGTCTTATCCGCGAACTGGGACCTGTGCTTTCAGCCCTTATGGTGACCGGCAGGGCCGGTTCAGCCCTTACAGCAGAAATTGGGATGATGCGAATTTCAGAGCAGATCGACGCACTGACTGCTATGGCCCTCAACCCGATCCGGTATCTGATCGTTCCTAATATCGCTGCAGCGTTGATCGTCTTTCCCCTGGTCACGGCAATATTCGATGTCATCGGCATTTTCGGCGGATATGTCGTTGGTGTGAAGCTTCTCGGCATCAGTGGCGGCACGTATTTTTCTCTTATGGAGGATTATGTCGAGATGAAGGACGTCCTCCTGGGGCTCTACAAATCTATCAGTTTCGGGCTCATTGTTGCCTGGATTTCCTGCTATAAGGGATTCAATTCTGGCTTCGGGGCTGCAGGCGTAAGCAAGGCAACAACAGAGGCTGTCGTTCTGTCATCGATATTGATCCTTGTATGGGACTATGTACTCGGATCATTCCTGATATAGGGGACAGGGGAGACAAAAGAGAAGAGACATGATCGAACTCATCGGTCTTTATAAATCATTTAAAGGTCAGAACGTGCTGAAAGGTGCAGATCTGCTCATTCCAACCGGCAAGATCGTTACGGTTGTAGGCAAAAGCGGATGCGGCAAGAGCGTTCTTGTCAAACACATTATGGGTCTGCTCAGACCGGACACAGGACAGGTCCTGATAGACGGCATCGATATCACCAAGCTCTCGTTGGCTGAACTCGACAAGATACGGGAGAAACTCGGTGTTCTTTTCCAGGGAGGGGCATTGTTCGATTCCATGACCGTGGAAGAGAATGTGGCCTTTCCGTTAAAAGAAAAAACAAAGCTGAGCAAGGCTGAGATTCATGAAAGAGCTATACGGGCGCTTGAGGATGTTGGTCTGGGTGACAGAGGGAGCAAGTTTCCTGAAGAGTTAAGCGGAGGCATGAAGAAACGTGCCGCCCTTGCACGGGCTCTCGTAACAGAGCCTTCCCTGGTGATCTTTGACGAGCCGACGACCGGGCTTGATCCTGTCATCACGAATTCGATCCATAAGCTTATAAAGACGACCCATGAAAAATACGGTTTTACGGCTGTGATCATAAGCCACGAAGTTCCCGGCATCTTCAGCATTGTCGATAAGGTCGCGGTGCTGCACAATGGGATCATTGAACAGGCAGGGACTCCCGATGAGATCAGGAACTCGATCAACCCTGTCGTAAAGCAGTTCATCACCGGCTCACTTGAGGGGCCGATAGATATCTTATCCTAATGCGCGAGGAGTACAACGATGAAAAAATTCGATCTTGAGCTTGCAGTGGGCATTTTTCTGCTGATAGGCATTCTCTCAATCGGCTATCTCTCTGTGAAGCTTGGCGACCTTGACCTCACGGGGAAAAGAGGGTATACCCTCCTCGCCGAGTTTGAAAAGGCCGGAGGAATAAAACCGGGAGCTGTTATCGAGATAGCCGGCGTTGAAGTGGGCTCAATAAAGAACATTCGCCTTAATAATAATTCGGCATTACTTGAGCTCACCCTTGATGACACCGTAAAGATCCATGACGACGCTATTGCCTCTATCAAGACAAAGGGGCTTATCGGCGAAAAATTCATACAGATAACGCCGGGCGGTTCGGATAAAATTCTGCCTAGAGGCGGAAAGATCAGAGATACAGAATCAGCCGTTGATATCGAAGAATTAATTTCAAAATTCGTATTTGGAAAGGTGTAGCGTTTATGAAAAAGAACAAGATCTCCAAGGCCCTTGTGGCCCTCATTGCAGGACTCACGCTGACCTGCTTCAGTATCAGGGCGAATGCGGGTGAACCAACCGACCAGGTGAAGGAAACCGTCGACGCGGTCATGAAGATTCTCAGCGACAAGGAATTGAAAAAGCCGGAAAAGGAAAAAGAACGGCGCACCAGCATCCGTCAAACCGTAATAAAGCGTTTCGACTTTGAGGAGATGGCAAAACGGTCACTTGCCGCCCACTGGAAGGATCGAACTCCTGCTGAGCAGAAGGAGTTCGTAGTTCTGTATTCCGATCTCCTTGAAAACACCTACATTAAGAAGATCGAACGATACGAAAATGAAAAAGTCGTGTATCACGACGAGAGAGTTGATGGTGATTATGCTGCGGTGAAAACCAAGATCGTCGACAAAAAAGGGCTCAGCATACCGGTCGAATATCGCATCATCAAGAAAAAGGATAAATGGGAAGTCTATGACATTATCATTGAAGGCGTAAGCCTCGTGAACAACTACCGAACACAGTTTAATCAGATCATACGGTCAGGCTCGTATAACGATCTGGTAAAGCGTTTGAGGGAAAAGGTGATCAAGTAGTCCGGGAAACCTACTCCCGGACTTTGTTTCTCCTGTATTGCTTATACATATCCCTTATTGCAAGGTAGGGATCCACAGCAGACTCCTTAATATCTTCATAGTTTCCTATCTGAAAAGAAGTATCATTGACCCGGTCAAAAGCGCGAACCGCAACTGCATCCCGGAGCGGCGTTATATATCCTATCGGATCAAGGAAACTGTCACCGACTTTTCCTGCCGTATCCCGCAGCGACGAGGGTCCCAGGAAAGGCAGGACAAGGTAGAACCCCTCTCCTACTCCATAGGAACCGAATGTCTGGCCAAGATCCTCCTCGCTGGTCTTGAGTTCAGGATGTCTCGCAGCGATATCAAATAATCCGCCAATGCCAACGGTGCTGTTTAGGACGAACTTGGCGAATTCAGCGCCGAACTTAGGCATCTTGAGCTGAAGCAGTGCATTGACCAGCCTGATCGGTGCCTGGATGTTATCGAATACATTTCGCACCCTCGTCCGACCCCATTCAGGCACGATAAATCCATAGGCAGTGGCAACAGGCTTCAGCGCCCAGAAATAAAGTTTGTCATTGAAAGAAAAAAAGACGCGGTTCAACAGTTCAAGCGGATCCGCAATATCTTCATTCTCCCGCGGACTTTCGACATAGGGCCCCAGTTGGTCAGGCTTGTCTTCCGCCCCTCTGAAATTCATATTCATGGCTACCTCTATCCCATGAAGGTTCTCAGTCCCTTCCCTGGTGCGGTCAAGAGCACTGCCTGCGTCAACCTGCAGCGCATCTTCTGATGACAAACCTGCAGAGTCAGCGTCAATCCCATGGTAATCAACAGCATCGGATATTATGATCGGCACCATAGAAAATGCGCCATAGGCCGTACCAACCGGTTTCTGCATAACGACATAGAGATCGTTATTAACAACAAAGTATGACTGGGAAGAGGCCCCTGGTATAGCGGATATTTCATGCAGGCCTGAAGAATCGGCAGTTCCGCTGCCGGCATGATCATGATTTTGAGACTCTGCTGCATCAAAAGCTCTGGATGAATCCGGGATTAACAACAAAACCGACAGAACAACAACGAAAAGCAACCCCACTTTTTTATCTGTTTTCATACATGATACCGGCCTTTTCAAGAAAATTTTGCTCACAATTATATATATCATTCTACTACAAATTGCGTTTTTTGACTAACGCTCTCTGGATGTTATATATTTCTTTACAAAGGAAAGCTTATTCCTTATATGGTTACTCATTCCCATGGCGAACACATCTGAAGCATGCCGGCTCTTGTGCTGGTTTGATCTTTCATAGGTATTGCAGTTCGCCATAGGGGAGGGGCAGCATGCGCAGAAACTTTTCTGCGACGCAAGAGTTCAATGATATGAGCCAGTAAACAGGAGGAAGTTATGTTCTTTTGTTCACCATTCTTTAACAAGACCGTGCGTTCTTTGGTCGTGGCAATCGCCGGCATATCCCTGATATTGCCGTTTATGGCAACGCAGTCAGATGCCCAGGGACCGAAGATCTCTGAACAGTCGGTTGATCTCCTCACAAGAACAGGCAAGGCAATGGCAGAGGTAACAGCCGCAGTCAAGCCTGGTATTGTGAATATCCTGACGACCAGAACAGTCAAGGTCGGCAGCAGTCAGGACCCTTTCCTTGATGACCCTTTTTTCAAAAGGTTCTTTGGTGACCAGTTCGGGCGACAGAGACAACAACCCAAGGAGCAGAAGTCATCAGGCCTCGGCTCTGGCGTCATCGTATCTTCGGAAGGATATATAATCACCAATTCCCATGTGGTCAAGGATGCTGATGAGATTAAGGTAACTCTCACGGACAAAAGGGAGTTTATCGGAAAGATCATTGGCTCTGATCTGAAGACCGAAATAGCCGTGGTAAAAATTGATGCAAAGGGTCTTCCTACTGTTCCCTGGGGCAACTCGGACAAACTTCAGGTCGGCGAGGTAGTCCTTGCTGTTGGAAATCCATTTGGCCTTAATCAGACCGTAACCATGGGCATCGTGAGCGCGCTCGGCAGGGCAAACGTCGGCATAGCTGACTACGAAGACTTTATCCAGACAGACGCCGCGATCAACCCCGGCAATTCAGGCGGTGCACTCGTCAATGTCAAAGGCGAAGTTGTGGGTATCAACACCGCAATATACAGCACAAGCGGCGGATACCAGGGAATCGGATTTGCCATCCCAAGCAATATGGTTAAATCCATCATGGAAAGCCTTATTAAACGTGGTAAGGTTGTGCGAGGGTGGCTTGGCGTTTCTATACAGAAGGTGACCCCTGAGCTTGCAAAGCAGTTTGACCTGAAAGATGAAGTCGGCGCACTTGTAGGAGATGTTGTTGAAGACGGCCCGGCTGAAAAAGCAGGCCTGCAGCGCGGAGATATCATTATCGAATATGACGGCAAGAAGATTGAAGAACCCTATATTCTGAGGAATAGTGTAGCAAACACGCTTCCCGGTGAACAGCACGCGATAAAGGTTTTGCGAGACGGCAAGGCAAAGACCATGACGATCACTATCGGTGAACTTCCGGCTGATGCCCTGCAGCCTGTTGAGGGCAGTGATTTTCAGAATGCTCTAAAAGGGGTCAGTGTTCAGGATATGAATCCCGATCTGGCAAAAAAGCTCAGAGTTCCAGACAAGATCAAGGGCGTCATCGTCAGTGATATTGAAGACAGCAGCATTGCTGCAGGCGCCTTGATGCAGGGAGATGTAATCCAGGAGATCAACCGGAAAAGAGTGCCGGATGTGAAGAGCTATAAGGATGTTGTTACCAAGATCAAGAAAGATGAATCTGTCCTTCTGCTTGTCTTTAGAGGAGGCTCTTCCCTCTTCGTCACGCTCTCACAGAAATAGTCGCTTTTATAAGGGCCGCTGATTTAGCGGCCCTTTTTCCTCTTTGCAATCTTGATATCAACAGGATACAATTTGTCTATGCAGATCATATGTATTTCATTGGCACTTCTCGTACTGTCCGTCCTGCCTGCGGCTGCTGAGACGTGCTCCGGATGCCATCCCCTGCCTGCAGACCGTTCACACGTGGCGCATGCAGCGCTAAAGATATTCAAGCCTGCATACGGCGATGCAGGCATCACTATGAACTACGCCCAGAATTCTGATGCATATGCCTTCAACTGCGGCAACTGCCATCCTGGCGATGTCACAAAACATGGCAATGGAGCTTTGGACATAGAACTCTCATCTCTTAACGCTCAGGGGCTGAAGGCAATGAACAGCATAAACGCCGGGTATAGCAAGGAGAAAAAAACCTGCGACGGCGTTTATTGCCATAGTTCAGGCGGGTCCAAGGCCTTTCTGGAATACCGGGAAACGCCTATCTGGGGCTCATCGTTAGATGAGTTCAAGTGTCAGTCATGTCATGGCAGTCCGCCTTCGTACAAGAATCAGACCGGTAGGGAGAACTCACATATTAATGCAGCAACACCGTTGGCTCATCTGCTCGGTATCCACTGGGATGCTACGCGCGGACATACGCGGGAAGCCTTTGCCAACAGACAATCGTCAAACATAGGATGCAGCACTTGCCACTATGCCACGGTCTCAATTGACCTGGATACGACCTATATTGACAGGCTAACCGGTCTCTTCACCTGTTCACGCTGCCATGATGATAAAACCATACGGGGGAAAAACCGGGCAGGCATCATCACGAACAAGTCACTTCACGTAAACGGTATTGCCGATGTATCTTTCAATCCGGCAAAATTCCGCACCACGGCCCGCCTGGCAAGAGTTCCGGAAGGATGGATAAGGAAAGGAGAATACAGGGATCCGAAGGGTTTTGATGAGACCATCCGGGAGCTTAACAGCGCTGCTTATATACCTACAGAGAAGAAGTGCCTGAACGTTGCCTGCCATCTCCTCGGCACAGAGGTGCGCTGGGGAGATCCAATCGCCTGTGACTCATGCCACAGAGATTTTTCAGAAAAAAATGAATAATCTTACTTTTTCTTCTTTCTTGTGATCCGATTCTTTGCATCGAGGAAAACGATCTTCGGCTTGATCTCTTTGGCCTTGGCATCTTCGAAGTGGCTGTAGCAAAAAATGATGACCTTGTCGCCAACAGCGCCCTTGCGTGCAGTCGGGCCGTTCAGACAGATCTCGCCTTTCTTGCTGCCGGGTATGACATAGGTCTCGAACCGTTCACCATTATTCATGTTACTGATCATCACCTGCTCATAGGGCAGAATATCCGTTTCCTTGAGGATCGATTGGTCTATCGTAATGCTACCCTCATAAGCAAGGTTGGATTCCGTAACCGTTGCCATATGGATCTTTGTCCTGAGCATGCACCTCAGCATGATGCCTCCGTAATAGAGGCCGTGAAGCGTGAAGCGTGAAGCGTGATCAGTTGAGAAAAAAGCACCGCGCGGGAAGCAGAGAGCGAAGAGCGCAAAGCTTCACAGACGTTGAGCGTTGAATGTTGAACGTTGAACATGATTCTCCTATTCTATTATCTTCGGGACGCGGTAAAAGGCGTCTGTTTTATCAGGTGCATTCATCAGTGCATCTTCCCTGTTGAGAGAGTGCCTTAAGGCATCCTCCCTCATGACATTGCTGATCGAGACAACATGGGAGGTCGGTTCAATGCCCTTGGTATCGAGTTCATTGAGCTTTTCTACATAATGAAGGATATTGTCGAGCTGATTCCCATACCGGAACTTTTCCTCTTCAGTCAATGCCACGCGGGCAAGCCGCGAAAGATGCTCGATCGAAATGTTCATGTTGTTCAGATCTTCGTCAGATTAGCCATTTTCAGCGAAAGCCTCTTCAGGCCAATCTGGGGGAAATTAACCATAACTTTCTGCTCTTCGCCGTCTCCATAGCAGTCCCGCACAACGCCTACACCCCAGACAGGATGTTTGACCCTGCAGCCGGCTGCAAAAGGAAGATGCGTCTTCTTGACATCGTGCTTCTTTCTGTTCTCACAGACAACTTTGATCGTCTGGGGCGCGGAGATCTTCTCTATCCATCTGCAGCATGCCTTCGGAAGATCCTTCAGAAAACGGGATGGCTCCTGTTCCTGGAGCTTTGAATAGAGCTTTCTCTTCCGGGCGCCGGACAGAAAGAGGATATCCTTAGCCCTCGTCATGCCGACATAGCAAAGCCTTCTTTCCTCTGCGACCTCTTCAGGATTACCGATCGATTTAAAATAGGGGATCAGCCCTTCTTCCATACCGGAAAGAAAAACTACAGGGAACTCAAGACCCTTTGCATTATGCAGCGTCATGAGAGAAACAAGGTTGCCGCCGGAGGCCTGCTCGTGGCTGGACATGAGTGAGACCTTATCAAGGAAATCTTCCATGTCCCGTCCTTCCGCAGATACCATAAGCTCGATCACATTTTGCCTTCTTTCTTCATCGAGCTGGCCGAGGCAGTCAATCTTGTCCGTAATCGCCTTGAGCAGATCGCCGGCGCTCTTGTAATGAACAGAAGACAGCTTGTCAATGAGATTAACAAATGAGCTCAGTTTTTCCCTGGTGGAGGCTATAATGCCATTGCCTTTGATGCTGTGCTTTATAGCATCGTAAAGACAGATAGACTGTTTTTTTGCCTCGTTCTCGATCTTCGTAAGGGTAGCTGCACCGATGCCCCTCGCAGGCGTATTGATGATCCTTCTCAAACTTACATTATCTTCATGATTCAGAACAAGGCGCACGTAAGCTATGATGTCCTTTACTTCTTTTCTCTGGTAAAAACTGACGCCGCCGACTATGTGATAGGGCAGCCCCGTCTCACGAAGGGCGTCTTCAATGGCACGCGACTGAAGGTTCACCCGGTAAAGGATGCCAATATCCTTATAGGCGTAGGAGCCTTTGAGATAGAGTTCCTTGATAACCTTGGCAATATGCTTTGCCTCTTCCTCTTCTGAGCTAAGCCAGCAGAAATTAACCATCTCGCCGGCTCCCCGCTCAGTCCAGAGTTTCTTGCTCTTCCGGTCGGCAATCATAGAGATAACCGAATGGGAAGCATCAAGGATGTTCTGCGTGGAGCGATAGTTTCTTTCAAGACGCACTACCTTTGTCTTGGGAAAGTCCTTCTCGAAATTAAGGATATGCCGCACATCAGCACCCCTGAACTTGTAGATGCTCTGGTCGTCGTCGCCAACTGCGCAGATGTTCTTGTTTTTCTGCGCCATCAGCTTTACCAGCTGGTATTGGGCATAGTTAAGGTCCTGAAACTCATCGACAAGCACATAGGGAAGCTGCTCCTGATATCTCGCGAGTATCTTGGGGTGCTCTTTAAGCAGCTTAACCGTAAGCATGATGAGATCATCAAAATCAACAGCATTCGACCGCTTCAGTTCATCCTGATAGCGCACATAGACCTTTGCCAGTTTTTCGTCAAAACCGAACCCTTCACCGGCAGAAAGAAATTCCTCGGGACCTACGAGCGCAGCTTTCAGGAGATTCATCCGGGATGAAACACCCTTGTACAGTGCTTCATATATCTTGAACTCCTTAAGGATATGCCTGATGAGCGTGCAGCGATCATCCTCATCATAAATCGAAAAGTCGTTGCCAAATCCGAGGGCATTGATATCCTTGCGAAGCATCCTGCTGCATTGAGAATGGAGTGTGCCTATCCAGGAAGACTTCATGTCCTTGCCCAGGAGTCCCTTGATCCGATCCCTCATCTCATGCGCCGCCTTATTAGTGAAAGTAACGGCGAGAACAGAGTCCGGAGATACCTTCTTGGCCTTAACAAGATGGGCAAACTTGTGGGTAATAACCCGCGTTTTCCCGCTACCCGCACCTGCCAGAACAAGGATCGGACCGTCGGTGATTTCCAGGGCCTGCTTTTGCTGGGGATTCAAATCTTGCATGGGGACCTCGTTATACATCGATTTGTTGCATGTTATAGAATACCAGATATGACCTCTGCAAATCCAGTTTCCACGGGCTTTCTACGTGCTCTCCTACTCACTCAACCGTGACACTTTTCGCAAGATTACGGGGCTGGTCAACATCGCAGCCTCTAAGCACCCCGATGTGATAGGCAAGGATCTGGAGAGGGATAGCAAGAAGCATGGGCTGCAGATAGGGATTTGTGTCAGGCACCAGGATGCAGGTCCGGGAAATGTCACAGACCTCACCATTGCTTTCATTTGTTATGGCGATCACCTTGCCGCCCCTGCTGTTCACTTCCTGAATGTTCGTGATGATCTTTTCATAGAGCCTGTCCCTGGGCGCAAGAACAACGACCGGCAGTTCTTCGTCGATAAGTGCTATGGGGCCGTGTTTCATCTCTCCGGCGGGATATCCTTCGGCATGAATATAGGATATCTCCTTGAGCTTGAGCGCGCCCTCGAGGGCTATAGGGAAATTGATCCCCCGGCCGAGATAGATAAAACCCCGTGCCTTGAAATAGTCACGTGCAATCGCCTTAATCTTGTCCTCGGCAGTAAGTGCCCGCTCTATTTTGCCTGGCAGTACAAGCAAATCCTGAAGCAGTTCTCTTGATCTTTCACTGCTCACGGTTTCCCGGGTCTGGCCAAGGGCAATAGCAAGCAGATACAGTGACATGACCTGTGTAAGGAATGCCTTTGTCGATGCAACACCGATCTCCGGGCCTGAGTGCGTATAAAAGACAGCATCCGCCTCACGGGCAGACGTGCTTCCCACGACATTGCAGATCGTGAGCGTTCGCGCCCCCCTGAGCTTTGCCTCCCGCTGCGCTGCCAAGGTATCAGCAGTCTCTCCGGACTGGGTTATCACGATCATGAGGTCGCCGTTGCCGATCAGAGGGTCCCTGTATCTGAACTCCGATGCTATGTCTACCTCAACAGGTACGCGCGCAAGTTCCTCGATCATATATTTGGCTATAAGGCCGGCGTGCCAGGATGTTCCGCATGCCACGATATAGACCTTCTTTATTCCCGCCAGGATCTGAGGCGACAGTCCGAACTCTTCAAGATTCACCTCGCCGGTCTCAGGGGAAAACCTTCCACGCATCGTGTCGCTGACCGCACGCGGCTGTTCAAAGATCTCTTTGAGCATAAAATGGCGGTATCCGCCCTTTTCAGCCATAGAAGGGCTCCAGGTTATGGCAGTCACTTCCTTCTGCACCATGGCGCCGTCAAGGGTCGTGACCATTACTCCCTCCGGCGTAATCACCACCATCTCCTCATCGTCAAGAAACATAACGTTCCTCGTGTGGCTCAGAAAGGCCGGGACATCTGAAGCAACAAAGAACTCACCCTCGCCAAGACCGACCACCAGGGGGCTGTCCTTGCGGACCCCAACAATCTTGCCTGGTTCTTTTTCGCTGACAACAGCAATGGCATAAGAACCTTTCACTTCCCTGAGAGCAAACCTGACAGCTTCTTCAAGGGGCAGCGTTCCTGCATAGTCCCTGATGAGATGGCAAAGCACCTCGGTATCTGTATCAGAGGTAAAGGCGTATCCCTTTTCCAATAGCTTCTTCCTGAGGGGTAAATAGTTTTCGATAATGCCGTTATGAACAATAACAATGTTGTCTGAGCGGTGGGGGTGGGCATTCTCTTCCGAGGGTTTTCCATGCGTTGCCCAGCGTGTGTGACCTATGCCTGCTGTGCTGAAAAGATTCCTTGACTCCACGATAGCAGCAAGTTCCTTGATCTTGCCTTTGCACCGCACGACCTCAAGCCCCTTGTCAGTATGGAAGGCTATGCCCGCTGAATCATATCCCCGATATTCGAGCCGTTTCAGGCCTTCAAGCATAATGGAAACAGCATTTCTGTTACCGATATATCCGATAATGCCGCACATGTTAAACCCGTAAAGAGTGAAGCGTAAAGAGTGAATAGTACAAAGAAAAACTCATTTTCCTGCCTTCCCCTTGACCTTAACCTGCTTTTTCTTGGCCCAGTCTTTGATATTCCTCTGCTCTGCTCTGCTGACTGCAAGAGACCAGGGAAGAACGTCCTTGGTAATGGTTGATCCTGCCCCTATATAAGCATCATTGCCTATTTTCACCGGCGCAACAAACTGCGAGTCGCTCCCGACAAAAACATTGTCTCCAATTATGGTCTGATGCTTTTTCACTCCATCATAATTACAGGTTATGGTACCTGCTCCGATATTCACATCGCGGCCGATCACAGCGTCTCCGAGATAGCTGAGGTGAGAAGCCTTTGCTCCTTTTCCTATGACCGCCTTTTTCAGTTCGACAAAATTTCCTATCCTGGCATAGGCTCCGATATCAGTGCCTGGGCGGATATGCGCAAAAGGTCCTACGCTTGCATGGGTGCTGACATGCGCATCTTCGATCACAGTCGAGTCCTTGATAACTGCATAGTCATCGATAATGCTGCGGAGGATCCGCACATTAGGATAAATGGTCACGTTTCTGCCTATACGGGTACCGGTTTCAATAAAAACATTCGGATAGATGGTCGTGTCCCTGCCGATTGAAGTATGCGGATGGATGAACACTGAGGCAGGATCAAGGAAGTTCACACCGCCTGAGATACAGTTCCGGACAATACCCTGGCGCATGACCTCGGATGCCCTGAGGAGCTCTTCCCTCGTATTCACACCCATGAACTCCGTCTCTTCGCCGATAGCAAAGGCAGATGTCCGCAGACCCTGTTTAAACGAAAGGGATATAATATCAGTCAGATAATATTCGCCTTTCTGCTTGTTCATGGATAGTCGGTCAAGGAGAGCAAAGGCATCGTGATTGATGGCATACAGGCCGCTGTTCACTTCATGGATCTTCTTTTGGCTTTGGTCAGCATCCTTCTCTTCTACGATGGCAAGAAACTTGCCGGCCCTGTCCCTGACAATTCTGCCATAACCTTTCGGGTCTTCTGCATGGAACGAAAGCACAGAAATGGCATTATGGTTCTGCTTATGAAGTAAAAGGAGTCGTTTTATCGTCTGCGGCTTAATAAGCGGGGTGTCACCGTTCAGGACGATCACCGTTCCCCTGAAGCTTTTCAAGGCAGGCATGGCACTCTTCAGCGCGTCACCCGTGCCTTTCGGTTCTTTCTGGAGCATAAATCGAAGATCAGCAACAGCGATCTCTTTTGTAAGAAGATCGATCTGCTTGCCGGCAACCACGATCACATGCTCAGGCTTCAGCCCGGCAGCAGTATCAATAACAGCCTGAAGCATTGGAATGCCGCAAACTTTGTGGAGCACCTTTGGCAGAGAGGACTTCATTCTCTTGCCCTGACCTGCGGCAAGGATTACACAGGCAGTGCTCATTCCCTGGATTCCCCTATCCTGTGCGGCGCTGCTATTCCTCCGGAAAGGATTATCTTCATGCCCTCATCAACCTCAATATCCGTAGCAAATACATCCGCTTCAGGCACCAGAACGATCTCTCCCATGTAAAGGTTGTTTGTCGGCACATAGACAGCCCTGAGGTTTAATTCTTTTCCGCTGCTCTCAGCCAGAACCGTTCGCTCTTTGGTAAGAAACCCGAAGGCATAGGCTCCCTTCCGCGGATATTCAATGATCACAACCTTTTTAAATGACGATGTTGTACTCTCCGGAGAAAAGGCATCAACGAGCTGTTTTACTGCCGTATAGAAACTCTTAAAGACAGGGATGTTGAGAAATATGCGCTCAAAGAAAAGGATGATCTTTTTCCCAAAGACATTCGTTGAGACGATACCGACTATGAAGACAAGAATGATCGCAGAGATAAAACCGAGACCCGGCGTGTGGTAACCAAGGATCTGGTAGTAGATCGGTTCAAGCAACCCATCCACAAACCTGAAGAACCAGGCGATTACAAGAATGGTAATAATTGCGGGGATCGAGATAAAAAGCCCGGCGATAAACTTTCTCTTAAACGTAACCCTGATCGATGTTGCGGTCATCTGCACCCTACCATGGACCCCTGAAGCATATTACGGTCCTGTAATCCACCATACGTATCCGCTCGCAACTCACAAGCACCGGCTCACTTATTAATCTTTTCCGCCACATCATCAGGGATGTCGAAGTTGGCGTATACATTCTGCACATCATCATTATCCTCAAGTGCATCAATAAGACGCACCATCTGCTCCGCAGCCTTTTGGTCAAGCACAACATAATTCTTCGGCAGCATCGTAATCTCAGAAGACACCAGGGAAATGGCTGCCTTCTCAAGGGCATCTTTCACAACAGCAAAGTCTTCCGGCGCAGTGATAACCTCAAAGTTGTCCTCGTCCGGGTCATTCTTCATGTCCTCTGCACCTGCGTCAAGCGCTGCATTCATGACTGCATCCTCAGATGCACCTGTCTTGCTGACGAGAATATAGCCCTTCTTGTCAAACATCCAGGAGACACATCCTGACTCGCCAAGGCTTCCGCCGTTCTTTGACATGATAAAACGAATCTCGGGAACGGTCCTGTTCTTGTTATCTGTCATAACCGCAACCATAACAGCAACTCCAGCAGGGCCATAGCCTTCATACAGGTATTCCTCATACGACATTCCCGGAAGTGCAGCGGTTCCCTTCAAGATCGCCTTCTTGATGTTATCGTGCGGCATGTTCACTTCTTTGGCACTGTCGATGGCAGTACGCAGCCGAGGGTTACTGTCAGCGTCTCCTCCTCCAAGTCTGGCCGCAGTGCTAATTTCCTTCACGATCTTGGTAAAAGCCTTCCCTCTCTTGGCGTCGGTAATAGCTTTTTTATGTTTTATTGATGCCCACTTAGAATGTCCTGACACAAAATCCCCCTAAATAGTAATTATGGCTGTTTCTGTCTCTTCTGCTCTATTTCTTCAAGCCGCTTCTTCGCAATTTTACTTTCCTTGGCATCAGGGAAATTGGCTATGATGATCTTGTAGCCTTTTTCGGCCTCAACGAGATCGTTGAGTCTGAACTTAGCCTCGGTGAACATGAAAATATCGTAAATCTTTGTAAACTTTCCGGTTTCAATAGACTGCTTTACCGAGGGCACAAAGAACGCCACGATTTTTTCCCACTTGCTGTTCTTGAAATAACCATCTGCCAAGGCTCGGTCAATAAGGTCTCCGAGTTTGGAATCAGGGTACTTTTTATAGAACTCTCTGCGAAGTCCTTCCGCCTTTTCAAAAGCAGGAGGGCGATACTCATTCACGTAAATCTGGATCAGCCTCCAGTATACCTCCTGTGTCAGGTATGCCTTTGGATAGGATGAGATTACATGATAATACGCCGCCTCAAGCTGGGGCAGAACTGTCTGCCGGTCACCACTTTCAGACAGCTCAAGGATCGTCTGGAATGACTCAAGTGCCTTTTTATTCTGCTCTTCAACGCTTAGGTCAGCAGTGCCCTTCTTTTCCTCTTCGCTGCGGGCCGCAGATGAAGGTCCTGCCGAAACCGAAAGGACAGAAATCAGAAGCAGGAGAACAAAAATAAGGGAGTTTTTCATGTTTTTTATAATAATGGCAAGCAGTTCAGACTGTCAAGGAACCGGGCGGAAATTCATGGCAAGCAGCGGGTATCAGGGATTCTCAATGCCGTAATCCCTGATCTTGGTAAGAAGGGTCTTGTAGCTCACCTGAAGAAGCTCAGCAGCCTTCGTCTTATTTCCTTTGGTGTCCTTCAGAGCCTTTGCTATGCGCTGCGTCTCAATAATACGGGTCGCCTCTTTCATTACCTCTTCAAGTGTACCATCCGCCGGGAGGTTCCTTAGAGAGCTCTCAATAGCCATCTGCCTGTTAAGCACAATGTGATCATCGGTAACTGTATCTCCCTCGCAAAGAATAATGCCGCGTTCGATACAGTTCTCAAGTTCCCGCACATTTCCCTTCCAGGGATAATGAGTGAGCAGATCAAGGGCTGCCTCGGCAATATGCAGATGCGGTTTCTTAAGCTCGCGAGAGTATTTATTCATAAAAAACTCGACAAGGAGCGGAATGTCGCCCTTCCGGTCTCTCAATGGTGGTATCACGATGGGGAAAACGTTCAGCCGGTAAAAAAGATCTTCTCTGAAGAGCTTCTCCTCAACAGCCTTTTCAACATCCTTATTGCTTGCAGCAATGATCCTCACGTCGATCCTGACAGCCTTGATTCCACCAACCCGTTCTATTTCACCCTCCTGGATGACCCGCAGGATCTTAGCCTGGAGAAGCAGGTCCATCTCAGCAATCTCGTCAAGAAAG
The DNA here is from genome assembly GCA_964506525.1 of uncultured Nitrospiraceae bacterium. Lineage (GTDB taxonomy): Bacteria > Nitrospirota > Thermodesulfovibrionia > Thermodesulfovibrionales > UBA6898 > UBA6898. The sequence continues at coordinate 23,617 of CAZDLA010000025.1, forward strand.
ATCGTACCCTTGTCAGCCAGTTCGAACTTGCCGATCTTCCGCGCCTCGGCTCCGGTAAAAGACCCCTTTTCATGACCAAAAAGCTCTGTTTCAAGAAGCTCCTTTGGTATGGCAGCACAGTTTATTGCAACAAAAGGATGGTCCCTTCTGTCGCTCAAGTTGTGAATAGCACGCGCGAAGAGCTCCTTACCGGTTCCGCTCTCACCGAGGAGAAGCACCGTGGTCTTTGCAGAAGCAACTTTCTGAACCTTCTGGGCAACTTCGGTAATTTCCCGGCTTATCCCTATGATCTTCGGCATGCCAAGCTTTCCTGTAAGTTCATCCTTAAGCAGAATGTTCTCGGTGACAAGCCGCTGATTTTCAAGCGCCCGCTTAATAAGGATCAGAAGATGGTCCGTGTCAAAGGGCTTGGTAATAAAATCAAAAGCCCCTTCTTTCATTGCAGCAACAGCAGTCTCGACAGTTCCAAAGGCTGTCATCATGATCACGGGCGTAAGCTGACTTTCCGCCTTCGCCGCTTTGAGCACCTCGATTCCGTCCTTTTTGGGAAGCTTGAGGTCTGAGAGAATAAGGTCAAAACGGCCGGCCCTGATCTGCCGGATGCCGTCCTGGCCATCACCTGCAAGAGTAATGCAGTATCCCTCTGCTTCCAGGGTTTCCCTGAGCATCTGTGCCATGGAATCCTTGTCTTCAACGATCAGAATGGTCTGCATGTGATTATGTATCCTGTCAAACTCACATTTTTGCGTTCTTCAGGCTGCTGCCGCAGGAGCAGACAGGCGCTCCCAGGCTGAGGCTGAAAAATGTTTTAAGCAGTGCCCGGATCTGTTCCGTAGAGGCCTTCATCGCGCCGATAACCTCTGTTGCCATAAGCCTTCCTTCTGTTATACCTGCTGCAACGTTCGTGACAACTGCCAACCCGGCAAAGCAGATCTCCAGTTCGCGGGCAAGAGCAGCCTCAGGCATGCCAGTCATACCGATGACGTCAGCGCCAATCATCGCATATTCTCTTATCTCTGCAGCAGTCTCAAGCCTGGGCCCGTTCACAGCAATATAGGTGCCTTTCTCCAGAACGTTGATGCCTGTCTGTGATGCAGCAGCAAGGAAGGTTCTTCTGAGGTCAGGGCAAAAGGGTTCCGTAAAATCAACATGTATAACCTCGTTCTCATCATAAAACGTGGCTTCCCTGCCGCTTGTTCTGTCAATAATCTGATCAAGCAGAACTAGAGCTCCCGGCTTCATCTCCTCGCTGACCCCTCCTGTTGCGCCCACGGAGAGGATCCTTTTCACGCCAAGTTCCCTGAAGCCCCAGATGTTTGCCCGGTAATTTATCCTGTGCGGCGGGATATGGTGCAGCGAACCATGCCGCGGCAGAAAGGCAATCTCCCTCCCCGACAGTCTCCCTATCCTAAAATGATCAGAAGGCTCGCCATAGGGTGAACTCAACTTCACTGAGTCAATGATTTCAAGCTCAGGGATATTATAGATACCGCTTCCCGCTATTACTCCAAATTCAGGCATAGAACCTCCTTATCTCCAAAGGGCACTTGCAGCTGCCCTGCCGGACATTAGTGTTATAATAACTTACTTGGCACAAATGGTGAACAAATAATGATCGAAAAAGAACTGCATCTTGACCTTCTGAAGAAGGCACTCTCCCGCGGCGGTGAATACGCTGACATCTTCATTGAATCACGAAGGATGACATCACTTGTTGTTGAGGACAGCAGGCTTGAGAAGATCATTTGCGGCACAGAAGCAGGAGCAGGCATTCGCATTCTGCTGAACGGCAAGACCGCCTATGCGTATAGCAATGACCTCTCGCCCCGGGCACTGCTGCAGTCAGCCTCTGATGCCGGCAGAATAGCTTCGGCTGGACCGATAAAGACAATAGCAGCGCTTGCTGTCATGAATCCTTCGGTACAGTTCAGCGTACGTTCAATGCCGGAGAGCATTCTTCTTGAGAACAAAATTGCCCTTGTCAGAAGCGCTGAAAAGATTGCTAGGTCCATTGATCAGCGCATCAGGCAGGTCACCGTCATATACCGGGATGTTGTCCAGGATGTTCAGACATCAACATCTGACGGTTTTATTGCTGATGATAAGCGGGTCTATACACTGCTCATGGTTCAGGTTATAGCAAGCGCAGATGGGATAGTGCAGACGGGATATGAGGCGGTCGGAGGCTTTGCCGGTTTTGAACTTTTCGATAAGGAAAATATCGAAGAGCTCAGCAGTAAGGCTGCTCAGCGTGCTATCAGGATGCTGACCACGCGCAAAGCCCCGGCAGGGAGAATGCCGGTTGTGATCTCATCCCTTGCAGGCGGAACCATGATCCACGAGGCTATCGGCCACGGTCTTGAGGCGGACCTTGCGCAGCAGGGTCTTTCGGTCTTTTCTGGAAAACTGGGGCAGCAGGTTGCATCTGAACTGGTCACGGTCATTGATGATGCAACCCTCCCGGGCAGAAGGGGATCGTTCAGGTTCGATGACGAAGGCACTCCGTCCCAGCGCACCATGCTTGTTGAAAAGGGCATTTTGAAGAGTTTCATGTATGACAAGCTTACTGCGATGAAGGACAATACTCGGTCAACAGGCAATGGCAGGCGAGAATCATACGAAAGCAGACCCATTCCGAGGATGACCAACACCTTCATTGCCCCAGGAACGGATAACCCGGAGGATATCATCCGTTCGGTTGACCATGGTCTACTTGTGGTAAAAATGGGGGGAGGGCAGGTAAATACTGTCACGGGCGATTTTGTCTTTGACGTTCAGGAGGGATACCTGATAAAGGACGGCAGGAAAGACGAACTGGTGAGAGGCGCAACACTGTCCGGCAACGGACCGGAAGTGCTGAAAGCAATTGATCTGGTCGGCAGTGATCTCGGCTTCTCTATTGGAACATGCGGCAAAGATTCGCAGGGAGTGCCTGTTACAGATGCAATGCCAACGGTAAGAATACCGGAAATTGTCGTAGGCGGGACGCACGAATAGCTGACCTTCCATACCCGATACTGATGCAACATTAAGACAGTTATTGTGATTTATCCACGCAACTTTGTCTATTACCCATTGAAATTAAACAATATATTTATGGCATCCTACTTGCAAGCTTTAACAAGCTATGCGAGCACAGAGAACCATAAAAAATGAAGTGTCTTTTGAAGGCATTGGTCTGCATACAGGCAAGCACGCACGCGTCACATTGAAGCCTGCCTCCCGTGATGCGGGTATAACATTCATAAGAACAGACAAGCCTGCGATCATCAAGGCTCATGTCGGAGCGGTAATTGATACTGCATTTGCCACGACTATCGGGATTAACGGTATAAAGATCAAAACAGTAGAGCATATGCTGGCAGCATTTGCAGGGCTGGGAATCGACAATCTGATCATTGAGGTATCAGGTCCTGAGATACCCATTCTTGATGGCAGTTCAACAGAGCTTATCAGTATTATTCTCAGGGCAGGCATTGCGAAACAGGGCAAGAAAAGGCCGTATCTAAGGATAAACAAGCCGTTTATTTTCGAAGATGGACACGCGCATATAGCGGCGTTCCCCTATTGCGGGTCCAAAATGACCCATAGTATCTTTTTCCATCATAATGGCATTGGCGAACAGAGAATCAGTATTGATATTACTGAGGAAAACTTTGTAACTGAGATAGCTCCGGCAAGAACCTTCGGATTCCTGAAAGATATTGAATATCTTCGCAGCAACGGTCTCGCTAAAGGCGGTTCACTGGACAATGCCGTTGTCATGGGAGAAAATGGTGTGCTTAATGCTTCGGGACTCAGATTCAAGGATGAGTTTGTCCGCCATAAAGTCCTTGATTCTATTGGGGATTTTTCTCTTATTGGATTCCCGATCTATGGTCACATTGTTGCAAGCAAATCAGGTCACTCAAGCAATGTCAAGTTTATCAAGAAGCTTATGTCTGCCCCTGAAACCTGGGATATTATTGTTGAAGAGCAACTGCCTCATGTCCACGAAATGCAAATAAGCGTTTAGAATCAGCAGGTTGTTAGTATTAAAAAAAACTTTTCCTAATTTTATCGGGCTTGTGCTAATATAACAAAAAAAGAAGCTGGGGAATTGCTGTTCCCCAGCTATAGTAACTTTGTATCTCTAACTTATTTCTTCTTCTTCGCTACTGCCTTCTTTGCTGCGGGCTTCTTCGCTGCTGCCTTCTTCGCTGCGGGCTTCTTTGCTGCTGCCATGTTGGTCACCACCTTTCTTTACCCCAAATGATAGGGGATGTTGAGATTAAAGCTTCCCCATCAGGACAATCTTCTCTCCTGACAGGAGCTTTTCAAACTCTGAATCTGCGCTTTCCTTCTTGGCCTTGAACTCGGCCTCATCCATCATAGTCACGCTGATCTTCTTTATGAATCGCTCCTCAATGTCCTTAATGCCATCAAGCGATACTGAACCGACTATCAGGACATTGACCGTGTCCGCCTCCTCGCTTTCCGTATAGGGACCGAAGATGAACGCTATTTTGGCTCCGGTTGTCTTCAGCATTGCCTTAAGAGCTCCCGGCACACCCAATGACTTGGCAATGATGCTCTTCAGCTCAGTAAAGAAAGGGGATTTTTTTTCAGCCTGAAAATATTTAAGATTTGCAACTTTCTTGCTTATAAGGATGCCCATATTTTCAAGGTTATCGAGTTCTCTTTTGACGCCGGAGGGATTTTTTCTCAGAAGCGTTGCAATTTCCCTGACATAGAATCTTTCGTCAGCATTATTAAGCAGAAGTGCCAGAACATCAGCCCTGATTGCTGAGGAGAAAAGACTTTTCAGTGTATCTCGTGCCTGTTTAGTCATGTCTTGTATATAGTTATACAACAGGAGAATCCCTCTTGTCAACAAAAAAATGACAAATAAATACAAATCATAAAATTTATGAAACAGAGCAATATCTACAAATATACGATACCCGTAGTTCATTGAACGATTCTTCTGTTTGCAGCAACGAACGATGATTTTTAATATGTTGGCATTACGTTACAGACAACAGTTAGTGTTAGAGCAGCATTCTTTGTTGCGTGGAAGTGACGGAAACATACCAATAAATGCATTATCTATATATTGGGGTATCAGGTCATGAGCTACTATTTACAGGATTTTCATGCAGGTGTACTGGCCACATGATGGCTTTAGTTGTCCCCTATGGACAGCCGAAATCTGCGAGGCAGCGGAGCAGAGAATTGAGCAGAAAAGATAAAGGCAATCTGCCGGGGTCAATAACCCTGGAAGATTGCCCTTAATGAAAAATTCGAGCTAAATAAAAAGTGATGTATTCGAATTAAAAGAACTACCCAGAAAGGCCGCGACGCCACCGAACTCAATGCCATCGATCAGATCTTCCCTCTTGATACCCATGACATCCATGGACATCTGGCAGGCAACGATCTTGACGCCAAACTCGATCGATGTATCCACAAGTGACTGCAGAGTCGAAATATTCTTCTTTCCCATCATGTAATGGAAAAGCTTCGGCCCAATACCAGCGAAGTTCATCTTGGAGGTCGGCAGATTAGCCGTTCCCTTAGGTCTCATCATAGTAACCATCTTTTCAAGAAAATTCTTGCCAGCACCTGTCATTGTAGGTTTCTTGATCACATCAAGACCCCAAAATGTAACGAAGATCGTCACTTCTTTGCCCATGGCAAGGGCACCGTTCGCTATAATAAAGGCTGCCATAGCCTTATCAAAATCACCGCTGAAAAGCACCATAGTGAGGTTTGCTCTGTTACCCTCAACCTTCTCTATCCGCTCCTCAAGTTCCTTAATCTTCTCCTGGACAGCATCTGTAGTCATAAATCCTCCGCTACTTCTTGGTTATGGTGACAGTAATATCCTTACCGGCCTTTGTAATACCGCCCATAGGATGACCGGTCTCCTTGGCCCAGGCAAGGATATCAGGCTCAAAGCCCGCATCATCGCTTGTAGCCTCAAAAACGTCGCCTGATGCACCTTTCTTCACTGCTGCTGCCAGCTTCATGATGGGCATGGGGCAACTCAATCCCTTAAGGTCCAATGTAGTCTTAGCCATGTTATCCTCCTTAAACGTATGATTCGTACTATAACCAATTGTCAATGAGTTTAGCAACTAAAATAATATCACGATATAAGCTTCCTGACGTTGCTCAGGTTTCTCCTATCGTCCTCGTCAGATATCTTTGGTGTTTCCAGAATCAGAGGGATATTGAGGAAAAAAGGATGATGAAGGAACTTCTTCAGCCCGATTCGTCCTATCATGCCATCACCAATATGCTCATGCCTGTCTACCCCTGAACCCATAGGCTTTTTAGCATCATTGAGATGAATAAGCCTGAGATGATCTTTGGCAATGTATTGCGCAAGCTCTGCAACTAAATTCTCTATCCCGCGCTCAGTCGCAATGTCATATCCTGCAGAAAAAGCATGACAGGTATCAAGACAGAGACCTGCGATAAGTCCAGCGGGCACCTTTTCCATAATACCTGCGATCTCCGCTATGCGCGACGTAATATCCCCGCGTTCGCCTGCGGTATTTTCGAGCAGAAGTCCTGCCTGCCATCTGCCTTGCTCAGCAACCTGTTTCAGCGCCTCCACTGCCCGCGCACGGGCAACAGCAGGCAGATCACCTGATGCGCTTCCTGTATGCAGAACCACGTAATCGGCATTGATCGCGTCAGCAATATCCAATTCTGCCCTGATCATATCAACAGATTTTTTGAGCAGATCTTGCTTGATTGAAGCAAGGTTGATCAGATACGAAGTATGGATAAAGACTGGCTGAATATCAAACTCTTTCTTTAACGTTTTGAACCTCGCAATCTCCAGAGAGTCTCTGCTGCCAATTCCCCACCCCCGCGGGTTGTGAGAAAAAAGCTGAACCGTTGAGCAGCCAAGCTCTCTAGCTCTTTCGAGGCCTTTATCGATGCCGCCGGCAATAGAAACATGAACACCAATCCTTCGTTCCATGACGGAATATCATAACAAAAAAAGCCCCCTGATAATTAACCAGAGGGCTCCTGCTTCTAAGCTTTCACACTTTTTTGTTTAATGGCCGCCGTGGATCAGTGCAGGCAGGCATCTTACGCAGACATACTTCTCCGTTCCCTCATGCAGGCAGGGCAGAAGTACGCGTTCCTTATCAGTTGCATTACAGAGAAAACATTGTTTCATGATTATCCCTCCAGTTCATTGATTTCTTTGACGACCTTGTCCGGGTCAAGGTTGTGCATCATGGCGCCGAATGAGAGCGACTCCACATTGATGCCCGGACAGGTAAAACAACCGCCGCCGAAATACTTCTGTATGATGTCCTTGGCTCCCGGCACATCTCTGATCACATCTCCTATGAGTGTATCCTTTGTTACAATCTTCTTATCCGTTGTTGCCATTTCTTTATCCTCCCTGATGGTATTGGCTCTTCTGTTTTCTATTCTACCTCAGAAGTGGGACTGATACTATGACCTTCATCATACGGATACAGCAGGCGACAAACTATCTGATTACAACAGATCTTCCCGGCTCGATCCTGTCTGTCCCTTCTCTCCAGAACCAGTACGGTATGGCATCCGCATTCCCTGTGCTTAACACGTAGATGTCGCCGCCAGCATCCATGGCATGCATAACAACCGGTCCCAGATACCCGCCTTTCAATGCCTCCAAATCTCTAAGAGCTTCGTGGCAGGCTTCTGCAACAGTCGCGCCTTTTTTCATGTACAGGACAATGGAGCGGGATGTGCTGCAGCGAATGGTCATTTCTCCTGTATGCGTGCAGGCAGCTGCGCCATTGCGGTTATCTACATAGAGACCGGCTCCGATAACTGCCGAATCTCCAAGGCGTCCGGGGTATTTGTAGGCCCAACCTGAAGTGCTTACGCCGCCGGCGAAATTACCGTTCTCTGTTCGAACAAGAAATGCAGTAGTGCCGTGCTCAGCGCGCGGATTCATTGATCGAGGGATCCTTGGAGCAAGAGGCACATCCGGCCAATCTGCCCTTGCCTTCTCGGGTATGTTCTGCTTAATCCAATGATCAAAGTCAGCTCGTGCCTCAGCAGACAGCACTTCACCTCTGCTTTCCCCTGTTTCTGCAGCAAACCTTTCTGCGCCTTCGCCGACCAGCATAACATGCGGTGTGTATTTCATAACCTGACGAGCAATCGATATGGCATGAACATAATTTTTCAAGGCCCCTACCGCTCCCGTCTGCAGCGTCGAGCCGCACATGATTGAGGCGTCGAACTCCATCTCACCAAGGATGTTAGGCGCGCCGCCGAACCCAACGCTTCGTACGGCCGGGTCAAGCTCTACGACACGGATTCCGGCTTCGACAGCGTCAAGAGCTGACCCGGTCCTTGCCAATGTGTCCACCGCAGCCTGAACACCAACACCGCCCTCTCCGTTACAGAGTATTACTGACTCACCCATAAGGATCTCCTGAACAGAAGCAATATTTTTTATCTATATCTATGATCAGCATATATGAGGGATTTATAGCAGAGCATCTTCATTAAGTCAATGATCAGTCAGCAGCAAGACTTCTGATATATGACGTTCATCATAGACACCCTGTTCATTCTGTTTTATGATGTAAGCAGAAATCATAACAGTATCCTGAGGAGGGAATATGGACAGATTTGTAAAAAACTTTATTATCATGAGTATCGTGTACCTGGCGATTTCGACAATACTGGGTATCGTCATGCTGCATCATCCGCGTGCACTATCCTTCAAGTTCGTGCACTCGCATCTGAACATGTTAGGCTGGGTATCGATGATGATCTACGGTGTTGGCTACCATATCCTGCCGAAATTCGCCGGCAAGTTTCTCAAGTCACCAAAACTTGCTGAACTGCAGTTCTGGATAGCCAATGCAAGCCTTATCGTAATGCTGCTCTTTTACTCGATGAATGTGCTGAGCCCGACCTCAAGCTACATCACGATCGCAACGCTTGCCGGCATTGCCCATGCCTTTTCGATAGGCATATTCTTCTATAACATGCTGGCAACCCTGCTGCCTGCCGCACCGCCGACGCAGAGATAAAAAATCTATCTCCTTTCAGGGAGATAAGAAGGGGTTAGGTCGGTGAAAACTCACTGCGTGAGACACCGCAGATGATGCAACAGGAAATGATCGAAAATATGTCAGGTATCTTACACGGCAAATTGAACGCGACCAGTTCTCACAGTGATATAATGTCGCATTGAAGGGCTTATCAACGACTTTACCCCGACATTTCATGAAACAATAATAAACACGTCAGGTCAGGGATCTCAGCTTATCGAGGTCCCTGATGACGATCTTCCCTGACTTTGATACGACAAGACCTGTCTTGGTGAGTTTGGACATGGTTCTGATGGATGTCTCAACCGTAGTGCCGACCATCTCTGCAATATCCTGCTTGGTGAGCTTCATGTTAATGGCAACACCTTCGGCAACCTTCTCTCCTGATTTTTCCGAAAGTTTGATAAGAAGCGATGCAATCCGTGACTCCACTTTTTCAAGGGCAATGCTTTTCAGCGTTTCGTGAGTGTCCTTGATCCTGTCGCCAATATTCACTGCCATGCAGTACATGAGATTCGGCAGCTTATCCATAAGAGAAAGAAGGTTCTTTCGCGAGATCTTCAGCACCTCACTGTCCTCCATAGCAACAGCGTTTGCCGGATAGGGAAATCCTCGAACAACCGCAATGCCCCCGAACATCTCATAGGGCGAGATTATCTCAAGAATGATCTCCTTGCCATCATTCGACAGCTTGGTGATCTTGGCCTTGCCTGTTTTAACAATGTAGAGCCATTCTGAGGGATCACCCTCAGAGAATATCGACTCTTTTTTTGTAAAAGTCTCAGCCAGGAGATATCGGGTAAGCTCCTTTACCTCTTCTGCGGTTAACGTATTGAAAATAGAGACTTTTTTTATGTCAAACATGGCAAATTACCTCCGTACTATTTCTAAAATTATGATTAATAGTCAGCCTATTTATTTTTCTTGACAAGTCAGCAATATTCTGGTTACATATAACCAGTAAGCGCCTCGTTACCTCCCCTAAGCTGCTGTCCATATTCCACGGACAGCAGCATTTTTTTGTCAAACCTCTGCCAACTCGTATTGCCGTGACCCAAGACCGAGCCTTTCAGCCTCCTCCACCTGCAGCAGGTAAGGCTTGGCATGCAGTTTCATGAAAATATCATCACCCTTCTGAAGGTTCCGGTCAGCAGCAAGAGACTGCTCGAGCGGCCCTGCCTTGAGCAGCATATCAATGCTTGCCTGCTCTATTGCCACCAGGTCCTCAGATATCAGAATACCTAAATCCTGAATTACCGGCACATCTGCACAAGGCATGCAGTCACACTCAGGCTGTATCTCGGTCAAAAAGTTGATATAAATGATCTTCCTCGGTTCAAACGTTCCAACGACCGCCTTTGCAGCCTCTGCCAGCGAGCGCATAAACCGCTTATCATCACCAGGCAAGATTAACGACTCGTTCTGACAGACCCTCTCGCACCTTCCGCACCGCCAGCAGATGTCGCGGTTCCAGACGATCTCATCATCCTTGAAGGTGATCGCATCAAGCGGACATACGTCCTTGCACTGAAGACAGAGTTCGCATTTATCAGAATCCCAGACAAGTTCTCCTTCGCCGATGGTATGCATGGCGCCCCTTCCGCATTTCCATCCGCAGGTGCGGTGAGAACTGCTCACTCCTCCCATGGCAAGGTTTTTCAAGGCTCCTGCGTAACCGGCATTGATATGGCCTTTTACATGGGAACAGACGACCATGGCAGGAACATCATGGATTAATGATGCGACTGCGATCTGACCGAGGATCTCGCCGGCTTTGACCATGATGCTGTCATTGCCGTATAGCCCGTCAGCGATCACAACAGGAGCGCCTACACTCAGATGATTGATGCCGTTCTGATTCGCAACCTCAAGGTAGTCAAGACCTTTTATCCTGACCGTGTCAGTAACAAAAGGCTTAGCGTTAATCCTTTTGAGTGCATCAACAACCTTCCTGAGGAAAATAGGCCTCACAATCCGGTGAGCTCCCTCTGAACCAAAATGGGTCTTCACGGCAATCCATTCTTCAGGGCTGAAATAGTTCATCAGACCTATCTCTTTGAGGAGTTGCTCAAGCTTCCCCGGCATACTGTCATCATATTTCCATTTTCTGGCACGCGCTGATGCAAAATAAACCTTTGCCATATATATATCCTCCTCTTTAACCTTCAAGACTTCTGTCGTACAGCTCTTTCTTGCTGAAACCGTATGCTTCACCGATCTTTTTCGCTGATTCCTTTCTGCCAAACCCTTTTCTCATCAACTCTTTGACCTCTCTCAGTGCATCGTCCATATGCAATTCCTCTTGTTCAGGCCTTCCCTCAAGAATGATCACATATTCTCCGGCAATGGTTGACTGCTCAAGAGCATCCAGAACAGCAGAAATCGTGCCGCGAAAAACCTCTTCATGAAGCTTGGTCAGCTCTCGTATCACAACGACGTTTCTCTCTCGCATCATCCCTGCCATATCTTCAATCGTTTCAAGGATTCGGTGCGGTGCCTCGTAGAATACGAGTGTCCTCTGTTCAAGACTGACCCGCTCAAGCACCTTTTTTCTCTGCGTCTCCTTTGCAGGAAGAAACCCGCAGAAGGTAAATTCTTCAGTGGAAAATCCGGAAAGTGACAAGGCTGTTATAACCGCAGATGGCCCAGGAACAGGAATGACACTGATACCCTCCTCAATCGCCTTTCTTATAAGCACGGTTCCAGGGTCTGAGATGCCGGGAGTGCCAGCGTCTGAAATGAGCGCAACAGACTGGCCGTCCTTCAGCCGCTGGAGCGTCTGTTCAGCCTTGACCTTCTCTTTCTCTCCCCAGTAGCTGACAAGCGGTTTTCTGATATTGAAGTGGTTCAGCAGTTTAAGTGAATGTCGGGTATCCTCTGCTGCAATGAGATCAACCTCCTTCAGAATGCGCAAGGCGCGCAGCGTGATATCCTCAAGGTTGCCGATAGGTGTTGAGACAATGTAGAGCGTGCCCTTCATATCGCACAGGGGCAGACGCAAAGCACAGCATAGGAGAAAACATGGCGCATCGTGTTCACGGCAGATTCAGCATCTTTCGCAGTCTTCTGTCGATCTTCACGATCTCGTCAGCATCATCGCCTGCGAGTTCCCAGGTGTATTCGTCCTTAGGTGACCGCCTGAGCTTGATCTTCACCGGTTTCTTTGGCTTGATCTGCTGGAGCTCAGGCTGCTTTTTGAACTGAAATCCGTCCTTCTCAGCAGCAGAAACGATGAGTGGGATCAGAATCATTGTTGCACTAATTAAAATACCAGGAAGACGCATCAGTAACTCCTGTACCTGTTCGTTATCGGAAACCGCCAGTCCCGTCCAAAGGCCCGCGCTGTTATCTTGATGCCCGGAGGTGACTGCCGCCTCTTGTATTCGCTTCTGTCAACCATGCCTATGACACGTTTTGTCTGGACCTCGGATACGCCGAGATCAAGGATATCATCAAAGCTAAGCTCATATTCAATGTATGCCCTAAGCACCGGATCAAGCTGATCATAAGGGGGCAGTGAGTCTGTGTCCTTCTGATTCGGCTTCAGCTCTGCCGTAGGCTCCTTTGTCAGGACCCTCTCCGGGATGACCTCTTTCTTGTTCGCGGAATTGCGCCATCTGCAGATATCGTACACAAGGGTTTTAGGTACATCCTTGATCACCGCAAATCCGCCGGCCATGTCACCATAGAGCGTTGCATACCCCACACTCATCTCTGATTTGTTGCCGGTAGTCAGTACAAGCCAGCCGAACTTGTTAGATAATGCCATAAGAAGATTGCCGCGTATACGCGCCTGAAGGTTCTCCTCAGTGGTATCCTTTGCCTTTCCTGCAAATTGGGGCTCCAGAATCTTTATATAGCTTGCCATAATGCCTTTGATTGGAAGATCTTTGAGCCTGATGCCGAGGTTCCTGGCGAGCTGCTCAGCATCCTGCCTGCTCTCCTTTGAGGTATAAGGTGAAGGCATGAATATGCCGGTCACATTTTCCCTGCCGATAGCATCAACCGCTATGGCTGCAACAAGCGACGAGTCGATACCGCCGCTCAGGCCGATCACAACACCCTTGAATCCGTTTTTTCTGACATAGTCAGAAGTTCCCAACACCAGCGCACGATATACTTCTTCTTCTCTGTCGCCCGTTGATTCTATGAGCGGCAAAGGCAAAGATCTTCTCTCTGCATGGTCAGGGATCGCAATGCTGATCTTTCTTATGCAGCGAAGGGATTCTGTCCGATCAGTATCCACAGGCAGAAGATTCTTTTTGTATCGCTGCTCTCTATTAACATCGATATCGAGCAGTATCATGGCCTCTTCGAACTGTGCTGCACGGGCGATCATCCTGCCTTCGTAATCATAGACCATGCTGCAGCCGTCGAACACAAGTTCATCCTGACCGCCGACCGCATTCAGATAGGCAATAAACACCCTATTTCCCCGCGATCTCTCTTCAAGGATCTTTTCTCTTACCGCGGGTTTTCCCATCTCGTAAGGAGATGCGTTGATGTTAATGATAATATCCGCGCCTGCCCTTGACTGCGTAAGCGCAGGCCCGTCCCTGTGCCATATATCCTCGCAGATATTTATGCCGGCCTTGATGCCATTAAGTGTATAGATCGGGAAGCGATTGCCCGGCCTGAAATAGCGAACCTCATCAAAAACACCGTAGTTCGGCAGCAGGATCTTGTGATAACTGTCCTTCATCCTGCCATCTGCAATTATGGCCGCAGCGTTATAAAGGGTGCCCTTTACACTGTCAACAAATCCTATCACAGCGGCAATGCCTGCTGTTTTACCAATGATCTTGTTGAGCGCTTCCTTGTTGTCAGCAATAAACTGGGGTTTAAGGAGAAGGTCTTCCGGCGGGTACCCGGTAATGGCAAGCTCAGGGAATGCCACGACATCTGCCTTCTGCTTTTTTGCCTTCTCGATAAAAGAGATGATCTTGCGGGAATTGCCCTTCAGGTCACCGACCGTTGAGTTCATCTGCGCAAGCGCAATGCGAAGCGTTTTCATGGAAAAATCCTTTGCAGCATAGGTACATAATAAAGCATACCAGGGCCTTTGTAAAGAATGAGAATCCCTGAAAATATGGCCAGCAAATTGTATGCTCTGCATGCAGACAGTCCGTTCCTCAAAGCCTTTCAAGGCGATAGGATCAGGCTAAGGGGCCTGTTGTCTTGATTCCAAAATAATACTGATTGCAATATTCTGATCCGGCTATTAACGTGCCTGCAAGGGCCATGCGGTATCGCTGCGAAAGACTTTTCGGCCCGGTCAGTCCGCATACACTTATGCGCGAATAATTGATAAACTACTGCATGGCAAATTGGAAAGACAATGTCTCCTTTGTTCTGGTCGAGCCAAAGGAATCCGGCAATATCGGCGCATCTGCGCGCGCGATCAAGAACATGGGATTTATGAACCTCTGCCTGGTGAACCCTCCGTCACAGCTCACGAATGAGGCGCGCTGGTTCGCCTGCAATGCGCTTGATGTGCTGGAGTCTGCGCAGTCATATCCAGATTTCAAGAGCGCAATCAGTGACAAGGCAATTGTCGTCGGCACAAGCAGAAGGACAGGCAAACGCAGGGGCATGATCCTGCCTCTTGAGCAGGGAGCACAGAAGATCATCGAGCGGGCAAAGGCAGGCAAGGTCGCCATACTTTTCGGCAGGGAGGCCCGAGGGCTCCTCAACGAAGAGGTGGACGAATGCGGTCTCCTGCTTACGATCCCGACGAGCAAAGAGCACAGGTCGCTGAACCTCAGCCAGGCGGTAATGATCGTTGCGTACGAGCTGCTGAAGGCGGGATATGAGGAACAGGCAAGGGGTAAGGGGCAAGGGGTAAGGGCGGACGGTGAAACAGACAAGACAAAGGGCAAGAGGCGAAGGGTCAGGGGCGAGAATCAGAAACCGTCGCCAAGGATGATGGAATCAGGGGAGTTCGGCACACAGCTCGTCAGTTACGAAGAGATCAGCACACTCTATAACCGCATGACAGAAACACTGAAGCTGCTCGAATATATCCCGCGCGGCGACCGCGACCTTGAGGCAAAGATCATGCAGAACCTGAAGCATTTCATCGCCCGCGCAGGCCTTACCGAATGGGAGCTGAATATGATTCATGGGATACTTACACAGATAGAGAAGAAGGTGAAGAACTGATGTTTTATGCCGAACGCCATAATCGCGCTGGCATTCTTGGCGATAACGTATCATATTTTTCGCACAAATGAATCATGGTGACCTCAAAACTGGTAA
>CAZDLA010000026.1:0-36764 GCA_964506525.1 uncultured Nitrospiraceae bacterium
AGACGAGGTTTGTGGAGCCAAGACACCTGACCGGAATAATTCTCACTGCAGGATGGAGTTTCATTTTCTTTATAGCTGCACTGTCGAGCGCCGGGTAAGCATCGTTTTCACATGCCAGCACAATAACCCGATAACCTTCATCAGGAACATCAATACCCTTTATCATCGATCCGACAATATCAACACTGAAGTCCTTGAAAGAGACGATCCTTTCAGGGCAGGCGCCCATGCAGGTGCCGCAGCGCCTGCAGCGGTTGAGCCTATAAAAAGGCGTCCCTTTCTCGTCCTCGTCTATTGCGCCAAACGGACATTCCTCGGTGCAACGCTTGCAGGATGTACACTTAATCATCATCGGATCAGGGTATGTGGTATCCCATGCCCTCGGGTGGACAGCCATACCTTTTGCCACATGCTCAACGCATTGGATAGCCTTAAGCGCAGCACCTGCTGCGTCATCAGCCGCGTCAGACATGTTCATGGGCTGTTTGACGCATCCTGCAGTATAGATCCCGGTTCTTCTGGTTTCATACTGGAAGCAGATAAAGTTTGAATCTGCAAAACCGTAAGCTCCTTCAAGCGTCGGAATTTCAGGACCCTGGCGATACGTAAGGTTCAATATCGAATCAGGCTTTGCTGTTTCTTCAAGAAATGCCTTCTTCGCATCATCGCCCTTCTTGCCTACTTCAGTAAGAGCGTCATAATATTCCTGCGTAGCCCGTGTTGCAGGCACAATGCCGGTTGCCAGCACAACAAGATCGGCCTCGACCTTTATTTTTTCGCCGAGGAGCGTATTCTCAGCCTCCACGTAGAGGTTGCCGTTTCCAGCATCTGTAATAGCGGTTACATCTCCCTTGGTCAGGAGAACTCCAAGGTCGTTCTGCATATTCTTATAGAAAAGCTCAGTCTGACCAGGGGTCCGGATATCCTTGTAGAAGATCATGGCAACGGCATCGCTGCTCTTCTCTCTCACATATTTTGCCTGCTTGAGCGATGTGCCGCAGCAGAAGGAGGAACAGTACGGCAGATGGTTTGCATCTCTTGACCCTGCGCACTGGATAAAGGCAACATTCTTGGCCTCTTTGCCATCAGACGGCCTGATGATCTTACCCTTCTTTGCAATCTCTTCCATCTGTACGTTAGTAATAACGTTCGGATGGCCGTATCCCAGATGGCCAAGTTTTGATGCATCATAGGGCTTCCAGCCAGCCGCCATTACAAACGCCCCAACCTTGATCGTCTGGCTGCTGCCCTTTGTATTCAGCGTCACATCAAAGAGACCTGGCTGACCATCTGTCTTTTCGACTATTGTAGACTTATATATCGTAACGTCAGGGTGTGCTTCGATTTCCTTAATTTTGTCAAAGATCCTCGGCTCATCAAGTTTTTCATAGGGATAGAGCCTTGGCGTTTCCTTGTACAGCTTTGCTGACCATCCACCGAGCTCGGCCTCTTTTTCTACGAGAATAACTTTATACCCGGCGTTGGCAGCCTCGAGTGCTGCTGTTATGCCAGTAATACCGCCGCCGACCACCATGATGGTATTGCTCAGATCCTCAAGGATATTTGGCGTTGGTACATCGCCCCTCTGCACCTTGATAATACCCATCTTCATATAATCTTCAGCAACAGCCTGAGTATCCTCGTTGTTCGGTTCCATGGTCCAGGCAATGAACTCTCTAAGGTTCACTCGTTCCGTGATCGTGCCAGGGAAGTCGAACTCCTCAAACTTAACACGGGGGGAGCAGGCGCCGACAACAATGCAGTTCGTCCCCTCCTTGACGTCGTTCTTTATCATTTCAAGACCTGCCGGGCTGCAGAGTATGTCGTGGTCCTTGATAATTTCAGCGGCAATCCTCGCGCCGCCGGCTGTGGCCTTCTTCAGGTCATCGACCTTGAGAGCTTCACCAATACCGCAGCCTTTACAGATATAAACACCGAATTTCTTTTCCATTATTTAAACCTACCTCCTTGCGCTCTGAATGCTTTTTATCGCAACTCCTGTTGCATCCTGCACCGACCGGGCAACGTCAACAGGACTTTTGAGCGTTCCGACGGCGTAAATGCCCCTTTTCAGCGAAGCTGCTGCAACAAAACCATCAGGCGTGTATGAGATCTCTCCCGGTATCTTTGCTGTCTTAGTAGATGGGACCATGCCTGCTGCAAGCACGACCATGTCAAATTTAACTTTTATCTTCTTGCCGGCCATAATATCTTCAGCCTCGACGATCACATCCTTTGTCTCTGGATCTTCTGTGATCCGCGCGACCTTTCCCTTTGTGAACGAGACATTCGGATCTTCCTTCACCTTCCAGTAAAACTGCTCGTATCTTCCTGGAGTCCTCAGGTCTATGTAGAAGATCCTGGCCTTGGAATCAGGATACTGCTCCCTGATATAGGTTGCCTGCTTCATGGATGCCATGCAGCAGATATATGAGCAATAAGGCAGGTGGTTCTCATCCCGTGAACCTGCGCACTGCACAAAGGCAATATTCTTTGCCGGCTTGTTGTCTGAAGGCCGAAGGATCTTTCCGCCGGTCGGACCGTTAGGCGATGCAAGCCTCTCCATCTGCATATTCGAGATAACATTTGTGATCTGGCCTCCGCCGAGATTGTCGAGTTTGGAGATATCATAAATATCCCAGCCCGTTGCCAGCACAACAGAACCAACATTTACATTGATCGTCCGGGGCTTCATATCGAGCTCTATAGCGTCATACTTGCAGGCTGCAACACATTTGGCGCAGGATGAACCCTTGCAGTTCTTTTCGTCAATTGCATAGAGGAAAGGAAATGCCTGGTTATGGGTTATATAAGCCGCCTTTGTCTTATTCAGGCCAAAGTTGAATTCATTGGACATCTCCACGGGGCAGGCCTCAGCGCAGGCATTGCATCCCACACACTTATCGTTGATGAACCGCGGGCTCAGCTTGATCGTTACATCATAATTGCCTTCCTGACCGGAAATCTTCTCGACCTCAGCAAGCGTATAGAACGTTATGTCACCGCTGTTCTTGACCCGCTTATAGTTCATCTCAAGACCGCAGTTAGGGGGGCAGAGCTTTGGGAAGTATTTGTTCAGTTGTGTAACTCTTCCGCCAAAGAACGGTGTCTTCTCTACAATGATAACCTCGAAACCGGCCTCAGCAGTCTCAACTGCTGCTGTCAGGCCGCTAAAGCCTCCGCCGATCACCAGGACTTTTTTATGTTCTGCCATGTCTCTCCTCCTTGAGGCAGTAATTCTCTGCTGTTTCTCGAAAACTGTATATTGCAACGAACAAGATGATGATTATTTTGCGCCCTGCAATATGCAGTCTTGTCTGAGAGAAGAAAGCGGGGAGGGCAAAGCCCTCCCCGAATAGTCATTAACTAAGGATACATCTGCACATAGGGAACCTTCTTGAATTCCCAGGTGTGATTTTCGCTGTTGTACTTTGAATTGGTAAAGCACTTCCAGTTTTCGTCATCAATCTTGTTGAAATCGCCTCTGTAGTAGTAGCCAGGATACCTGGACTCTTCCCTGAAGAGTATGTGACGGGCATGTGCCTCAACCGACAGGATTCTGTGGTAGTTTTCGAAGCACCTGAGGAGCTCGTGAAGGTCTTTTGCTGCCATCTTTGCAGCATCCTCTTTGAGCATCTCAAGCTTCGCAAGACCAGTTTCGAGCATGGTCCTGGAGGTCATATACCAAGTTGCTACGCCGCCAAAATACTCGTCAGCAATCTTCTGAAGTCTGAGCTGAAGAGCCTTCGGTCCAATGTAGTGAGGATTGACTACAGGATCTGTCGAGTAGGTCTTGTACTTTTCATAGATCTCAAATGGCAGATAGAGCTCAGCTGCAATCTCGTCTAGGCTCATCTTCGGAGACGGCTTGTAGTCAGGATTATCAAGGATGTATGCTATTGCCGACTTCGCAACAATCCTGCCCTCGGCATGGGAGCCTGAGGAGAACTTGTGGCCTGATGCGCCGACAACGTCGCCTGCCATGAAGAGGCCGGGAACAGTTGACATCCTGTTATATCCCCAGCTGTAGTGCTCAGGAGCGCCCGGCAGATCGCCAGGGCCACTTACCCAGAAGCCTGCGCAGCCGGCATGTGAACCAAGAAGATACGGCTCTGTAGGCATGATCTCAGAAGGGGTCTTGTCAGGCTCGATGTTGTTGGCAGCCCAGATGGATGCCTGACCGATAGCCATATCAAGGAAGTCTTCCCATGCCTCTGCCTCAAGGTGCTTCATCTTCTTGGCGCCTTCTTTCTCGCCAAGCTTCTCTTTGAAGGCAGCACCCAGTTCAGCCATAGCTGTGTGGGTATTCATCAGGATAGGACCCTTGCCGTCCTTCATAGCCCTCATCATCAGGTGGTTTCTGATAGCAGTGCCCATGCCTTTTGCATAGTCTCCGTATCTTGCTACCGCATCATCAAAATATTCCTTGTTTGTGCAATAGTCTTCACCAAAGCTGTCAGTAGCCTTTGCCTTGAAGAAGAGGAACCATGCGCCGACAGGACCATAACCGTCCTTAAACCGTGCAGGCACGAACCTGTTCTCCATAAGCGTAAGCTCAGCACCTGCCTGCATACCAAAGGCATAGCCAGAACCGCAGCTGAATACGGGATACCAGGTCCTTCCCATTCCTTCACCGACAGACCTTGGCCTGAAGCAGTTAACGGCACCGGCTGTTGCACAGAGCATTGCCTTTGCCTTGAAGGAGTAAATCTTGTTCTCTCTGGTGCTGAAGCCTATGGCAGCAGCCACATTCTTGCCGTTGGTGTCCATAACAGCCTTCACGATGAAGACTCTTTCAAAATGGTTCTGGTCCATGCCGGTCTTTTCGCGGTTAAGCGCAAGTGCCTTCTTGGCAGCCTCTGCAACAATGACCTTGTAGGATTCACCGTTGATCATGATCTGCCATTTTCCGGACCTGACTGGCGTTCCGCCATCCTTGAGGCTCGCCTTCCCTGCATCTCTTGCCTGGAAACCGTCAAGGGAGAAACCGTCATCGCCCTTCTTCCAGATAGGAAGTCCCCATTCTTCAAAGAGCTCGACTGAATTGTCAACGTGTCTGCCAAGGTCGAATACGAGGTCTTCCCTGATGATGCCCATCAGATCGTTTCTGACGTATTTGACATAATCGGCAACCTTGTTTTCGCCCACATAGGTGTTGATAGCTGAAAGGCCCATCGCGACTGCGCCGCTTCTGTCTGTTGCAGCCTTGTCAACAAGGACAACTTTCAGACCTTTTTCATTAGCCCAACGGGTTGCTTCAAAAGCTGCTCCGCATCCTGCCATACCGCCGCCCATAATAAGGAAGTCGCACTCAACCTCTGTTACAGCAGGCTTCTGACAGTATGAAAACGTACAAGTTTCTTTTTCCATTATTAAATATCCTCCTATTCTGTTCTTGCCGGACCGTTGAAGAATCCTGGCTTTTTCAGATCTGCAAAATCCGGTGCCGGCTTGCCTGCATACGGATCTATCGAACCTTCTGAGGTTGTTCTGATTGGGAACTTGAACCTCTTAAGGATACCGTTCCTGAACTTGATCGTCCACATTATGGAGTCAGTGCCCCTCATGGGCATATTACTGGATCCAAGTGGAACAAAATCTGAATAACCCCTGGTCTCGATCGCCTGCTGAGGGCAGATCTTTACACAGTTAAAACACTCCCAGCACTGCTCTGGCTCCTGGTTGTATGCCTTCATCAGGTCCCTGTTAAGGGCCATCAGATCATGAGGGCAAATATACTGGCAGGCTGTCTTGTCCTGCGCTTTGCAACCGTCACACTTCTCAGTAATAACAAAACTTGGCATTGCGTGATCCTCCTGTAAAATTTTTGAGACTTATATTGAGCCTGAAAAACAGGCTTTGCAAACCAAACCGGGTTCCACCCCCTCTCACAATAATGGGGCCTTGAATTCTGAATAGGGATTGACTATTTTGTCAACCCCTACTCGATAACCCCTCAGGTTAATTTATTTTCCAATGCTCTGATAGTATTTAATCAGTATTTCAGCCACTTCAGGACGAGAGAACTCTTTGGGCGGAGCAATACCATTGCCCAGCATTTCACGGACTTTTGTGCCTGAAAGCAGAACAAAATCTTCTTTTGTATGATCAGGCGCTTCACACATCATCACGACCCTGTCCAGTTTCTTGGAGTATGCAGTGTGGTCAGCCTTGAAGATCTCAATCTTGAGAGCACCCGCTGGCACTTCTTTATCAAAGATGGTCTGAGCATCAAATGCACCATAGTGATCGCCAACACCTGCGTGGTCACGGCCAACGATAAAGTGAGTTGCACCCATGTTCTGACGGAAGATTGCATGCAGAACGCCTTCCTTCGGTCCGGCATACAGCATATCAAAACCATAGCCGGTGACCATGGCGCTATTCGGCGGGAAGTAAAGCTCTACCATCTTGCGGATCGCAGCATCGCGCACAGGGGCAGGGATATCACCTTTTTTCAGCTTTCCAAGCAACATATGGATAACGAGGCCGTCGCAACCGAGGCGATCCATCGCCATATGGCAGAGCTCTTCGTGGGCCAGATGCATCGGGTTACGGGTCTGGAAGGCAACGACCTTCTTCCAGCCACGCTCCTTAATCTCGTCGCGGATTTCTACTGCGGTGCGGAACGTGTCCGGGAACTCGGTCTGGAAGTATGAGAAATTCAGCACCTGGATCGGACCGGACAGCATGACCTTACCCTGGGCTTTGAATGCATCAACCCCTGGATGAGCCTCTTTGTCGCTGGGGCGGTATACATTCTTGCAAATCAACTCGACATCCGCATCGCTGAACTCTTCCACTGCCTTGACATCCATGACCGCAAGGACCGGATTACCTTCGACATTCGGGTCTTTCAGCGCAATGCGATCGCCAGCCTTGATTGAACCGGCATCCTTCACCAGATTTAAAACCGGGGTCGGCCAGAACAACCCGGATGTTGTCTTCATATCTTTAGCAACAGAGAGGGCATCTGTCTTATTCATGTACCCCGTCAACGGATTAAAATAACCGGAACCCAGCATAACTGCATTGGCTGCAGTTGCTGAACTCACAACGATTGAGGCAAGGCCTTTCGCTTCCTTCTGCAGGGCTTCATTTTTTGTTGTGTCATAGACAAAAAGCGGATTTAGTTCGTCTGAACCATGCGGCTTAATCATTAAATACTTCCTCCTGTTTAAGTTTTATAAGGTTAATGAAACGTTATTTCAGACCAAGGGCATTGCAGACCTTGACAAAGATCTCGTCGATCGTCCCAGTGCCGCCGTCAACTGACTTCAGGATATTCTTCTTGCCATAATAATCGATCAGAGGCGCTGTCTGGGCAGTGTAAACATCGAGTCTCTTCTTGATCGTCTCTTCCTTGTCGTCATCCCTCTGAAAGAGCTCGCCGCCGCACTTGTCACAGGTGCCCTCTTTTTTCGGCGCACCGAAAAATACATTAAACATCTGGCCGCAGCCCTTGCAGGTCCGCCTGCCGGTGAGCCTCTTCATCAGATTCTCAAGAGGCACATCAACACTGAGCGCTGCGGTAAGCGACATATTCAGCTTGCCTAACATTGCATCAAGGGCCTCTGCCTGCTTCGTGTTTCTCGGGAAGCCGTCAAGAATGTAACCGTTTTTGCAGTCATCCTGCTTCAGCCTCTCCTCAACCATGCCAAGAACAACGCTGTCAGGAACAAGCTCTCCCTTGTCCATTACAGCCTTAGCTTCTTTACCAAGTGCTGTCCCGGCAGCAACAGCTGCCCTCAACAGATCACCCGTGGATATCTGCGGCACAGCATGCTTCTCTATGATCTTCTTTGCCTGCGTTCCCTTACCGGCGCCAGGCGCTCCAAGCAGTACTAACCTCATGCAGCCTCCTCATGAATTAACTGTATTTGCTTCCAGAAAAACCACAACCGCGTGTAGACATACTACAGACAGCAGGTTGAACCTTTTGAAACCATATAACTATATAGGCCGGCATTTTTTTTAGTCAAATTCATATTTCTGATACGCAGATAAGAATTATTTATTTTCTGGCCAGGTTAAGAAAGAAAAGACTGTATAAAGGTCGCTGCTGGCCATTAAAGGATTGTTTTTAGATACGTATAGAGCTTCTTCATTGCCCTTCCCCTATGGCTTAGCGCATCCTTCTCAGCATCAGCCATTTCGGCAAAAGTCCTGTCATGCCCCGCCGGGTAAAATATAGGATCGTACCCGAACCCATTATAACCTTTCGGCTTCTCAGCGATTATTCCGTTAACATATCCGGTAAAGGTCCTGCACTTTCCATCAGGAAGGGCGAATACCATACAGCAGACAAACCTGGCCTTTCGCTCCTTCTTATCTATTACCGTTCGCAGTCCCCTGAGCACTTTTCTGACATTTCTCTTGTCATCAGCATGCTCCCCGGCATACCGGGCAGAGAAAACCCCAGGAGCCATGTCAAGGGCATTCACCTCAAGGCCAGAATCATCGGCAAGGGCCGGACAGCCGGTAAAGCGTGCTACGGCAAGGGCCTTTTTCCTGGCATTTGCCTGGAATGTCTGCCCATCCTCCTCGACCTCAGGACATTCGGGAAAGGCATCAAGGGTTTTAAACGTGATCTTATGGCCGGGGAACATTCTTTTCATCTCCTCGACTTTTTTTCTGTTCCTGGTCGCAAGCACGATATTCATAAGAAGTTATCCCCTTTCTGGATTGAGAGAGCATGCTATTGTATGTTAATTATTGAAAAATATTAAAGGGTTTTGTTAGTATTCTCAATGTCCGAGGAACCAAGAAGGGCTGGGCTCCTTCTGAGAGCAGCCGCAAAAATCCTTGATTTCATTCTCATTGCAGCAGTAATCGAAATTATACCGAGGGCAGGTTTTCTTGCCGGCTTGGCCTATCTTCTTTTAGGCGACGGTCTGTTCGACGGAAGAAGCCTTGGCAAAAAGCTGATCAGACTGAAGGTGGTTTCAATCGAGGCCCTGCAGCCTTGCACCTTCAGGGAATCTCTGCTGAGAAACAGCACGTTTGGTCTGGGATATGTTTTATGGATTGTGCCATGGATTGGATGGATTGCGCTTCCTGTAATAGCTGCAGTGGAGTTTATCCTGATTCTCGGCAATAAAGAGAGCAGGCGCCTGGGCGATGAGATCGCCAGGACAACCGTAATCGAAAGTTAAACCTACGTTGAGGAGCTGACATGTTTTTTCATAATATACTTGGAATGTTTTCAAATGATCTTGCCATTGATTTGGGTACCGCAAACACTCTGGTGTACGTAAAAGGACGGGGCATTGTCTGTGATGAACCCTCTGTTGTCGTTATCAGAAAAGACAATCGGAAGACCATTGCTGTTGGAGCAGAGGCAAAAAAAATGTTGGGCAAGACCCCTGCTAACATTATGGCGATCAGGCCGATGAAAGACGGTGTTATTGCTGACTTTGATGCCACCGGCGAAATGCTGAAGTACTTCATCAAGAAGGTACACAACAGGAGGAGTTTTGTCTCGCCAAGGGTTATCATCGGCGTTCCTTCCGGCATTACGCAGGTTGAGCAGAGAGCTGTCAAGGATGCAGCAGAGGCATCCGGCGCCCGAGAAGTTTACCTAATTGAAGAACCTATGGCCGCGGCTATCGGCGTCGGCCTTCCTGTTGGAGAACCTTCAGGCAACATGATAGTTGATATCGGTGGCGGTACAACTGACGTGGCGGTCATCTCTCTGGATGGCGTTGTCTATAGCAAGGCAGTTCGCGTGGGCGGCGACAAAATGGACGAGGCGATCATGGCGTACATAAAGAGAAGATACAACCTCATGATCGGTGAAACAACAACAGAACAGATCAAGATAAATATCGGATCTGCATTCAGCTCAGGAGGTCCTGATAAGCGCGTTATGGACATCAAGGGCAGAGATCTGATCTCAGGTATTCCTAAGACGATCACCATAAATGAAGATGAAATTCGCGAGGCATTGTCTGAACCGACCAACATTATTCTCGAAACGATCAAGGCAGCACTGGAGAATACACCGCCTGAACTGGCAGCAGACATAGTTGACAGGGGCATTGTTCTTGCCGGAGGCGGGGCGCTTCTAAGAGGCCTTGATATGCTTATCAAGCAGGAGACAAATCTGCCCGTCATTGTGGCTGAGAATGCGCTCACCGCAGTTGTTCAGGGAGTCGGCAAGATGCTCGACGAGTTAGAGCTGCTGAGAAGAATTGCAATAAACTGATTGTCAGAAATGTAATGTTCAGAAAAAAGGCCATCCTTTTTCTTATCATTGTCATTGTCCTGTTTTCCTTTATGACCTACCAGAGCAGAAAGGGATATTCTCTCATGGATAACCCTGCATCTTTTCTCCTCAACGGAGCTTCTTCTGCCATAACATCTGTTTTTGATGCTCTTAAGCACCCTTTCCTGATAATCGCGGTCAGGGATGAAGACAACAGATCTCTGCAGAAAAAAGTTGACGAACTTATGCTCGAACGAATGCGGTACCAGGAAGCCCTGTTAGAGAACAAGCGTCTAAAAGACCTGCTCAAGCTTACAAATGGCCATAAGGACGCAATAGCATCAGCAAAGATAATCGGCAGGGGCACGAGCCACTGGACACATACGTTCATTCTTGATAAGGGACTGCAAAACGGCATAACAAAAGACTCGACAGCCATAACACCCAAAGGCCTTGCAGGTAAAATATTCAATGTCTCTGACTCTTTCTCAAGCGTCCTGCTCCTCACAGACATCAACTTTGCAGCCGCGGTCAGACTCCAGGAAAGCAGAAAAGAAGGGATTCTGTCAGGGACCGGAACCGGTAAGACCGTGCTTAAATACGTGCCGCCTGAACATGAAGTAAAAGAGGGAGACATTGTAGTCACCTCAGGGCTCGACCAGCTCTTCCCGCCAGGCATTCCAGCAGGCTATGTATCAAAGGTCAACAGGCAGGGTACTGGCCAGTTCCAATATATCGAGGTCATTCCTTTTGTTGATAATGCAAGCATAGAAGAAGTCCTGATCATAAAATGAGCTACCTGCTCTGGGCACTGATCTTTTTCATGGCATTTCTGCTGCAGGCAAAGATCTCTCTCCTCTCCGTAGCACCTAACATCACAGCTCTCCTTGCCTATTACGCCGGAATTAAATATGGTCAGAACAAAGGTGTAATCTTCGGACTGTTGATCGGCGCGATCGAGGATAGCCTCTCATCGCCTATTCTCGGCCCCAATATGCTGAGTAAAGGCATGGTAGGTTTTTCCTCCTCTTTTTTCATTTCCGGCGGGATCTTTGTATGGACTCCGCTGTTAGGCATGCTCGGCCTTGCCCTTCTCACCGTTATCGACAACTCAGTCGTCTTTCTTTCGCTCAGCATTTTTGATGAACCTCCGACAAATCCAGGTTCTACCCTGTTCATCACCGTCATGCAGGCCCTCCTGAACTCGGCAGCAGGAATGCTCATAAAGCCGGCCCATGCAGACTGAAAAAACAGGCACAGAGAAGATCATCCTCATCAGCTATCTGCTCATAGCAGGGTTCGTGATAGTCCTGCTCAGGCTTTGGCAACTGCAGGTCCTGCAGGGAAGCGAATTAAGAAAGATTTCAGAGTCGAACAGGCTTCGGGTCATCGGCGTGCCTGCGCCCCGGGGTATTATTTTTGACAGAAACAGAGTCCCGCTGGTAAAAAACACCCCCTATTTCTGCGCCTCAGTCATACCGCAGGAATTCAACAAAGGCAACATCACTGCCTTGTCTCAACTGCTGAAGGTTTCGGAATCTGAGCTGTATGACAGAATCACGCGCAAAGCTGCAAGCCCATTTACGCCAGTCAGGGTAAAGGAAGGCCTTAACTTTAGCGAAATAAGCGTTATCGAAGCGCGGCGTTCTGATTTTCCAGGCCTTCTTATCGAGGTCGAAACAAGCAGGGAATATATGTATGGAAGCGTGGGTTCTCATCTGATCGGATATCTCGGAAAGCTGAATCCAGCCCAGTCAAACGATCCGAATTTCAAGGACGTTCCTCCTGAGGCATTCATCGGGCAATGGGGAGTTGAAAAACTCTTTGACAAAACTCTGAGAGGAACTGCAGGCCAACGGATTATCGAGGTTGATGCTGTGGGCAGGGAGATACGACTTCTCTATGAGACCCCACCCATCAAGGGCTCTGACTTGGACCTGAGCATTGACATTGCTTTGCAGAGAGAGGCTGAAAAGGCTTTTGAGGGAAGGGCTGGCGCACTTGTTGCCCTTAAGACTGATACGGGCGAGGTCCTCGGCCTTGTCAGTTCCCCTTCGTTCGACCCGAACAGATTCGCAAAAGGCGTAAGCTACAGCGACTGGAAAGCCCTTATGGAGGACAGCAAAAAACCAATGCTGAACAGGGCGATCCAGAGCCAATATCCTCCTGGCTCAACGTTCAAGATACTGACTGCCATTGCTGCGCTTGAAGAGGGGGCCATTGATACCAGCACAAAAGCCGACTGCAGGGGCGGACTGAATTATGGAAAATGGCGTTTCGGCTGCTGGAAGAAAACGGGGCATGGTGTTGTCTCCATTCATCGCGCCCTTGTTGAGTCCTGCGATGTCTTCTTCTATGAGACCGGAAAGCGCGTTGGCTTTGACAAGATCCATGACTATGCCGTAAAGCTCGGACTCGGTGAAGAGACCGGCATTGCTCTCGGCAGGGAGAGGAAAGGTCTGATCCCGAATTCCGAGTGGAAGCGCGCAACGAAAAAGGCAGACTGGTTTCTTGGTGAGACCTTTATCAATTCAATAGGACAGGGCTATGTTTCAACCACCCCTTTACAGCTTGCGGTCATGATGAGCGCAGTAGCAAATGGGGGATCAGTGTACAAACCACTTATACTCAAGGATGCTGTTCCGGCTCTTGTTCGAAAAGTGGAACTCAGGCAGGAAACCCTTGGAATTGTGAGAGACGCTCTCAAAGGTGTTGTCAATGAACCTGGAGGTACCGGGGCTGCGGCAAGATCGTCGATGGCAACCGTTGGCGGCAAGACAGGAACTGCCCAGGTCGTTGGCATCAAAAAAGATTCGAAATTTCTCTCCGAGAAATTCCGGGACCACGCGTGGTTTGTCTCCTTTGCCCCTGTGGAAAACCCGGAGATCGCAATGTCGGTATTTGTGGAACATGGCGGCCACGGCGGCAGTGCAGCCGCGCCTATTGCAAAAAAAGCACTTGAAGCTTATCTCCTGCCCGCAGAAAAGAAAAAGGAACTGCTCAATGTTCAGAATTGACCGGAGATTCATACAGAACTTTGACTGGGTGACCTTTTTCACCATCATCATCATTTCGATCGTGGGAATCATGACCATCTTCAGTGCCACGCGGCAGCCGGGAGATGCACCCCAGGCTGCTTTTTATATAAAGCAGATCGTTTGGCTTTTGATCAGCATCTGTGCGCTCATCGTGATTGTCAGCTTTGACTATATCTGGCTCGGGAGGATCGCCTTACCCCTCTATGTAATTGGCGTTCTTCTATTAGTCATAGTACTTGTTGCCGGCAGGACCGGCATGGGTGCGCAGCGATGGCTCAGCCTCGGCTTCTTCTCGTTTCAGCCCTCTGAATTCTTCAAGCTTATATTTATCATCATGCTTGCAAGCTATTACAGTCTGTCGCGGGAAGCACTGCATGCCATGTCACTCCTGCGGGTCTTCTTTATGATCGTGTTCCTGCCTTTTTTGCTTCTCGTCAAGCAGCCTGACCTCGGCACTGCCATTGTCGTCTTTCTGATCTTTTCATCCGTGTCCCTCGCAAAAGGATTTCAGAAAAAACTTCTGGTAACGCTCGTGGTCATTGGGCTGGTGTCGCTTCCTTTTGTAGGCAATATTGTCTGGACAGGATTGAAAGACTACCAAAAGAATCGCCTTATTGCATTTATCGATCCCCAGGCTGACCCTACCGGCATCGGTTATCATATAAACCAGTCAAAAATAGCTATAGGATCAGGAGAGTTTTCAGGAAAAGGATATCTTAAGGGAACCCAGGGCCCGTTTCGGTTCCTGCCAGAAAAACATACTGACTTTATCTTTGCCGTATTTGCAGAGGAATGGGGATTTATGGGCTCGTTCTTTCTTCTCATCCTTTACTTTATCCTGCTCGTACGAGGCCTCGATACTGCAAGAAAGGCAAAAGACGACTTTGGGCGATTGCTGGCGCTCGGCATCACTTTCATGTTTACTATCTATTTTTTCGTCAACATCGGCATGACCCTGGGCATCATGCCGGTTGTCGGCATCCCCCTGCCGTTCATGAGCTACGGCGGAACAGCCCTGCTTTCGAATTTCATATCGGCAGGTGTTCTAATCAATATCAGGACCCGGCGCTTCAGCCTCTTTTATTAGGCGGCTTGAATCTGGTATAATGCTCTTCCTGACTTATTGAATATTTATTGCTATTGTCTTTA
Organism: uncultured Nitrospiraceae bacterium; assembly: GCA_964506525.1. GTDB lineage: Bacteria > Nitrospirota > Thermodesulfovibrionia > Thermodesulfovibrionales > UBA6898 > UBA6898. Next base: position 14,395 of record CAZDLA010000026.1, read on the forward strand.
AACTATTCACTGTTCAATATTTCGTATTACGGTCTATTTCGGCGGTGTAGCTCAGGTGGTAGAGCATGCGACTCATATTCGCAGTGTCCGGGGTTCGAATCCCTGCACCGCCACCAACCTACCTCTTAGATTGGCTCTGGTAGTCCTGTTATGCTATATCTATCAAAATATCTATAGAGGAGCATACAGAGACAATGCTTAAGAAAATAACGTGCAGCACAGCTTTGCTTATCATCATATCCTGGAGTATGGCTTCAGCGGTCGTGTCAGGTGGTTCAAATCTTGATAATTTTGATTACCCTTCCCATTCATGTTCAAAACCCCAAAGATCCTCAAGAGTCTTTAAGCCTCATAGTTTTGCTAACTCAGTTGAAGTTGAACAATATAATGCTGAGGTCAGAAACTATAATGCAAGGTTTGAAAAGTATGCAGAGTGCATAAAGAAATATATTGATAATGCTAATAAAGATATGGAGCGAATCAGGGAAAAAGCCAATGAAGCGATTGCAGAGGCTGAGAAGTAAGGCCAATTGACTCTCCGCTCCTTTTGCGAGATGAAAGCTTTAGCAAGCCTGACTCCACAGAGTTACACCCCTTTCTCAGTCCTCTTCTCCAACAATGATCAGGGGCAGCCCGCAATCCGGGCATTCGCGGGCATCATGCCCGATAGAAGACCCGCAGGCAGGGCATTCCCCTTTCCCTAACATCTCTTTTACCATCCTCAGGTCAGGGTCCAGTTCCATAAGGTATTCTTCGATCGTCTGCTGAGACCTTTCGAGATCCTCCGGCGAGACCTTCAATTGCACTGTATCCCCGCAGCAGCCCTTTCTGCAACTATCGGAATAGAGGCTGCATGGGATGCCGGCATCCAGGAGGACAGTCCTGAGTTCGCTCATCCAGTTCAGGTCACCCTCCAGGACCTTCACCGAGTTATCGATAGCCGTCTCCTCTGTCCGCTTCTGTTCCTCCTGCACCTTTATGCATTCTTCCGGCAAAAGCAGGAGCACGTCGCAGTCCGCGCATTTCTCGATATGTGGTTGATACTCATCCCCGCAGGCAGGACATTTTTTGTTCTGGTTCATAGTTCGCGATAATCCTCACTTATTCTATTCATAAATTAATTGCAGATAGTATATTTCATTTTTCAGCGATATATCACGATCTCTCCGGTTTCGGCATCCTGCGCAATCCTATCGCTTCTTCTTTTTTCGCCAGAGTATTGAAAATCATCCAGTGAATAGGCGACTATGGGTCTAAGACCTCTACCTGCATATTCCAACGTTCTGAACAGATACCAGGTAAATGATCCCGAATAACGGTAGCAACGGATACAGCCTTCGATCCGCGTCTGAATAATTTCATCAAGCCCTTGCCAGCATAATAATCTTGGGCACTTCTCAATCCATTCGTCGACAGTGAACCTGAGCAGCCTGATAAGCTCCTCTTTGGCATCTGGATTTCCTGCCTGGGCAATTCGTACCAGTGCAATGCTGATGATGTCCCGAACTTCTCTATCCTGTTTATCCACCGGAGAGAGAAACGTATAAAGTTTGTCCTGGTATTTTTTCAGGATAATTTCAACTGCTCTCTTATTTCGACGGAATTTTGATCGTCTGCCACGACGCGAAGCAGTCCATTTTCGTTGAACTTTGCGGTCCAGGGCTCTGGTAATCCTGTCCCAATCTATGCCGCCTATTTCTGTTCTTATATTTTTCTGTGCGAAACGGTAAACATCAGGGGCATTGTGCAGTATCCAGGAACTATTAAACGTAGGAGGTTGTATCGTTTCCAGAAGTCTGTTTATGGTCTTTATCGCAGCGGCGAAATTCATGACATCAATCATAATGACAATAAAGTCTATTCCAAATTGTGCGGATTACGAACTAGTAGCAAGACTGGAGAACTCCATATCACGACCAACATCCCGGCGTTCGCCCTGCGGAGAATAAATGCTTCAGCAATGACTTAAATGGGATGTGTCCCTAATTGTTGCTGGTTCATGGTTAGCGATAGTCCTCAATTTTATTCCCAACGAATTAATTGCAGATAGTATATTTGATTGCAAAAACGTTCGCCAATGAACAATGCGTTTAAACAATCAATCGATACGGGGCTGACTATTTTTGATCAGAAAACATCAGTTCCCTGAAATCATGTATTGCGGGGAAATGGTGGGAGTAGCCTTTCTCTGCCTTTGAACTGGCATAGGCCTTATAAAGAATGTATTTGATGCCGTACTCTTTTGCGGTCTTCAGAACTGCCTCGGTATCATCAATGAATAGGGTCTTTTCCTTGTCGAATTTGAGCCGCTTCTGGACCTTTTCCCAGAACCCGATCTCCTCCTTGGCATACCCCATCTCGAATGACGTGACCGCTGCATCGAAATATTTCCCGATTTCGGTCTTTTTCAGCTTGATCTGAAGCACCTTGTAATGGGCATTGGTCACCAGAAATACTTTTTTCTTCTGCTGCCTCAGCATCTGCAGAAATTCCTCAACATGGGGATGCACTTCGATCAGGTGGCGCATCTGCTCCTTGAGCGCAGGGATATCTATATCCACCTCCCTGGACCAGAAGTCAATGTCAGTCCAGTTCAGTGTGCCTTCATGTATCTTGTATCTGGCGAGGAGTTCTTCCCTTGCCCTGCCGAACGTTATCTTCTTTTTCGCTGCATATTTTTCCGGCAAGAGATGCTCCCAGAAATAGTCGTCGAAATACTTGTCCAGGAGGGTGCCGTCCATGTCAAGGAGGACGCAATCGATTTCGTGAAGGGGAATCTGCTGCTGCAATGACTGCTTAGTCACAGAATAATCCGTTCGACAACCCCGTGGTCAGGGCAGAGCATGCCGAGAAGCCGGGTGCAGCGATTCCGAAATGCATCGGAATCCACAATGCCTGATAATAGGGGAAGATCATCGACACTAAACCCTTGTTGACCAGATACAATGCAAAGGGAAATCTGATCGCCTTGACCGGCTTTGAGGTATGTCTGCCCCGGCCATGTACAGGCTTATTACAGAGAACCTTTGGTCGAAGGAACGCCCTTGACCCGTGGGTCAATAGTTACTGCCTGCCTTAATGCCCTGCCTAATGCCTTGAAGATTGCCTCTATGATATGGTGCGTGTTCCTGCCATAGAATACGTTGACATGAAGCGTGATGCCAGCGCTGCCTGCAAAGGCCTGAAGAAAGTCCTCAATAAGGTCAGGATCGAATTCCCTCAGTTTGCTCTTCTTCGGAAAAGCGACATTATACACAAGGTATGACCTGCCGCTGATATCGAGGCTCACCTGTGCCAAGGCCTCGTCCATCGGAACCGATGCCTGGCCGTAACGGGAGATGCCCTTCATGTCGCCAAGAGCCTCTTTGAGAACCTTTCCAAAGACAATGCCTGTGTCTTCAACCGTATGATGGTCATCGATTTCAACGTCACCCTTTGCCATGAGCTTCATGTCGAAAAGGCCGTGCTTGCACATGAGAGTCAGCATATGATCAAAAAAAGGTATGGGCGTCTTTATCGTATAGGCTCCTGCGCCATCAAGCTTCATCTCAAGCGATATCTGCGTCTCTTTTGTCTTTCTCTCGATCCGTGCTTTTCTCATATCTCTCCCCTGTCCATTTTCTGAGTTATACGACCTTTTCGAGTGCCCTGAGAAACAGAACATTCTCTTTTGGCGTACCGATCGTTACTCTGAGGCAGCCTGCAACTGCATCGCTAAGATTCCTGACCAATATCCCTTTTTCAAGAAGCCGGCTATAGATTGTATGAGGGTCTTTCACCCTGAAAAGGATAAAGTTTGCCTCTGAAGGAAAAGGCCTTACTCCCTCTATATTCTCCATTGCAGAGATCATCCTGTCACGTTCATCTGCTATTTCCCGTATCACTGCTTTCAGCGTTTTTTTCTTTTTGAGCGCCTCGATGGCAACAGCCTGGGAAAGGGCATTCACGTTAAAAGGCAGCCTCACCTTGTTCACTTCATCAATGATCTCCGCATCGGCAATAAGAAAACCGAACCTGAGCGCTGCAAGGCCGATCTTAGAGAGCGTCCTCATGATCACAAGGTTCTTATAATCCTTCAACAGGGGCACAAAACCCTTTTCGCTCGAAAATGGCTGGTATGCCTCGTCAACAACCACCAATCCTTTTGAGGCCTCAATTATCTTCAGGATCTTTTCAAAGGAAAAGCAGTTGCCTGTAGGGTTGTTCGGTGTACTCAGAAACACGATCTTCGGCTTCTCTTGTCTGAGTGATGCGATCATGCGGTCAAGGTCAATATCAAAATCCTGGTCAAGTGAGATCTCTTTTTTCATCTCGCCAAGGGCCTGACTGATGATCCCGTACATAGAGAAGGTCGGAACTGGATACAGGACCGGCCCTCCAAAGGTGGCAATAAGATAATAGATAAGCTCATCAGAGCCATTGCCCTGCAGCAGATTCTGCGGCCTTACACCGAGGTCCTTTGCAAGGACCGCTTTCAGCGCTTTTGCCTCAGGGTCAGGATAGCGGTTCGTCTCTATCTTTCCGACAGCCTTCAGAGCGTCTTCAAACCCATAGGGGCTTTCATTTGCATCGAGCTTTATTCTGCAGGGGATCTCTTTCGCCTGGTATGCCCTGAGAGACGCAACCTCTTTCTTGACAAGCCTTCGTATGTCCATAGTTCGTGGATTATATCACAAAAGCAGGAAGTCGAAACAGGAGGGCAAAATAGAAACCGTGCGAAAAGAACTTACCGGAGTCTTCTGCGGTCCATGATGTAGATGCTCTTTGCAAATGACTTTGCATACTGCTTAAGCTCTGCCACCTTCTGGGATATCTCCATGGGGTCCCTGACAAGAGTGCGGTCTGTGTTAACCACCGCCAGAGAGACGGTCATGATGCCGAACATGGCAGGTTTGTCGTTCCTGTCTATAGAAATGATAAATCCCTTCTTCGCGTCCTCGGGGTCATAATGAGCAGGAATGCCTTTATCGAACTCCTCGATAATTTGGGTGCATATTTTCTGGATCCTGTCAGGAGAACAGATGATCACAAAGTCATCGCCGCCGATATGACCGAGGAAATCATCGGGCGCGCCATATTCTTTTTTGATAGCAGTCAGCATTTCAGACATCCATTTGATCAGATCACTGCCCCGGGCATAGCTGTACCGGTCATTGTATGCCTTGAAATTGTCCAGGTCTATAAGGCAGAAGGAAAAACTCTGTGTCTCGTTGAGTCTTGTGAGAAGTTCCTTTTCTATTGCCAGATTTCCCGGCAGTTTTGTCAGAGGGTTGGCATCAAGGTTTATTACCTCAAGTTCCTTGAGGCGCGACGACATCTCCCTGAAGGATATAGCCAGGTCTGCAAGTTCATCAGCTCCCTTGATCTCGGGCATACTATCAAAGTCTCCGCTCCTGATCATGTTTGTAGCCTCTTTCAGACGCTCGATAGCCGCGTTGAGATGATTCGTTAAAAGCGTGGCAAAGAGAAGGCCGAAAACAAAAGAGGTTGCACTCAGGACGATCATAATAAGCAGGGCCCGCTCACTCAGGGAATTCGACTGGTTAACATGCAGGTTCTGCTGAGATTTGATCTTCAGATCTATGTCTTTCAGGGCAAGAAGAATTCTGTTGAAATGCGATTTTAGATCGTGGCCTGATAGCTCTTCCGCTTCCTGGTTCTTACGGTCCTTAATGAGCTGTATCTCTCTGGTAAAGAGAGCATTGTACTTTTCATGCAGGGAAATGAGTGTTTCGACGTTGGCGCTGATGTACGTCTCTGTCTTGCTGATCTCTCCAAGCAGATTTCTGAACTCCTTGCTCCGCGTCCAGAACAGGTTCTCTGCATCCTGCTGCTGGAGCATGAGAGACCTTTTTTCATACAGGTCCTGTGCGAGGATACTGTCATTCAGGCGTGTCAGTTTTTCATTGATCGCAATGGAATTAACTACAATGGTCCTCGTAATGGCATTCAGTTCTTTGAGGCTGAAAATGGCATACATGCCAACAAGCAGCGTAAAGGATATCATGACAATGTATCCAAGAAAGATCTTCTGCCGTAAGGAAAAGCTCATATTGTTTTCTCTCTCATGTTAACCGGGAATGCTCAAAGAGCGTTACCCTGTTCCTGCCTGTTTCCTTGGATTTGTACAAAGCCGCATCTGCAAATTTTATCGCAGATTCTATTGTATCACCATCCGCAGGAAAAGTTGCTATACCGCCGCTGACTGAAACAAAACCGAGGGGCTGCTTCTCCCGGTGCTTAAAGGGGGTGGTCTCGATCATATTCCGGATCTTTTCTGCATACAGCGCAGCCCCCTGCTTATCGGTATTGGGAAGCATGACTATAAATTCCTCTCCGCCATACCGGGCCACAACATCCCTGCTCCGCGTATTCTTCTTTAGAAGGCTGCTGAGCTCCCTGAGAAGGTAATCGCCCTCTGTGTGGCCGTTCTGGTCATTGTATTTCTTGAAATGGTCTATATCGAACATAAAGATCGATATAGGAAAGTTGTAGCTGAGCGCCTTCTGCACTTCCTCGATAGACCGCTCTGCAAAATATTTCCTGTTGTATAGTTTAGTCAGAGCATCGGTATTTGCCTCATCCTGAGCAGCTGAAATTCTCTCACAGTTCTGCAGGGATATGGCACCAAGGTCTGTAACCATTGCAATAAGCCGTTTTTCGTCGCCCGTTGGGTTGATAAGCCTGCCGAGACCGAGAATGCCGATCAGCCGCCCCCTGGAGATCATCGGCGCTGCGTGCATTATCTGACCGTCTAAGGCCCTTGTGCCTGTTGCATTGCTTTCCTGAGAAAGCATCACTTTCAGTTCAGCTGACTTACCGATAAGACCTTCACCAACAGCCAATGAAATAGTCTCTTTTCTCTTTGATCCGTACGCAGCCTCAAGTGTCAGCACGCTCTGTTCTTCGCTATAAACATAAACTTCAATGCAGTCAGTATTGACCAGATCTTTCGTTACCCTGATGATCGATGATATCGTCTCGTCAAAGGTAAGGCTTGAATTCAGATGCTTTACCGTTTCCGGAATGCGGACGACGAAGTAGACATATTTTTCATTCTGTTTTTTCAGCTCATCGATCTGCCGCCGCATATCGTTCTTTGCAGCTTCTGCCAGAAACAGCTTTTTCTCAAATTCTTTCTGATCAACAAGAAGCCTCTTCTTTTCAAAAATGCCGCCGGAAGCCTTGCCAATAAAGAAGAAGATAATCCCTGATATGCCTGCAATAACCAGGGCGTAGGCTGTTTGGGGGTCACTCAGCAGTTCCATCATAGGCGTTCTTTATCCTTTGGCCGCAGGAATTGGAAGAAGCACTCAGCATCCCTTCATTGGCACAGTTCTGCTTATTTCTGGTTGCCGCAAGTCGGGCAATGAGGGTCCTTGAACCCCTTAAAGGTTCTGAAGCTCATGTCATTGCCTGACCAGACAAGCAGCTTGCCCTTCAAAGGCTTGCCGATATTCGCAAGATACTTGAGAGCCTCCATTGCCTGTAAGGTGCCGATAACGCCGGGGGTGGCTCCGAGTACAGGGAAAACCTCTTTCGGAGGGGATTCAGGGAAATAGCACATCAGGCATGGCGTCTCGGGAGACTTTATATGCGTTAGCCTGCCGTCGAGCCCCCAGATACTTCCGTGAATGAGAGGGATATTCTTTCGAATCGCAGATTCATTAAGAAGATACCGGGTCGGGAAATTGTCCATACAGTCAAGGATAAGGTCAGCATTTCCCACCAGTTCGTCCACATTCTCAGCAACGATCTTGTCGGTAAACGCTGTGATGGTAATGTGGGGATTCATTTCCTCAAGCGTCTTCTTTGCAGAAACTGCCTTGTTCATGCCGATTCGATTATGGTTATGAAGTATCTGGCGGTTTAGGTTCGACCAGTCAGGAGAGTCAAAATCGCAGATGCGGATATTGCCGACGCCGGCCACGGCAAGGTAAATCGAGACCGGCGAACCAAGCCCTCCTGCGCCCGCGATAAAGACCGTTGAGTTCTTGATCTTCTGCTGGGTCTCTTCTCCCCAGCCTTCCATCATCATCTGGCGGGTGTATCTGTTGATCTCTTCCTGTGTAAATGGCATGGTTTTCCTCCCCTTTTGCCTCGTGGCGCAGCAAACATGCTACTATTATATAAAGATGCCGCAGTTTTAAAAAAGTATAGCAGATGATCGAACGAACCTTCAATAAAGGACCCATGGCAGAAACCATCATTGACCTTTTCAGCAAGGCAGCATCAACGTATCCTGATAATATTGCCTTTCATTATTACGATGAAAGATGGCATACCATAACTTACCGAGAGCTTAATGCCAGAGTATCGGATCTTGCATCGCATCTGATAACGTCAGGAGTCAAAAAGAATGACCGAATTGCCGTCATCTCTGAGAATCGGCCCGAATGGTCTGCCGCGTACCTTGCAATTCTTGCTTCAGGCTGCATAGCTGTCCCGCTCGATGCACAGCTTGGTCCGGACGAGATAAAGACCTTGCTGCTCGATGCAGAGGCAGGTATAGTCCTGCACAGCAATAAGACAGCTGACCAGCTTGCTTATTTTGCAGAACATTTTCGAAAATCTTTTGGCAGGGGCCCCCTGCTTATTGATTTCGACAGCACCGAATACCGGAATATTGGAGGGAAACCTCTAACAGCATCTTTGCAAACATGCGATCAGGACGATATCGCATCAATAATATATACATCAGGTACAACCGGAAACCCAAAGGGTGTTGTTCTTACTCACAGGAACTTCTGCTCAGATGCTCAGGCCCTCATCGATGCGCGTATTGTTTCACATGCAGACAATGTCCTTTCCATTCTTCCTCTGCACCATACCTATGCGTTCATGTGCACCTTAATAGTACCTCTCTTTCTTGGAGGCTCCATAACGTATCCTCTGAGCATGAAAGGTCCGGATATGATCGCGGCAATACAGGGGAAAGACGTCAGTGTGGTGATCGGCGTGCCCCAGCTGCTCAGCATGATAAGAAACGGCATTGTGGCCAGGATCAATGCCCTGCCAAAACCTCTCGCTTTTCTTCTGACAAAACTTATCAATCTTTCCGGATCTGTCAGAAAAAGGCTCGGTATTAATCTCGGGAAATTGCTATTCAGGTCAGTGCACAGGAGTTTCGGGAGCCGATTCAGGTTCTTCGGCAGTGGTGGTGCAAAGCTCGATGCTGCTGTCATGGAAGGACTTGAAGCCCTCGGCTTCACAGTCCTTGAAGGCTATGGCCTTACCGAAACCTCTCCGGTCGTAACCTTCAATCCTCCTGAAAAGCGAAAGCCCGGTTCAGCAGGTAGGCCCCTCCCGTCCGTTTCTATCAGAATTGCGCATCCCTCTGATATTGGTGAGGGAGAAATAGAGATAAGCGGGCCAATGGTCATGCAGGGCTATTACAACAAGCCTTCTGCGACAGCTGAGGTCATACACGATGGATGGTTCAGGACCGGGGATATCGGAAGATTGGATCAGGACGGTTATCTTTTCATCACCGGTCGCTCCAAAGAGGTTATCGTTCTGAGTTCAGGCAAGAACATCTATACTGAAGATACCGAGAAAATGTATCTTGCATCAAAGCTGATCAAGGAGATCTGCATCACCGGAATAGAGCATCAGGGCATAACAGACTCGCTCCATGCTGTGATCGTGCCTGATTTTGAATACGCAAAGCAGGCTGCCATCTCTAACCTCTATGAAGCGATCAAGTGGGAAATTAACGCGCTTTCCGGAAGCCTGCCTTCCTATATGAGAATACAGGGGTTTACGCTCCGGAAAGACCCTCTGCCTCGGACAGCTCTCGGGAAATTGCGGCGCTTTATGATCAAAGTCGACAAGCCGCAGCCTGAGCCGAAGAGACATAATGTTACTGCAACTGAGGATACCCTGTTTGCAGATGAAATCGGCAGAAAGGTGCTTAATGCTGTCCGGGGGATGTCGAAGATGGATCAGGAAATACAGGCAGATGATAATCTTGAGCTCGACCTCGGCATGGACTCACTCTCCAAAATCGAACTTGTTGCAGCACTCGAAACCTCTCTTTCCATGAAGCTTTCTGAAGATTTCATGTCTGATATCCATACGGTCAGAGAGCTTGTCGAGAAGATCAGGCGTTCGTCACACGGACCCCAGGCAATTGGGACTGAAAAGACCGGCTGGAAAGAGATCATATCAGCAGAACATGAAGAGCAGATCATACTTGAAAAGCCAGAATTGCTGATGCTTCCATCAAGGATTGTATATGCTGTTATCAAACTGCTCATGAAGTTCCTCTTTCGTCTCGAAACACGAGGGCTTGAGAATATTTCTTCTTCCGGGAATTTCATCATCACCCCAAATCATGCGAGTTATCTTGATGGGTTTGTCGTGGTGCTTTCATTGCCATTCTCTGTATTCAGAAACCTCTATTTGCTGGGAATCAGCGATTTTTTCGCCGGCGCGCTGAAGGGTTGGTTTGCAAAAAGAGCTCATGTCATTCCGATCGACTCCTCTGCATACCTTAACAGGGCGCTCCAGACATCTGCATATGTGCTTCGGCATGGCCGCTCCCTCTGCGTTTTTCCTGAGGGCGGACGGTCACCTGATAACACGCTTCTGGAGTTCAAGAAAGGCGTCGGGATCCTTGCAATTGAAATGGGTATTCCTGTTGTACCTGTTTATATTAAAGGGGCGTTTGAGGCCCTGCCGAGGGAGGCAGCATTGCCAAAGTTCACCAAAATCACTGTCACCTTTGGCAAACCGCTTTCGGCAAAGGAGATAGACTTTTCTAAAAAGCCAGCTGAGATGGATGATTATCAGTATTTCGCATATCTGATACGGGAGAAGGTAAAAGAACTGTCGCAATCAGCTTAGGCTTCTGGCCTGTGGGTATCGTTCTTGCCGATTCCGATCACAACATCTATCAATTTTTTTATCAGCCCTTTGAAAATCCCATGGCCTTTTGTTGCGGAATCGTTGAGTGAGGGATATATGGTTATTCGTCCATGCTTGTCAGCCTCGTACGTCCTGCATCCCATGAACAAATTATAGCAGAGAAAAATGGAGAGTCAAATTAAGATTGGTTCATTTTGGAGGAATAAAACAGGAGCGCGTCAGATCAACTTCGCAAATTTTTCTTCGACAGCTTTTCTGACCACGCGGAAACCCTCTGTGCGCAGGTTCTGCAAGGTCTTACCTGAGGCAAGGTCCTTCAGGAAACCTTCTCTTTTTTTCGTGTCGCTGATTCCGGCTAACACCTTTTTTCTCATACCCTTTACAAAATTAAGGTATTCACCGATCTCGGTGCCATAGATCTTTTCCAGTTCCTGTCGTATGGTCTTCGAAAAGGCAGGGCTTATGCCTCCTGTTGAGATCGCAATCGTCAAGGCGCCCCTTTTTATCACAGAAGGCGCGATAAAAGAACACTCCTTTGGAACATCAACAACGTTGACCAGTGACGGCGCGTCTTTTGCGACCTGCGTATTGACCGATGGAGAGTCAGTTGCAGCGATCACAAGAAAGCTTCCCCGGAGATCGCCTGCCCGATAACAGCGTGCAATATGCTTTATGCTTTTTTTTGTTTTTTCTTTGCGGAGTCGGGCAGTAAGTGCAGGGCTGATGACTGTTACTGCAGCACCTGCCTTCAGAAGAGAGAGGATCTTTCTTTCAGCTATGTTGCCGCCCCCGACAACAACAGCTTTTTCCCCATGGAGATTGAGAAAGGCCGGATAGTAGTTCACAAAAGACAGAATGCGGCTACTTCTTTTTCTCGTCTTTTGTCATGGAAGCGAGTTCTTTTTTTGCTTCCTTTGATAAAGGGCTGTTCGGATATTTCTCAAGAAGACGGTTCAGAAATGACTCGGCTTTATCCTTCTGGCCTGCACCTCTGTAGGCAACGCCAAGCTTGAACAGCACGTTGTCCTCTTTCTTGTAATCAGGGAATTTCTTCATCAGGGTCTCGAATCGGTCAATAGCAGCACCATAAGATTTCTTGCCCAGGTAGAAATCTCCCACAAGATACTCATAGTCAGCCATCACGGTCCTGCATTTCTCGATCCGAATATCTATAAGCTCCTTGTACGGATTCCGGGGAAAATCTTTCTTCAGTTTTTCGAATTCACCAAGGGCCTTCTGGGCACCGCCATACCCTCTCTCTGGGCTTTCGATCTGGCCGAAATAAACCATGGCAACCTGGTACTGGGCATAGGCCGCATGCTGGTGGTCAGTATAGAGCTCAAGGAACTTGCGGTATTCAGCAACCGCGAGTTCGGGCTCGCCTTCTTTAACATAGGCATCTGCAATCCTGAGCTGGGCAAGAGGAGCATATTTCTTGGTAAGATCCCTGTTCTTTATTTCGAGAAGCAGAGCCCTGGCTTCTTCATAGTCCTTGCTATCAATAAGCTTGTTCGCCTTCTCAAACGAACGCTCTGCATTGAATTCCTCATTGGCAGCGGGCTTTACCGCAGACTTTGAGCATGCGAACAGAAGCAGAAGTATGGAGAGAGCTGTTAGTATTCTTATAATTTTCATGCAGTTATTAAAGCTGTAACCATAAAGCGATGTCAAGAAGAAGCGGAACCCCCTTTCTTGCCAAAGCCGTTGCACGAGTGCTATGGTTATGGGTGAATCTTTTGCACTTTCTAAAACCGGGCAGATACATAAACAGCGAGTACAACTCTGTACATAAAAAAGCCCCCCTATCCGTTGCCCTGGCGTTTCCGGATATCTATGATGTGGGCATGTCTCACCTCGGGCTCAAGATCCTTTACGCGGTCGTCAATGAGCTTCCCTTTGCTTCTGCCGAGCGTGTCTTTTCTCCCTGGCCCGATCTTGAAGCAGCCATGAGAGAGCAAAAAGAACCGCTCTCATCTCTTGAGTCATCCAAACCTCTGCATGCTTTTGATATCGTCGGGTTCAGCCTTCAGTATGAACTTGCCTATACCACGGTCCTGAATATGCTCGATCTGGGAAGCATTCCCTTGAGAACTGAAGAGCGATTGACACGCAAGGATCTTCCTCTCATCATCGCAGGCGGTCCCTGCACAGTCAATCCCTATCCTATGTCTCCTTTTATTGATGCCTTTCTTATCGGTGACGGCGAAGAAGCGGTCAAGGAAATCCTCTCGGTTTTTCAACAGTGGAAGACCAACGGTTCAGGCGAAAAACTCAGCCTGCTGAAAGCCCTTGCTGAAATAGAAGGCGTCTTTGTGCCCCTTCTTGGCAGGGACAGAATGGTGAACCGCCGATACATTGATTCTCTTGATAGCGCCCCTTTTCCGACTGAGCCGGTTGTGCCTTTTACCAACATTATTCATGACAGGATCAACATCGAGATCTCCCGCGGCTGCCCCATGGGCTGCAGATTCTGCCAGGCAGGCATGATCTACAGACCTGTGCGCGAGCGATCACCCGAAAAGGTGCTCGCGATCGCTGAGCAGTCCCTGAAGTCAACAGGATATGACACAGTCTCCTTTACCTCCCTGAGCTCAGGCGATTATTCATGCCTCGGTCCGCTTATGAAGGAATTCAACAGGCGGTTCTCTTCTGAGCGCGTTTCCCTTTCTTTGCCGTCACTCCGCGTCGGTTCAGTCAATAATGAGATGCTCAGGGAACTCAAAGCTGTTCGCAAGTCCGGATTCACAATTGCCCCTGAGGCCGGCACTGACAGGCTGCGCTCTGTCATTAACAAGGATTTTACGAGTGAAACCTACGCGCTGGCGCTCGAAACACTTTTCAAGGCAGGATGGCAGAGCCTCAAACTCTATTTTATGATAGGGCTTCCAACCGAAACTGATGAAGACATCACCGCCATCCCTGAAATGGTCCTGCAGGCGATCAATACATCAAAAAGGCTGACCGGAAGACGCGCCACGCTCAGCGTCGGTATTTCGCCCTTTGTGCCAAAGCCGCATACGCCGTTTCAATGGTATGGACAGAACAGCCTTGAACTTATCATCGAAAAAAACCGGTATCTGAAGGGAGCTCTTCTGAGGAAGGGTGTCCAGTTCAGGGGACATAATCCGGAAATGTCCATGCTTGAGGCAGCGTTCGCGCGCGGCGACGAAAACCTTTCAGGCCTTATTGAGGAAGCCTGGCGTCTCGGATGCAGGCTTGATGCCTGGACAGAATACTTTGATATGACCAAGTGGAAACAGGCAATGGATAATACCGGTATCAATGCTAGTGAATACGCTGAACGCACATTTGGCGGTGATGTTGCACTTCCCTGGAACAATATCAATATCGGCGTCACCAATACATTCCTCTGGAAGGAATATCAGACGGCTTTAGCCGCACAGTTCACCTCTGACTGCAGAAAAATCTGCCATGCCTGCGGTCTGAAATGCCGGCCTGACGATTTGGCACAGCAGACCGCTGTTGACCTATCCAGAACAGCAGCTCAAGAAACAAATAAGTCGTTTCCGGTTGCAGGCGTGTCAACGAAAGTGAGGCTCCAGTATACCAAGACCGGAAGGCTGCGATATCTTTCACATCTTGAGACCACAACAGCCCTGATCCGTGGCATGAGACGGGCAGGATTTCCCTTCAAATATTCCGAGGGCTTTCACCCCGGACCAAAGACATCTTTTGGCCCTGCTCTGAGCGTCGGAACTGCTGGCCTGAAAGAATATCTTGACATGGAGCTGATCCCGCCTTTCGATATACAGGCAGGGCTTCTCTTACTGCAGGGAAATCTTCCCGCCGGCCTTCAGGCTGCAGCCATGAGAGCGGTCGAAAAGGGTGACAAATCCCTGACAGGGTTTGTAGTAAGATATACCTATGAAATCATTGGCAATAATGATCTTTCGCTTGATGCCTTTCTTGAAAACAGGGATATGCTCGTGCAGAGAAAGCAGAACTCTTTCCGCATATCCGATATGGTCGAGGAGGCTGTTATGACCGGAGACCGGTCTTCCCGCATCACGGTGAAGGATCTTGGAGATATAAAGGTGCGGCTTGATGAGCTCCTCCCGCTGATCTTCGGCAAGCCTGCTGATGATCTTGAGATAACCAGGCTTGCTATGTTCGGTTGGGACAATGGCTGGAAAGAGCCGCTGGAGGATTAGACCATGAGCATGGAGCTTCTGATCAATATAACGCATGGCGAGACGCGGGTCGCCCTTTTGGAAAGCGGTCAGGTCATTGAGTTCTATGTCGAACGCAGACGTGATACAAGCTTTGTCGGCAACATCTACAAGGGAAAGGTTGTCAAGATCCTGCCCGGCATGCAGTCGGCTTTTGTTGACATCGGCCTTGAAAAGGCTGCTTTTCTCTATGTGGCTGACATACAGACAGATGCAGATGAATATGCACCCATGTTCGAGGAGAAGGATTCCTCAACAGATCTCTTCCCCAGAAGGTCCCGTGCCGAGACACCGATTGATGAAGTTCTTCAGGACGGTCAGGAACTTCTGGTCCAGGTTTCGAAAGATCCCATAGGCAGCAAAGGTGCGAGGGCGACTTCCTATATCACGCTCCCTGGAAGATATCTGGTGCTCATGCCGGATGTAGAACATGTCGGCATCTCCCGAAGGATCATGAGCGAAGAGGAGCGTGCCCGGCTCAGCGCAATCGTTGACCGCATAAAGCCCGAAGGGTACGGACTTATCATCCGCACTGCAAGCGAGGGCTCCCCGGAAGAGGATCTGAGAAAAGACCTTGAATTCCTGGTGCTGCTCTGGGAAAACCTCCAGCGGAAAAAGGATCGCGTGCCTGCCCGCGGTCTGCTCTACAGCGATCTTGATCTGGTGATCAGATCGGTCCGTGATCTTATGAGTCAGGAAGTTGAGCGTCTTGTTATAGATTCCCGGGAAGAATATAGCCGGGTGATCGAGTTTGTGAAGACCTATTTCCCCAAACTACTCAACAAGATCGAACTCTATGATGAGGCAGAGCCGATCTTTGACGCCTTCGGCATTGAGCTCGATATCTCACGTGCTCTCGGGCGCAGGGTCTGGCTGAAATCAGGAGGATATATTGTTGTTGATCAGACAGAGGCAATGACTGTCATAGATGTCAATACCGGCAAATTCGTCGGCAAGGAAGGGCTTGAGGATACAATCCTGAAGACGAATCTCGAGGCAGTGAAGGAGATAGCATACCAGATCAGGCTCAGGAACCTTGGCGGCATCATCATCATAGATTTTATTGACATGGACATTATCGAGAACAGGGAAAAGCTCTTCAATGCCTTTTCTGAGGCGATGAAGAAGGACCGGGCGAAAAATACGATCCTTCATGTTTCAGAGCTCGGCCTTATCCAGATGACCAGAAAGCGTGTGCGGGAAAGCCTGGGAAGAACGCTCTGCACCACCTGCCCATACTGTGAGGGGAAAGGATTCATAAAATCGCCGGATACGCTCTCCTATGAAATCCTGCGTACGATAAAAAAGATGGCACGCCACGGCAGCACCAAGATCATCATAACTGCCCATCCGCTCGT
This sequence comes from uncultured Nitrospiraceae bacterium, assembly GCA_964506525.1. GTDB lineage: Bacteria > Nitrospirota > Thermodesulfovibrionia > Thermodesulfovibrionales > UBA6898 > UBA6898. The sequence goes on from CAZDLA010000026.1 coordinate 30,812, forward strand.
TGCCGAACTGCTCTCTGATGAAGAGATGTTGGGCATTGAGGATGTCGAGAAACAGTACGGCGCAAAGGTGATCATCAGGTCTGACAACAAGATGCATCAGGAAAACTACGAGGTCAGCTCCCTGTGAGCTCTGAGGATCCTGAAATCCTCGACCAAAAATTATCTTCCCTCATAACCAGACTGAAAGATACTTCTTCTGCCCTGCTCGCTTTTTCCGGAGGTGTTGACAGTTCATTCCTGCTCAGGGCATTGAAGATTTCAGGCATCCGGTTTCTTGCAATAACAGGAAAGTCGGAAACAGTTCCGGAAAGAGATCTTCAGCAGGCGGTCTCCTTTGCTCTGCACGAAGGTGTTCAGCACCGGGTGATCATGACCGGAGAACTGCAGAACGAATCCTTTATAAGCAACCCTCCAGACCGATGCTTCTTCTGCAAGCAGGATCTTTTCCAGAGAATGAGGCAAATCGCAGAAGAAGGATCCTTTGAAGCGATCTTTGATGGAAGCAATGCAGATGATCTGAAGGATTTCAGGCCAGGAAGAAAAGCTGCTCAGTTGTGTGGTGTGCAGAGCCCTCTTGCAGAAGCAGGGCTTTCCAAGGACGAGATCAGGCAGCTTTCAAAGAAATTAGGACTCGATACCTGGAACAGACCTTCTTCTCCGTGCCTCTCTTCGCGTTTCCCCTACGGACAGAGGATAACTCTGCCCCTCCTTGCCCGGGTTGAGAAGGCAGAGGAATTCCTGAGATCGATCGGTATCAAAATCGTGCGTGTCAGAATCCATAATGATGTTGCCCGCATTGAACTACCCGAGCATGAAATGGCCCTGTTGCTCAATAACCGGCAGGCTGTTGCCGACAGGCTCAAGACTTTCGGGTTCAACTTTGTTTCTCTTGACCTTGAGGGCTTTCAGAGTGGAAGCCTGAACCGCGTTCTGCCGAAGGATTCTGCCTAAAACTCAGAGAGATTGCAGCATCTCTGGTGTTTGGTCCCTTATTAATTGTTTATAATACCCCATGCATAAAGAAGACTTTCCTGACCTTTCACGATGCACCCTCTGCGGCAGCTGCAAGGCCTCTTGTCCGACCTATGAAGACAGTTTGACAGAGGGCATGGGTGCGCGCGGACGGCTTAAGCTGGTCAAAGGCCTTATGACAGAAGGGCTGGCACCTTCCGCTCTTCTCTGCGAGCGTCTTTACAGCTGCATTCTCTGCGGTGCATGTTCAAGCATTTGCCCCCTTGGCATTGACATTCCGGAATTGATCCACCATGGACGAACCATGCTCAGAAATCGGGACAAACGAAGAAGAATACTGAGATATCTCCTTAAATTCTTCACAACTTGGCCAGATCTGAGCTTCAGGATCCTTTCGATGGGCCAGGACTTTATTATGCCGTTTCTGTCAAAGCGAAAGATCATACCCTTCAGTCCAGAGATTCCTGATCAGCCTTTTCATACCATAGAACAGGTACATAAAGTGCCGAAAAAGAAAGGCAGGGTAGCAATTTTCACCGGTTGCAGCGTCAATTATCTTTTCCCTCATCTCGGAGAATCACTTATCAACGTGCTTCAATCCCTGGGTTATGAGGTCGTGCTGCCGAAAGATGAGGTTTGCTGCGGAGCACCTCTTCGTGCTCTCGGCATGGAAGAAGAGGCTGCAGAGCTCGCACGGAAGAACCACCGCGTCTTTAGCAGACTTAAAGTAGATGCCATACTAAGCCTCTGCCCCACCTGCACCCTGACACTAAGACACGAATATGTCTCTCTGATCGGCAAGGGACTTGAAAAAGCGACTGACATCTCTGTTTTTCTGCAGGATAAACTTGAACGGGTTGAAGCCATTGGCCGGACCGTAACGTATCACGACCCCTGCCATCTGCAGCATGGCCTCGGCGTGAAAAAAGAACCCCGTGATATTATTAGCAAAGCCGGGCTCAGCCTTATTGAACCTGCCTCTCAGGCATGCTGCGGGTTTGGGGGAACATTCTGCATCTCCTACAAGAACGTGTCCGAAAACCTGCTCTTCAAGCCGACGGCAAGCATTATGGCAACAAAGGCTGCGACCGTTGTCACTTCATGTCCGGGCTGCATGCTCCAGCTTGGCAGGACGATCACAGACAGACCGGTTATTCATCTTATAGAACTGATCGAAGAGGCATACTGCTTAAGGAAGCTGTATCAGGAACCGGTGCTCGCAAAGAAGGGATGAGCTGAAGGACAAAATCGTTTTTGTTCCGTTATAATGATCTATTCTTGTTACAAGGGGTGAGCCATGAAATTCTTTATCGACACAGCCAACATCGACGAGATCAAAAAGGCCTGGGAACTGGGAGTCATTGACGGTGTAACCACAAATCCCTCTCTTATTGCCAGAGAAGGCAAGGACCCGGTCCAGATCCTGAAGGCCATCTGCGGAATTGTAAAAGGACCGGTAAACGGCGAAGTTATCGGCACTACTGCTGATGTGATGATAAAAGAGGCCAAAGAACTATCAAAGATTCATAAAAATATCGTAATCAAGATTCCGATGATAGAGGAAGGGCTCAAGGCTGTCAAAAAGCTTTCTTCCATGGGCATAAAGACAAACGTTACCCTTATTTTTTCGGCCAATCAGGCCCTCCTGGCAGCAAAGGCCGGAGCTTCCTATGTAAGCCCGTTTGTCGGCCGCCTCGATGACATCAGTCACCACGGCATGGACATTGTAGAAGAGATCCTGGATATCTATGAAAACTATCTCTTTGAAACTGAGGTTATCGTTGCATCAGTGCGGAATCCGCTGCATGTGCTTGATGCTGCGCGCATGGGAGCACACATTGCAACTATTCCCTACTCCGTAATAACTCAGCTTATCAAGCATCCCCTGACCGAGATCGGGCTCGAGAAGTTTCTGAAAGACTGGGAAAAAGTTCCGAAGAAAACAGCAAAAAAGAAATAGAGGCGTTCGTCATGCCGATCTATGAGTATCGATGCACCCAATGTAATGAGGATTTTGAGAAACTTGTCTTCGGCAACAAGGAAGTTGTCTGTCCGAAATGCTCATCCTCTGACGTGAAGAAAAAGATGTCTGCATTCGGCATGAGTGGTGTAGATAAGCCTTTTGCAGGATCATCCTCTGCAGGATGCAATTCTTGTAATAAAGGCTCCTGCAGTTCCTGTAAGTAATTACGCCGAGGGGTTGCTACTCCTGAAAAATAAAAGGATTCGCCCTCAGTATCTTGGTGACTTTCAGAGGGTTGCCTTCCATCACAAAAACAGCCATACCGCGGTCATCCGTCTTTCTACCGGACAACAACCAGGTGCTTTTCCAGGAAATGTTCACAAACATCTTATCGCCTTCGATCTCGACCCATCTGGGGGTAAAGGTTATGTCCACACTGTCGAAGACCTGCCTGCCTGCCATAATATCCTTGAATCCTGACTCAGAGACATTTCTCTGTATGGTTGCCGAATCCTTCTTTACAAAGGCATTCTTGATCGTCTCTGCAACGCCAAAGGCTTCAGTTGCGGTCTTCGATTCCTGAGTAATCTGTTTTACCTCTTTTTTGCCGCCGCAGGAAACACACAGCAGACATGCGAGCAAGAGAAGCGTTATTTTTTTCATTGTTCCCCCTGAGTGGTCTAATCTTCTTTGCTAATAATAAACATTCACCCCCTTTTTATTCAACCAGGAGCTTTTCGTTCTTCCCTTGATGCATTCTTGCCTTTGTTTCCTGTTAATGCTATTCTGATTCCTAATTTTAAAGGAGTTTTCAATTCATGCTCTCAAAGGTCCTTTCCGCAAGCATCATCGGCATTGAGGCTTTTCCGGTTGAGGTAGAGGTCGACATCTCTTCACGGGGCCTCCCTCATTTCTCGATGGTAGGGCTGCCAGATGCCGCAGTAAAAGAAAGCCGGGACCGAGTAAGAGCTGCGCTCAAGAATATCGGCTTTAATTTTCCGCTCAAGCAGATCACCGTAAATCTCGCACCTGCAGACCTGAAAAAAGAGGGTTCTTCTTTTGATCTTCCAATCGCCATCGGCATTATAACCGCTGAAGGCTTAATCGAACCTGAAGCTATCAACGGTTATGTCTTTACTGGCGAGCTATCTCTTGACGGCAGGATCAAACCAGTCCGCGGCTCCCTTTCTATGGCTCTGAAAGTTCGGGATCTCGGCCTGAAAGGGCTTATTGTGCCTGAAGAGAATGCACCTGAGGCGGCGGTTGTCTCCGGGGTTCAGGTTATCGGCGTCCAGAGCCTTCCGGATCTGATTGCTTTCTTGCGGAAGGAGAAAAGCCTTTTCCCCTATGCTGTTGACATCACCACCAATATGCACGAGTTCTCTTCTTATGAAGAGGATTTTTCAGAAGTAAAGGGCCAGGAGCATGCAAAGCGTGCCCTTGAGGTTGCAGCAGCAGGCGGGCATAATGTGCTTCTTATCGGTCCGCCTGGCTCGGGCAAGACCATGCTTGCAAAACGCCTGCCGACGATTCTCCCTCAGATGACATTTGACGAAGCCCTCGAAACAACGCGCATACACAGCGTTGCCGGGCTGCTCAGGGATGGCCAGCCGCTTCTGGCAACGCGGCCATACCGGGCGCCTCACCATACCATATCCGATGTAGCGCTGATCGGCGGCGGCCAGGTTCCAAAGCCGGGCGAGGTCAGCCTTGCACATCATGGCGTGCTATTCCTCGATGAAACGCCCGAGTTTAAGAGAAACGCTCTTGAAGTCCTGAGGCAGCCGATCGAAAACGGTGAGGTCACTGTATCCCGCTCCCTGGCCTCCATAACCTATCCTGCTGCTTTCATGCTGGTAAGCGCAATGAATCCCTGCCCCTGCGGGTACCTCAGCGATCCGAAACATGTTTGCACCTGTGCTCCAGGTCAGATCCAGCGTTACCGTCGCAAAATGTCAGGTCCTCTGCTTGACCGGATCGACATACATGTTGAGGTGCCGGCTGTGCCGTACAAGGAACTGGCAACGGATTTCGTAGGAGAATCTTCTGAGAAGATCAGGGACCGGGTCGTTCTGACACGAAACCTTCAACTCAATCGTTTCAAAAGCGACAAGATCTACAGCAATGGCCAGATGAAGACCCGCCATATCAAGAAATACTGCAAGCTCGGCACTGATGCCGTGAATCTTCTCGAAACAGCAATGCAGAAGCTTGGCTTGTCTGCACGGGCCTATTCACGGATACTGAAGCTTTCCCGCACTATTGCTGACATGGAACAGGCTGAATCCATATCAGCAAGCCACATCTCCGAAGCAATCCAGTATCGGTCCCTTGATCGAGGTCTGTTCTGATTTTCGGACACTGATAAGATCGCACTGCTGCCCTTTGCAATTAAAGAAAATACCTCTTTCGGCCGATAAATAAATGCGGATATTACTTCAGGACGATTCTTGCTAAGATACGGCCTGCAATCTTTTTATATGCAATAGTATTAAAAATACCTGCAATCCTCATAAAGGAGCATTATGGGTTCACGGTCAATATCACATGGCAGCAGGCTGCACTTTATTGTTTTAGCATTGCTTCTTATTGCTGCTGTTTTTATTCCTGTGCTGACTGCCTGGCATTTCATGGAATCAGATCTGTTGAACCTGAATCCTGTTTCAGGGCCTGAAACGAAAAAACCCTCTATTGCTGATCTCAGGAAAAACCTCAGTTCATCAAAAAATATCTCTCTCCTTGTCGCCCTTATTGTCTGTAGTACTTCTGCTGTAGGTATTGGGTTTTATATCAGAAAAGTATTTGTTCGGCCGGCAAAAGATATCGATGGGATGGCAGATATGCTGAAGCGCTGGGATTTCTCATCAATGAATTCACAAAACAACGGAACCCCGCATGGGCCGGTTTTTGAAAAGATCAAGGAGGCATTTCCCTGCATCAATAATCTTGACAACACAAGATCTCTGATAGAACGTATGAAGACCCATGACCTTACCGGAATGCCGGCTACCGGCTCAG
>CAZDLA010000027.1:0-36622 GCA_964506525.1 uncultured Nitrospiraceae bacterium
CTTCTACTTCTCTGAGCTCCTAACTGTCAACGCAATTCTCGACTTGGGCACTTTAAGAACATATTTCTATTCTCCATAAATCAGGATCGTAACGTTTCAAGTCAGCTTATTATGACCGGCAACAACACTATCAGCGCCACGGTATATTGAACGGCGCTTGGCCTAAGTCTAAGCATTATAAACTGCCTACTAAAACGTGAATTCTCTTAATTATTTTTTAAAAACACTGAACAACTTGTCCAAGCCGCCCTTTTCAAGTTTTGATACAGCTTCAAGCTCTCCAGCGTCAAGCCAGATGCCGGAACATTCAGAACACTTGTCCACCTTTATTTCTTTGTAATCTATCTCAAGCAGTTCCATTCCGCACTTGGGACACTTCATGTAATGAAGTTTCTTGAGTTCTATCTTTTCTTCCTCCTTCAGCTTCTTCTGTTTTTCCTCTTCTATCTTCTTCTTCTTCTCAAACTCCATTTTTGCTATAAACTCTGCTTCTCTCTCACTCGGTTTCATTGGTAATTCCTCCTTTATTGTATGATAGTTAATATTTAACCGTTATTCCATTGAGGTCTTCCTTTGTCAGTTCCGGCAATCGTTTCAAGGTCCAGTTGCCGACCCAGTCCCTGAAAAGCTTTAAATTCTTCTGCCGCTCGGCATCGTCTGAGCCTAAATACTGATACATATTACCTGGCTTATTGTCCTTCGTGTTCGCGCCGTCATCAAGCCTACGCATCAATGCGCCGGTATCAGGCCATCCCGTAAAAAAGACAAGATTCGCATATTCTGCCATCTTCGGCCCCTTGAACAAGGCAAGGAACTTCTCCTTATCTTTCTTGAAATCCCCATATTCAGGCGCATCGCTGCCATGACAGGCCTCGCATTTCTGCTCGAAAAGCTGTTTTATATGAGTCGTGTATTTGACTTCCTCTGCAAATACTGCACTGCTCAGAACAACCAGGGCTGAAACTGTAACCAATACTTTTTTCATATCCGATCTCTCCTTTTGATTATCTCTCATAAACCCTCTACTGCTCCCTGCTTTTCAACAGGTCGCGCGACAATTTGCAGTCCGTCTTTAAGCAGGATTGTCCTGTCCGCGCGGGATGCAAGATCATTATTGTGCGTCACCATCACAATAGTATATCCCCTGAGATGAAGTGATCTCAGCAGCTCAAATATTCTTTCACTGTTCGAAGTGTCAAGATTTCCGGTCGGTTCATCAGCAAGAACGATCTCCGGATCATTAGCCAGCGCACGCGCTATGGCAACGCGCTGCATCTCACCGCCGCTCAATTGGTTCGGGAAATGCCTCATCCTGTTCTGCAGACCAACGGTCTCAATCAGAGCAGCGATCTTTTCTGTATCTATCTTATCCTTGCTGAAGACCTTTGGAAGCGCTACATTATCAAAGACAGAAAGTCCGGGCATAAGATAAAATTGCTGGAACACAAACCCGATCTTTTTCCTGCGGATATCATCCAGACCTGCTTCAGACATATGCTCAACATTAAGGTCATCGAACTTCATACTGCCCTGTGTCGGCCGGTCGAGACAGCCGAGGATATGCAGAAGCGACGATTTGCCAGAACCCGAAGGCCCGACAATCGAGAGAAACTCCCCCTTGCCAATATCCAGGTTAATACCCCTGAGCGCATGAACCTCCTCAGCACCTCTTCGGTATACCTTCTCCACTGCCCTGAGTTCTATCATCCCCTGATCGCCTCTATCGGTTGTATTCTGGATGCCTTCCAGGCTGGATATACGCCTGAGCAGATGCCGACAAGCACAGCAAAAATAAGGCTTGCCCCTGCTATGCCCGGATCAAAATGACCCATACTGCCGGCCGGCGCATAAGGCATTATTCTGCGCACAAATAGCCCGATAAGATCGCTTCCGGCCACAGAGATCAGGATGCCTGCAAGGCCGCCGGTCGTAGTCAGAAGCATGCCCTCGATCAGGATAATTCTGAAGATGTCTGATCGGGCAGCTCCTATGGCACGCATCATGCCGATCTCCTGCGTCCGCTCAAATACTGCCATCAGCATCGCGTTCATAACACCCACAGCGCTCACGATGATCGCAATGATCGCAATCGACAGTCCCAGGACTTTCGCAGAGGCAGCAAGCGTCGAGATACTGCTCATCACCTGGTTCATGGTCACGATCTGTATGCCGGGCACCTGCTCCGCGAGTCCATCGGTTATTTTTGTTAACAATGCAGGGTCTTTGACCTTTACGCCGACTGCTGTTGCACCAGATGGCTTTTTAAATATTGTCTGTGCAGCCTTTATCGGCATATAGATAAAGGCATCATCCTGGGTACCGGTCTTTTTCAGAATGCCTGATATGCCGAAGGAGGCATTAACATTCGGATAGTTAACAATATCTCCCACCTTGAGCCTCTGATGGCCTGCCATCTCTGATCCAAGAATAATTTCAGTATCATCCTTCGGAACCGCGCCTTCTATGTTCCAGTGAGGTTTAATCTGCATGATCTTTGCCATCTCAATGCCATAAACCAGATCAACCCTTTTCTGCTCAGGGTTCGGCAGCTGGGCAACAAGAATCGGTGAAACAAATTCGATCCCTTCAATGGCCTTGATTTTGTCCATAACTGCGAGGTCAAGGAACTTCGGGATGATCGAGCCGTGAAGCACAAGCGACGCAACTTCATGCGGACAGCCTGACGGCACAACCATGAAATGGATGCCGGTCCGTTCCAATTCCTTTGCCAGTCCCTTCTCAAATCCCTTGTTAAAAAAGAGTATCGAAAAGAGAACCGCTACCGATGTCGCGATTCCGAAGAGAGCCAGCAGGCTCCTCGTCTTATGGCGGTTCAGGTTCTGGAAAGCAATTCGCAGAAAAACCACTATCTGACCTCAACTCCCTCGGCAATTATCTGCAGTTCTCCCTGAACGGGATAGACAATACCCGTAACCTTTGCCGTCTTGTTCATTCTCGGCGGCACGGTCATATTGTTCTGTGCAAGATTGATAAAGACCTGCCCCGTATCATCCTGCAGAACAAACCAACAGCCGTTGGAACCGCACTGTGAAGATATCTTGCCGGCAATCGTCACCTTCTTGCCAACCGGGTTGCTGTCGAGAAAAATATCCTTGACCTTAACAGCCGCTATCTTCGTATCCACGCCAGTTCCGTATTTCTCAGCAGAACAGCCAAGAAGCGATAAAACGATCCCTACTGCCAGCAAAACTGAAAGCACCCTTTTCATTCCTTACCTCACACTATGGGATATAACTAAATTAATATGTATCATGCATGGCGCATATGAAGAAAATATGAATGAAACACCATACTCTGCTTCTCTCTCACTTGGTTTCATTGATGCTTCCTCCCTTTTTTGTGATTTCACTGAACGTATCTTTTGCCCTTATTAACAACCTTCTTTCCCAAATAAACTCTGTGGCAAGGATTCCCAGTCCAATCGGTATTACTACGATTGCCGGCCCCGGCAGAACAATCATTGCAATGCCTATAGCCAGAACCGTGAAACCAGCAACAGTGATTATCAGTCTTTTTACCTGTTGCATCCTCTTAAGGATCAGTGATGTCATGATCTGTTTTTATGCCCCTGCTCTCATCGCTTCCAGCCGGGCAATCCTCTCTTCCATCGGCGGATGGGTACTGAATAGCTTCAGCAGGCCGCCGCCCGAAAGAGGGCTCACAATAAACATGTGCGCTGTTGCAGGATTTGCCTGCATAGGTATCTGCTGAGAGGCCATCTGGAGCTTTCTCAGTGCTCCGGCAAGCTGCAAGGGATTTCCTGCAATCTCAGCCCCTCCCTGATCAGCTTTGTACTCCCTTGACCGAGAAATAGCCATCTGAATCATCATCGCAGCAATCGGTCCGACGATCATCATAACCAGAGCCGCGATCGGGTTGCTGCCCTCACCTTCATCATTGCTTCTTCCGCCGAAAAGCATTGACCACTGCGCCATCTGGGCCAGATAACTAATGGCTCCGGCAATCGCAGCAGCTACTGTGCTCACAAGAATATCCCTGTGTTTGATATGCGCCAGTTCATGGGCAATAACGCCCTCGAGCTCTGCCTGCGACAGCATTCTCATAATACCGTTCGTAACTGAAACGGCACCGTGCTCTGGATTACGTCCGGTTGCAAAAGCATTTGGCTGATCCTGGTCCATGATATATACCTTCGGCATCGGAAGCTCTGCCCTCTGCGCAAGCCGCCTGACCGTGCCATACAGCTCTGGAGCATCCATCTCTGTAACTTGTTGAGCTCCATACATCTTCAGTACGATCTTGTCACTAAACCAGTAGGATACAAAGTTCATTCCAAAGGCCATGACCAGGGCAAAGGTCATTCCTGTCTTTCCGCCCAACAGGCTGCCGACAAAAACCAGCATCAGAGTCAGAGTCACCATAAGAACCATTGTCTTCAATCCGTTCATCGCGTACCTCCCGGGGATTACCCCAAAATAAAAAAGACCTTTACCGCCACGAAATTCGTGCGATAAAGGTCTTGCTTGTTAGTGTTATCTAACCGATGGTGCCGGGTCTGTTCAGACCGTGCTGACGACAACCGCCGATTCAGCTACTCCCCTTTACTGTTTTTATTGTATTTGTTCGCCAGAGCTGCTGTCAATACAAAATTTAGCAGCCAGAAACGTTTTCTTCAGCGTGACCGCCTGACAGGGTTATCCTTCAGTTCATTTTGTGAAACTTTCAGATCTTTGATAAGACCATTAGAGATCGAATAGATCCAGCCGTGGATATGAAGTTCTCTTCCCTGCTTCCAGGCCTTCTGCACGATCGTGTTATTTGACAGATTTCTGACCTGTGCAGTCACATTCAGCTCGCACATCCGATCGGCTGTTATTGCTCTGTGCTTTGACATCTGCGTCTTAACGTTATCGAGCCAATGCTCCAGGAGACCGCTGACCTTATTCTTCATAATGGCCTCTATGCCGCCGCATCCGTAATGACCGCAGACAATGATATGCTTTACGCGCAGTATTTCGATCGCATACTGCAGAACGCACATCAGATTCATGTCCGTATTGACCACCTGGTTCGAGATATTGCGATGCACAAATACCTCGCCGGGGAGCAATCCGGTTATCTGGTTTGCAGGAACCCTGCTGTCAGAGCAGCCGATCCATAAGTATTTAGGCCTCTGCTGCTTTTCAAGCTTACTGAAAAAGTTCGGATTCTCAGTGCTGACGCGGCTTGCCCAAGTTCTGTTATTGTTCAAAAGTTTGAGAATATCTTTCATATTGATATTATGACATAAATTACCATGCTTCACCTATGTGATTACAGGCTGTAACTTCGAATTCCCAGCAGCACAAAACGCGTCCCTTGAGCCGCAGGCGGCTGATTGGATATAGTACAAGCATGAGAACAACAATTGTTTGCGGCATGCTCGGTTCAGGCAAAACCACCTTCATAAGCCAGCTTGTCAGGAATATCACAGGGAAGACGGTAGTGCTGGTGAACGATTTCGGCAAGGCAGGCATTGACGGCGAGATCTTCTCGGCAAACGGCATTGAGTCTATCGAGCTTCCAAGCGGATGCGTATGCTGCACCCTGAAGTTCGATCTCATCTCCTCAATTGAAAAGATCAGGGAAACTTTTGCACCAGAACATCTTCTGATCGAACCGAGCGGCATAGCCTCTCCGTCCGGAGTGCTTGAGGCGCTTGAGACCCTTAAGGTAAATCCAGTCACGGTCGTAGGCATCGTGGACGCCACAGAATTTCTTGAACTTAATCACGAAGACGCATTCGGCAGGTTCTTTGAGGACCAGATCACGAACTCTGACGTCGTTCTTGTGAATAAGACAGACCTTGTTGAAAGTGATATCGCAGAGAGAACGGTCGAGGCCATTGAACAGATAAACCCTAATGCCATTATTTTCAGCACAGTCAACTGCATCATGAGCAGCACCTTACCCGACGTCTCCGGAGCACGAATCATTGACAGGAATGCGCCCCATTTCCACTTTGACACGGTCTCTCTCAAGCTGAGCAATAGTCTTGATCATGAATGGCTTAGCGACTTTTTTCAGGACATGTCCATCGGAAAATACGGTGATATTGTGAGGGCAAAGGCACTCGTGAACACACTGCAGGGGCCTTACCAGTTTGATCTGGCGTTCATGAATATCAAAAGCATCCCTTTTGAGAAAGCAGTCACGGGCAGCAGGCTGGTAATCATCGGCAAGGATATCCGGAAAGACGCGCTTATGAAGATCTTCCCGTCATCCTTCGCCTTTTTGTAGTTGCTGCGATGCAATCAACGCATTCAACTGTCGGCAATTGTAGCGAGAGCGACCTTGGCCGTATTTCGTTGCGGATCTTGGCGACATGAAGCGTCAGCAGCCGTGACTGTCTGAACCCGCAGGGTGAGTTTCACGGATGCAGCGCAATGAGCTTAGAGCCGCAGAAATCCGGCCTTTCGAGCGATCGCGGCTGTTGCAGACAGCTCTTTCATTGGAAATTTATTCCAGTCGCTACACATCAAGCGATTTTGCCCTTTTCGAGCAGTAGCAGCCTGTCTGCAAGCCGTTCTGCCTGTGCCCGATCATGGGTTGTCATGATGACCGTAGTCCTTCCGCGCTGCTTCAGCTGAAGAATAATATCCTCTATGATCCCGACATTTTTTCCATCAATAGATGCGGTTGGCTCATCCAGAAACAGCACCTCCGGGTCAATGACCAGGGCGCGAGCTATCGCGACCCTCTGCGATTCGCCGCTGGAGAGGGTCAGCGCATTCTGGTCTTTTTTGTGGCTGAGCCCCACGAATTCAAGGATGCTCACAATCCTGCCTGCTGCTTCCTTCCCGGAGATGCCCCGGATGCGCAGACCATAAGAGACATTTCGGTACACAGACGTATTGAAGAGCCCGGACTTTGGCAGAACAAGGGTTATCCTGCGCATCAGGGAAATGCCGTGCTGAACCGTATCTCCTCCATCGAGATAGCTGACCGCTCCACTGTCCGGCGTTTCAAGAAGAGCGCATATGCGCAGAAATGTGGACTTACCGCAGCCGTTCGCACCGGTCAAAACGTAAATACCTGCACTGTCAAAGGACCATGAACAGCCCTGCAAGACCGGATTGCTGTTATAGCTCTTGTCTATGCCGACTGCCTGCAGACTAAGATTCACTGGTTAGCTCCTGTCATTCCTTTTTTCTGGAAAATATGAAGCAGGACATTGACCATGAGAGAGAGCAAGAGCAATATAACGCCTAATGCCAGTGCAAGCTCAAAATTGCCCTTGTCTGTCTCGAGGGCTATCGTAGTCGTCATGACGCGCGTAAATCCTGCTATGTTGCCACCCACGATCAGGATCGCACCGACCTCTGCCATAACTCGGCCAAAGCCTGCGATGACTGCGGCCATGATCCCGTAGCGTGCCTCATTGATAACGGTCAGTGATACCTGGAAGGGATTTGCTCCCAACGTAGCTGCCGCCTGTCTTATGACAGGATCAATCCCCATGATCGCCGCGTGGCTCAGAGAAGCCACGATCGGGAAGGCAAGGATGGTCTGGGCAATGATCATGGCAGACGGCGTATACAGCAACGCCAGAAATCCAAGCGGTCCGCTCCTTGAGAGAAGCAGATACACGAAGAGACCGACAACCACGGGGGGCAGGCCCATAAAGGTATTGAGAAGGCTGATGATGAATCCTTTGAGCGGAAATTTCTTAAAACCGAGGACTGCACTGAGCGGAAGTGCCAGCAGAGTCGCGACAGCAAGCGCTGACCCGGAAACCTTGATAGAGAGCAGGATAATGCCCATCAACTCCCGGTCAAGATGCAGGATAAGGAAAAAGGCTTTTATGAAAGCGTCTAATAAAGACATGGCAATGGACAACAGGCTATTGGCATGAGGCGGACAGACCCTGAAAGGCCATTCAGCAACCTCTTGCCTCGCGCCACTTGCCCATTGCCAAATTCTCGTTTATTTCGCATTCGGATAAAAGAGCTGATTGCCGAGGCTGTCCTTGAACGACGCAATCGCCTGCTGACCTTCTTTTGATATGAGCCAATTCACGAACTCCATCGCTTCTTTATATTTCACATGCTTATACTTTTCAGGATTCACAGCCATAACGCCGTACTGATTGAAAAGCGTCGAATCGCCTTCGTGGACAATCACCATCTCAAGTTTGTCCTTGTCCTTGGTCGCAAGCCAGGTGCCGCGGTCTGTAAGCGCGTACGCACGCTTTTCATTGGCGATCCTCTGAGTCTTCTCCATGCCCTGCCCGACCTCGAGATACCACTTCTGTCCTTTGGGCTCAATACCCGCCTTCTTCCAGATCGACAGTTCCTTAGTATGAGTGCCTGAGTTGTCTCCACGGGAAACGAACTGGGATGCTCCGCTTATCTTCTTGAACGCATCGACCGTTGATTTTATTCCCTTGATCTTTGCCGGGTCATCATTGGGGCCGATGATCACAAAATCGTTGTACATCACATCAGAGCGGTTGATAAAGAAACCCTCTTCAACAGCCTTCAGTTCCTGCTCCTTTGCATGCACAAAGGCAACGTCAGCATCACCCCTTTTGCCCATCTCAATGGCAGCACCGGTGCCGCGAGCAACGACCTTCACTTTTATTCCTGTCTTCTTTTCAAAGAGCGGAAGGATATGGGTAAAGAGTCCCGAGTTTTCCGTGCTCGTTGTCGATGCACAGATGATCTCTGCTGCCGTTGCGGCATTCATAGGAACAGATGCAAACATGCACATTACCAACATTAAAATAAAACTAATCTTCTTACCCATTACTCCTCCTTAGTCGTCTGTATTTTACAGCCCAGCTTCTTTTTTTCGTGCTCCAGAAATTTCTGAAAATCGGCATGGAATCTCCAAAAAAGCTTGATGGCGCGTTCTCCCTCTTCCGTGACCATCGTGCCGCCGCCATTCTTGCCGCCTGACGCGGTAACGACAAAGGGCTCTGGAGCCTGTCGGTTCATCGAATCAATCAGTATCCAGGCCCGGCGGTAAGACAGTTCCATCGATCGTGCGGCCTTTGTTATGGAACCAAACTCACGGATCCGCTCAAGGAGAACTACCCGTCCGTATCCCAGGAAAGTGCCTTCGCTGCCATCGAGCCAAATGTGGCCTCTAAGTATGCCAAAAGGTCCTTTGTCTGTTGCTGCAGTTATTTTCTTTTTCGACATGTGCGTAATATACAAAACTGAATAACGAAAAGACAAGAGTAAAAGCAGATTCTCAAACAAAAGACATTTCCCTCATTGCCGTCGATGCTGAGGTCCTTTCGCACGCCAAATTGCGTGGCAGGGCGCTGTATACCAACTAAGTGGCATATGCTACAATTCTTGCATGATCAGTGACTTGGAATTAAGACACCAACAGGGGCGTGCCAGGCTGGTCTTTTTTACAGGAGTCTTTGCGTGACTTTTTTTCATACTCTGCCAGGAATGTATCTCATCCAGACGGTTCTCCATTCTTTTATAGCACTCGTCATTATCGAGCTCTCGTTTTATGCGTGGGATATCCAGGACCACCTGTCGCGGTTCAGATACCGTCTACTCCCTTTGATCCTTCCGATCTTCATGTTCCCCCTGTACCAGGTCTTGACGCCGGACCGCGGAACGTGGCACTTCCGTCTGACCACATCGCTCTTTGATAGTCATCGCTGGCTCGAACTGAAGATTCACAATACCTATCCTGTTGCCCTGCTGCTCCTGTCAGTCCTTGCCTTCTTTTCGTGTCTGTTTCTGTTTCAGGAAATTCTCCCGATCTTCAGAAGACGAATCAGTCAGCCGCAAGATAGAGAATGCCTGGAAGACAATCGTGACGTGCGGTCTGCACTGCAGTCTGCATGCACAATGCTCGACACCCAGGAGCCGGTGCTTATAATTGTAAATTCTCCCGCTCCTGTGCTTTATACCCAGGGATACAAGAACCATTCACTTGTCATATCTTCCGGACTGATAGAAATGCTCGACGAAGAGCAGCTTAGAAATGCCCTCATTCACGAGGTGGTGCATATGAAAAGAAGCAGCAACCTCAAAACGCAGATGATCTACCTCGTCCGCATGCTGATGTTCTATAATCCTGTTAGTCTGGTCGAGTTTAGGAGGATAGTCCATGACGATGAATTTATATGCGATGCTATCACGGTTGGTATGACAAGAGACCCTCAGTCGCTCATAGGCGCCTTGTCCGCCTTTTACTATAATCCTGAGGAGCTTTCGGGCAAACTGTCACAAATGAAGGAGCAGGTCGAGAGCCACAGCCATAATCTGCTGTTGGATGAAAGGAAAAGAAACCTCTCTGAAGCCATTTATCTGAACAATTCACGGTTCGCCTGGCCCCAGTATGTACTTACTCTTTCCGCTATCCTGTTTGTCGGATACAGGGTGGTTTAACATGGCAATAGCGCATTTTGCAGTCAAAAAAGTAATTCTTTTCGCAGCCATGATCCTCATCGTAGCAGGGGTGCTGTCACTCCTGAACTGGCTTCCGCTTATTATGCAGAAGCAGAAGCTGAAATCATTCAGTTCTCCGGATGCTGCAGCAAAGGAACTGCATATCAGCAAGATCTATCTGCCCTCGTATCTGCCTGAACACCTGAATCTTGCATGGCCGCCGTCAGAGGTGTATGGACAGAATACCCCGTTCAACGCAGTTGTCATGTATCTCTCTTACAAGCAGGGAAAGCAGATGGGTCTTGCACTGCATCAGTCTGATGCTCAGGCTCCCTACCGGCTTGACCCTCTCATAAAGATCAGGCGTGGACAAAACTCAAGCGTGATTTTTTTAAAGGGAAGAAAAGCTCTGCTTGTTCCGGCGATTTGTGACGATTCAGTCCCCTGTAATCAGCTGTCCTGGGAAGAACATGGGACTATTATTACCGTGATCGGGAAATTCCCTGCCCAGGATGTCATAAAGATAGCATCCAGCATGATCCCTGAATCCTGAAAACAGTTTTTTCCTCCCCCTTTATCCGCCACAGCCACTTATTTTCTGTATCTAAGACATTATTCCCTGATAAATAGGTAGATTCTCCAATTACCCTGATTTGTATGGTTTGGTAGGATAGAGCCAGAAAGAAGGAAAAATAAAAAGAAGGAGGAAAAGCAGAAAGACGTAAAGATCGCATGAGT
Source organism: uncultured Nitrospiraceae bacterium (assembly GCA_964506525.1). GTDB lineage: Bacteria > Nitrospirota > Thermodesulfovibrionia > Thermodesulfovibrionales > UBA6898 > UBA6898. Next base: position 11,121 of record CAZDLA010000027.1, read on the forward strand.
GAAACTGATCTCAACTAACGAAAAGGAGGAAAAGAACATGTTACGGGTAAAACACATAGGAGGCGAAACAGTAACGAAGGGCAACTACTGGAATTTCTCTAATGGCGATCGCATCAGCATGGACGACAACGGAGTGCTTCCAGGAGGGAAAAACGAGACATATTACAAGGCCAGTCCTTTGGTCATTCTTGCCTTGGGGCCGGTTCTTGGTCTGATCTATGCAGCCTTCCTGCCATTCATCGGCATTGCCATTATTGCGAAGATGGTCTTCACAAAACTCTTCGGCAGGACACTGGAAGGACTTTCAAGAGTGGCTACATTTAACTGGAGCCCTTCAGAGGCATATCTTGCAGGAAGAAGGCATAAGAAAGAAGCAACGGAGAGCAAGGCTCGGCCTGATCCGGATAAATCCGAGGCTGGCAAGAAGTAGCCATAGGGGGTGTTCCTAAAGGACACCCCCTACTTTCATCATACATTTGTATTGCGGCATCAAGAAACCAATGAATAGTTTGGACAGGACTATCTGATTAGTATCAACAAACAGAGAAAGGAGACTCATTATGATGCACTTCAGAAATAAAGGTGGATCGATAGTTGACGCCGGAACATACTGGAATTTTGAAACCGGGGAGAAAGTTAGAATGGAGCAGTCAGGAATGCTTCAAGGACGGTCTTCGCAAACTTTCTACAAACTCCCTCCGCTCCTCATTCTATCAATTGCTGCTGCAGCAGCACATGTTTTTTTGTATGTTCTTCCCGCGTATTTGGTTCAATTCTATGAGGCATACACCAAACAACTTGTTACTGCATACGTCATATTCGATTACATTGTAATCGGGGTTGTTCTTGCAATCATTGCAGTAACGGCACTTGGCGATCTATTCGGTCTCAGGTTGAAGGTGCGTGCATTCAACTGGAACCCGGCAGAGGCGCACCTGGCAGGCAGGCGGAGCGGTCACGGCAAAAAAGGGGATAAAGCAAAAGAAGAAGCGGCCCCCACAGAAACGGAAACAAAATAGCTGAATGAAGAGGGGATGATCTGCCATGAACATCCCCTCTTTTATGGAGGAAATATGAACAGACATCAATTATTCGTTATCTGCATGCTTGCGTGTTTCTCCATTTTATTGGCATATCCTGCCAGTGAGGCCGCACTTTCTGAATTAGATCAGGCCTGTATGGGTTGTCATTCTATGGAGCAGCATAAAACCCTCGGAAACGGGGACAAACTTTCTCTCAAGGTAAATTCAGCGGAATTTGATAAATCTGTCCACGCCATTATAGGCTGCGCTGCCTGTCACGGCTTCACCGCTGATGATCATCCCAAAAGGGGCTTTAAAAACAAGAAGGAATACAGCGCAATAGCTGCAAGGCGATGCACACAATGCCATTCTTCCCTCAACAATAAGATACATGAGAAGCTCATCAACCAGGATTCGCCGAAGATGCTCTGCACAGACTGCCACGGTGCACATGCCGTTAAAAGAGTTCGGGAACTCTCCAAAGGTAATCAATACTGCCTGACCTGCCATAACAAAGAGATCAATATTCATTTTTTAAACGGCACAAAAGAAACAGTAAAGGTGCAGGAGTCTGTTCTGAACGCATCAGTGCACAAAAATCTCAGTTGTGTGGACTGCCATGTCAGGGTCTATTCAGAACTGCATCCGATAAGAGATTTTAAGGACAAACGGGACTTTTCTCAGCTTATGTCAGAGAACTGCCGCAGATGTCATTTCGACAAATACAGTAAGACTCTTGAGGGCACGCATTTCAAAGCACTGACTCAGGGCAATCCCAAAACTCCCCTCTGCACTGATTGCCATGGAACACACGCAATAGCCTCTGCGCGCACCGACAAACTGGCAAACGCTAAGAGATGTGAAAAATGTCACAGCGAGGTCTATGCCGTATATGCAAAGAGTGTTCATGGAGCAGCCTTGATCAAGGAACACATCGAGGATGTTCCTGTCTGTTCCGATTGCCATAAAGCCCATGATAATGCCGGCCCCAAGACCGCTGATTTTCGTATTTCCGTGCCCCAGACTTGTGCCAAGTGTCATGCCAATAAAGAGATTATGGACAAATATGGCCTTTCCACAAAAGTCGTGGATACCTACTTAAAGGATTTTCACGGTGTGACCATGAAATTCTATAAACAATATGGTCAAGCCGAAAAACAGATCGCCGTATGCATTGATTGCCACGGAATCCATGACATCATGAAAGTCAAATCTGAAAATGCCTCAGTTATAAAGCAAAATCTCGTTAAGCGCTGCCAGAAATGCCACACCAATGCCACCACAAATTTCCCTGACAGTTGGATTTCGCATTATGAGCCTGATTTCAAGAAGGCATCCATGGTATTTCTGATTGACTGGGGGTACAAGCTTTTCATTCCTTTCATGATTGTAGGACTTCTGATTCAGATCATCCTGCACCTCTGGCGATATGTATCAAACAGGTAGCACTATAAGGAGATGACCATGCAGACAACAACAAATGATTCTGTTTTGCGCTTTGGCAAATTACGAATAGCTGAACACTGGCTCAATGCCGCAGCATTTATACTTCTCGTGATAACAGGACTTTCACAGAAGTTCTATGACAACAATATCTCGCACTGGATCATCATAACGCTGGGAGGCATTGATACAACCCGCCTCATTCATCGTTATAGCGGCATCGCCCTCGCGGCCCTTACGATAAATCATGTCCTTGTGGCATCATACGGCGTGATGTTCCTGAAATGGCGCCCAACAATGGTCATTCACCTAAAAGACTTCAGCGATGCAGTAGAGAACATACGATACTATCTCGGGCTTTCAGATCAGCCTGCTCAGTGTGACCGCTTTGACTACAAGCAGAAGTTCGAATATTGGGGTGTCGTTGTTGGCGGTATGCTCATGATGGCTACAGGATTCACGCTCTGGTTTCCGGCTCTTGTTACAAGCTACCTGCCAGGTCAGATCATTCCTGTAGCCAAGGCACTGCATACCAATGAAGCCTTCCTTGCCTTTCTAGTGATTATCATATGGCACATATACAATGCCATCTTCAGCCCCGAAGTTATCCCCATAGACACAGTCATATTCACCGGCAAGATATCAACGAAGCGGATGATCCATGAGCATCCGGTTGAATACGAACGACTGTTCGGCACCCTTCCGGAAAGTCACAGCAGCAAGACTGACACAATCGCTGAAATCGACCAATCGTCCGAACCTGCGCCGTCATCACCGTCATCGCCGGCTTGACAGGATGCAGGTTTTCCATTATGGTTATAATCAGATTCAGGATCATTCATGCAGAAAAAGATCATTATAGCCATACTGCTGACCGTTGTCGTAATATCCCTCAGTCTTGGCGTAATCGGCTCAATTGCAATACGGGAGAGCATAGATCACACTATGCAGCACAAGCTGGAGCTCTCCCGTATTGTTGCAAAAAATATCGATCACCTCCTCAGCAGCAGCGTCAAGCGCTTGTTCGATATTTCGCTTTCCGGCTCCATTGACCTCAGTGACAACGACTGGTCAGCCGAACGTGAAGCCCTGAGAAAGGCATACGACTATTCCATATTTTCTGACGGCCTCTTCATCATTAACCTCAACAACCGCGTTGTCTATACCTATCCATCTCAGCATATGCAATACGTCAATGAACTCGCAGTGCAGAAGGCTGGCAGTGTCATCGCAGATGGCAAACCTTACATTTCCGATATTTTCACGGTGGAGCCTTCGAAGAAAAAACTTATCCATATTCTGGTGCCCTTAAAGGACAAGAACGGCAATATCGAAGGGGTCGTAGGAGGAGAGATCGACCCCTCGGCGCAGAATTTCAATGAAATTATCAGATCTGTTCCGCCAGAGAAGAACGCCTATATGGAACTCGTGGACAGCAAAGGATTTGTCATTGCGTCGAGCGACGCCAAGCGGGTATTCAAAGACCAATCAGAGGGCCACTCGCAATTCCTTGAAAAGCTGATAACCGCCAAGCAGCCGGTCATTACAAAATGCCACCGCTGTCATATAAAGGATATCAGCCTGGATGAGACAAGCGAACGATCTGATGACATCATGGCCTTTGCGCCGCTCGAAACAGCGTCCTGGAGCGTATCTATCGTTCAGCCGGAAAAGGAGATACTCATGCCGGTGACGAAGATGAAAATGTCATTTATCGGTGTAAGCGTAATCTTCATCGCAGTCGCTCTGATACTTGCCGTTGGCATGAGCAGAAGCATCGTCAAACCAGTCCATGATCTGATCGACGCAACAATTAAGATCGCGGCAGGAGATATGACGAAGTCCGTGGCTTTTGGCGGCAGGGATGAGATCGGCAAGCTCAGCAGCAGTTTCGAGGTTATGCGAATCAAGCTTGCTGATTCCCTTGATGATCTGCAGAAATACAACATGGCTCTGGAGCACCTCGTTCTGGAGCGCACGCGTCAGATCAACGACAGCCGATTGAAGATAAAGGATCTCCTGAAGAAAGTTATTACATCACAGGAGGATGAGAGGAAAAGAATTGCACGGGAACTCCATGATGTTATCATGCAGGATCTCGCGGCAACGCTCATCAAAATAGATATCTGCAGAAAATATCCGGAAAACATCAATATCTCAAAAATCGATGAGATAAAGAAAATCATCGATAAAAATCTTGACGATGTCTATAGGATCATTAAAAATCTCCGGCCTTCTGTTCTTGATGATCTTGGATTTGAGGCTGCAGTCCGGTGGCTCTGTGACCATCATCTCGAATCAAATGGCATGCACTGCTATATTAACGTCTATAATACGATAGGCGATATTGAATTTGAGCCGCAGGATGAAATCGGCTTGTTCAGGATTATACAGGAGGCCATTATTAATATATCGAAACATGCAGGGGCGGAAAACATATTTGTACTGCTCGAAATTCGGAACAGTCAGCTCATCATTGAAATCGAAGATGACGGATGCGGCTTTGATTCAAATGCAGTTGTTCTTGAACATGATTCAGCGCGCGGACTTGGCCTTTTGGGAATGAAAGAACGCGCATCTTTTTTCGGCTGGGATTTCAAGATATGTTCCACGCCAGGGGAGGGTACTCTGGTTAACCTGAAGATACCTCTGACAAAGGAGGCATGGGAATATGCCTAAGATCCGTATTCTTATTGCCGACGATCACTCTCTCGTCCGAGAGGGCATAGCGGCATTTTTGAGGTGTACTGAAAATATTGAAATTGTCGCAGAAGCAGCCGATGGACTGGAGGCCATTGAAAAGGCCCGGCAGACTCATCCGCACATAGTCATTATGGATGTTGCAATGCCTAAGCTCGGGGGATTGGAGGCAACCATTGAGATAAAGAAAATCGACCCGGAGATACGAATCCTTGTGCTTACCCAATACGATGAGAAAGAATATATTTCCCGGTTTCTTAAGGCCGGCGTATCAGGCTACTTATTAAAAAGAGCTGTTGGCAGTGATCTCATGTCTGCAATAACAGCCGTCATGGCAGGCGAGACGTATCTTCATCCCGCAATCGCTGCAAAGGTGGTAAACGGCTTTCTTGGCAAGGAGTCTCTGTCCTCACACGAGCCCTATGATCTGCTCACGGATCGGGAAAAACAGGTCCTGAAGCTTATAGCCGAGGGCTATACGCATAAGGAGGTCGCTGAGATGCTTTCGATCAGCCCAAAGACGGTTATGGCTCATCAAACAAACTTATGCGAGAAGCTGGGCTTGAGCAGCAAGGCGGACATCATCAAGTTTGCCTTCTCACAAGCAATCGTTAAGTAAGGGCAGTTTACGAATCTACTTTTTCAGGTAATCGCTGAGGCCGTATTTCTTGAGCTTGAGATACAGGGTCTTGCGGTCAATGCCTAACACCTGGCTTGTCTTTGACTGATTGCCATGGAACTCCCTGAGCACTCTGAGAATATAGTCGCGCTCCATCTCCTCAAGTGATCCGCCGGCTGCTTTATCAGCAGTTCCCTGCGCAACAGGGATCGAAAGATCTTTGTTGGCGATCGTTTCAGAATCACAGAGGATCACTGCCCGCTCGATCACGTTCTCGAGTTCCCGAACATTTCCCGGCCAGGCGTATCGGTCGAGCGCTTCAAGGGCCTCAGGAGTAAATCCCTTTATTGTCTTGGAGAGTTTCTGGCTGTATTTCTGGGCAAAGAATCCTGCAAGTTCCTCGACCTCTTCGCTCCGCTCCCTCAAAGGCGGTATCGTGATATTGATAACGTTAAGGCGGTAGTATAAGTCCTCCCTGAATTTCCCCTGCCTGATCAGATCACGAAGATCCCTGTTTGTTGCTGCGATCAGCCTGACATCAACATGCATGATCTTATTGCCGCCCACTCGCCTGAACTCTCCGGTGTCGAGAAATCTCAGGAGCTTTGCCTGGAGGCCGATCGGCATCTCAGCGATCTCATCAAGAAAAAGCGTTCCCTTGTCAGCAACCTCCACAATACCGTGCTTCGTCTCATACGCATTCGTGAAAGCCCCTTTTTCATGACCAAAGACCTCTGACTCGATCAGGTTCTCTGAAAATGTGGCGCAGTTCAGGGCAATGATCGGCACTGCATTTCGCCTGCTGTAATGCCAGATCGTATTTGCCACCAGTTCCTTGCCTGTGCCGCTTTCTCCCTGAATAAATACCGGAGAATCCGTGGGAGCTATTTTCTGTATCAGTTCGTGAATCTCCTTCATCTGCCGTGAACTGCTGATGAACCTGAACGGGGTTTCCTTCCTCACCAGTTCCTGTTCAAGTAGCTGCGTCTTGATGCTCAGCCTGCCGAATTCATATGCCCTGTTGATGATGATCACCAGTTCATCCAGTTTATAAGGCTTTGTCAGATAGTCGTACGCACCGTATTTCATCGCTTCTACTGCTGTCTCGACCGTAGCCTTGCCGGTGAGGACGATGATCGCCGGCGCTGAAGGATCTGTCTTGAGTTTTTTCATCACCGTAATGCCATCCACACCGGGCATCATGATATCCAGGAGAACAACATCATAGGTATTCTGCTTTGCGAGGCTGAGAGCGGTCTTTCCGTCAGGCGCTACCTCAACAGAAAAGCCTTTCCGCGTTAGCTCCTTCTTCAGGAGCCTTCTGAGCGGTTCTTCATCATCAACAACGAGGATCTTAATCATGAACTGCCTTTTAAGGGGAGCCATATGATAAATGTCGTTCCTCCCGTGTCGCTGACTGCATCAATGCTGCCCCCATGTTCCTCAATGATCTTGTGGCATATTGAAAGGCCGAGGCCGGTCCCTTCTCCTACAGGTTTGGTAGTAAAAAAAGGATCGAATATTTTTCCTATTATGGCAGGATCAATGCCAGAACCAGTGTCCGAGATCGTGACCCCGACACCGGGGGCCTGAGGCAGAAGTCCGCCCTCTTCATCGATTTCGGTTGCAATAGTGATGCTTCCCCCCTCAGGGGTGAAATACATGGAATTGATGATGATGTTCATGAATACCTGCCTCAGATTACCGGGATCTGCAAAGATCTTCGGGATGTCCCGATCAAGTCTGAACACAATGTTATGGTTCAGCCTCTTGGCCCTGTGGTTCACCAGGAGAATAACCTCTTTGATCAGTTCGTTCATGTCTATCTCGCGGAACGTGCCGCCTGTCGGCCGCGCAAAATCAAGGAGGCTTCTGAGGATGCCCTTGCACCTGAAGATCTCGTTATGGATCGTATTAAGGTATTCGGGGAAATCCTCGAACTCCGGAACAGCCTGCAGGGTCTCATCTTTTGCGCGGTCAAGAAGCGCCTCTGAATACCCTGCAATAATGCCGAGAGGATTGTTGATCTCATGCGCAATGCCGGCCACAAGCGTGCCCAGGGATGCAAGCTTGTCTGAGCGTATGAGCTGCTGCTCAAGCCGTTTCTGGCTGGTTACGTCTTTGAGATAGTGGACAAGGGAATAGAGCCGTCCCTCATCATCGATAAGAGGATAGGTCCAGAAATGAAAAATATTACCGCTCATACCTTTGAGTTCCCGGAAACAGGGCCTTTTCCCTGCCATGGTCTCCGGGCAGAGACAATCCTCCTCCAGAGCGCCTGCCCGCTCGAGCAGTTCTCCGGAGCCTTTTCCGACTGCCTCGGTTGAGGTGAGGCCTGCGCGGGCAAGGACTGTCCTGTTGGCACGGATAACGCGCTGGTTCATGTCCTCTATCCAGACCATGTCTGTTATGGCATCAAAGGTCTTTTCCCATTCTTTTTTGTCGCGGGATATCTCCTGAAAAAGAAGCGCATTTTCCAGGGCAATCGATATGTGCTTGGCAACCGGCAGGAGTATATCAAGATCGCGCTCTGAATAATTCGCAGGCTTACGGCTGTCAAAGTTGAAGACACCGAGTATCTTGTCGTGATACAGCGGGATGCTTACGGTTGAGCTGATGCCTTCCTTGAGAAGTTTCCTGTCGAGTCTAAATTCCGTATCGTTCAGATCGCGGTTGATCCAGGGTTTGTTATTCCTCACTACCCAGCCTGCGCTCGTTCCATCGATCGGAGCCCTCACCCCCTTGCCCATGACCGTATGCATGTCTGTATCAAGAGCAAAGATAATAAGGTTATCCTCCTTCTCGTCATAGAGCAGAAGGCTTGCCCTGTCATAATCAATGAGCTTCCTGATCTCTGATACCATCATCCTAAAGATCGTGCCTATGCTGAGGCTTGAGTTCACGATACCGCTCAGCTCATTGATCAGCTCGATCTGCTTCATATTCCAATGGAGCTGTTCGATCAGGCGGATATTTTCGATCGCAACGCCAAGCATGTTCCCGATCGGCACCAGTAACTGCGTGTCCATTGAAGTAAAGAACGATTGGCTTCTGCTTGCAAGCCCCAGCACGCCGAGGAACATGCCTTTTGACCGTATAGGGATAGCGACCACGCTCTCAATACCTTCAGCACCGGTCTGCAGAGATGTTACCCGCGGGTCCTGCGATGCCCTCTCGACAACGAGCGGCATGCCAGAGGCAAAGACCTTTCCGAAAAGACATTCGCCCTGTTTCAGGTCCTGAGCAGAATAAGCGCCTTTGATCTTACTCTTCTCGACCTGCAGATGGAGCAGATCACCATCAGCGTCAAGGAAATAGATCCATGCCTGCTCAACTTCCATGATCTCCAGGAGCATGTCAATGGTGTCCTGCAAGATAGCCCCGATCTCCTCGTGCCGCGCAAGAATATCAGCAAAGCTCTTGAAGATAGAAAGCTCTTTTGTTCTCTGAAATGCCTTTCTTTGAAGCTTTCGCTGTTCTGATATATCCTGCACAACAACAAGTCTGAGCAGTGAATCGTTCTCCTGCGATGGAATGATCGATACCTTCGCCTCAAAAAAATCGCCGTTCTTTTTGAGGCAGGAGGAAAGAAAATGGGCATCCGGATAGGCGCTGCTGATGTCATACGGAATGCCTTGGTGAAAAGAAGCCGTTTTGAGAATATTCTTTCTGTTTGGAAGCACCACGGTATTCAGAACTTTGCCTGCCATTTCCTCAAAAGCATAAAGAAAGACTGTGGCAGCGCTTTCATTGCAGGAAATGATCACAAAGGATTCGTCAATAAGAAAAACAGGAATGTTCAGGAGGTCAAAGGTCTTAAGCGTGGCTGCAGCCTTTTCCCTGACAAGCGTTTTCATAGGCTATTATAGCACTTCGGCTATTCCTGAAATGAAGAGCCTGTCACCAGGAGAACTGGATGGTCTTGCTAGGGAGTCTGCACAAGCCTCTTACCTGCCTCGTAAGCATCCTTGAGAGCAGTCGGGTGATCAGTAATGGCACCCTTGGCGTCCACGCCGAGAAAACCCAATACTTCATGGGTCGGAACACTGATCGTCCGAAAGAATGCCTTTGCAGAGGCGTCTCCGCACTGGATACCGATATCCTTTTTCATGCCGCCGACAAGCATGAGAAGCCCTTTCCTGCCGTTCACTCCCTCAGGTATCGTCTTTTTCAGGAGATACTTCTCGCACCAGAACGCCTGACAGCGGTCTATCATGGCCTTTGCCTGGGCGCTCATGCCGAAGAAGAAGATGGGGGAGGCCAGGATGAACCTGTCTGCCTCCCTTATCTCCCGGTATATTTCGGTCATGTCATCGTTGATGATACAGATACCGTTCTTGTCACATCCTCCGCAGTCCTGACAGGGTTTGATGCGCAGGTAATTGAGCTTAAAAGTCTTCACCTCATGCCCCTGCTCCTTCATTGCCCTTATCGCCTCAATGAGAAGAAGCTCTGTGTTGCCGTCAACCCGCGGACTGCCTAAAAATGTGATCACCTTCATGGTTCAGTCTATCTTCCTGAACGCCTGCTTCTTTGCTCCGCAGATCGGGCATTCATCCGGAGCATGATCTTCTACCGTGTTGCCGCAGACCTGGCAGACATAGTAGTCAGTCTCTGCATTCTTGCCAAGGGTCTCAAGTGCCTTCTTGTACAGATCAGCATGGATCTTCTCCACCTCATTGGCATACACAAAGGTTCTTTCAGCGAGGGAGTTGCCTTCAGCCTTTGCCTCGGTGATCATCTTCGGGTACATGCTCTCAAATTCGAAGGTCTCTCCGCTGATCGCTGCCTCAAGGTTCTCCTTTGTGGATTTGATCCCGTTGAACTCGCGCAGATGATTGTGGGCATGCACAGTCTCTGCTTCTGCTGCTGCCCTGAAAAGTTTTGCTGCCTGCTTAAACCCTTCTGCCTCTGCTTTCTTGGCAAATGCGAGGTATTTCCTGTTTGCCTGAGACTCTCCGGCAAACGCCTCTTTAAGATTCTTCTCTGATTTTGATGCCATAGTATTCTCCTTTTTGATGGTAATAGATTATTTCTTGTAAAGGGCCGCCAGATACTCTACGATGACAGCAGCTGCCTGATCACTGATGTCGAGCCCATTGGACACCATTCTTCTAACGATATCCTGCCAGCTTGCTTTTGTAAGCTTTTCTCCCCTCGGAATGTCGAGCGAATGGCACCGGCTGCAGGCATCTTCAAACAGCACCTTAGGGTCTTTTTGATCTGAAGCACCTGCATAAAATGCAACTCCTATAACGGTCATAATAGTAATAAGTGCTATCATGATTGTCTTTCTCATAGTGTATCCTCCCGTTATTATCCAGTTACTGCTTACGTTTTCTTATCCTTCAAGTATCCCCTGCTCCTGCCACATGAACCAGTCCCCTGTGTCCTTGAGAAAAGAATAGGTATTCTGAAGGATCGAGTAATGTTCCTGCTCCTCAGCTGCAAGCGCAGCGAAAAGCGCTTTCTCCCTTTCATCAGTCGCCTCTTCAGTAGATTTCTTATAGAACTCAAATCCCTTTGTCTCAAAATCCAGGGCAACCTGAACCGCTTCGATCTCGTCCGTTGAAGCAGAGATGCGCTCCATCATCTGCTCCTTGAGTTCCGAAAATACTGTTTTGATCTCAGCTTTCGGATGCAGGGAAACGATCTTCAGATCCATGCCGCTCAGGATATCCTTAAGCATTTTCAGATGCCTGCTCTCGTCTCTGATAAAGCCCTGAAACATTCTTTTGGCAAAAGGATGCTTCGTCTTTTCAGCTGCCTCATGATAGAACTTCATTGCATCGGTCTCCATCTTCACTGCAGTCTCTATTGCCTTGCTCAGCATTATCTTCCTCCCTGTAACGTCGGTATTCTAAGACTCATTATACTATGAAACCCTGCAGCCGCATTCCAGAGATCTATCCTGTTTTTTCCATTGGCTTCCCGCAGCAGACGAGGGTGCCGCCTCCTGCAGTGGTAACAGTAACCTCATTTCCACATATCGCACACTTGTAATGCTCACCTTTCGCTGTCATACGCATTTCTCCTGATAAATTAAGTTTATGTTTATGCTCTCTCTATGAGATCATCCTCATGCTTCTTTCCCGATTGCTTTGCCATAATCCTGGCAGGCCCTGAGGCCCTCATTGGTTGGCACCATCCGTTCCCTAAGATCAAACGGACCGAGACTCGTCATCTTCATATTGAACACAAACTCCATGGTATCGAAGATAAGCTTCGGCGCTTCTCCGCTGTGCGTGCTCGAACCAAATGCACCGCCCAACTTGCCTGCAAGGTTTCCCTTCTGTGCCAGGAAAAGAAAGGTTTTGAAGTTCTCTGTCATGTCTTTGTGATACGTGGGGCATCCGAATATGAAAGCGTCATATCCTTCGAAGTCCTTCTCATTCTTGATAGCAGAGATCTTTTTCAACTCCACCTCGTTTCCGCTGAAACGAACTCCTTCAGCAATGAGTTCAGCCATCTTTTCTGTCATACCTGTCCTGCTGTAATAGGCGATCAATACTTTCTTCATAAACCCTCCTGTCTGACTTTTTCAAATACGTCGGCAGAGACGTTCACAATATACCCGATCTCTTTCAGCTCTGCGGCAATGGTTCAGTTATCGTCATTTCCTTTGTAGCCTCCCAAAGACCATGGAGATTGCATTTGGCAAGGACTCTCAGCACGCCTGTGCCGTGTTTTGAACCTTTCTTCAGGGTAACAGTCGCCTCGGGTGCAGACATGACAGGGCTGAACTCGATCCTGGCATAAAGGTTCTCTCCAAACTTGACCTCAGCCCACTGAATAAAATGGCCCTCTTCAGTCACATGAGGTATCTCCCCTACCTTCAGTCTGACTGTAAAGGACTGACCGGCTGCCACAGTATCCGGGCAGTCTATCACCGGCATATGCTTCTTCTCAAAATCCGTTACTGCGGACAAATCCTTTGGCTTATTGATCCCGCAAAAAAATCCTTTTTCTGGCATTATCTTCTCCTTTTTATCCTATTTTTTCAAATGCATTCTTTCCGGCATTGCAGACCGGGCATTTCCAGTCATCAGGCAGATCCTCAAATTTCACGGCCTGTTCCTTCTCCTTATAAAGCCATTTGCAGGTGGCACATCGCCAGAGGTCAAAGTCCTCACGCTCGCCTGTTTTTGATACAACTTCCCACCCCTTGTCTATCCAATCCTCAATACGGGGAGGATAGTACCCTGAGAATATAACCTTGTCGCGCGTATCCTCCATGGATACTTCAACGGTAAGATCGCCTTTTCTTACACTATAGCCCCAATTGAACAGTTCAACAGACTCAGGCCCTGTTGCCTTGCCTGAAAAGGTGATTATGTTTCCACTCCTCTTTACTTTTGTCCAGCTGTAACAGCAGGGCAGCACTGAGGTGCAGCCGCATTTGCCGTTCTTCATATCAAGGCCGTCCACTCTCATGCCGCCCGGTATCTTTTCTACTGAAATGTCCATGCTATGCTCCAGGGTTAAGGATCCTGCCTCGAATGAGGCATTTAGTGAATTATCGTTTCTTTTTTGAAAACCTTATGGCCGCAGGTGTTACAGATAGTTTCATCCTCGTCCGTCCATATCTCTATCTCATGCCCGCATTTGATGCAGGCCATGAATTCCGGCACAGGAACGATCTTTGTGCTGCAGGGGCTCTTTTGCTTCTGGCTGAGATCACTGCCCTGCATGTGCCTTCCTCCAGCCCTCGCGCGCAAGCCTGTCCATCCGGTCTATGCCCCATCTCTTGATCTCTTCGACGTATTTTCTGGGGTTGATTTTGGAGAGCTTAACCAGCTCTTCCCGCTCCTTTACCGAGTCAATATGATCCATCGGATATACGCCACGCCACGTGCAGTATCCCTGATCAAAGAGATACTCCGGCGTTATTTCTGCGCCGGAGAGCTTGTGGCCGGAGAACCGTGCAATTTCCATGTCAAAGTCTATTATCCAGCTGTTGTCCCTGATCATCTTCGAGGCATCAAACGCAACTTCTGAACTGCACTTAGGGCAGTAGAGCCTGTCGACGATCTCCGCAGGCATCACCTCGTCGCGAAAATTAAAACTTGCGGTCTGCGCACCGCAGACACAGGTCTTCTTATGATCCATGCACATAACTACTCCTCCTTTAATGGGCCTTTGCCCTGCAAACAGGGCAGATCCCGTAGAATTCGATATGGTTTCCGGTAATCCTGAACTTGCCTTTCATCGCTTCCGGCAGGTCAAGATTGAACGTCATATTGATGTCCTGCACCCTCTTGCATGATGAACAGATAAGGTGATGATGAGGGTCTGTGCAGGGGTCGAACCGCTTCTTGTCCGGATCGATCGTCAACTCAAGGATATGACCCTTTTCCCTCAGCGTGTCCAGCGTGTTGTACACCGTTGCAAAGGACATGGTCGGATGCTGAACAGCAACCGCTTTATAAATATCATCCGCGGATGGATGATCAGTATTGCCCTCGAGGAAATCCAGTATGGCCAACCTCTGCGGCGTGAGCTTCAAGCCTATGTCTTTAAATTTATGCATATAGTTCCAATAATTTTTATTGTATAGTATTTATTATCATATAATAATAATTCTTGTCAAGAAAAAAGTTTATGGCCGATAGCAAACAAGAAGAAACAGGGAGAAATGGAGAGGGGAATGGAGATAACGATGCGTCAGGTGAATAGTCTATATCAGCATGCAGCCTGCTGCAGAACAAGACTTCTCAGGGGAGCACTGAGCTGGGCGCACATGACGTTGTTTCTGCCGCATGCCTTGGCCCTGTACAGCATACTGTCTGCATCGAGAAAAAGCTGGGTCCTGTTGTAACGGTCTTTAAGAGCTGCAACACCAAAGCTTGCAGTGACTGAGATCTGCTTCCCCTGAATGGTCATTTTATAGGATTCGATCTTTTTTCTCAGTCGCTCAGCAAGATCAGCAGCATTGGCGATTGCTGTATTGGGCAGAACCAGCATAAACTCTTCGCCGCCATACCTGGCCACATAATCGCTCTTCCTGACGGTGGCAGAAACCATGCGTGAAATCTCTGAAAGCACAATATCACCGGCTTCGTGCCCATAGGCATCATTGATCTTCTTGAAATAATCTATGTCGAACATAATGACAGAAAGATCCCTTCCATACCGGTGAGCGTCAGCGATGTCATGGTCTATATATGAGTTCAGTGCTCTTCTGTTATAGCATCCGGTAAGAATGTCGATGAATGCAGCACTTTCAAGCTGCTGGATGTTCATAGAATTCTCAAGAGCAATACTGACTGCATTCAGCACAGACTCGATGATCTCAGCGTGATATCTCAGCATCTTCCTGCCTGGCAGAATATAGAGCCTGGCGCAAAACTTTTCACTGCTCAGATCAAACGTAAGCAGATTTTCAATACTATCGCCGTCAATCAAATGACTCGATACATGAAATTCGTCCTTAAAATAGTTCAGCCTGACGTCATGAGATTGACACTCGAGGTCTTCCTGGACCCTCTTAACCAGCCGCTTGTCATCTATTCTGGGGTCAATCCATATATCCAGAACATCGTTATTCTTGAGCCCAAACGCAAAAATATCATAATTAAGGATATCGTTCAGGCATTGGGATGACTCGAAAAGAATACCCTCAACATCCTTTAACGTATTGATTTTTAAGATATATTTATTCAGTGTCTTATAATCGAGGCCCTGAGAGAGCTTGTACGCGATATCCATGGCAGTGGCTGCACTTCCTATCATCTGCCTTATTCTGCTCATCATCTCCTGGTTCCTCCTTATTATGTATTCACCCTGCTATGTGCAAGGGCAATGCCAATTCCTGAAGCGAGGTATTTTGTGAGACAAAAAAAAGGGCACGACAACGTTCTGCCATGCCCTTTTCTGATCTATTGAGACTCAGTTCTACTTTTTCAGCGTCTCTTCAACCCTGTTCCAAGTCTTATCAGGATCATACTTTGTAATTTTCGCTGCCTTTTCTGTCTTGCTGCCTAGGTCCTTCTGATAGATCACACCCTCCTGATTCACTATAAAGGTCATGATCCCTGATGACCCGTATTTGGCAGGGTAGGCAAGAAGGCCGAAACCCAGAACCATGTGGCCTTTTGCCACATAATTAAAGGCACCGCCTTTTGCGTTTGGACCCTGGGCCTTAATTATCCTGAAGTAGTATCCATGAAAGGGGTCCATCTTCTTCCGATCCTTGTATCCCTCTTCTGCAGCCTTAGCGATCAGAGGCCCGAAAGGACTCTCCTCTTCGCCCTCTTTTGCATCCCAGTACAGGCCATCTTTCTTGCTCTTTGTGCTGATCAGCCGCTGAGCAAATTCGAGGACGCCGTTATCGTTCCGGTCTTTGGAAGCATATTCCCGCTGCGCGTCGGTGTAAGCGTGAAGCACCTCAATCACATTCAGTTCATTCCTGCCCACTCTCCTGCAGAGGAGTTCTTCCTTGCCGGCCTTTGTATCAAAGAACCACCTGCTTCCCTTTTTCACAATAGGGATAGGGAAGGCGCGGTCCTGACTGCCAATGTGGAGCGCTGCCCTGTCGTCTCCGATCAGTTCTATACTATTCTTTTCTCCGTATGCCGTCAGAAATCGCTCTTTTCCCTTCCTGTCATCAACTTTATCGCCTGAGGAGATGAGGTCTCCTGATCCCGGGCCGAGGATTGAGATCAATCCCTTATCATTATCGTTCTGGACCGCAGCGGTCAGTGCCTTGATCGCCTCATCAGGAGATGCAAAGGTTATCTGCTTCGCTCCAGGGCCGGCCTTTGCAGATGCGGCTCCTGCAAGAAAGACCATCAGGAGCACAGCCAGAAGAGCGGGCAATACAGAAGACCGTTTGTGGTTTCTTAGCACCACTGGATGAAATGCGCTGCATTTCAGTATCTTCTCATGTCGTATCGTCATTGTCCCATCCTCCTGCCGTCTCCCCGGCCGCTTTGGCCGGAACTCTGTCCCTTACCGCTGCCCTGGCTTCTGCCCGTGTCCTGGCTGCTTCTATTTATGTGTTCACGGCTGCTGCGGCCGCGTTCACTCTCCAGTCGCTGCCTTCCTGCATCACCGCTGCTGTCAAAGACATTCTCTCTTTGTTCAACAACAGGCTTTTCCCTGCGGTCAATCTTTTCTCTCACTCTGGACTTTTGCGTCCGCTCTGCAGCACCGCCTCGAAGAGGAACTCTTTCGATATCCTTCTGCATCAGTTCCCGGGTCTGACTGTCCATGGCACGGCGTTCAGGAAATCCTCTAAGCTCACGCCTGGACTCTCTGGACCGCTCAGGGGCCTGGCCAAATTTCTGGGCAGTTGCACGATCCCTGTACGCAACGCCTCTCCTGTGGTCTGCATCATGGTGCCACCTGTCCCTGCCATCTCTGTCGCCATGATGACGATGGAATCTGTGTGTCCTGTGCCAGTCTATGAAGATAACGTGATTATACCAATCAAAAAAGCACCATGACCCGATAAACGGACCGACATAGATCCCCGGCCAGAATGATATCCCCGGTCCATAAATTACCGTTCCAGGCCACCAATAATACGGGGGATAGGCAGGATACCACCAAGGTCCATAGGCATAAAAAGGGTTGTATGATGGGACATAGACCACCTCCGGATTTGCGGATTCGATGATGATCGTCTCCTTCTCAACCACAACCTTCTGCTCTTTGGTGGACGTAAGGCTTCCCTGTTCCCTTGCCTTTGCGCGAAGTTCCTGAACCGCAGCCATCACTTCGTCCTGCTGTCCGAGAAACGCATCACCAAGCCTGGTGGTCTGTGTGATCTTCTCACTCATGGCGCCCAGGATCGAGGGGAAATAGCATACCGACTTGACGCTCGGGTCCCACTCCTTGTCCAGAAGAGCCTGATCCAGGGCATCACCCTTCAGACCCCCATTTTTTCTGACCCAACGGTCAGCCTCTACAATCTCGAGCGGATAGGTGGATGCCATCAGGATCTGAGACAACAGGGCATCCGGATAGAGCGCTATAGGTGCGAGCATCTGGGCAAGCTGCTCTTTGGAAAAAGATGCAGATGATACAGACCCTCCGCCGCCCTGCGCCAGACCGGGCAGGGGCAGGGCAAGAACAACAATGATCAAAAGGCTCACCAGACGGTTAACACTTCTTACTGTTTTCATGATGCCTCCTCAACAGCTCGAACATCTATCAATGTCATTATTTCGACAAAATCTCTTCCTATCCTTTAAACACAGTCTATCACGCATTGTTTCATCTGCAGGCAATAAAAGTTCAATTAAACATCAGGTCGAGCCTGAAACCTCCGTATGACCTTACTGAGGCAGATCCATCAGGAAACCGGCCTCATCATATTCTTCTGCTGCAAGGTCCCTGAGCCCGCCGTAATCATAATAATGCCCCAGGAGGATATGCAGAAGCGGCAGATCAGGGTTCGATGCCATGGCCGTGCGAACCACATTTCTTGCTTCAGCATAAAAGCCGCGTGATACCAGGATATCGTATTTGAGCATGGCCGTTGAAGACTGGGGCAGTGACGAATATCCCACTCCTTCGAGAGTGCGCATTTCCTCCTCAAGATTCTTTCGTTCATCATCGTTCGCTATTTCGAACCATGCCCTGACAGGCGGATATCCTGGCGTCTCGATCTCCCATGCGTAGCGCTTTCCGGGCAGGAGCGGTTTGCCGTCTACCGGATAAGAAATCTGGCCCCTGTATATTTTTTCCCTTTGCCAGACCAGTGCATCACCCAGCATCACCTTTATGCCATAGGGGACCCGCGGCGTGCCTATCCATTCAAAGAGAGGCTGTGATGTCAGGATCTTTGAATTATTCGGGCTGACCAGTCCGGGGGCCCGCTTCAGACTCCTGACTGCCAGAGGCATCGAAAGAGACTCTTTCTTCTTTCCGGTCATGAAATCCATCAGCTTATTAACAACGATCTGGGCCTTTACTGCCTTGCCGTCCTGCCCCTCCTGCGCCTTGACCTCATGGGGAGAGTTTGCTGCCGTGATCTTCAACGCCTTTCCGCCGGCAGCTGAAAGAACTACGGCATAGCCGTTACCCGAGACTCTCAGAACATCGCCCTGATCGAGTGACTGCAGCGGTGCAGCCTTTAACCAGTCCCGCTGGCCTACCTTTTTTATCTCTACAGAACCTCCGGCAGCCCCAATCTCCGTGATCACTGCAGTTCCTGCATATGCTTCTCTGCATACGAAGACCATTGCCATAAGGATCAATACCAATACCGCTTTCCTTTTCATACATCAGCCTCCTTGTCTTTCATTCCTGTCAGCCCAAACACTCTGACCTGTTTCTGTCTTCCCTTAACCGAAGCCATGCCAAGATCTCTTGCCTCTGCAAAGCTGCGGACAAGTGCATACGTATCTTCTGAGATAAGTATCGTAGTCCCGAGATCTTTGTTCAGTCCCTCTATGCGAGATGCAAGGTTGACCGTATCGCCTGTGACCGTGTATTCCTTGCGCTTGCCTGAGCCGATGTTGCCGGCAAAGACCTCGCCCGTATGGATGCCGATGCCGATCTGCAGGGGCGGGATCCCTCGTTCTGCCCACCGCCGGTTCAATGCCTCGAGTTCCTTCCGCATTTCGAGGGCCGTTCTGACAGCACAGACCGCATGATCCGGATTATCAACTGGCGCTCCATAGATCGCCATGATCGCATCGCCGATAAATTTGTTGATCATGCCCCTGTTGCTGAAAATCACCTCTGTCATGCCCTCAAAGAACTCATTCAACAAACCTGCAAGGGATTCCACATCGTGCGATTCAGAGATCGTCGTAAATCCCCGGATGTCGGAGAAGAGGACCGTAACCGTTTTCTTTTTTCCCTGCAACGCGGATTCATCGCGATATATTCCTTCGACAATGTCATTGCTCACATACTGGCCAAATGCCTGTCTAATCTCTCTTCGCTTCACGGTGTCATTGACCAGGGCTGTCAGCGCAACCGCAATGACCGGCAGAACAAAATCGACCCAATAATTGCCTCGTGTGTATGCAAGATAACTGAGTGGCACAAAAAGAAAGAATATGCCGAATAAGCTCAGCATGATCGCCCAGAGAGGCCTTAACAGCAAAAAGAGAACGCCGAAAAACATACTGATAAGGACCTGCAGAATAAAACCGGCAACCCAGTTAAAAGGCCTAATGTCCTTCTGCTCAAGAAGCGTGTG
Organism: uncultured Nitrospiraceae bacterium; assembly: GCA_964506525.1. GTDB lineage: Bacteria > Nitrospirota > Thermodesulfovibrionia > Thermodesulfovibrionales > UBA6898 > UBA6898. Next base: position 31,063 of record CAZDLA010000027.1, read on the forward strand.
AATGATATTTGCCTGCACCTCGACGCCGCTCATCAAACCGTTTGGCGTGTGATGTATGTCTCTTCCTGCCCTGAACGTTGCACCTATCAGAACGATCTTCGCGTTAAAGGGATTATCAGAGGGCGGGACAATCTTCTTTTCAGCCATCTGAAAAAGAGGCTTTGCAGAATAAAATGGAAAGGTGCCGGCCGCACCTGCGTAATTGATCCTTATTGGTTCAACGCCGGGAGTAGTCCGTCTGCTCAACTTCTCCTGGAAAAGTCCTGCAACAACCAGGGCAAAGGACGGCATAGCTTCGCCCTTTTCATCCTTCATGCTGAGAGGGGCGTTACGGATCAGTCCGTCACTGTCAATATAGGTATTGGCAAAGCCTTTCCTGATGCCGTAGCCGGAAACAAAAAGACTCTGCGGAGTGAACTGTCCTTCGCTTTCTGTTGGAGAAAGATCATACGTGATGACGGTCCTGTCCTGAACTGCCTTTTCGATAAGCGCATCAGATATCCTGTCGGTCCTTGCCTTGAGCTCTACATCAAGACCAATGACCGTTGCCCCGCATTTTTTCAGAAGATCAATGAGGTCTGCGAGCTGTTTCCGCGGCAGAGGCTGCCTGTCGCCAAGATACTGGAAGGCCTCGTCATCGATTGCCACAATAACAATATGGGAAGGCCGATCCTTCTCCTTCCACCAGACCATGAGATCAAGGGCCTTTCTCTGGACTGGCTCAAAATATCCCATATAAGAAGAGGCTGTTACCATGAGGCTCGTTACAACACTGACGAGGGCAAAGCGGATAAGGTCTTTTTCCCTGATCAGCCTCATCCCGGATCCCCGCTAAGAATGAAAGCTCCCCAGTAAAACGGATGCTGAAAGTCCTTCATGACCGAGCGCTGTGCAGTGCGCAGTGCCTCTGCCTTGCCCATGGTCTTGAGGTTCCTGTAGAAACTGCTCATCAGAAGGTAGGTCGCCTTGTCATTGACCCGCCAGAGCGAGGTTATCACTGACGGAGCACCTGCATAGATAAATGCCCTTGTGAGCCCTATGATCTCATCGCCCGTATTGACCTTGCCGATCGCTGTTTCGCAGGCACTCAGCACCACAAGGGATGCGTCGATATTCAGGGTGAATATCTCCTCTGTTGTCAGTCTGCCGCTTTCCCCATTCTCTACTGAAAGCATGATAGACGAATTGAGGGGGTCGTTGCGGTTGAATTCCCCATGGCTCGCAAAATGAATGACGCCATATCCGGCCAGACCCATCTTCACCCGTGTCCGCGTAGCGTCCTTTCTGAGATAGATGTCTGACTGCGGATAGAGATTCCCGATCTCTCTTGCCTCACGCTCAGCGTACCGCAAATTGTAGATAAGGTTGCCAAGGTCAGGATTGCCAAATGCCAGCACCTTCCCCTGCGTCTTTTTCTGTTTGTCGGATGTGAATCTCAAAAGACCTGCGCTTGAAAGATAGGATATGGTGTGATCTTCGAGGAGATACCGGTTGTCAGGCTGAAGAAGAATATGAAAAGGGAGATAGTGAAGAACTCCATGGGGCACAATGATGAGCTGTTCCCCTTTTCTGATCCCAGTTCCTGAAAGCAGTGTCTGATACAGATCATGCGCAGCCTTCCTGAGCGAGGCTTCGGCCTGAACATCTGCAATGCCTTCCCTCAGACCCCTGACAAGATCAACGATCGCACGCCTGTTGTACGGCATGACAACCGACTGCATAGTTTCCCGCCTGACCGTCCAGACAACCAGACTGTCATCAAGCATATGAAACTCAATGAGAACAGAGCCTGGGGGCAGGAGGGCCTGGATGTCCTTCAGGGTCAAAGGCTCCACAGACAGAAGTGACGCATGCTCGAGATCCTCTTTACGCAGTCTCTCGAGAAAGCGGTTGTACTGCCGTTTTAAATCCCGCAGTTCATTCCGCACCTCGTCATCGTCAGATTCTTCACGCAGAATCTGGAGAGCTGCAATGTTTCGCTTCAGTTCATCTTCCTGTGCTATCACCTCAGATGCCCTTCCCCGGCTCAAATTTACCTTGCTGCCGAGGATATCGATGAATGCCCTCGATCTGTTGCGCTCACTGTAGTCAAACGCCTTTTCAGTATTTCCGGCGCTGACAAGCGCAGATATTATGCCGTCATAGGTCCTGGTCATCTGAGCAAAGAAGGAACTCCGCATCTCTTCGTTCTGGAGCATGGACCGCTGCTCTTCGATAAGTTCGATCGCGCGTGCATACCTCTCTATCGCCTCTGCAAACCTGTTCTGCCGGTGATAATCCAATGCCATCTTCGAAAGACTTACCATCGTATGCCATGGCACATTCAGTTCATCTGCAATCTTGAGCGCTTTTTCGTGATATTCGAGCGCCTTCTGACTATCTCCCTTTCTGTAGTACAAATCTCCGATGCCGTTGTACACCTCAAGCACCTGGTCAGTATCGGATGCGTAATAGAGAGCCTTATTGAAGTTCTCGAGGGCTGCCTCATATTCCTGAAGACGAAGGTTCGTGGTGCCCTGACTCTTTAGAATGCCGACATACGTTCGCACCACAGCAGGGTTCGTGAACTGGCGTTTGGCCTTTCTGGATCCCTTCGTTGAAGAAATATCAGGGCTCGCAAGATCAGAGACAAGTGTTTCATAAATACTGCCGGCGCTTTTCAGGTAATCCAGCGACTTCAGCGGCTGGTCGAGCTTCTGGTAGGCATGTGATAGCCGTTCGTATCCATTCGCCTCTGAAAAGACATTCTTTATTTTCCTGCCAAGTCTTACGGCCCTTTCGAAATGGGCAATAGCCTTATCGTGATCAGCCAAGACAAGATAGGTCTGGCCTGCCTGCATCAAAGCCTTGCTCAGAAGTCCGTAGTACTGGGTTGCCTCTGCAATATCAATGGCCTTCGCTCCGAGAATCAGGGCATTTTGATAATTGCCTGATGCCCTGGCAAGATGCTGGGCATTCAGATACGTCTCGGCAGCCTTTTTGAGATCTCCGGTCTCCTCCAGCTTTCTGGCACGTTCTTCATACTGCGGGAGATATTCGGCTGCCTTGCCCTTCTGAATATAAGGCCTCACCTCGTCCACACCGCCGATAACAACAGGATACGCAGGCCTGACAGAACAGAGACATACCAGTAGGCCTGACAGAACAGAGATGACTTTCCTCATGATGGTTACATCTTATCATTAGAGGGCTGAACTGGGAAGACCCCATTTGAGAGGAATTGCCACATTATTTGGGAAAATCGGCTTTGACACGAAGCATTCGTCAGCATATAATCAGAAAGAGTGATCCACTGATGATCACCTGAACTAATATTGTTGAATGAGGTGAAGAATGAAAAAAATCATCATGACAAGCATGGCGTTCTTTCTTGTTATTTTTATTACAACTGCGTATGCCGGGTGGGACCCGAGGGACAAGGACGATGAAGAGCAAGCGGTAAAAGACACGATCAATCACCTCTTATCGATCGATTCAAGCCTGCAAGTATATTTTGACAAGGCATACGCATATGCTGTATTACCCACGGTCGGCAAGGGTGCGTTCATAGGAGGCGTAGGGTATGGAAGAGGCTGGTTCTATGAGAACGGAAAAGCAGTAGGAAAAGTGAGCATTACACAGCTGAGCGCCGGAGCACAGATCGGTGGACAGGTTTACCGGGAGGTCGTTTTCTTTCGCGATAAAGATCGCAGTGATGACTTCAAGAATGGCCGTTTTGAGATAGGCGCCCAGCTTTCAGCTATTATAGTGGCCCAAGGTGTTGGTAAAGCAGGAACTTACACGGACGGCGTCGCAGTCTTTATACTACCGAAGGCAGGACTCATGGCCGAGGCCAGCGTAAGCGGCCAGCGGTTCGGATTCGAACCTTTCTGATATCTGTAGCGCTAACGCTGCAAGCAACGATACAAAACTACACAGTCAAAAAAAGGGTTCCAACGGGCATAACCCCTTGGAACCCTTGATAATGTTTGGTACGCCTGACAGGATTCGAACCTGTGGCCTACTGCTTAGAAGGCAGTTGCTCTATCCAACTGAGCTACAGGCGCATTGAAAAAACAGTGAGCATTAATTATAAGAGGTTCTGAAAAACCCTGTCAAGAATGAAAGGTTCGGCAGCAACACATCATTGCGCAACTACTGTGGTTTTACTGGGTCTCCTGGCTTTGGCAGTCCAAGATCCTGGGGACTTATTACTGAAGGTGTCTTCTTCTGGTCTGGATAAAGAAGAATTATGCTGATCCTGCGGTTACGGGGATCGCTGGGATTATCCTTGATCAAAGGATCGGAGGCAGCATAGCCAGCAACCCTGCTCAACCGGTCAGGGTTCAATCCGTTCTTTTCAAGCTCGCGCCTTGCTATTGAAGCCCGCTCGGTCGAAAGTTCCCAGTTCGTGTATCGGTTTGACGAATAGCTGAGAGCATCAGTATGGCCTTCGATCGCTATCTTGTTCTCGTTATCCTTAAAATTCTCTGTTATAACCTTGAGTATCCGCCTTGCCTCAGGAGTCAGATCAGAACCACCAAGAGGGAACATAAGTTTTCCTTCCTTGTCCGTGAGCTGAATCCTCACGCCACCCTCAAAGACATCCACAAGCACCTGGTCCTTAACATCGCCAAGCTTTGCTTCTATCTCTCCCTTGAGTTTATCCTTGAAAGATTCTGCCGTGTGTGTCGGGGGCGTTTCACTGGCGCCCTTTCCGACATTCTTTTCCATCTTTCCAAAGCTGCCGCCCGAGTCACCTACCGCGCCGCCCGGGGCATCAAGCATCATAGAAGTTCCAGCCTTTTCAAAGATATTAAAGGTTTTGAAATAGGTCGAGACCCTTGCCCTCTTCTCGGCCGATGTCATGGAGAGCAGCCAGAGCAGAAGGAAAAATGCCATCATGGCAGTCACAAAGTCTGCATACGCAACCTTCCAACTGCCGCCATGGTGACCACCATGCCCTGCCTTCTTGACCTTCTTGATAATTATATTTTTCTGACCCTTCATTATTTCCTGATACCTTTCTCAAGCTCCATGAAACTGGGACGCTCCTGACCTGATATCGCCCTTCTGCCAAGCTCCACGGCCATCTGGGGAGCAGCACCGCCCACAAAGGCAACAAGCGCAACCTTGATCACTTCGAAATAAACTCCTTTTGCCTTTGCCTGATTTTCGAGGTTCGTCGCAATCGGTCCGACAAATCCGTAACAGGCAAGAACACCGAGGAATGTGCCGACCAGCGCTGCGCCGATGTGATGGCCAAGCACTGCAGGAGGCTCATTGATCTTTCCCATGGTGACCACAACACCGAGCACCGCAGCAACAATACCTAATCCGGGCAGAGCGTCAGCAATCTTGGTGATGCTCTCCGATGGTATCATCTCATGATGATGATGCGCACCAATATCGACATCCATGAGGCTTTCGAGCTCATGCGGGGGCATATTCGTGGTGATCATCACCTTCAGGTTATCGCAGATAAAATCAAGGGCATGGTGGTTTGCAAGCACTGACTTGTATTTGGTGAAAAGCGGACTCTTCTTCGGATTTTCAATTTCAGCTTCGATCGATATAAGCC
>CAZDLA010000028.1:0-34308 GCA_964506525.1 uncultured Nitrospiraceae bacterium
CTACGCTCATCTCTACTGTCCCATGAATCTGCCCGATCAGCACATTTACCAGCTTTAAGCCAAGCGACGTTGTATTGCGGAAATCAATACTTGCCGGAAAACCTATGCCATCATCTGAAACTACAAGGATATTGTTCCCCTCGCCTGTGCTGGTGATTCCGACCCGTATTGTCCCCTTCCGGCCATCAGGAAAGGCGTGCTTCAGACTATTCGTAACAAGCTCATTCACGATCAGGCCGCAGGGGATCCCCACATTCACATCCAGAGCCACACTTTCCATCTCTACTGAGATCGTAACCCCCGTCCGCTTATAGGTCTGTGTTATGTCGCTCATCAGGCTCTGAAGGTATTCTTTAAAATCGACATGCGCAAAGTCTTCGGATCGATAAAGTCTTTCATGAATCAGTGCCATGGAACTGATCCTGCCCCTGCTCTCTTCGAACAGGGCGCGAACCGCATCATCGGTGATCGTATGCGCCTGCAGGTTCAGCAGGCTGGAGATCACCTGCATGTTGTTCTTAACCCTATGGTGGATCTCCTTCAGCATTACAGTCTTTTCCTGAAGCAATCGTCTGAGCTCATCCTCGGCCTGTTTGCGCTCGGTGATATCGCGTGCAATACCAAACAGCCCGGTAATGTTACCGTTCTGATCAAAGACCGGACCTTTGGTAGAAAGATATGTCACCACGCGATCGACGGTCGTAACAACTTCTTCATAGGTCTTCACCCGGCAGCTTTCCATCACCTGCCTGTCGCCGGCCATGACTGTTTCCGCTTCATGTATAGGGAAAATATAGCGGTCGTCCTTTCCAATAACCTCATCCGGGCTTTTTCCCGAAGCCCTGGCTGCCTCGTTGTTGAAAAATAAATAGCGGCCTTCAATATCCTTAACATATATAGCGTCTGTAGAATTATTGCAGATCGATTGAAGGCGGTTATATATTTTTTGATGATTATCCCTTTCCCTGCGCTCGGACAGGGCAAGTGCTATGATGTCGGACAGACGTTCCAAGAGATTGATCAACTCCGGGGTGAATCGGTCCGTCCGGAAATCATTGAACTGCAATAGACCCAAAACCTCGCCGCCACTTTGCAGGCCTATTAGCGCAACTGATTCGTAGCCTTCGCCATTGCATCGATTGCGCGTTCTCGACTGGCGATCCGCTTCCGTGGTGCTGGCGAGCAGCGCCGTGGTATTGTTGGACCAAAAACTTCCCCTGGCCGTAAAGAATGGCTTGGAAGGGTCGTACCTTTTGCGCAGAATATTTCCGCACATGCACTCGAGCACAGGGTTGCCATCACAGTCAAGCAGAAGCTGGCCATTTAGGTCATAGGCACAGACCGTGCGTTCCTTCTCAACGAATGCTGCCGGAAATCCACTGGTCTCATAATAGGGATAGTCATCTCCCTCGTTCAGGCGAATGGCAACCGCATTGCAGCCTGACCACTTATGCAGCAATGTGGTCACAGACCTCATAATCTCATGAAGGTTGACATTCGCGCTCATTTCGACGAAGAGCTTGGCGATCAGGTCCCGTTCTTCCTCCATCCGCTTACGCTCGGTGATGTCCATGTTGGCTCCGATATACTGAACTATCTTGCCCATTGCATCACGAACTGGAGTAGCCAATCCATAAACCCACGTGACCCTGTTGTCAGGTCTTTTGAAACGATATTCTAATCCCCAGGTGCCGTTTGACGCGATCATCTGGTGCCAATTATTAAAGACCAGCTCTCGGTCTTCCGGGTGCAGTCCGTTGATCCAGCCAAATCCAAGCGCGTCCGGCAGATCCATTCCTGCTATCTCACACCAGCGTTGATTGACGTAATCGCAATTGCCCTTCGGATCCGACAAATAGATACCGATCGGTGCCATATTTACGAGGGTACGGAACTGTTCTTCGCTTCCCCGCAGTGCCTCCTCCGCTATCTTGCGGTCGGTGATATCCTGATTAATAACAATGGCGCCGGCGATCTGCTGCTCCGCGTCTTTGATCGGCACCGCTGAATTGAGTATCGTTTTTCGCGATCCGTCGAAACATTCGATATCGATCATTTCCTCGATCGAGGTTTCTCCATTGCTGATGGCCCTGAACAACGCCCATTCTTCCGGTTTAATGCGCTCCCCGGTTTCAGTCCACCATCCTTTGTATTCACCGTATTGTTCTTTTCCAACATAACGGGCGCCTTCCCAGACCTTCTGTCCCGCGGCATTGCCTATGACAAGCTTGCCCTCAGCATCCGCCAGCCATAAGCCGATCGGGATGGTCTGGATAACGGTGTTCAAGAGCGTTTCTTTTTCCCGCAGCGCTTCTACCGCTATCTTGCTTTCGGTGATATCGCTCAGAGCAATGTGGCTGACGAGGGCGCCTTCTGCATTCCGCGAAGCGATTGAATTCAGCTGCACCCAGAGCAGGCAACCATCCGGTTTGGTCAGTCTCAATTCGCAGGTAAACGACGCACCAACCACAAACAATTTCATTCGGTGCTGGTAGTAGATATCCTGGTCCTCTTTAAAGATGAACCTGCTGATCGGCTGATTGAGCAGCCCGCCCCGGGCAATACCAAGCAGAGTGCCGGCAGTAAGATTGGCCTCCAGGATCAGCCCTTTTTCACTCACAGTTAAATAACCTACCGGCGCCAGATCATACAGATCAAAATACCGTGCACGCGACTCTTCAAGTTCAGTTTGTGCCCGGCGCAGTTCCTCGTTCTGCATCTCCAGCTCGATCTGATGCACTCCAAGCTCGTGGAGCAGTTGCTCGGTCTCTGCAGGCGTAAGGGGCTTCTTTCTCTCTGCCTGGATTACACTGAACGTTTCTTCTGCCAGTTTCCGCAGTTCTGCAGCAGTGTCACCTGTTTTTAGCTTACTCTTCATCGTTCCCCTCGATCTTTTGCCCGGATCATCTCATTGGCTATCCGCAGTTCTTCCCGAATTCGCACAACCTCCGTTATATCCACAAAGGTTATCACCACGCCTTCGATCACATTGTCAATCGTACGGTAGGGCTGGATGCGCATGGTGTACCACTTGCCTTCCCTTGTCTGCACTTCAGCCTCTTTAGGCAACAACGTGTCCAGCACAGCCTGCACATCTGCCACCAGGGCGTCATAGCCAAGCAGGTTTGTCACGACATGCGCCACGGGACGGCCCACGTCGCTCAGGATCAAGTTAATGATCGCGCTGGCAGTTGGCGTAAAGCGCAGGATGCGGAGCTGATGGTCCACAAACACAGTACCGATGTTCGTGCCTGCCAGCAGGTTGTTCATATCGTTGTTGGTCCGTGACAGGTCGAGCACCTTGGTGTTCAGCTCGGCATTCACCGTTGCCAGTTCTTCGTTAACAGATTGCAGTTCTTCCTTGGAGGTCTCAAGCTCTTCATTGGTGGATTGCAGTTCTTCATTGACCGACTGCATCTCCTCATTGGAGGATTTGAGCTCTTCGTTGGCAGTATCCATCTGCTCACGCGTGCTCTGAATGTATTCGTCCTTGGCACGCAATTCCTTCTGGAGCTCTGCGATGCGCGCGTCGACAGTATCGAAAGCTTCAATTCCTTGCGCTTGGACTCCTGCCCCTGCTTCCTCCGGCTCTTCCTCTAAAATGACCAGATAGAGCGGAGACTCAGACTCCTCCGCGCCTGCTTTTACCGGGCTGATGGTCAGGTTGACCATGGTAAAATCGCCATTGGTCTTAACGCGCAGTTTCGGAATGCGAATGATCTCATTGATGCCAACGGCCTTGTAAAGGGCCGTGCTCAGTTCGAGGCGCAGGCCTTCGCGCGCCATCTTCAGGATATTGCTGATGCCTGCCTCGCCCGGGGTTGGCTCCAGATACCTGCCGGTGCGTCCATGAAGGTAGAGAATGTCGCCCTGGCCATTGACCAGTGCGCAGGCAGGGGCGACCTGCAGCAGCAGTGCCTGTTCGGTCAGCTCGCGCAGAGGCAGTTTCACGGGGAGAGCCGTCTTTACCGCAGTGCGCCCTGCGTCCATCGCCTTCATGGGAGGCAGGAACCGGCTTAAGGGTGCTCGATGTCTGTGTCCTTGAGGGTACAGGCTGTGAAGATCCTCTTTGCGCTGATACAGTTTCGCTTTACGGTCCAGCGAGATAAACAGATCGTTAAACTCGCCAATTGTCTCGGAAGTACCGAGGAACAGCCTTCCTCCAGGGTTCAGTGCATAGTGAAACAGGGGGATGAGCTTCTTCTGTAGATCGCTGTTCAAATAGATCATGAGGTTCCGGCAGCTGATAAGGTCGATCTTGGAGAAAGGCGGGTCCTTGATCACGTTCTGCTCGGAAAAGACGAGCATGTCGCGGATGCCCTTGTGGATGCGATAGTTGCCCCCTCCGGGTTCCAGCGTAAAAAAGCGGGCCAGCCGCGTTGGAGAGATATCCAGGGCAATGCTGGCAGGATAGAGGCCTGCGCGGGCCGAGGCGATCGCCCGGCTGTCGATGTCGGTGGCGAACATCTGCACCGTGAAATTTTGCGTCAACGCCTCCATGCGCTCCACCAGCAGGATGGCGATGGAATAGGCCTCTTCGCCGGTGGAGCATCCCGGTATCCAGACGCGGATCACAGCGTTTGCGGGCTTGTCAACGAACAGTTTCGTGATGACCTGATTCTCCAGCGCCTGGAATGCCTCCGGGTCGCGGAAGAAATTGGTCACGTTGATCAGCATGTCGCGAAACAGCGCATCCACCTCGGCCGGTGTCTGCTGCAGATACTTGACATAGCTGTCCATTGTATCGATCTGGTGAACTGCCATGCGTCGTTCTATGCGGCGGTTGATGGTGCTCGGTTTATATTGCGAAAAGTCGTGGCCAGTCTGGCTTCGCAGCAGGATGAAGATCTTCTTCATGGTGTTCTCGTACTTAGGCCCCGGAACGCTACCGGGACGGGGCAGCTTGCCAAAGGCGTGAACCACGTAGGCGATAAGCTGGGCGGGCATCTCGGCAGGCGGCAGTTCATAGTCAACCAGGCCAGTGTTGATGGCGCTTCGCGGCATGCCGTCGAACTCGGTGGATTCGGGGTTCTGCGCCATGACCATGCCGCCCTCGCCCTTGATGGAGCGCACGCCCAAGGTGCCGTCGCTGCCCGTGCCCGACAGCACGATGCCGATGGCCCGCTCGTGCTGGTCTTGCGCGAGCGACCGGAAGAAGAAGTCGATGGGCAGGCGCTGCCCCCGCGGCGCGGAGGGTTCCATGAGCTGGAGCGTGCCGCTTAAAAATGCCATGTCGCGGTTGGGCGGGATGATGTAGGCGCAGTTGGGCTGAACGGTCATCCCGTCCTCCACCTCAAAGACTTGCATACGGGTGTAGCGCCGGATGAGATCGGTGAGGATACTCTTGTGGTCCGGGGCAAGATGCTGCACCAGCACAAACGCCATGCCGGGATCAACGTCTGCCGGCATGCCTTTAAAGAAAGCCTCGAACGCCGCCAGCCCTCCGGCCGAGGCGCCGATGCCGACAATGGGGAAATGAAGTTTCGGGAAGACGGTTTCGCTCTCTTCCGGCAAAGGCGGAGCGGATGCAAACCTCTTAACTTTATTTTGTGCTGCCTTTTTTAGCTTTGGTGTGGCTTTTTTCTTTTCTATCATGTTTAGACCTTTCCAAATACAATTATGAATGCAATCATATCAGCTTTCAGTTAGAAATTAGCTGCTAGCCATGATTCCTGATTCCAATTCGTAATTTCTAAATCGTAATAGTTCAGTCATCAGCAAAATTCTGTTTTTTTAGCTAACAGCTGATCGCTGATAGCTATTTCGCAACCGCACCCGGCAGGGTGAACTTAAAACAGCTCCCCTTTCCCGCGCCCTCCGACTCCACCCAGACTATGCCCTGGTACAATTCCACGATCCGCTTCACAAGGGCCAGGCCAAGTCCGGAACCCTCGCTCTTCGCATCCAGCTTATCGAACAAACCAAACACCTTGTCCTTAAAGCGCGGATCAATACCCATGCCATTGTCGCGAACATAGAAGATGGTTTCTCCGTCATGCAGTTCAGCGCCGATCTCAATGCACGGAGCCTTCTGTTCACCCCTATATTTAACTGCATTTTCGATTAGATTCTGCCAGATCTCGGCAAGCCGAGGTCGATCGCCAAGAAGAACGACATCAACATCTGCAGTCTGCACATCGCTGTTTTTTTCGATAATTCGCCCCGCTGCCGTAATTAAGACTTCATGCACCAGCTCCTGAAAAGTGACACGAACCGGGTCATTCACGACCCTGCCGACGCGCGAAATCTCCAGCAGCTCATCAAGCATTGTACCCATTTTGTTGGCTGCATTGCTCATATACTTAATATCCTGCGCGACTTTTTCAGCATCGTCCGCCTTAATGTCGTCCTTGAGAAATCCGAGAAAGGCCTTGATCGTCACTAGCGGACTGCGCAGATCGTGGGAGGCTGTGTACGTAAAGCGTTCGATCTCGGCAGTCTTTTCGTTAATGATTAGTTCTTTCTGCTTCCGGTCGGTGATATCGCTTAAGGTTCCGAGCAGGCGCGATGCCTTTCCCTCCCCATCCCATTCAATAACCTTCCCACGGGTAGAAACCCATTTCCATTCACCGGACTTCACCTTCATCCGGAGGTCAATGGTAAAGCCTTTTCCGCTTCTAACGCTCATCTGCAGATCTTCCTCGACCCGTTCGAGGTCCTCCGGATGGACCAGGATTCGCCATGAAGCATAATTGGCCAGGAATTCGTTGTCAGCATATCCGAGCAGCGCATAATAATTGGGACTGAAAAAAGCATCTCCATTCATTACGTTCCAGTCCCAGAGACCATCGTTCAACGCGTGAAGAGTAAGAGCGTATCGTTCGTTGCTCTTCCTTAGTTCCTCTTGCATCCGCTCGCGCTCGGTTACATCCCTCAGTATCCCTTCGATTCCATCAAAGTTCCCGTTCCTATTTTCGATTATTCTGGTCGAGGCTTCAAGCTCTCTGAAGTCCCCGTTCACTTTCCTGACCTTCATTGGGTAAGCGCTCACAGATCTCTTTTTCTTCAATACCTCAATGTATATGTCTCTGTCCCTGGGGTCTCTCCAGAATTCCAGAACATGCCGTCCGATGATTTCGTCAGGAGTCTCATGACCGAAGATTCTCGCACCAGCAGAGTTAATCTCTGTAAAGACGCCATCAGCATTGACTCTATAGATTCCGTCCATGGTCGAATCAAAGAGAACTCTATATCTTTGTTCGCTTACATTCAACCTTGCCGACGCCAGCATATGTTCGGTAACGTCAGCGTTTACTCCAAGCATGCGGATGGGGATTCTCTCAGAATTCCATAAAACAACACCATTTGCCTTTATGTATTTCTGCGTTCCGTCTGAATGCAACACTCTGAAGGTAGTATCCCACTCCTTTTCGCCTCTTAATGCAGCCTGGCATTCTCCAATGGTCGCGGCACGGTCTTCAGGATGAAGTCCATTCTGCCATGCCTCAATGCCGCCTGGGAATGTCTTCCAGGTAAGTCCATAGAGCTCAAGCATCCGCTCGTCCCAGGTCATTTTATTGTTTATGATATCCCAGTCCCAGACTCCGAGGTTGGCCGATTCAGTTGCCAGTTGAAGTCGCTGCGTTTTGTCACTCAAAGATTCCTCTGCCTTTCTCCGCTCCATGATTTCCAGCTCAAGATGCCTTGTTCTGCTAATCACCTGCCGTCTCAAGACCAGACTCCATACAATAAAACCGAGCCAGATCAGCAGAATCACAAGGGAGTATTTCAGCACTGTTTTTCTGAAAATATGGGCATCTTCCAGATGAGCGAACCATTTTTTGTATATCTCGTCATACTGCCCAGAGGCTTTTATGATGCGCAGGCCGGCATTGAGCCGATTCAGCAATGCCTGATTTCCTTCTTTGACAGCGAAACTGAAGGATCGGTCATACTCGTTAATGATCGCCGAAGAAGTTATAATATTAGTCATTCCCATTTTTTGGAGCGTGACAAGGCCAACCAGTTTCGGCATGAGAGCAGCATCAGCCATGCCTGCAGCAAGCTGCTTCAATGCTTCAGCGATGGATTCGACCAGAATGAGCTTCATGGTTTTCGACAGTTCGCTCGACAGAAGATAGCCATGCGCTGCATCTTTATTCATCACGATGACTTTTTTGCCAGAGAGTTCCTTGAGAGAACTGATACCCGAGCTTCCTTTTCTGAGAAAGATCGCGTCGTATGCGACAGTGTGGGGCATGGAGAAATCAAATTTCTTATCGCGTTCAACAGAATATGCCATCATCGGAAGCAGGTCTATGGTTCCCTGTTCCAGTTCGGTCATGGCTTGCCCCCAGGAGTCTGCTCGAATATCAACATCGACACCCATTTCACGCGCAACAGCCAGGACAATATCCACACTGAATCCTTCAGCCACACCCTTATCATTTACAAAAGTATAGGGTTGGTAGTCATCAACAATGATGGTCTTTAAAGGTTTATTTCTGGGTGTAAGGTTGGAGTTTTCAGGAACCGTGTTCTGTTGTGCCCAAGCTTGGTAAGTTATAAATGTCAGGGTTAGGCAGAAGATACATACAAATTTCCTGATCATCATGAAATTATTTTATACTCGTTGATATAACCTGTCAAAGAATGAGCATGCGTCGGCAGCCATCCAGCCAGATCAGTTCGAAATATCCAAGTATGACTCCCTCCATCATGATCGCTCACCTTTAAATAAAAAACGCGGCCCGCAGGCCGCGTTTTTATCATCTTTGCATGGTGTTACTATTTTTTGGCAAAGCCTATTGTCTTGAGCGCATCCTCAATCTCGTTCAGCGCAGCCGGATCATCAATAGTCGAAGGCATCGAATATTTCTCGCTGTCTGCGATCTTTCGCATAGTGCCCCTCAGTATCTTGCCGGAACGGGTCTTCGGAAGGCGCTTCACAACAACAGTCTCCTTATAACAGGCTATCGCTCCAATGGTATTGCGTACCAGTTGGGACAGCTCCTTTTTTATTTCATCATCCTGCCGATTCGCTCCGGCCTTCAGAACAACAAGACCGATCGGCACCTGCCCCTTCAGGGAATCATGCACTCCGATGACTGCACATTCGGCAACATCTTTATGCGTTGCGACAACCTCTTCCATCTCGCCGGTCGAGAGACGATGGCCCGCCACATTGATAACATCATCCACACGGCCCATGACATAAACATAGCCATCCTCATCAATGTTGCCGCCGTCAGCAGTAAAGTAATACCCGGGAAACGGCTTCAGATATGACTCAAGGAATCGTTCATCAGCATTCCAGAGAGTAGGCAGTGTCCCAGGCGGAAGTGGCAGCTTCACCACCACCAAACCCTCCTGCTTGGGGCCGAGTTCCTTACCCTGCGGATCAACTACTTTGACATTAAAACCTGGCACCGGCTTTGTGGACGATCCCGGCTTGACCGGAAACTCCTCTATCCCTAAACAATTTGCCGTTATAGGCCAGCCTGATTCGGTCTGCCACCAATGATCTATTACCGGCTTGCCGAGCAGGTCATGTGCCCAGTGATACGTGTCAGAATCGAGCCGCTCACCAGCCAGAAAAAGAGTCCTGAACCCGGAAAGGTCGTATTTCTTTATGAACTCGCCATTGGGATCTTCCTTTTTGATCGCACGAAATGCGGTCGGAGCAGTAAAAAGAACCCTTACTCCATGTTCAGAAATTACCCTCCAGAATGCACCTGCATCAGGCGTTCCGATCGGCTTGCCTTCATACACGATCGTTGTGCAGCCTTTGATTAGAGGGGCATATACAATATAGGAATGGCCAACCACCCAGCCCACGTCAGAAGCTGCCCAGTACACTTCGCCGGCCTTCACGCCATAGATGTTCTCCATGGACCAATTCAGGGCAACTGCATGTCCGCCATTGTCACGGACAATGCCCTTAGGCTTTCCAGTCGTGCCTGATGTGTAGAGTATATAAAGAGGATCCGTAGCATTCACCGGCGTGCAGGCGACAGGCTCTGCCTTCGAAACGAGCGACTCCCAATCGTAGTCGCGTCCCTCGATGAGAGTGGACTTAACAAAATCGCGCTGGAAGATGATGCACGTTTGAGGTTTGTGATCAGCCTCCATAATAGCCCTGTCCAGCAAGGGTTTGTATTCGATCAGCTTGGCGCCTTCCTTTGCGCCCGAAGCAGTGATAACCACTTTTGGCTTTGAATCGTCAATTCTGATCGCAAGTTCATGCGGGGCAAAGCCCCCGAAAACAACTGAATGGACCGCGCCAAGTCTTGCGCATGCAAGCATTGCAAATAAAGCCTGAGGGATCATCGGCATATAGATGATAACCGTGTCACCCTTATTAACGCCGAGGCCTTTCAGTACACCGGCAAAACGTGAGACATGATCAAGAAGTTCGCGATACGTGAACTTCTGCAGAGAGCCAGTTACCGGGCTGTCATAGATAATGGCAGTCTGCTCAGCACGGCCGCCTTCAACATGTCTGTCAACAGCGTTATAGCAGGTATTCATCTGCCCACCAGTAAACCAGCGATAAAACGGCTTATTCGAATCGTCCAGAACCTTGTCCCATTTTTTATACCAGGTAATCCCCTCAGCTGCCTCTCCCCAGAAACCCTCGGGGTCATCAATGCTCTTTCTGAATTGTTCGTCGTAACTACCCATCGTAAGCCTCCTGTCTCATATTTATTTAAGGATATATCCCCAATTCCTCCCTCGAAAAAAATTAAGCATTGCGCCAGGGAGGGAAACTACCTGCTATCCACTGCATGTTTTCTCCTCGGCAAATCCGCCTGAGTGCCGTGGATGAGAGGTATATTCAAGGCAGATCAAAAAACCTTGGCGCAGAATTCACCGAACCTGCCGAGATTATCGCAGACGTGAATGCCTGCCTCCTTCATTACAGCGATCTTTGACTGGGCTGTGCCGCTGCTGCCGTTAACTATTGCCCCTGCATGTCCCATGCGCCTGCCCGGGGGAGCGCTTAAACCAGCAACAAACCCAACTACCGGCTTGGTCACCTTTTCCTGGATAAAGGCGGCAGCCTCTTCTTCTGCAGAGCCGCCGATCTCGCCCACAAGCACGATGCCCTTTGTCTCCGGGTCCGCTTCAAAAGCCTTAAGGCAATCGATGAAGTTCGTCCCGTTAACCGGGTCGCCTCCGATGCCGATGCAGGTTGTCTGGCCGATACCCTTTGTAGTCAATTGATGCACCACCTCATAAGTGAGCGTGCCGGACCGCGATACCACGCCGATGGGTCCGCCGGGCTTATGGATAAAGCCGGGCATAATGCCGATCTTGCACTGGCCAGGCGTTATGATACCCGGGCAGTTCGGCCCGATGAGCCTGACTTGCTTTCCGGACAGATAATTTTTGATCCGCATCATGTCGAGCACCGGAATGCCTTCGGTGATGGCCACAATGAGATCTACATCCCCGTCGATAGCTTCCATGATTGCTTTTGCGGCAAAGGCAGGAGGTACAAAGATCATGCTGCAGTTCGCACCGGTTTCCTGCACAGCTTCACGGACAGAATTGAAAACCGGCACATTGTCCATAGTCTGTCCGCCCTTTCCGGGAGTCACACCGGCCACGACACGTGTGCCATATTCTATGCACTGCCGCGTATGGAACATGCCTTCTTTCCCGGTGATTCCCTGGACAAGCAGCTTTGTCTCTTTATCTACAAATATTGCCATGATCTTTTATATCCCGCTTTTCTTGAGATTCCCATTTATTTTCCGACGATCTCGGCGATCTTTCCAGCTGCATCGTTCAGGTCTGCTGCTGTGATCAGATTCAGACCTGATGCTGCAAGTATCTCTCTGCCCTTATCGACATTCGTTCCCTGCATCCGGATCACAACCGGCACATTTATTCCGGTCTTTCTGGCTGCCTGCACAACCCCTTCAGCAAGCACATCGCACCGGAGAATACCGCCAAAGATATTGATCAGGACCCCTTTGACATTGCTATCGCTCAAAATGATCCGAAAGCCATTCTCTACCATCTCAGCATTCGCACCGCCGCCGACATCGAGAAAATTAGCAGGAGATGCGCCGGCGCTTTTGATGATGTCCATAGTAGCCATGGCCAGTCCTGCGCCATTGACCATATTGCCGACATTTCCATCCAGGTTGATGTAATTGAGATTGTATTTCGAGGCCTCAAGTTCAAGCGGGTCCTCTTCATCAGTATCCCGATATTTCAGAATATCCTTCTGACGGAAAAGGGCGTTGTCATCGATGTCCATCTTTGCATCGAGAGCGACCAAATCCTCCTGAGCAGTGATCACCAGAGGATTGATCTCAAGCAGCGAACAGTCGGTTTCGACGAAAAGTCTATACAGGTTTTCGATAAGCGCGGAGAATTTCCCTGCGAGTGAACCGCCCAGAGAGAGGCCTGCTGCGATCTCACTTGAATGTCCCGGTTCGATACCGGTGAGAGGATTGATCAATACCCTGATGATCTTTTCAGGGCTCTTTGCTGCAACCTCTTCGATATCCATACCGCCGGCCCGACTTGCGATGATCATGATCTTTGCCGTGGACCGGTCCGGGATGATCGAAAGATACAGCTCCTGACTGATATCAAGCCCCTGCTCCACAAGGAGCTTGCCGACCTTTTTTCCCTGCGGACCAGTCTGGGGAGTCACCAACGGTCTGCCTAATATGGTCGAGGCAATACTCCGCACCTCATCAAGGCTTCGGGCAAGCTTAACGCCGCCGCCCTTGCCCCGGCCGCCTGCGTGTATCTGGGCCTTTACTACAACCGGGAATTTGCCGAGCTTTCCGGCAGAAGAAGCAGCTTCATCAGGGCTTGTCGCAATATCGCCATCAGGGACAGGAATGTGATGCTTACGAAATAATTCTTTGGCCTGATATTCGTGGATTTTCATTCAACCGCCTCTTCCCTAATAATTTCCGTTGACCAGCTTGCCTCCATATGAAGGCAAAAAATATGCCGATTGAAAAATGTTCGGCCTTCTATCGGAACAAGCATTAATTTTTTTCAATATTAGCAGAAACAGCACGAAACAGCAATAAGTTTATAAGAATTTCTTATAAACCCAAAATACCATTCCCAGCTTACGCCTTTAGCCCCATA
This sequence comes from uncultured Nitrospiraceae bacterium, assembly GCA_964506525.1. Classification (GTDB taxonomy): domain Bacteria; phylum Nitrospirota; class Thermodesulfovibrionia; order Thermodesulfovibrionales; family UBA6898; genus UBA6898. Next base: position 13,066 of record CAZDLA010000028.1, read on the forward strand.
AGGCGCTCAATAAGGGTCGCAGCATCGGTTAAGTGGCAGCAGAAATGACTAACCTTTCTCCTGAGGTAATAATCTATACACCTACGAGAAAATAATACCTTAATGCAATATTTTGCGTGCAAGAATGTGTTAATTTGCAGTAAATTGCACACACGCAGTTCAATTATTGAAAACTCTGAGAAAGGAATTCATCGTGCCGTATCAACGTTGGCGTTATATTTACTTATCTTCAAGGTCTTATATTCCTAGGTATCGGAAGATGGTACAATTCTTGAAACAACTGTGAATTAGGTTCTGCTTTTTTGCGTTAAGCCTGACTAAATAGAATCAGGCTTAAGGTCGGAATCATCGGGCCTGACCCAATAGTAGTCTGGCCGGAAGCAGGAACTATAAGCAACAGAGCCACCGGAGACCCGGAGCAGAATGAAGAGAGGATTTCTTTTAAGGAGAGACCATGAAGACCGATGAGCAACTGGAGCATCTGAGTAAACTCAGGGAAGAAGCCCATTTGGGTGGTGGTCAAAAAAGAATCGACAAACAGCATGAAAAAGGTCTCATGACCGCCAGAGAGCGTATTGATCTGCTATTAGACAAGGGCTCTTTCGAAGAATTCGACATGTTCAAGATCCACAGATGCAGGGATTTCGGCATGGATAAGCAGGTCTTCATGGGAGACGGTGTTGTAACCGGTCATGGCACTGTCGATGGCCGTATTGTCTATGTTTTTGCCCAGGATTTTACAGTACTCGGCGGCTCCCTGTCAGAAACCTTTGCAGAGAAGATCTGCAAGATAATGGATCTTGCCATGAAGAACGGCGCTCCGGTGGTTGGATTGAATGATTCAGGGGGCGCGCGTATTCAGGAAGGAATTGAGAGTCTCGCCGGCTATTCGGAGATATTCCAACGCAATGTCATGGCCTCTGGGGTAGTGCCCCAGATCTCGGCGATTTTTGGTCCCTGTGCCGGTGGAGCCGTCTATTCGCCGGCCCTCACCGATTTTGTCATCATGGTCCAGAAACAATCGTATATGTTTCTTACCGGCCCGAAAGTCGTCAAATCAGTGACCCATGAACATGTAAGCGAAGAAACGTTAGGCGGAGCAGCCATGCATGCCAGCCGCAGCGGCGTTGTTGATTATCCTGCTGTCTCAGGTGCCGATGCCATCGCCTATATTCGCCGGCTGCTTTCGTTTCTGCCTCAAAATAATATGGAAAATCCTCCCATTGTGCCCTGCATTGATCCGCCTGATCGGGAGATTGCAGCACTCAACCATATTATTCCCGAAAATCCGAATGCTGCCTACAATATGAAAGAGGTAATCCTCCAGACAGTAGATAACAGTGATTTTTTTGAGGTTAAGGAGAACTTCGCACCGAATCTCATCGTCGGTTTTGCCAGGTATAACGGGATGAGCGTCGGTATCGTTGCCAACCAGCCGGCCCATCTCTCCGGAGTCCTCGATATCGACTCCTCAATAAAAGGTGCCCGTTTTGTCAGATTCTGCGATTGTTTCAATATCCCGGTTGTTACCTTTGTCGATGTTCCGGGCTTCTTGCCGGGAACCGCTCAGGAGTTTGGCGGTGTGATACGGAACGGCGCAAAAATTCTCTATGCCTTTGCCGAGGCTACCATTCCCAAGGTAACGGTCATTACCAGAAAAGCGTACGGCGGAGCCTATTGCGTCATGTCATCCAAACATTTACGCGGCGACATCAATTATGCCTGGCCCACAGCTGAAATTGCCGTGATGGGGGCACGAGGCGCTGTGGGTGTTTTGTATGGCAAGGATGCCCAAAAAGCCTCGGATCCAAGAGCATATTTGGCGGAAAAGGAGCAGGAGTACCAGGATGCTGTTGCCAATCCCTACGTGGCAGCTCAACGCGGATACATCGATGATATTATCGAACCGTCGAAAACCAGGGCACGGATAATCAGGTCTTTGGGGCTGCTCCAGAATAAGCGCGATACGAACCCGATGAAAAAACACGGTAATATACCACTCTAACAATTTTAAATACGTTGAGCAGCGTAAGGAGATTAATATGCCAGTGAAGGTTTTTATTAAACGAAAGTTGCAGGATAATAATAGCGTTGAACTGACACTGCTCCTTAATAAGCTGCGGTCACTCGCTCTCCGTCAACCCGGCTACCTCTCAGGAGAAACCTTCTATAGGATAGACAAAAAGGATGAGTGCATGGTGATCGGTACCTGGCGTTCACTGGAAGACTGGAACAGTTGGGTAAATAATCCGCAACGCATCGAAGTTCAGGCCGAGATAGATAAACTGCTTGGCGAGGAAACAGAATATGCCATATACGGATACTAATGGTGGTCTTTAAGACAATGAGCCCTGATTTTAATTCTGCCCAGGGTGCTTACCGGGTAGTGTAAGCAATACACAATATGGGTGATGTGATGACAGGTCAAAGAAAGAAAATGGCTGCAGCCCTTGCTGCTGTGAATCTCTATCTGCAACAGGAAGAGGCAGTGGCTGCACAAGTGCAGCAGGCACCGCTCATGAAACCTCAGAGCTTCGAGTTCAGCCTGTGGGGACAGAGTGGACGGCAGGAGATAATGGCCATGCGGAGATTAATCCAGCTGAGGACATTTACGCGCTTTTAATAGCATCAACTGTTAATGACGAGAAAAGAGGAGACACATACAATGAGCGATCAAGTGAAGATGACCCCATTGAACTATTCTGCTGACCGGCCAAAGGCGAAGAATCCTGTTAAGATCATGGACCTGTCCCTGCGTGATGGCCATCAGTCACTGTTCGCTACCCGTGGGCGTACAGAGGATATGATCCCGGTTGCTGAACTGATGGATGAGGTCGGGTTCTGGGCGATCGAGACCTGGGGAGGCGCCACCTTCGATACCATGCACCGTTTTCTGAACGAAGACCCCTGGGAACGTTTGCGCACCTTGAAACGCTATATTAGAAAAACCCCTTTCTCCATGCTGCTGCGGGCGCAGAACCTGGTCGGCTATCGAAATTACGCCGACGACCTGGCCCTTGCTTTTGTCGAGCGCTCGGCCGAGAACGGCATGGATATTTTCAGGACCTTCGATGCCTTGAACGATTATCGCAATTTCGAGACCGTGGTCAAACAGATAAAGAAAAGCGGCAAACATTTTCAAGGCTGCATCTGTTACACCCTCACCGAGCCGCGGCTTGGCGGAGAGGTCTACAATCTTGACTATTATACTGATCGGGCAAAATCCCTTGAATCGATGGGAGCTGATTCCATCTGCATCAAGGATATGGCCGGGCTGCTGGCACCCTATGATGCCTATCCGCTAATCAAGGCCCTGAAGGAAAAGGTCAAAGTACCCATTCATCTGCACAGCCATTTTACCTCGGGCATGTCACCGATGACGTTCCTCAAGGCAATTGAAGCGGGAGTGGACATTGTCGATACCTGCATGACACCCTATGCCTACCGGACCTCGCATGCCGCCCTTGAGCCTTTGGTCATGGCCCTTCTGGGGACGAATCGCGACACCGGCTTTGATATCAAGAAATTGGCTGAGATCAATGACATCTTGGAAAAAGAGGTGATGCCGAAATATAAGCACCTCCTCGATGACTCGAAGGTTTCGATCATCGACATCAATGTCCTGCTGCATCAGACCCCGGGCGGGATGTTGTCGAACCTGGTCAATCAACTACGGGAAATGGATGCCCTGGATAAGATCGATGAGGTGTACAAGGAACTGCCGCGCGTGCGCAAGGACCTCGGCCAGATCCCCCTTGTTACCCCGACCAGCCAGATCGTCGGCGTGCAGACCGTCAACAATGTCCTTCATGACACTCCCGGTGAACGTTACAAGATGATCACCGGCCAGGTAAAGGATCTCTGCTTCGGATTGTACGGCAAGACCGCTGTGCCCATTAATCCTGAGTTGCAAGCAAAGGCCCTGAAAGGCTACCCCCGCGGAGAAAAGCCGATCACCTGTCGTCCGGCAGAAGTTCTCGAGCCGGAACTCGCCAAGGCGAAGGCCGAGATCGGTGATCTGGCAGCAGATATGGATGACCTCATCCTGTATGCCCAGTTCCCGGTCACCGGCAAAAAATTTCTTGAGTGGAAGTATGGCAAAGCAGAGGTTCCAGACAGTGTGAAGCCGATCACCATGGAGGATGTCAAGAAAAGAGATGAACTGGTGAAAAAGGCCCTGGCTGGAAAACTCGTTGAGCTGAAACAGGTCGATAAACCTGCGAAGTCTCAGGCAGTAAGGACATTCAACGTTTTCGTTGATGAGGAATTCTTTGCAGTCGAGGTTGATCCCGTCGGCAACACCCATGTTGTGCCGGTTCCCCAACCAGTCGCACCTGTTGCACCGGCTCCGGTCGCCGCAGCTCCAATGAAGGCACCGGCTCCCGCACCTGCCCCGGAACCAGCACACGACGGAGAAGGAACAGTCCTTCTTGCGCCAATGCCCGGGATGATCATCAAATATTTGGTTAAAGCCGGCGATGTGGTCAAGCAGGGTGATGCCATTGTCGTGCTTGAGGCCATGAAGATGGAAAACGCCCTTGTCGCGCCCAGCGATGGGAAGGTGCAAGGTATCAAGTTTGCCAGTGGCGACACGGTTGCAAAAGGCGCCGTGCTCTGTGTTATCGGATAGATCTGTTAGAGGCTCTATGCTGATACGAGAGTTGAATGGACACACCCCGAAGTTCGGCAAGGATTGTTTTCTGGCAGAGACTGCTGTCATTGTTGGCGACGTGGTAATGGGAGATCAGTGCAGTATCTGGTACAACGCAGTGATACGGGGTGATGTTCACTTCATTCGGATGGGGAACAAAGTGAACGTCCAGGATGGCGCCGTAGTGCATTGTACCTATCAGAAATCACCAACCACGATCGGTAATAACGTCTCCATTGGACACAATGCCATTGTTCATGGCTGCACTATTCACGATAATGTTCTTGTGGGAATGGGGGCTATAGTTATGGATGATTGCGTGGTTGAAAGCAATTCGATCATAGCTGCCGGTGCCATCGTTACCGAAGGTACACGCGTAGAGGCGGGAACGATCTATGCCGGTGTGCCGGCGAGAAAGTTAAAAGATATCAGTCGTGAACTGATTTCTGGTGAAATTGAAAGAATAGCGAACAACTATATTACATACGCCAGCTGGTACAAATAGCTTCTTCTACTCTTCACCCTTCCCCTATTTACCATCCTGTTTATTCAAAAAAGCAAGAAGACTGTCGGCCGCAGCAGTCGGCGAGATCTTTTTTTCTTCCACGTCTTTCCTTAACATTGGCAAGGCCTCTCGGACACAAGGGCTGGTGTAGAACCATTGCCGTAATCCGTCATCAAGAAGAAAGGACATCCAGTCGAGGGCCTGGGTCTTTCTTTTTTCAACCATTTCGCCGCTGTTTGTCAATTTGTCGCGATGGTCCAGTATCGTTTCCCAGATCTTATCAATTCCTTTGCCTTCCACGGCGCTGCAGGTAAGAACCGGGGGACTCCAATTCGAACTGTTGGACATGAGCATGCTCAAAGCCGTCTGGTAATCCTTCCGGGCTATCTCTGCCCGCAACAGATTGTCTCCGTCGGCTTTATTGATGACAATGGCGTCAGCCACTTCAAGCACGCCCTTTTTTATTCCCTGCAGTTCGTCTCCCGCTCCGGCGATCATCAGCACCAGAAAAAAATCGACCATGGAGGCGACGGTGGTCTCTGATTGACCGACGCCAACCGTTTCGATTATGACCACATCATAGCCGGCGGCCTCACAGACGAGCATGGTCTCCCGCGTTTTTCTGCCGACACCGCCGAGGGTCCCGCTTGAGGGGGACGGGCGAATGAAGGCGTTCGGATCGATTGCCAGTCGTTCCATGCGGGTTTTGTCGCCCAGGATGCTGCCGCCGCTGCGGGTGCTGCTCGGATCGATGGCAAGGACGGCGACCCGGCGTCCAAGGCTGGTGAGCATTGTCCCAAACCGTTCGATATAGGTACTCTTTCCTGCGCCGGGAACACCGGTTATGCCGATGCGAATACTGCTCCCGGTATGCGGAAGGAGTCGGTCAACTATGGTTCTGGCAAGTTCTTGATGGGCCGGAAGAGTGCTTTCTATAAGAGTGATGGTTCTGGCAAGTATTAGACTATCACGCTCAAGTACACCTGTCACATAGTGCTGGGGGTCATTTATCATATTCTATCGAAGATATTTATCTTCCAGCAAGGTAAGAGTTTTATCGGCAGATTCAGGGATCGGTGTACCGGGCCCAAAAATGGCCTTTACCCCGGCTTTGGAGAGGAAATCATAATCCTTGGGAGGGATAACACCCCCGGCAACAACGAGAATTTCGCCGCCGCCGATCTTCTTCAGCTCTTCGATCAGTGCAGGAATGAGCGACTTGTGCCCGGCTGCAAGAGTTGAGGCGCCAACGACATGGACGTCGTTCTCAATAGCCATTTTCGCCGCCTCCTCAGGGGTCTGGAACATCGGGCTGATGTCAACATCGAAGCCGAGGTCGGCATAGGCGCTGGCAATAACCTTGAATCCGCGATCATGACCGTCCTGACCCATCTTGGTAACCAGGATGCGCGGGCGTCGGCCCTGTTTTTCATGGAACACAGTAGTTCGCTGTCGTATCGCAGTGACAGCATTGTTGTCCCCTGTGTATTCAGACGAGTAGGCGCCTGAGATACAACGGGTCGTGGCGACGAAACGGCCAAACACCGATTCCATAGCATCGGAAATTTCACCCACCGTGGCCCGTGCGCGAACCGCGGGCAGGGCTGCCTCCAGCAAGTTGCCGCCGTTTTTCGCGGCAATGGTTAGATCTGCCAGGGTTTTATCGACTGCCGCTTTATTGCGCCTGGTCTTGATCTCCTTGATACGGGCGATTTGTTCATCGCGAACGGAAGCCGGCACTTCCCGGACTTCGAAATCAATTTTCTCGTTGGCAAGCTTGTATTTGTTGACACCCACTATCACGTCAAGGCCCTGGTCGATTCGGGCCTGTTTTCTTGCCGCCGATTCCTCGATACGCATTTTTGGCATGCCGCTTTCAATGGCTTTGGCCATTCCACCCAGTTCGTTGATCTCATCGATTATTTTTTGTGCTTCATTGATGATGCTGTTGGTCAGTGATTCGAGATAGTAGGAACCGCCCAGGGGATCAATGACATGACAGATCTGCGATTCTTCCTGGATGATGATCTGAGTGTTGCGGGCAATGCGGGCGGAGAAATCGGTCGGCAGACCGATGGCTTCATCAAAGGAATTGGTATGCAGGGACTGGGTGCCGCCAAGCGCAGCGGTCATGGCTTCGAGCGTAGTACGAATGATGTTATTGTACGGATCCTGCTCGGTAAGACTCCACCCCGACGTCTGGCAGTGGGTACGAAGCATGGAGGACTTGGCATCTTTTGGGTTAAACTGGCTCATTAACCGATGCCAGAGGAATCTGGCTGCCCGCAGCATGGCAATATCCATGAAGAAATTCATGCCAATGCCAAAAAAGAAAGAGAGCCTCGGGGCAAAGGCGTCAACATCCATACCGCTCTTCAATGCTGCTTTCACATATTCGACACCATCAGCTAACGTAAAAGCTGTCTGCAGAACGCTGTTGGCGCCTGCTTCCATCATATGGTACCCGCTGATGCTGATCGTATTGTATTTAGGCATCTCCCTGGAACAATAGGCAATGATGTCAGAGACAATACGCATCGATGGGGAGGGAGGGTAGATGTAGGTGTTTCGGGTAAGATACTCTTTCAGGATGTCGTTCTGTATCGTGCCTTCCAGTTTGTCGTGGCTAACGCCCTGTTCTTCGGCCGCGACAATGTACATGGCTATTATCGGAATAACCGCACCATTCATGGTCATGGATACCGACATCTGGTCAAGAGGAATGCCGTTGAAAAGAATCTTCATGTCTTCAACCGAATCTATGGCAACACCCGCCTTGCCGATATCGCCTGCAACACGCGAATGGTTGGAATCATACCCCCTGTGGGTAGCAAGATCGAAGGCGACGGACAGACCTTTCTGCCCGGCGGCCAGGGCCTTATGGTAAAAGGCATTCGATTCTTTGGCGGTCGAGAAACCGGCATACTGACGAATGGTCCACGGCCGCCCGGTGTACATGGTGGCCATGGGGCCGCGGACATACGGAGCCATCCCGGGGAGGGTGTTCACTGATTCCATGCCCTCCAGATCTTCGGCAGTATAGAGAGGTTTGACCTTGATGCCTTCCGGGGTCATCCAGGAAAGTGTCTCCACGGATTTGCCCTTCATCTGCTTCTCAGCAATTGCTGTCCATTTTGGTAGTTGTGGATGTTGTGCCATTTGTTACTCCTTGTCAGAAGATGTCAACGCTCACAGAGTTCAACCAGGACACCTCCGGTGGCCTTGGGGTGCAGGAAGGCAATCTTGGCGCCACCCGCACCGATTCGCGGCTGCTCGTCAATGAGTTGAATGCCTTTTTCCTTAAGTTCTTTTAAAGCATCTTCGATATTTGCCACGCGAAAAGCGACATGCTGAAAACCGGCGCCTTTCTTTTCGATGAACTTTGCCACCGGCCCATCGGGTGAGGTTGACTCAAGAAGCTCCACTTCACTGTCACCGACCGGAAAGAACGCTGTTGTCACTTTTTGGGCTTCTACGGTTTCAGAGCCTTCGAGCTTCAGCCCGAGAACATCGGACCAAAAATTCTTCCCATCATCAATACTGTTAACAGCTATTCCCAGATGGTCAATTTTGAGTATTTCCATTGTGTGCCTCCAATGAACCAGAGTTGTTTCCTGTTTGGTAATGACATTGCTATACAGACTCAGCCTCTGCATAGCAATGTCCGTTCCATAAGATTAATAATCAATCAATTACATTCACTAATTAGCACAACATATTGTTATTATACAATAATAATAGACTTAGAGCAGTACTCATATAAAAATTCAAACTGCATTATTTTGCAATCGCGCACTCACATGCACGCACTATAATTCACACAAACTGATCGCTATATACCAATCAAACTCAGCTGATACCATACTTTTTCATCTTGTAATAGAGATTTCTGAGGGCAGTGTCAAGCAGGACAGCTGCCTTCTGACGACTGCCTCCAGCCTCTGAGAGTGCACGAACGATAGCAGTTCTTTCCGCCTCAGAGACCGCCTCTTCGAGGGTCCGCAGACTCCTGTTCTCTGCAGTGAAAAATGCCTGGTTGATCTTTTCGCAGCCGAGCAGTGGAAGATGCTCGATCTCGATCACCTTTTCATTCAGCCTCATGTTGATCATCGCCCTGCCGATCACATTTTCGAGCTCCCGAACATTTCCTGGCCAGTCATAACTCAGGAGAACCTCCATCGCCTCATCAGATATCTTCATTACTTCCCTGCCATAACTCTGGTTAAGCTTGAATATAATATGTTCAGCCAGCAGCGGGATATCAGTACTTATATTCCTAAGAGGAGGTATCTGTATGGGAAGAACGTTCAGCCGGTAATAGAGGTCTTCCCGGAAACTGCCATCTTTTACTTTCAGCTCAAGATTGGCATTTGTTGCTGCAATGACACGCAGATCAATAGGCAAGGGTACTGCACTGCCGACCCTTGTCACCTCTTTTTCCTGCAGGACCCGCAGCAGCTTCTTCTGGAGTGCAAGGCTTACCTCGCCGATCTCATCGAGAAATATCGTTCCCCTGCTTGCCTCCTCGAACAGACCCCTTCGCCCACCCTTTACAGCGCCGGTGAATGCGCCTTCTTCGTAACCGAAGAGCTCACTCTCGAGCAGATTCTCGGCCAGGGCTGCACAGTTGATGCGGACAAACTGCCCCTTTCTCCTGCTGCTTGCATTGTGGATGGCATGAGCAAAAAGTTCCTTGCCTGTACCGCTTTCTCCTCTCAGAATTACCGTTGCAGGAGTCTCTGCTGCCCTTTTCGCCTGTTCCTTGGCCAGTTCAATGGCAGGGCTGCTGCCGATGATATCATCCCAGGTGTATCGGGCCTTGAGCTGGCGGATAAGTTTTTTTGCATGGGCAAGCTCTTCCGTAAGGGCGATAACTTCTGAAATATCACGTATAACGCCGACACTGCCGCGGATCTTCCCATCAATATAGACCGGAGCAACATTGACGATAACCTCTTTTTTGGCAGGCCCGACCTTCATATGGACATTCTTCACCGATTTCCCTGTTTCAAGGACCTGCATATGCATGCTCTCTCCCTCGGCAATATCAACGGTCACATGCTTGCCGATGACCGCCTCGGGTGGCAGTCCGGTTATGCGCGTATATGCAGGGTTGACGATAATATTATTACCCTGTTCGTCAGCAACAGATATGGCATCCGATGTGGAGTCAAGAACTGCCTCAAGCAGACTTCGCACATTCCAGAGATCACTTACCGTAATTGAAAGATTCTTTATCTCTGTGATATCGCGGAAAACAGCGACCGCACCCCTCACGCTGCCGTCAGCATCCCTTACAGGAACCCTGTTCGTGATGATCACCGTATTGCCCAGATTCTGCTCCTGCCCGATCTCAGCCTTGCCTTCGGCAAGCACAATATGGAGCCGTGTATTCGGTATCACATCAACCGCAGGCCTTCCAATAACGTCCTTTGCGCTAAGGCCGGTTATCCTTTCAGCCGCTTTGTTAAACAATGTGACCACGCCGTCACTCCTCACCGCAATCATGCCGTCAGATGTAGCGTCAAAAATGATCTCTATTTCGCTTTTTGGTACTTGTTCCATGGGCGTTGGTTATTGTATCACGATAGGGCGAATCTTAGAAAATTACCTGCGATCCTTAAAAAAACGCTGAAGAAGTGAAGCGGATTCAGATTCAAGCACTCCTGAGACAACTTCAACCTGGTGGTTGAGACGGTAGTCAGTCAAAATGTGATATACACTGTCCACGCCACCGGCCTTCATATCTTTGCAGCCATAGACAAGTCGGGAAATTCGTGCATTTATGATCGCGCCTGAGCACATGATGCAGGGTTCTTTCGTAACATACAGGGTCGCATCAAGAAGGCGCCAGGAGTCTGATACCTTTGTTGCTGCGCGCAGAGCAAGGATTTCGGCGTGAGCTGAGGGATCTTTCGTTGTTTCTCTAAGATTGTGCGTCCGGCAGATAACTTCACCGTTGCGCACAACAAGGGCGCCGACCGGCACCTCGCCCTTATCAAATGCGTAAACAGCCTCTTCCATAGCCATTCTCATGAACTTGATATCATCGTCACTCAGCATCGGCTAATAATAACACAGGTCTCTGTATGCGCGAAAAAAAAGAGACTGCAAGCAATACTTCCGCTTACAGCCTCTTTTCTGACTCTTTGAATCCCTTAACTGTTATACTGGCGCGCCCTGAGGGATTCGAACCCCCGGCCTACAGATTCGTAGTCTGACGCTCTATCCAGCTGAGCTAAGGGCGCATCTCTTGCGATTACTGCTTATTTCTTTACGCCGCTCTTCAGCATGATAGCGTATTTCGGATGCTCGAAAGGATGGATCGCAGGGAACTTGGAATAGAGCCATCCCTTGAAGATCTCCTTCTCGTCTTCCAGAACCTTGATACCTACTGCAGGGTTGTTCGGCTCATTCGAGAGAGACGTGATCGTGAGGCCGTCCATCTTGAAGTCAGGAATGAACTCACTGACAGCAAGCTTCAGGTTTGATCCCGGAACCTTGAAATCGCTGTTAACATTAATTGTATATTCGGTCTTCTTCTTGCTGGCCTTGTCCTCAACAACAACAACAACTGACTTCCACTTGCCCTTTACTGCATCGGGAAGGGAAACCGTGGTCTGGCCCTTCGGCATTGTTACCTGCTGACCACCCTGCTGACCACCAGCCATTGGCGGATGTCCTGGGGGAAGCTGTCCCTGCGGCGCGCCTGCCTGAGGAGCCTGAGGTTTTTCCTCTTTCTTCTTACATGCACCAAAACTTAACACAAGAGCAATACCACACACTGCTACCAAAATCTGCTTCTTCATTGACTACTCCTCCTTGATGATGAAATAAAATTATTATCTGGCCATAAAATGGCGGAGAGGCAGGGATTCGAACCCTGGGAACGGTGTTACCCATTCAACCGCTTAGCAGGCGGTTGCCTTCGACCGACTCGGCCACCTCTCCCAACAAGATAGTCTAACAGCTCACTTTATCTTTTGTAAAGAAATGGCTGCAGAAAAGAACGCTCTATCGAGCAGGCTATTTCTTCTGTCTGGATCGGTAATCCTCGATCGCTTTCTTAAGGGCATCCGATCCGAGCATGGAGCAGTGCATCTTCTGCGGAGGCAGCCCGCCCAGTTCGTTGGCAACCGCTTCCTTGGATATGGCAAGTGCTTCATCAAGTGTCTTGCCCTTCACCATCTCGGTCACCATGCTGCTCACGGCAATAGCTGCGCCGCAGCCAAAGGTCTTGAACTTGGCATCAACAATGCGGTCGTCCTTCACTTTGATATAGATCTTCATGGCATCTCCGCAGGTTGGATTGCCTTCCTGGCCTACGCCGTCTGCATCTGCCATGTCCCCTACGTTACGGGGATTTGTAAAATGGTCCATTACTTTGTCGGTATACATGATCCACCTTCCTCTTTATCTCCCCATCCTTCGGCATAGGGAGAGATTTCTCTGAGTCTTTTGATAACTGCCGGAAACTCTGCTGCAACATAATCTATATCTTCGGCTGAATTTCCCATGCCGAGACTGAAAACGATCGAGCCCTGAGCAAGACCTGACGGAATGCCCATCGAAAGCAGTACCGGCGAAGCCTTCAATGCTTTTGAAGAGCAGGCAGATCCGCTCGCTGAAAAGATGCCTTTGGCCGCAAGAAGGAGCAGCATAGCCTCTCCTTCGATATATTCCGCGCAGAAACTCGCGTGGCCGGGAAGCCGGTTGTTTCTGTCACCGGTCAGGTAGACCTTATCGACATTCGCCATGGCATTAATGATCTTGTCCCGCAGAGGCCTGAGATAGTCCATTCTGCTCTGCAACTCTGCCTTGGCAAGTTCAGCTGCTTTTCCCATGCCCACGATTGCCGGGACATTCTCGGTACCGGCGCGCCTGCCTGACTCCTGTATGCCGCCGTAAATGAGCGGAACGATACGCGTGCCCTGTTTCACCACAAGCGCTCCAGCCCCTTTTGGTCCATAGAACTGATGCGCAGCCATGCTCAGAAGATCAACACCCAGATCTGCCATATCAACCGGAATATTTCCGGTCGAGGCAACTGCATCAGTATGAACAGAGATATTCTTCTCTTTTGCGATCTTCACGATCTCTTTTATCGGTTCGATCGTACCGACCTCGCTACTTGCATGGGTCACCGAGATCAAGGTAGTCTCTTTTGTTATCATCTTTCTCACAGTTTCAGGATCTACAACACCCTGTTTATCCACAGGCAGATACGTTACGGTAAAGCCGCTTTTTTCAAGAAACCGGGCTGCGTTAAGTATGGAATGATGCTCCATCCTCGACACCAGCACATGCTTGCCCTCGTTCTGACGCGCCAGGGCAATGCCCCGCAAGGCAAAGTTGTTTGCCTCTGCACCGCTTGCAGTAAAAATAACTTCCGCAGTCTTCGCATTTACCAATCCGGCGACCTGCTCGCGTGCAGCCTCGATCGCTTCCTTTGCCTTCATGCCATATGCGTACACGCTTAGGGGATTGCCGAATTCCTCCGTAAAATACGGCATCATCGCCTGAAGCACGTCCGGATGAAGGGGATTTGTAGCAACATGGTCAACATAGTATTTCTTCATGATCACCTCGTGCCCTTCTTGATATAAAATTTAAAGAAATCAGGAGTCTCGTCAACCCCCAGGAATTCATTGTCTGTCTTTTTGCACCAGTCAGGAATATCCTCAAGCGCACCGTCATAGTCTGTCATAATCTCAAGTATCTGGCCAGGCTCAAGCTCTTTCATCTGCTCCTCAAGTTTCAGCAGATGCATGGGGCACATCATATACACGATATCAGTGGTAACATCAGGCTTGACGTTCTCGACAAATTTCATATTCTGTCAGGCCGCCCTGCTGCCCTTTATCTGCCGGCCTTTTCTCGGCTTCTTCGGTATCGTCATGAGCTGGTTGCCCTTAAGAAGGTCCTGCAGGGACATGCTGTCAAGGAACCGCTCGATATTCTCGCCAAGAGATTTCCAGAGAAGGTGCGTCACGCAGCTGTCAACCCTGATGCAGCCCTCAGCCGGATCCAGGCAGGACGTGATCGCCACAGGCCCTTCGAGTTCTCTGAGGATCTCGGCAATGCTGATCTTCTCCGGCCCCCGGGAAAGCACATACCCTCCGCCAGGTCCTTTTACGCTCTGAATGATCCCGGATTTGCGCAGCGTGTTCAGTATCTGCTCAAGATAGGAGACAGAGACATCCTGCCTTTCGGAGATCTGTTTGATCGTAACCGGACCAACACTGCCGGCTCTTGCGATCTCATACATCGCACGCACGCCATACTGGCCTTTTGTCGATAACCTAAGCATGATTTACCTTATAAAAGTTTAGTAAATCTGTCAAGTATTATCAGGCCAGAACATGCTGCACAAAAAGCAGGGGAATTAAGGAGTGTTATGAATCTCGACTGGGTTGCCGATAGCGATATTGAACAGCTTTGCTGCATTGCCCCGGTTCACGAAAAACTCGACATATTCAGAGCTGTTGATCACGGAATGAAGTTCCTTGTCCAGTGCCTCGCCATAATACATTCTCATGGGTATCTCTTTACCGGAGAGCATTACCTTTAGCGGTGTCCCCGGATTCTGACTTATAAGGGTATCGATCTCTGCCTGACTGATGTTTGTCGTAGCATTGCCGAATTTGTCGACATGGATGACCTCACCTTTGATAACGCCCTTATCGACAGAGGGCATCTGAAGATCGATGGAACGATAATCAGTGATGACCTCTCCAAAATTCTGCACGTTCTTGCCGCCGGAAAGCCATGCTGCAACCGGCGCGAAAACATCCCTCCCCTGGAAGGTCGAACTCTTCGACTTAAGGAAATAGTGGTCTGCCGTGATATGAATCACCTGGAGCGTCCGCGCTTCCAGCTTATATATGTAGGAAAAGATGCCGTTATCCGGCCCGATGAAATACTGCCGCTCGGTTACGACAAGGAGGGGCCTCCTCCGCGAACCCACGCCAGGGTCTACAACAACCACATGGCATGTCCGTTCAGGAAAGAACTTGTAGTTCATGCCGACCGTAAAAGCCGCCTCCCTGATATCATGGGATGCAATCCCATGACTGAGATCAATGACGTTAGCCGAGGGATTGATGCTGAGTATCGCCCCTTTCATAACCCCAACAAAAGAATCATTGAGCCCAAAGTCGGTTGTGAGCGTAATAACTGGATTAGATTGCATGAGCAGCTCCTCTTAAAAGGTTAATATCATCGACCTTCTCTTCCTGCATATACGCCATTATACCATCAAGGATGTCAATTGTTGCTTTTGGGTTCACAAAATTTGCCGTTCCGACCGCAACAGCTGCAGCACCTGCCAGCAGGAACTCGATCGCATCATCCGCATGCATAATTCCTCCCATCCCGATAACAGGGACCTTTACTGCCTTAAAAACCTCGTACACCATGCGGACTGCCACCGGTTTGATAGCAGGACCTGAGAGCCCGCCAGTTCTGTTGGCAAGCTTCGGCTTCCGTGTTCTGATATCAATAGCCATGCCTGTCAGGGTATTGATGACAGAAAGAGCGTCTGCTCCTGCATCGACGGCTACCTTTGCCATAAGAGATATGTCGGTCACATTTGGGGAAAGTTTTACGATGAGCGGAAGGTTTGTCGCCTTTCTCACTGCGCTCACAACCTGAGTCGTCACCTTGGGATCAGTACCGAATATGCACCATCCTGCCTGCTTGTTCGGACAGGATATGTTCATCTCCAGTGCATGGATACCATCAACAGAGCTCAGTCTTTCTGCTGCGGCAACATATTCATCGATCGAGTCTCCGAAGAAATTGACGATCACCTTTGTGTCATAGGTCCTGAGAAATGGCATTTTCTCCTCAATAAAGCGTTGAATGCCGATATTCTGCAGTCCAATGGCATTGAGCATGCCCGATGCAGTTTCGACTATGCGCGGCGGCGGGTTGCCTTCTTTCGGCAAGAGCGAAAGGCCCTTTACCACAACAGCGCCCAACCTGCTCAAATCAAGGAATTCGGCATATTCTTCGCCGTATCCGAACGTGCCTGATGCTGTCATAACAGGATTTTTCAGTTCAAGACTGCCTATCCTGACGCCAAGATTTATGCTCACCACACTATCTCCCTGCCCTCAAATACCGGTCCTTCCTTGCAGACTCTTGTGTACCCGTCGCGGGTCTTGACAACACATCCGAGGCATGCGCCGATGCCGCAGGCCATATGCTCCTCCATGGAGATATATGAATGTATCTTATGCGCCCTGGCGATCTCCGAGATTGCCTTGAGCAGAAGGTGCGGACCGCAGGCATAAATACGGTAATTGGGGATTGGGGATTGGGGATTAGACAAAAAAGAAGAAAGAGTATCGGCAGCAGTACCTTTCACGCCGGCAGACCCGTCATCAGTGCTTATGATGACCTCTTTTGCAAAAGATTCTACTTCCTGCAGCATCAGAAGGTCATCCTTTGTGCGCGCGCCGTAGAAAACTATTGCTCTGCCGGCATACTGTTCAACAAAAGAAAAAACAGAGGCAATGCCGATGCCGCCGGCAATAACAAGAGGGATAGTGTCCTCGGAGGGAAGCGGATAGAATGTACCCAACGGACCAAGCACCTCGATCACAGATCCTGCTTTCAACTCCTTCAGAATCTCAGTGCCCTTGCCTCTTACCCGGTAAAGTATCTGCGGTCCGCTTTCTGTTTTTCTGAAAAGGCTGAAGGCCCGTTTGAGCAGAGGGTCAGTCCCTTTATTCACCTCGATCATGAAAAACTGGCCAGGCCTCGGCTCAGGCATATCGGCAGGGACGCTAAGGGTTAAGAGATTATGGACTGCGTGGACCGGACGGTTTTCCTGAATTTCTGCCTTAAAAAATCTACTCAAAGGTGATCTCTAATATCTCATATTCTATGGTTCTGGCAGGGACTTTGATCGTGACAGTATCACCGACATCCTTGCCAATAAGCGCCCTGCCGACCGGAGAGCTGATCGATATCTTGCCCTGCTTCACATCAGCCTCTTCCGGGCCAACAAGAATGAAGACATATTCCGTATCTGCCTCGACATCAAGCACCTTCACCTTTGCACCGAACGCAACGTTCGACTGCTTTATGGTAGCCGGGTCGATCACCTGCGCCATGGCTATCTTTCCCTGCAGTTCCTGTATCCTTCCTGCAATAAAGGACTGTTGCTCTTTTGCCGCATGATATTCTGCATTTTCAGAGAGGTCGCCATGCGCGCGCGCCTCTGCTATTGCCTGTATGTTCTGCGGCCTCGCGACTTTCATCAGCTGCTCAAGTTCGGCCTGCAGTTTCCGGTATCCGTCTGGTGTTAAAGGGATTCTTTGCACGTTTTGTAACTCCTTATCAGAAAATCAGCTATACTCTACCATGTTGTCTTCTTTTTTAAAAGATTCACCTGAGCAGTTTCTGCTTGAATTGAAGGTCTGCATATACTAATCTTTACGTAAGAGAAACATTAACCGAACGCGGAGGAATCCATGCTGACAAAGATCGTTGCAAAAAAGAAAGACGGCGCCATGCTCAAGGGCACGACCGGAGACTTTCTTCCTTACAGGAACATGTTTCATATGGCTGTTGACGGCTCATCAGATGCTAACGTCGAGGTGCTTGTGGATGACCTCAAGGCGGTTTTTTTCGTAAGAACACTTGAGGGAAGCAGGGCACCGCACAACAGGCCGCCTGAAAAATCCTCTGGGCTTCAGTCAACAGAGCGCAAGATCGCCGTCACGTTTATGGACAACGAGGTAATCGAAGGGTTTTCCCACAGTTTTCATCTTGACCGGCTCGGTTTTTTCATGAACCCGATCGATCCAAGCGACAACAACGAGCGTATATTTGTGGTGCTTTCCTATGTAAAAAGCATCCTTTCTGACGGAAAGCCAATTGACCTTAATGCCGGCACCGTAAGCGAGAAGACCTGCGAGCTCTGCGGTAAAAAACTTGATCTCAGATGGAAATACTGCCCCTTTGACGGAACAAGGATCAAATAACCGACTTACCCCGGCACTGCTTCCTGCATTGACTCACGCATGACAATGCTTTAGTCTAATCCATACTTTTTCCCCTGGAGGACGTAATGCGATTTTCGAAGATGTTCATCCCTACTCTAAGAGAGGCCCCTGCTGATGCAGAAGCCATAAGCCATATCCTTATGCTCCGTGCCGGGTACGTCAGGCAGCTGGCAGCAGGTCTGTATATATTTCTTCCGCTCGGCTGGAGGGTCCTGGACAAAATAGATGCGATCCTGAAAGAGGAGATGGAGTCTATCGAGGCACAGGAGATATCCATGCCGATCCTCCACCCTGCAGAGATATGGCAGCAGACAGGCCGCTGGGATATTATCGGCGGCGAGATGTTCCGGCTCAAGGACCGCAATGACAGAGAATTCTGTCTCGGCATGACCCATGAAGAGATCATGACATGGCTTGCCTCCCGGGAGATCCGCTCATACCGGGACCTTCCCCAGATATGGTACCAGATACAGACAAAGCTCAGAGATGAGGCGCGGCCGAAAAGCGGCGTTCTGCGCACACGGGAATTCATCATGAAAGACAGCTACAGCTTTGATGCTGACGAAGAAGGCCTTGATAAGAACTATAAGCTCCATGCAGAGGCATACCACAGGATATTCAACCGCTGCGGTCTGAAATTCATGCAGGTCGAATCAGACCCGGGCATGATGGGCGGCGGATACTCCCACGAGTTTATGGCGCCGAGTCCTGCAGGCGAAGACCAGGTAGCTGTCTGTCCTGGTTGCGGTTATTCTGCGAACGTGGAACTGGCATTATCCATCCCGAAGAAGATAGAGGAAAAAGACTGGCAGCTTGAAGAGATACATACGCCGGAAAAACGAACGATCCATGAGGTTTCGACATTTCTGAAACTGTCATCCGAGAATTTTATCAAGAGCGTTCTCGTGATATCCGACAGCGGTCCGGTACTCGCGCTGGTGCGCGGAGACCAGGAAGTGCATGAAAAGAAGTTGGCCAAGGTCATTGGTCAGCACAGGCCGGCGCAGAAGATCGAGGTCAAAGAGATCCTCGGCGTCGAGGCCGGATTCATCGGCCCTATGGGACACAAAGACCTGCGCATTGTCGGCGACGCC
Source organism: uncultured Nitrospiraceae bacterium (assembly GCA_964506525.1). GTDB lineage: Bacteria > Nitrospirota > Thermodesulfovibrionia > Thermodesulfovibrionales > UBA6898 > UBA6898. Next base: position 32,332 of record CAZDLA010000028.1, read on the forward strand.
TGCATCAGGCAAGGAACCTATGTCACCGGTGCGAACAAGCAGCATTATCACGCAAAAGGCGTTAAAGCGGATCGGGACTTTGCTGCAGAATGGAACGATATCCATATTGCGAAGCAGGGTGAGGCATGCACAAAATGCGGGGCAGAACTCTCTGTTGAGCGCGTGATCGAGATCGGCAATATCTTCAAGCTCGGCACTAAATATTCCGCTGCGCTGAATGCCGTATTCCTTGATGAAAACGGCAACGAAAAACCGATCATCATGGGCAGTTATGGCATCGGCCCTGCACGCATCGCAGCAGCAGCCATTGAGCAGAACAATGACAGGGACGGCATCATCTGGCCAAGAAGCATTGCGCCCTTTGATGTTGAACTGATCCCGCTGAACATGAACGATCCGAAGACCGTCGAAACAGCTGATGCACTTTATAAAGACTTGAAGAAGAATCGTATCGATGTTCTCATGGATGACCGCGACGAGCGTGCCGGCGTAAAGTTTAAGGACGCTGATCTGATCGGCATCCCTACACAGATCATTATCGGTGAAAAGAACCTGAAGGAAGGCCTTGTCGAGATCAAGGACAGGAAGACAAAAGAGGCCTTCAAGGTAACAGTTGAAGAGGTTATTGAAAAGACAAGAGCGCTGATGATCGGCTGATCATCAGCGCATCACTGTTCTGTCGGCGGGGCCATATGCCTGATGATCTTGCCATCAACAAGATAGATAACCATCTCGGCGATATTCGTAGCATGATCAGCAACGCGTTCGAGATACTGCGCAACAAAGCTCACCTTCATGGCACGTGATACGGTTGAGGGGTCCTTGGCCATAAACAGAGCCAGCTCCTGCAGTACATCGCGTTTGAGGTCGTCGACCTGGTCATCCCTCATGATAACGTTTATCGCCAGTTCTTTGTCCTTCTTTACAAAAGCATTCAGCGCATCCCGTATCATGCCCTGAGCTATCTCCCGCATTTTGGGGATATCGATATACGGTTTCAGGACCGGCTCCTCGTTCAGTTCAATCGCACGTTCTGCAATGTTCACTGCAAAGTCGCCCATGCGTTCGAGGTCAGTCGTGATCTTCATTGCCATCGTGATAAACCTGAGGTCTGTTGCCATCGGCTGCCTGAGCGCTATGAGGCGGATCGACTCCTCGTCAATCTCCACATCGAGCGTATTGACCAGACGATCATTGTCTATAACCTTCTGGGCGAGAAGATTGTCTCTATCCACAAGGGCAAGAATGGAATTCTTGATCGCATCCTCCACCAGAGACCCCATTTTAAGAAGCTTCTCCTTCAGATGCTGCAGTTCCTCGTCAAAAACAGTCATTATCCGAACCTCCCAGTAACATAGTCTTCAGTCAGTTTCACAGACGGTGCAGTAAAGATCTTGTCGGTCCTGTCGAACTCGATAAGTTCTCCCAACATCATAAATCCTGTCCAGTCCGAGATACGGGCTGCCTGCTGCATATTATGCGTAACAATGATGATCGTAACATCCTTTTTCAGTGTTGCGAAGAGTTCCTCGATCTTGGCAGTGGATATAGGATCCAGTGCAGAGGTTGGCTCATCGAACAGCAGAACTTCCGGATTGACAGCCAATGCTCTCGCGATAACAAGCCGCTGCTGCTGGCCGCCCGAAAGATCATACGCACTGGCGTTGAGTTTATCCTTTGCCTCATCCCAGAGCGCAGCATGCCTAAGGGCCTTTTCAACGCGTTCCGAAAGTTCAGCCCTCTTCCTGACACCCTTCAGCTTCAATCCGTATGCGATATTGTCGAAAATGCTCATCGGAAACGGCGTCGGTTTCTGGAATACCATCCCAATCCTGCTTCTGAGGCTGATCAGGTCCATATCAGGACTGAGAAGGTTGTCCTTCACAAAATAGATCTCACCCTCGTAACGGTTGCCTGGATAGAGATCATGCATCCGGTTAAAGCACCTCAGGAGGGTTGTCTTTCCGCAGCCTGACG
>CAZDLA010000029.1:0-30573 GCA_964506525.1 uncultured Nitrospiraceae bacterium
CTGTCCATATCGGGCCGTCTCCATCTACTTCTTCCTATCTCGTTCATGAAAAGATCATCAATGCTGCACTTGCCCAGGGTTGCCAGGCTATCCATCCGGGGTATGGCTTCCTTTCGGAGAATTCGGATTTCGCTGCGTCCGTGGTCAAGGCAGGTTTGGTATATATCGGGCCTTCATCAGAGGTGATCGCTGCTCTCGGAGATAAGATCTCTGCCAAGAATATCGCGATGAAGGCAGGAGTTCCTGTTGTGCTCGGTCACAATCTGCCGATCGTTGACATTGAAGAGATCAGGGCACTTGCGGCAGAGATCGGGTATCCTGTTCTGCTCAAGCCGGCTGCAGGAGGAGGAGGCCGGGGCATGCGCCTGGCAGCTACACCTGAAGATCTTGAATCAGCGCTCCGTTCCGCACAGGATGAGACCCGCAAGGCATTTGGCGACGACAGGATCTTTCTGGAACGATTTATCGTCAACCCCCGCCATATTGAGATCCAGATCATTGCGGACAAGCATGGGAACGTCGTCTCTCTTGGTGAACGGGAATGTTCTATTCAGCGGCGGTATCAGAAGGTGATCGAAGAGGCTCCCTCGATGGCGGTTGATGCGGCACTCAGGTCCCGTATGGGCGAAATGGCCTGCGCCCTGGGCCGGCAGGCTGGATATTCCAATGCCGGCACCGTTGAATTCATCATGGATAATAACAGGAACTTCTTCTTCATGGAGATGAATACGCGGCTTCAGGTGGAGCATCCGATAACCGAGATGGTCACTTCACTCGACCTTGTCGAACTGCAGCTCAAGGTTGCTGCGGGCGAGCATCTGCCGATCTCGCAGAAAGATGTCTCGATCAAGGGCTGGTCAATAGAGGCCAGGATCTGTGCTGAGGATTCTTCCCGTCACTTTTTGCCGTCAACCGGACTGATCACCCGGTATTCGACTCTCAGGGGCAGAAATATACGGCTTGACAGCGGCGTCGAGGCCGGCAGCTTTATCAGCGTGTACTATGACTCGCTCCTGTCAAAGGTCATCAGCTGGGGTGAGACGCGGGAAGCGGCCCGAACCACATTGATCAATGCCCTGAATCGCTACCATGTTGAGGGCGTGACCACCAACCTCAATTTTGCGAACTCCATTCTGAACCACCCTGCTTTTATCAAAGGCGAGCTTACGACCGGATTCATTGAGGAACATTACGACGATGGCGAGGCCAAGATCGACCCGCCGATGGAGCAGCTCGAAACCATGGTCATTGCCACGACCGTCGTGTATCACAACCGCAAGAACCTGGTCCGTGAATCGTTAAAGCCTATGGCTGCAAAGGTCGGGCTCTCCCACAAGACTGCTCAGCTCCACAGTTATGTTGTCAAAGGCAACAAGAATATCTTTGAGGTCGAACTGCAGGGGCAGCTCTCATCCCGGGACTGGAGCGTGAGGATAAATGGAACGGACCATACTGTCGTTGCGCCGGTCTTTGAATTCTACCGGCGTAGACTGAAACTTTCGATAGACGGCGTGGACCAATACTTCAGGCTTCAGTACAGGCAGAATTTCATATGGACTGCGTACAGCGGCATCACCCGCATTTTTGAAATATACACGCCGAGGGAATGGGAACTGGCCCAATACATGCCAAAGGAGAAGAAGGACTTTCATGAAAATGAGCTTCTCTCGCCTCTTCCCGGCATGGTGGTCAATATCCTTGTCAAGAAAGGCGATCGCGTGTACCGCGGCCAGGACCTTGTGGTCATCGAATCCATGAAGATGGAAAGCGGTGTTTCCTCTCCGTGCGACGGGGTCGTGGATAATGTGACGGCAACTATCGGCAAGGCTGTAGAGACCGACGAGGTCCTTATTACGTTCACAACCTGATCGATTTATCGAGTTTATCCTTGACAATCACTATGGTTCGCATAATAATGGGAGAAGGCAGCAATAATACCAGCAGAATAAGTCTGTTCGCTTAACTACTTTTTGAATATGAATTTTGGAGGAGGGTGTTATGAGAATCACTATCAGGTTGTTTTGTGTGTTGGTGCTGTTTTCAGTTTTATTGTCGTCAGCGGCCTTTGCCGCTACCGTATCGCTGCCGCAGAATATTGCTACGGGTTACGGGTCCACGAGATGGGATATTTCTAATAACGGTGATAATGGAACCGGGCCGTTTGGGAGCGGGGGGTACGGCAGTCTGCCGGGACTTGTTATCAATGAGGCAACGAGCGCAAGCAATGCAAGTGACGCTTTTGATAATGCTTACCAGATATATGTCAACGGGACTATTGTTAGTAGTTCGACGGCTGATCTGACCGGAACCACTTTAACTGTTGGGCCTCTGAGCATGGCAGTTGACGTGACGGTTCAATATCATTTTTTTACAGACAAATCACTTGGCAGAATCATGGCTTTTCTTCATAATCCGACAGGTTCGCCTGTTGATGTCACTGTTCAGGTCCCTGTGAATTTTGGTTCTGACAGCGGGACAATACTGAGAGATACCTCCTCCGGAGATCTTATTGTAACAACAGAAGACCGTTGGATTGTTACCTCAGACTCTGGGCCAAGCGATCCGGTCAATACAACCGTAATGTATGGCCTTGGCGCATCGGTGATTCCGACAAGTTATACGGAATTAGTCTGTAATTGCTCCGCCAGAAACGGGCTCGGAGCAACCTTTAATGTTTCAGTTCCTGCAGGCGCTACGAGGTCCCTTATGTTCTTCGCAGGTCTGGGAGATATTACTGGAACCCCCAACACTATTTCAGGCGCAATAAATGCCGCTGTTGCTCTGTTTGATGCCGTAGAACTTGACCCCTCACTTCTTGCCGGCCTCAGTGCGGAGCAGCAATCAGATATTGTCAACTGGAACAATACTACCCTTAACGTGATCAAGACGGGTACAGGCTCAGGAACAGTAACAGGGGATGGCATAGACTGCGGCGCAGACTGTTCTGAATCCTATGATGAAGGCACTGTTGTGGAGCTCACTGCCATACCATCCATAGGCTCGATCTTTGCCGGCTGGTCCGGTGATTGTGACAGCACAGGACAGGTGACGATAGATGGGGGCAAGACCTGCACTGCCACATTTAATTCTGCAAGGGAACTTGTCGGTTCATGGAACCTGATCAGAAAGAGCGGTCCTGACCGCAGAGGCATCTATAAATTAGCCGGGAGTTTCAATGTAGCAAACACAGGTGTAGCGCCTGCCAATAATGTGATCGTTAATGTTTATCTTTCCAATAACGACACCTACGAATCAGGTGACACACTCCTTGCCTCACTCTTTTACGGAACTGTTGGTCCAAAGATATCCAGGGGCAAGTCATTTACCGTCTCTACAAAGACAAATCCGTCAGGTAAATATGTTATCGGCGTGATTGATCCTTCAAACTTTGTTATTGAAGCGAATGAAGCGAATAATTCAGTCCCCAAGTTAGTGCCATGACTTTTTATTAAAGAACCTTGAGCAATATAAAGGGGAGCAGGTTTCGTGCCTGCTCCCTTTTTGCTGACTGCTACTCCCCGTTGGAATGAGTCGTGCCGGCACAGTTGATCACAGTTTACGGACAACGATTGAGACTTGCCAGACACGATTTCGATTCACGAATTACGGCCTCTTACCAGCTCCCTCCGCCTCCGCCGCCGAAACCGCCACCTGAAGAACCGCCGCCAAAGCTCCCGCTGCCTCCGGCCCCGCTTCCCCGAGGAGCTGAGTAGATAGCGGACGATATCCCGGTCATAGCTGAATTAAAGGAATGGTTGAATCCCACCGGGTTAAATGTCCTCATGCCTCCGGGCGAGACATACCAGTCAGGTGGTTCCTGGTATAGACCCTCGAAAGCCTTTGCCCAGTTATCCGCCACATCAAGGGCGAGGGCATACGGAAAGAACTTAGAGAAGAGGTTCTGGTCCTTCATCCTTGCCAGTTGATCTTTTTCTGCCCTGTTCATGAACTCCTGGAATCCCAGTATCTGCATGTACACAGCAGACCCTTCCCGCGTTTTGGCAGGCATGAATTTGGCGAAACCGAGCACTGCCAGTCCTGACAGAACTGCGGCAGATATTGCCCTGACCTCCCCGAGGGAATCCCCGAGAAGTGTTAAGAGCCCGAAGGCGGTTGCGAATCCCATTGCTGCTGCAATAACTACATAGGTGACCCTCACATTCTCCGGGTTGGTAGTGAAGTATTTCTTCCTGAGAAGTTCCTTGTACAAAGAACTCTTCAGTGAAGGGATATTCTTGTAGAAAGTATTCTTCAGTTCCGAGATCATTTTGCCCGGCATGGTGCCGAAGACATCCACCATGAGCTGCTGCTCGAACATGGTGAGCGAAGTATCTGCATCCTTTAGCTTTTTCAGATAATAATCTTTCTTGTCGAAAATGATTCCTTCCTCTTTTGTCTCTTCAATCTTGATATACCCCTTCACGGCCAGTCCGACAATAGTTGCCGTAATATCGCGGGGATCGAGCTTTTCATCGACCATAGTGCCGACCTCTGCAGGCGTTAGCGGGACCTTGAGGTATTCAGGCGGGTTGTACATGACCGTAATTGATTCCCGCACACGTGGGTCCCTGCCGGTCTGCATCCAGATGAAGAACATAATAAGGAAAGAGATTACAGGCAGGATAAATACCCAGTTCTGCTTCAGATTGATGAACCAGAGAAACATATTGAAAGCAGTTGGCGGTGAAACAATGCCCTTGTCCCATCCATAGGCTATGGTAAATCCTTCACCAGCGAGGAGACTCTTTTGTGCCAGGAATTCCATAGTATTGCTGCCGGGAATGTTTTTGCATGCAGTCTCACGCGAACCCTGTCTGCCTGTATAGCAGGATGCCCAGTATTCCTTTGTTTTTAAGGCGCCAAGCGAAACCATGCACCGGGCTTCTTTTATGTCAGCGCTCCATGCATTGCCGGTCACGTTCCAGTAAAGCTCGTCATGATCGTCAAAGAAGAGAATAGCATTTTCAACTTTATAGAAGATTTCATACTTCTGTACGCCTGATACATATTTCTTTGCATCGCCGATACGGACCCTGATGGCATTTCCCTGCCTGATTATGCTGTATTTCACCGGTTTGTTGTTTTCATCAGTAACAGAGAGGATGTCAGTGGGGGTGGTTATGAAGCCACCTGCGCTGTCTGTGTACTTAAACGGGATATCCCGGTAAATGCCATGTCGCGGCCGGTGGAACTCTACGGTCAAAGTTTCCTTGACCGTAAAGGAAGAATCCTGGTCTATGGTAATAAAGGCATCAAAGTCATTGATCGTGAAGTCCTGCGCAGAGGAATCAGAAGGAAGGGAAAGGCTGAGGCAAAGAATAAGGCAGAAAAAGAAAAGAACATTCCCTGCCTTTCTCTTCATGTTGCTCTCAGGAAAAACTTACTTTTGTCGGTTTTCTTTCGACTGCTGCCTCTTCCAGTTCAAAGAACTCAGACTTCTCAAACTTGAACTGGTTGGCGATCATATTGGACGGGAAGGTCTCGGTCATAATGTTATAATCCCGGACCACTGCATTGTAATAGCGGCGGGAATATTCGATGTTGTCCTCAAGCTCCTTTAACTGCTGCTGAAGCTGCATGAAATTCGCGTTTGCCTGGAGCTGCGGATAGGCCTCTACAACTGCGAAAAGGCTCTTCAGAGTCTCGGTGAACATATTCTCCGATTTCGCCTTGTCACCCGGTGATGTTGCTTTCATGGCTGCTGAGCGGGCCAGTGCTACATTTTCGAAGACCGCTTTTTCATGGCCGGCATAACCTTTTACCGTTTCAACCAGATTCGGCACAAGATCATAGCGCTTCTTGAGATTCACATCAATGTCAGACCAGGAAGACTTCACGGTTGTCCTGAGGCGGACAAGCTTGTTGTATATGACGATCACAGCTACGACGATCAACACGGCAATGCCCAGGAACAGCATTAATAGTAAACCAGTAATTGCTACCATAGTTCCTCCTGAATGCTTATATTTATTTGACTATAGCAGAAGTTTTAGGCAGTTACCAATAAAAAGCAGAAGTTTTAGGCAGTTACCAATAAAAAAATGATTTACATTGAACAGAAACCTGCATCTGATATACTGAGAGTACAAAGAGGTGATTAACCGCGATGAGCATTGAACACGATGATTCCAGACTACAGGAAATGAGGCAGAGCTTTCCCGGTAAATTTGCTTCTGAGGCCCGCATCTTCAGCCACATCCATCCTGGTGACCGCATCTTTATCGGTACAGGCTGCGGAGAGCCGCAGTATCTTGTGCAGGCGATGCTCCGACATATACTGTCCCATCCCAAGGCGTTTGTTGATACTGAGCTTCTTCAGATATGGAACCTCGGCGTGAACTCCTATGCAGAAGAGCGGTACAAGGACAATTTCAGGTTCAACTCTTTTTTTATCGGCAGCACTGCACGAGACGCCGTGAATAGCGGGCTGGCCGACTATACGCCGATATTCCTCTCATCAGTTCCCCGTCTTTTCAATGAAAAACGCGTTCCTATAGACATAGCCCTTATCCAGACATCTCTGCCGGATACCCACGGATATGTGAGCCTGGGTATCAGCGTTGATATCGTAAAATCCGCGGTGGATAATGCTGAAGTTGTTATAGCACAGGTGAATGCCGAGATGCCGCGTGTGCATGGCGATACCTTTGTCCATGTCAGGGACATTGATTTTATGGTGCCGTTCGATGAGCCTCTGCTTGAGTTTGAAGCTGTCGTATCCAATGAGATAGCCGGTCGGATCGGAAAATTTGTCGCACAGATCGTTCAGGACGGAGACACGATACAGGTTGGATATGGCAGTATCCCCAATGCTATCCTCGAGCACCTCAGGGACAAGAAACATCTCGGTGTCCATACAGAGCTCTTCACTGATGGCATTATGGACCTTATGAAAAGCGGGGTAATAGACAACTCCCTTAAGGACCTCAATCGGGATAAAACTGTTGCTGCCTTCTGCATGGGAAAAAAGGAAACCTATGATTACATCCATGACAATCCGAGCATTGAGTTTAGACCAGTAAGCTATACAAATAATCCTCTCACGATTGCCCGGAACAGAAATGTGACAGCGATCAACAGTGCACTCGAAATTGACCTTACCGGACAGGCAACTGCTGAGTCTATCGGTAAGTATTTTTTCAGTGGCATTGGAGGTCAGGCAGATTTTATGAGAGGAGCGATCCTCTCAGAAGGGGGCAAGACGATCCTTGCAATCCAGTCAACTGCCGAAGCTGACTCCATATCGAGGATTGTGCCATTTCTCAGGGAAGGGGCAGGGGTTACCCTAACGCGGGGTGATCTGCATTATGTGGTGACCGAATACGGCATAGCCTATCTTCACGGCAAGAATATGAGAGAGCGTGCCATGGACCTCATTGCCATTGCTCATCCAAAATTTAGAAGCTGGTTGATTGAAGAGGCGAAGAAACTCCAGCTTATATACAAAGACCAGGCCTTTATCCCGGGCGAGGCTGGTGTGTATCCTGAGAAGCTCGAGACTCACAGGACAACGAAGAGCGGCCTTGGGTTGCTGATGCGGCCTGTGCGTATGACCGATGAACAGCTTCTTAAGGACTTTTTCTATGATCTTTCCTCTGACTGTATGTACCACCGCTTCATATCAACAAGGAATTCCATGCCTCACGAACAACTGCAGAAATTTGTCGTCATCGACTATACGAAGGAGATGGTGATACTGGCGATAGTAGAGAAGGAAGGCATGGAATCGATCGTCGGCATGGCTCAGTATTTCATTGACGAGAAGACTCATACAGCAGAGGTTGCCTTTGTTGTACGAGACGACCATCAGAGCCTGGGTATCGGTTCAGAGCTGCTGGGATATGTTACGCTTCTTGCAAAGCGGAACGGACTCCATGGCTTTACCGCAGCGGTGCTGATGGATAACAGGCCCATGCTCCAACTTTTTGAGAAGATGGGGTTTATTGTTGAGCAACGGGCAGAGGCAGGGGTCTATGAACTGAAGATGTCGTTCAGGGAAGGGTGAGATTTAAAAACGTCATTAAACCTGCGAGTTTCCTGAATTACTAGGGGGCGGGTTAACTCCGCCTAAAACATTTTCCTTATGAAATGATACCTATGAACAATAATCAAGATTCCAGGAAGGCCCCAATTCATAAAACGCTCACCCCGAACTTCTTCAGCGTAACTGCAAGGCTTGCAACAGGCAGGCCGATAACATTGAAATAATCGCCTTCTATCTTTTTCACGATAAGAGAACCGATGCCCTGGATCGCATACGCACCTGCCTTGTCCAGAGGCTCCCCTGTCTTTACATAAGCGCGCAGTTCATCATCAGCCATCTTCCTGAACCAGACCTTTGTCTCTATGGCGGAGGAAGACTTTTTCCCGCTGCGGGTATCAAGCACCGTATATCCTGTTATGACCGAATGCAGGTTGCCGTTCAGCAGGGTGAGCATTCGAAAGGCTTCTTTATCTGTATGCGGCTTGCCTAACAGTTTGCTGCGGAATACGATGAAGGTGTCTGCTGCAATGATAAGAGCATCCTTATAGTTACCGGCAACTGCACGGGCCTTTTCAAGGGAGAGGAACTTTGCGAGTTCGTGCGGTTTGAGCTTGAGCCCGAGATCCTCTTCATAGTCGCTCACATGAACCTTGAATTTCAGGCCGATGAGCGAAAGGAGTTCCTTGCGACGGGGAGATGCAGATGCCAGGATTATTGCTCTCTGATCAGACATACTGCCCTGCTGCATGACCTGATGCCCAAGCCCAATGCAGATTGTACCCGCCAAGCTGCCCTGTCACATCAAATACCTCTCCAATAAAATAAAGACCCGGAACCTTTTTCGCTTCCATGGTCTTGGATGATACTTCATTCGTATCAATTCCGCCAACCGTCACCTCAGCTGCACCATACCCTTCTGTGCCGGAAGGCTTAACCTGCCACGCCTTAAGCTTATCCGCAGCATCCTGCAGTTCTTTTTCTGTGAACTGGCATACAGGCTTTGTCTGGAGGTAATGTTTGCACCAGGCCTGCGTGAAGCGAGAAGGCAGATATTGAGAAAGCAACGTCTTGATCTCTTTTCTACTCTGTCTGTTCTCAAGAAGGAGATCATAGGCATTAACGCCCGGCAGAAGATCGATCGAAAGCAGCTCGCCATGGTTCCAGTATGAGGATATCTGGAGAATCGCCGGCCCGCTCAGTCCTCGATGCGTGAAGAGGAGACTGCCTTGAAAGGAAGCCCTGTTTGAGGCAACCATTGCATTGACCGAAACTCCGCTCAATTCCCTGAAGACCTCCAGCTCTTTCCCTGCAAGAGTAAGGGGCACAAGACCTGGTCTTGGTGATATGACGTTGATCTTGAACTGCTCTGCGATCCTGAGGCCGAAGTCAGTAGCGCCGAGCTTAGGATAAGACAGTCCGCCTGTGGCGATGACCAGCGATCTTGCCTGAAAAGTTCCTCTGTTGGTTGCGACGCTGAACAGACCATTGTTCGTGATCTCTTTGACACTGCATCCGAGGAGGAACTCTACGCCTGCTTTTTCGCACTCTGACCTGAGCATTACAATGATCTCAGAAGAGGTTGCATCACAGAAGAGCTGTCCTGATTCTTTCTCATGAAACGATATTCTATGTTTTCTAAGCAAAGAGACAAAGTCCTCTGGCGTGTACCGGGAAAGTGCAGATTTGCAGAAATGCGGGTTCTGAGAAATATAGTGTTCAGGTGTGATATGCAGGTTTGTAAAGTTGCATCTACCGCCGCCTGATATCCTTATCTTGGACCCGATCTTTTGGCTATGGTCCAGCACAAGAACAGTTCTCCCGCGCTTGCCTGCCTCGATTGCGCAGATGAGGCCGGATGCCCCGGCACCGATAATGATAACGTCCTTGTTCATCTATTTGATCTGAAGATACTCACGTGCAAGGGCAGGATACAGACGCGGATTAAAAAGGATGTTAGTCATAAAATAGCATTCATGAGTACAGTAGCACTGGCTGTCCCTGATGCTGTTCAGGATAGCCCTAGACCTGTCTGACCTGAGAAGCTTCGGTATGTTATAAGCATAATCCCTGACATTCCCCAGCCCTCTTCTCAGACTTTCGCAAGGATAAATCTCCCCGGTTTCCTCAAGAACTACGTTTAATTCCCCTGCATAACAGGGGATGAGCCGCTTTTGTTCATCATTAGTCCTGGATATGAGGCCGCGCTGGAGGATATCCTGAGCAGCCTTGATGCGTGCCCCCCGGAAACGATATGTCTTTGCAGATCCCTTTTTCTTCAGATTCTGTTCGAGCCGCGCAATCGCATGCTGATATTTATTCTGATCAACATCCTTAAAGCCCTTATCAGAGAGGTCTCCCCTGATCAGAGAAATGGTATGGGTCTTTACGCTGTCCATCGCAGACACGAAATCAATGATCTCATCCATTTGGTCCTGATTTGTTGAGCAGAACACCGTGTTTATACCCAGTTCAAAGTTCGGGTATATATCAAGAAGATTCCTGAGCCGATCATAAGTCTCGATGGTTTTTGTGAAGATGCCAGGGGTATTACGCAGCCTGTCGTGTGTCTCACCTATTCCATCGAGCGACAGCTTCACCGCGATCGTGCTTTTCGGGCAATCTTTGAGTATCTGCTCGGTCATCTCCCTGATGCGGTCGGGAAGCAGGCCATTCGTAGGGTAGAGCATGATCGCTGGTCTGTTGTTCTTGTAGAAGATCCGGCTTATTTCCGGCAGATCGGACCGAAGATAGATCTCGCCGCCAGAAAATGCGAGCCAGAGCAGGTCGCCGAGAGATGAAGAGATCTTCGTTATCTCTTCAAGGGAAAGTTCGTGGTCAGAGCTCTTCTGCTTATCGTCAGACTTGAGATAAAAGCAGAAAGGACATTGGGCATTGCAGTTGCGTGTTATGAAGAAGGTGAGGTGGATTGGCCGCTTCTTGATCAGGACGGAGCCGATATGGCGAAAGGGGGAATACATTATGTTGCTTTCCTCTGGGATTGAAGATAATAAGCCATGCCTGCTGCTCCGCCTGCTGCCACAGCAAGGGGATAGATCATTGAATAATAGAGTGTTGCCGTGATGCCGAAGGTGATACCCTTTTCCCTGAAGAAGGCCCTGACCAGAGATCTGTTGACTCCAAGGTTAAAGGTGGAAACGATGATAATGCAGGCCAGAAAGAATGTGTCAGGGACAATGCCGAAACAGAGGGAAAAAAACCATAGGAGAGAAGAGCAGAGCACATTAAACTTCAGTTCCACTGATGCTGTTCCCGAATCCGCCATAAGATTCCTGTTGCCCATGGAGTATGCAATCCAGTATTTCGATTTTCTGAAGGCATTTCTGAGTGACTTGATGAGATCATAGTTGAAAATATGCCTTACGAGAATAGCGCTGTCCATGATCAGCCGCTGTCCTGATCTTTTCAGCCTGTGACTGAATTCTACATCCTCTATGATCGGTATGAAGTCTTCGGGAAAGCCGCCGCTCTTCTCAAAGATATCCCTGCCGATCACCATTGCGTGACCCGCTATGTAGTCAGGCTCGACCGACCTGAGTTCCGAATAGTTGATAAATATGGACTGGAAGGTGCTAAAAAAAGTGTCGTCATAGGCGACAGGCGTATAGCTGCCGCCTATGACAAGGTCTCTGTTCTTATCAAACGCATTGATCACATGCAGGATAGTGTCGTCCTGAACAACACAATCCACATCGATGAAGAAGAGGGCATTGCCGCTGCTGTTCTTTGCTCCTGTGTTCCTTGCCTTTGATGCTCCTGCCTGTTTTTCGAGCCTAATGAGCCGGCAGGGGAACTTGCTGATCATTTCAACAGAATTGTCAGTAGAGCAATCGTCTACAACGATCACTTCAAAGGGTTGGTGTTTAACAGAAAATAATGCCTTCAGGCAAGAGTCCACAAAGGCACTGCCGTTATGGTTTGGGATGATCACCGACAGCTTAATACTCATCGGTTTATTATGAAGTAAGCCCACTGTATATGCCAATTAAATATTTCTCATTCTATGGCTGACCGCGGTCAGGGATAGAGTTTATAACTGTGGCACCAGGCACTTTTGCTGAATTGACGGGTTTCTGTATAACGCATTAGATGTATAGTGATTTTCATCATTACAGCTCCTTGACTGAAACAGGCCTATATTATTACAATATCAGACTATGAAAAGCTTTATGGCAGCCAATTGGAAGATGAACAAGACCATTGCAGAGACCAGGGAGTTTCTGCGTGATTTTGTCCCTGCGGTCAAGAATGTGTCTGATGTGGATATCATAATCTCTCCGCCCTTTACCTCTTTGGCTGCTGCGGGTGAGGCTCTGAAGGGAACCAATGTCCAGCTTGCATCCCAGGACATGTTCTGGGAGGAGAAGGGTGCATTTACCGGCGAAGTCTCAGCGTCTATGCTCCTCGATGCTGGCTGCAGCCATGTTATCATCGGCCATTCAGAGAGACGGCAGTATTTTCATGAAGACGACGCTGTGATCAATAAAAAGATCAAGGCAGCAAAGAAGGCAGGTCTGGGCGTGATATTCTGCTGCGGCGAGTCGCTTGAAGAGCGTGAAGCGAACAAGACCTTTGATGTGATCGGCCGAGAGGTTGAAAAGGGGCTTGAAGGCGTTGACGCTGAGAAGCTGGTTGTGGCGTACGAGCCTATCTGGGCCATCGGAACAGGCAAGACCGCATCTCCGGAGCAGGCCCAGGAAGTGCATGCATTTATAAGGAATAGTCTGAGAAAATTATACGGCAGCGCAGCTGAAGATATCCGCATTCTGTATGGGGGAAGCGTGACACCGGAGAATGTTGAGGTCCTGATGGCATGCCCGGATGTTAATGGCGGCCTTGTTGGCGGCGCAAGCCTTAAGCCCGACAGTTTTGCTAAATTAGTCTGTTATAAAAAGGAGAAGTAATGCTTTCAACACTTATTTTAATTGTGCATCTTATTGTCAGTCTGTTTCTAATCGTGATTGTGCTTATCCAGGGCGGTAAAGGCTCTGAAATGGGCGCAGCTTTCGGCGGTTCAAGCCAGACATTGTTCGGCGCGCGAGGAGCAGCCACCTTCTTCAGCAAGCTTACAACCGTTGCTGCTGTAGTGTTTATGCTCTCTTCGTTTCTTCTTGCTATTGTTCAGGCAAAAAGCGGTTCTTCGATCATGAATACTGTTCCCGCAGCTACACAGCAGCAGAAGGGCAACATCCCTCAGGGTACAACAGGCCCTGTGCAGGGACAGCCTACGCAGCCTGCTCAGCAGTCAGCTCCTGCAGCACCTGCGGCACCGGCAAAATAACAAGAGAGCAGTATACCCATAACTCGAAATGGGTATCCTATGGATGCCCTTTTTTATTTTCCTTCTCATCATCTTCGTCGTCTTCCATCATCCGGTATTTGGGTCCCTCAGGATCATCGTATTGACCGCTCTTGACTGCCCAGATAAAAAAAAGCCAGGTTCCGATGCCGAGCACAAGCGAAAGAAAAATAAGAAAGATCAGGGTCCACATCAGGCTTTGTCTCCTTTTTTTATTCTCAGCGAGTTGAGCACAACGAAAAGGGAACTTGCTGCCATGGCCCCTGCTGCCATGATCGGATGCAGCACGCCTGATACGGCAAGGGGAATTGCAACTATGTTGTAAAAGAAGGCCCAAAAAACGTTCTGCCTGATCACGCGGTATGCACGCAGAGACAGATCCATGAAATAGGGAATGGCCGCAAGATCGCTTGTGACAAGGACAGCGTCTGCACTCTCCATGGCAATATCTGTTCCCTTGCCCATGGCAATACCAACAAATGCCTCGGTAAGGGCAGGGGCATCATTAATGCCGTCGCCGACCATTACTATTCTTGCACCGCTTTGTTGCAGCCCCCTGATATAATCTCTCTTCTCCTCTGGTGACATTCCGGAAACAACATGTTCTATACCGGCAGCTGAAGCAACCGCAGCCGTTGTGATCCTGTTATCTCCGCTGACGACCATAACACGTTTGCCCCGCAAAAGGATCTCTTTGACCGTGTCCGCAGACTCTTCCCTCAGGCAGTCAGAGACGATAAGAACAGCTCTCAGTGTGCTGTCCCATCCCATGTAGATGATGGTATCCCCTGCCTGTTCATAGGGAAGGGTAATATCTTCTATGGGAGCAGAAAGGGCAGGGGCGGTCAGGTCATGTTCTTTCATGAAAATTTCGTTGCCGATAATGATGCTCTTATCATCAGCAATTCCTTTGATTCCGCGACCGGGTACTGCACGGAAATCCCGGACTGGAAAGAAGTCTCCATTCCACGCCTCCACCATTGCTCTGCCAATGCTATGCTCAGACAGGTTCTCAAGTGAGGCAGCTATCCTGAGGATATACTCTCTGTCTATACTGCTGTCGATCAAAAGAACTGTCTTAAGGGAAGGCTTTCCTTCAGTTATGGTGCCGGTCTTGTCTAAGACAACCTGATCGAGCCTGCTGACGTTTTCTATCACCTCGCCGCCCTTTATCAGAATGCCTCGTGACGATGCCAGAGTGGTAAATACAAGCACTGCGAGGGGCGTTGCAAGGCCGAGGCTGCAGGGGCAGGCAATGACCAGCACTGATACACCGGTCATGAGCGCCTCATTCAGGGATGTTCCACTCAAGATATAGCCGGCTACCGTCAAAATTGCTATGAGCAGAATGGCAGGTACAAAATATCCGACGATCCTGTCGGCCAATATCTGAAGGCGCGGCTTGCCGGCCTGAGCATCCTCGACAGCCCTGACAATCCCGGCCAGGATTGACTCTTTTCCTGAGCGCGTAACCTCAAAGATGAGCGTGCCGAAGAGATTGACACTGCCGCCGATCACCTCGCTGCCAGGGATTTTTCTGACCGGCCTCGATTCACCGGTAAGGATCGACTCATCAGCTTCAGACTCGCCACAGCTTACGAGGCCGTCAGAGGGGATCCTTTCGCCAGGCAGCACCTTTATGAGATCTCCCCTGCGGAGAGAGTCTACCAGCACCATGTCCGTCTCTTCAGTAGTGAGATCCTTTGCGCTGTCTCCTGATCTCTGAACGATCCTTGCTTCCCTTGGTGCGAGCTCAGTCAGTTTCTCGATCGTTTCTGAGGCTTTGCCTTTTGCTGTTGACTCGATATAACGGCCGAGCAGGATGAGCGTGATGATCATGGCAGAGGTGTCAAAATAGACCGTGCCGCCAATGAACATCTGATACACGCTGTATATGAAGGCTGAGCCCGCACCGATCGAGATGAGAGAGTCCATGGTGAAATGAAGATGGCGCAGACCCGAGATTGTACTTTGGATAATGGGCATGCCCGAGTACAGGATGACCGGTATGGTCAGAAGCATGGCAATGATCTCGAGGATGATCTTTGTTGTGGAATCAATTCCCTGGAAATAGCCGGCATAAAGAGCAATGCTGTAGATCATGAGCTGAGAGGAGAGGAATGCTGCGGTGCCGAAGCGCACCAGAAGATCTCGCGATTCAGCCCTTCGTGCCCTGAACTGCTCTGATTCCCGGTAAGGCCTGGGAGTATATCCTATTGCCTGTATTCTCTTAAGAATCTTGTCGATCCCGATGCGCGCAGGGTCCCAAATGATCCTTGCCTTGTGCGTGGCGAAATTTATACGCGCAGATGTAACTCCTTCAGTTCTCATGAGAAACTTCTCGTTAAGCCAGACGCAGGAAGCACACCGAATGCCCTCGATGAAAATATCAATTTCACTTCCCTGCTCGACATTTCTCACGTCCTCACCGAAGGATCTAAGATCCAGTTCTTTTTGGGGATCAGCAGGGGTTCCAGGGGCATCCCAGTGTCTCTTATCATAGAAGTCAGTCAGGCCTTCGCTCCGGATCAGAAAATAGACCCCTCTGCAGCCGTGGCAGCAGAATACCTGCTGGCTGCCGTCCACTTCCTCACGGATGGCATCCCGTTGAGGAAAGGTGAGGAGGCAGTGGTCGCAGGTGAGCGTTGCCATATCAGTATCTGAAGGAGCGATATATGAGCAATGCTCCGATAATGATCATAAAAAGGGACGAGATCCTGTAAAACCGTTTTCGAATCCATTCGCTCTTGAGAGCAGCAATCCGCCCGATCAGGAAAAGGGCGGGAGCTGTGCCGACGCCGAAAAGGAAAAGCATCAGCATGCCTTTAAGAAATCCCTCTGCCTGACTGCTCGAGCCAGCTCCGGCTCCGGCAGCGGCAATATAGCCTGTATAGAGCAGACCGCAGGGAATGAATCCTGTTGCCATGCCTATGGCATAGAACGAGCCTGCAGTATGCGTCTCTGAGATGAACGATATCATGCGGTTGACCGCAGAGCCAAATGCTGTAGTAATACTTTTATTATCTGTTCCGCTGCCGCTTCTGCTGAATGAAAACCATCCTGTTGCCGCAAGTCCCAGAATGATCATCAAAGCCCCGATACCTGCCATGGTAATATTCTGAAACCGTTCGATGGTATGAACTACTCCTGCAAATGACCCCGTAAGGCCCATGACCCCGCCGATGATGCTGTATGTTGTAATTCTTCCGATGTTATAAAAAAGATGGGGCAGGTATGCATACCCCCGGGGCGAGTGAGAATGAGTCCTGAGATTCAGGGAGTAGGTTGCAACGATCGGGCCGCACATGCCGCTGCAGTGACCGACTCCGCCGAGCAGGCCTGATCCGAACATAAGCAGGTAGATCGAATCACTTGCTAACATGGAATGTATAGGAGACCTTGCCGGCTCCGGGAATGGTGACTGTCGCTCGCCAGAGCGTCCTGCCGCTTGGGCAGCGGGGAATGATCCCCTTACCGCTGTAGGACCCGTCGGGGATTTTTTTCAGGACAACTTCATTCCTTCCCATGTACATGCCCGGCATCGAGAGATCAAGAAGAAGAGCGGGTGCAGTGTTCCTGCCGATTGCCCTGATCGTAAAGATCAGTTCTTGCATTGCCTTCACGGGCTTGGGTGAGATGTCAAAGATGACCTGTCTGCCTGCTGCAGCAGCTGTGCATGGTCCTTGGTCAGGAGCACAGTCAGCGATCTCTGTCGCTCCCTGTGCCAATGAATGAGGGCACATGACAAAGCAGCATAGAAAAGCTAATGCAATGATGGATCTCATTATGGTCTTTTCTGCTCAGCAAAGAGAGTCTTTTCGAACACGATGCTTTTGCTTTTTTCTGTCACCTGAACGCTGGCAATCCAATAACCGTAAAGTGGGAGATCTGCCTGTGCAATAAACTGTCCATTTTCTTTCTTGACCGCTTTAAACGTTCTGTCAAAGGCTTTTGACGATGGTCTGCTTATACTCAGAACAATCTCAGCATCAGTGAGAGATTTTCCATTTCTGTCGGTAACTGACAGCAGGATATCATTTGTGCCGGATGTAAACGTCTTATTCAGGATCTCCACATTCCAGCCTGAGACCTCTTTTTCATGATGGACTGCGTCATAGGCCAGCCCGTGTTCATAGGGTTTGTCCACGATCGTGCCGTCGAATGTTCTTGTACCGACAACAACAGCGCCGATAACAGCGCTCAGGCCGATTATCGAGACGATAATGAGTAAAAGCTTCATTTAACCTCCAAAGGAGCCATGATGCTGATGTCTCGGACGATCTTTACAGAAGAAGGCTGCGAGGTCTCGATGGTCAATACTGCATTGCCTTGCTCTTTTTCTGAAAGCAACAGATAGATCGGCGTTCTTTTATATTCTCCTGCCTTCAGCAGGATCTTTTCAGGTAATACTTTCACTGTCCTTCCCTGAAGGCTGGCAGTTGTCGTGAATTCACGATCCTGTCTGCTTCTGTTTTCCGCTGCCAGTATAAAGGAATTGAGCAGCTCCCCTTTTTCAGTGATCCGCGGCTTCATATCGTAGTTAGGCATGACTGTAAGATCAAGGGGGTTTCTGGTGAATGAAAGATAGAGAAGGACGAGCAGGAACAGCAGCGTTAAGGAACCTATAAGCAGCGTATTCGTTCTCAGAAGGTTTCGCTTGCTGCCAGGACTGCCGAAGAAATAGCCGATCAAGCCCGGTTTTTCTTTCTTCTCCATCTTGCCTGAGCAGGTGTCGAGGCACTCTGCACAGTTGATGCAGGCTGCGCTCAATCCCTTGCGGATGTCGATATGCACCGGGCATACCTTGACGCAGGCCCTGCAGTCCATGCATTCCTCTGTTCGCCTCTGGTCAAAGGCGATGATCATGGTATTGCTGTCGAAGAGAGCTCCCTGGAGCTTTGCATATGGACATACCGTTGCGCACCAGGCATGACGCAGGAATGCATAATCAAGAAAAAGGATGATGGTCAGGGATATCCAGAAACCCCAGATAACTGATCCGAGACTGCCGGCCATCAATGCCGGTATGAACTCATATGGAGATACAAAATACCAGATCAGACTGGCCGCCACCACAATGCAGGCAGCGAGCGTAAGTGCATAGGCAAGGAACTTCTCTGCAATGCCCTTTGCTATTGCCCTGTCCAGAAACCCGGTGATGTCTATGATCACGGTCTGCGGACAGAGCCATCCGCACCAGATGCGGCCGAAAAGCAAAGTAACAAAAATGAAGAGGAAGGTAAGAAAGAAGAGCCCCATCAGGACGATGAAGAACTCATCCATCCAGAGGCTCACGCCGAACAGGTGCAGTCTCAGGGAAGGAACATCAAAACGGAGTGCACTCTCGCCATTGATCCTGACAAAGGGAACCCCCAGGATAACCAGGGCCTGGACAGCTTCTGCTATTCGTCGCCAGGGCTGGATCCTAATCGTCATCTTCGAACATCTTGTATTTCGGGTCCTCCACTTTCTTATGCCTCTTTTTTGAATAGTAAAATGCAATGATGATTACGAAGAGAATAACAAGCGTAACGCCGAAGACAAAATAGGCAATGCCCTGAGCATCCATTACTTCTTATTTCCCTTCATCATCAGATACAGAACAACGATGGCAGCTGTTGGTATTGCGGTAAAGGCGATGGTTGCAAGTATCGAAATGTCCATGATGTCTCCTTTATTGAGTGGGCAGTGAAGGGCTGATATCCATTCACTGCCCTTTTGTCATGTTACCAATTACGAATCACGAGTTACGAATCACGGCTTTTTTACCGATTCCTCATAGGCCCCGGATTGGGTCCATCCGCTGATCGACGGCGAATACATCGCAAAGTAATAGACGCCCCAGAGGATCAGGCCCCAGAAAAGTATCAGCCAGCCTACAGGAAGTTTCCTGGCTGTGTCCTTCGCTTCAAAGTCTTCAATATTGGTATCGTCGAAATCTTCTGCCATGGCTTCCTCCTGTTAGTGTTTCTGCTGCTCATGCCGTATGTATGAGACCAGTGACCAGATCTTGTTCTTGTCGAGCTGGGCACCGTACGGAGGCATGCCGTTGTTTGTGCCGTCTGAGATGATGGCAAAGATCTGGCCATCACTGATATCTCCGCCCTTGCCGAGCCATACCTTATCCCGCAGGCTCGGTCCTATACCACCTTTACCGTCGTCACCATGGCAGGCCTCGCAATTTTCCTTATACACCTTTTCGCCCATTTCATGAGCCTTTGGGTCATTGGCCAGCGGGTTTTTCTGGTCACTGGCCGTTGCTGCCTGCGCCGGCTTTTTCGCTACCGCAGTGCCAATAACCTGCATATACGCAACCAGTGCATCGAGTTCTGTCTTTGCAGAGAGTGCAGCTATCTCTTCTTTTGTGTAGGGGAACCCATTGGCCTTCATATGGGCTTCCATGTCTGCGGGATCGAGCTTGCCGTCCTTTAGCCATCCATATTTCGGCATGTTAGACTTTGCAAAGAATGACTGAGGATTTTCAAAGTGGCTGTAGTGCCAGGTATCGGGATACTTTCCGCCGATGCGGGCAAGGTCAGGGCCTGTTCTCTTCGAACCCCAGAGGAACGGACGGTCGTATGCGAACTCGCCTGCCTTGGAGTAATCGCCATACCGCATTACTTCAGTTTTCAGAGGTCTAACAGTCTGGGTATGGCAGTTATTGCAGCCTTCACGCTGATAGATATCCTTGCCTGCCAGCTGAAGCGCAGTGTAGGGTTTCAGGTTTTCAAGCTTCGGATGCATACCCTCAGTGAACATGGGGAAGAAGACGGTTGCGATCGTGCCGATGAGAATGACGACTGCAGCGACGATGGCGAACATGATCGGTTTTCTGTAAATTTCACCTGCCATGGTCCACCCCCTATGCCCGCGACGTCGCAAGAGCCTTGCCCTTGCGCATCGTCATGTAAATGTTATAGATGAAAAACAGCATGCCGACCGTGAAGATCAGCCCTGCCACGGTTCTGAGTTGCCAATAAGGGTAGTTTTTTGCCAGCCCTTCCATAAAGGTGTATTTGAGGCTTCCGTCAGCGTTAGTCGCTTTCCAGAGCGCACCCTGCTGAATACCCGTGATCCACATGGTGACCGAGAACATGACCTGGCCGATCAGGACAAGCCAGAAATGGATGTTCGCCACCTTAATGCTGTAGATCTCCGTGTTGTAGATCTTCGGGATGATGTAATAGATGGAAGCAGCGACGGTCATGGTGACCCATCCCATGGTGCCCATATGCACGTGGCCCGGGACCCAGTCAGTGTAATGAATGAGAGAGCTGACAACCCTGATCGCCTGGGTAGGACCCTGCACGGTCTGCAGACCGTAGAAGGTTATCCCCATGATGAAGAACTTGGTGAGATAGTTGGTCTGCATCTTGGACCAGTCAGACCCAACCGTGTAGTACCCGTTTACGACCGATCCCCACGAAGGTGCTATGAGGAACAGGGTGAATACGATGCCAAGGGTCTGGATCCAGTCAGGCAGCGGTGTATAGACCAGGTGATGCGCGCCTGTCCAGAGATAGGCAAAGACCAGGGACCAGAAGGCGATGATCGAGAGCCTGTGGCTGAAGATCGGCAGCCCTGTGGACTTTGGCAGGAAATAGTAGAACATGGCCAGGATCGGTGTGGTGAAGATGAAGCCTACGGCATTGTGGCCGTACCACCATTCCACATTGGCGCTGTTTACGCCTGCATAAAGATGGTAGGACTTGAAGAGTCCTGCAGGGATCGAAAGGTTGTTCACGATATAGAGGATGGCAACGGCAACGACTGTTGCAAGGATGTACCAGAGCGAGATGTACATCTGCTCCTCTTTTCTCTTGATGATCGTGCCAAAGACATTGACCGCGAAGATGACCCAGAGGATCACGACCCCTATGTCGAGCGGCCATTCAAGCTCAGCATATTCCAGGGACTGGTTCATACCCATGAACAGGCTGATTGCTGCAAGCGCGATTGCTGCATTGAACAGGTAAAGATGAAACCGTGCAAGCTTCGGAAAGAGAAGAGGCCTTTTCGTCAGCCTCATAACAATGTAATAGGAAATGCCGAAGATCGCACCAATGCCGAGCCCGAAAGCAAGCCCATTCGTGTGTACTACTCTCAGTCTTCCATACGTGAAAAAGGGCGGTATGTTCAGCTCAGGCTTCCACAACTGGATCGAGATCCAGAGCCCGATGAGAATACCGACCACACCCCAGAAGATCGAGGAGACGATAAAGCCTTTTACCGTCTGGTGGTCATACTGATAGTCACTCATGCCGGAAATCCTCCTTATTAGTAAATATTCTGAAAAAGCCTCAAAGAAGCATTATGATTCCCTGGATCTTTTCGTTGCCTCTGCAATGTCTGCAAAGTTATGTTTTTTCATAAGGTCATTGACTTCGCCTCTGAGTTTCACCCATACGGTATGCACCCCGCAGGTGCCGCTGAAACTGCAGACGCTGCTGTCCACGGCACAGGCATTCAGCGCAACAACACCTTCGATGGCTTCTATCACGTCGAGCAGGGTGATGTCCTTTGTCGCCCTGTTAAGCTGGAATCCGCCCTTGACGCCCCTGAAGGACCTGACCACATTGGCCTTCACCAGTTTCTGGAGGATCTTGGCAAGAAAGCTCTTCGGTGTACCCATTTCACGGGAGATCTCATCGACCATGACGACCTTTTCCGGCTGACCGGAAAGGTAGAGCACGCAGCGCATGGCATAGTCTGTTTCCCGCGTTATCTGCATTTCTTATCCTTTATCATATTTTAGGACTTATGCACTCTTGATTCGCTAACCCCATACTATCAAATCAGAATTATTAAGCAAGATGAAAATAAGTTAATATAAGATTAAAATACTCTTGATTTAAAATCATGTCAAGTATAAAATAAGACAAATTGAGTCCTGATAGTTGGCCAAGGATGATGATTCTTTTAAATTCAATATGATAGACTCACATCTTAATGTTAATGATCAGACCAAAAAAGCCTTAGCTTCCTGTCAATACTATGATAGGATGAAAATAATGGGAGTAACAGAGCAGAGGGAAAAGGTTTAAACAGAGGGTCATTGACCCGAACTATTGCAACAATTTATACACGGAGGAAAGATCATGAGCGAACATTACGGCATTAAAGTTGGAGAGACGGTACCAGATTTCAAGATCGATACGTATGAACCTTCAAAGGGAGATTTCGGATCGATCAGCCTTGCAGAGTTGAAGGCAAACAAGAAGTGGACAGTGCTGTTCTTCTATCCGGCAGATTTCACCTTTGTCTGAGCAACTGAGTTCGCTGCTCTGGCAGAGCAGCATGAGAATTTCAAGGCCCTTGGTGCAGAACTGATAACTGTCAGCACAGATACTAAATTTGTCCATCTTGCCTGGCGGCAGGATGAGAAGATGCTCGAGAAGGTGAAATACACGATGGGTTCAGACCCGAATGCGCGTCTTTCAAAAATGTTCGGCGTATATGACAAGGAAGCAGGACTCGACCTGCGTGGCACCTTTGTCATCAACCCTGCAGGGACCCTCATGAGCACAGAGGTGAACTATTTCAATCTCGGAAGGAATGTTGAGGAGCTTTTGAGAAAGGTGAAAGCCAACATCTATCTCGACGCTCACCAGAATGAAGGCTGCCCTGCAAAATGGCAGAAGGACGGAGACAAGACACTTAAGCCCTCTGCACAGATGGTCGGCAAGGTATTCGAAGCCCTTAAATAATGCTAAAATACTCCTAAAACGAGGAGGGTCTAACATGGCTAAATTGCCGAATCAGTTCGTCAGCATCAGGAAGCGGTTCGAGAAGTTCTTTAAGGCTGTTGAGAATGTAGGGAAAGAGGCAAAGGCAGCCGGTCCGCTGAACAAGAAGACCGCGCATCTGATACAGCTAGCAGCAGCAGCGGCAACCCGCTCTGAGGGTGCTGTGCATTCTCACACCAGGAGGGCGCTTGAGGCAGGCGCAAAACCTGCTGAGGTTTATCATGCGATAATCCTGCTGACGAGCACTATCGGTTTCCCTACGGTCTCGGCTGCACTCTGCTGGGCTGATGATATTATCGGAGAGAAGGCAAAGAAGAAGTAAGCTCGGATGATGTCTTGCAGAAAGGGGTGGGCAGAATCCTGTCCACCCCTTTTTTTGTCGAGTAGCTATCGTATTACTTAACAGAGAGGATTTCTGGTAAACTTTTGAAATGGCGATGATAAGAGTCGAGAACCTTGTAAAGAAGTTCGGGAATATAACTGCGGTAGATAATGTTTCTTTTGATGTTGAGGAGGGTACGATCTTCGGTTTTCTCGGGCCGAATGGCGCAGGCAAGACAACCACGATCAGCATTCTCTGCACCCTTCTTGGACCAACATCAGGTCAAACTTTTATAAACAGCTTTGACTGCAACCGTGAATCGTCAAAGGTCAGAAGTGCCATCGGTATTGTCTTTCAGGACAGTTCTCTTGATAAGGACCTCACTGCAAGGGAAAACCTGATCTTTCATGCGTTCCTGTACAATGTGCCGAAAACAGAGAGAAAGCAGCGGGTGGAGGAAGCCCTGCAGTTCGCAGGTCTTACAGACCGTGCAGACGACTTGGTAAAGAAGTTCTCAGGAGGCATGAAGCGGAGGCTTGAGGTTGCACGCGGCCTTATCCACAGGCCAAAGGTGCTCTTCCTTGACGAACCGACACTCGGCCTTGACCCCCAGTCCAGGGCAAGTCTCTGGGAGTTCATCAAGAACCTGCAGGAAAAGCATAAGGTAACGATCTTCATGACCACGCATTACATGGAAGAGGCCGAGGTCTGCGATAACATAGCGATCATTGACAAGGGCCGGATCATTGCATCAGGCACGCCTGCTGAACTGAAGAAGATCGTCGGCGGCGACGTGATATATCTCAAGACCACGGACAACAATAAGGCAATGGAAGATATCAGAAAGCTCTTTGAGACAGATGTATATGAGAAGGATGGAGAGATCTTTATATCTGCCATGAAGGGGGATGCCTGCATCCCTGCCTTGATCCGTGAGGTCGGAGAGAGCGTGCTTTCTGTGCGTATGCAGAGGCCGACGCTGAACGACGTCTTTCTGAAACTCACCGGCAAAGCCATGCGCGAGGAAAACGGCTCTGCCAATGATGACATAAAAACCTTGGTGCGCTCATACAGGAAACGTCATGATCGAGACTAATGTTATCTATGTGATTGTTGCCCGTGAATTCAAGAAATTCATCAGGGAAAAGACCAGGTTCATCTCTACGCTGGCCCGTCCTCTGCTCTGGCTTTTCCTTATCGGCGGCGGCATGTCACGGCTCGTTCCTGCTGGTGAGAACATATCCTATACACAGTTCATGTTTCCTGGTATTCTCGGCATGACCATTCTCTTCAGCGCGATCTTCTCCTCAATCTCGATCATATGGGACAAGGAATTCGGGTTCATGAAAGAGATCCTCGTGGCGCCGGTGTCGCGCTTCTCAGTTGTGGTCGGCAAGGCAACGAGCGGTATGGTGCTCTCGACATTCCAGGCGATCATTGTGCTCTGTCTCTTCCCGCTTATCGGACTGAGGCTTGATCCCATGCAGGTGCTCGGCGTGATCCTTGTTTCTGCGATTCTGTCCTTTGCTCTTGCTGCCTTTGGCATTCTGCTTGCCTCATTTTATGACAACTATGAGAGTTTCAGCGTGATTATGAATTTTATTGTGATGCCGATGTTCTTCCTTTCCGGCGCCATGTATCCGGTCAAGCTCCTGCCGACTGTGCTGAAGTTCCTTTCAAAGCTGAACCCTCTTACCTACGGCGTTGATGCTCTCAAGAATATTGTATTCCCTCAGGAGACCGGAAGGATGGGTGCAGACTTTCCGCTCTCACTGGATATGATCGTTATTACCGGCCTGGCGGTGGTCTTTGTGCTTGTAGCAGGCAAGGTGTTTGAGAGGAAGCAGTAGTAGTTATTTCTTCAAATGATTTAAAACGTAAGTCCTTGCCGCTCCATCAGCATCTCTCCCAAATACGAGCCGGGTTTGACGGATGCGTTCTTGATCAGTTCAACCTTGTCCAGTTCATAATATTTTACGCAGGATGCGCAGATGTAAAACTTGCAGTCAAAGTCTTCGATAAGCGTTGTCATGAGCTGATGGAGGGGTGAGAACTCGTCCTTCTTCTGATAGGTGAGTGTCTCGGCAAAACCTTTTTTGCCCAACAGCGCACCGTTGTCCATAAGAAAGAAGTCTATTTCTGCGTCAAAAGCTTTCATATTTGTCGCGAGTTGGAAAGCGCCTGCCACAAGATCGGGCCTGTCGTATGACTGGGTGATAATGAAGACGAATTTCTTTTTGTCCATGGGAATCTCCTTATGGGATATGAATCAGTGATGAGAACAGGCTGAGCCGTTTGCATGTCCGCCGCAAACGTGGCCCGGTACAAAGGCGGCCAGACTGCCGGCAGCATAAAGAGCAAGATTTTCGCTTACGGTTTTTGCCGCTGCCTTGTAGACCTTGATGCCTGACTGATTGAGCTTTGAAAGTGCGCCGCCGCCAATGCCGCCGACAACAACGCAGTCAATATCATGACCGCCTAATGCTCTGATTGGACTGCACATGCCGTGAGTATGATGCTGATCAGCATTAGTGATCACTTTAAGGTCATTGGTGACCGTATCCACAAGAACAAATGACGGAGCTGAGCCGAAGTGTCCATATACCTCGCTTTCAAGAGAAGGTGAGTCATTTACCGGGAAACATACTTTCATTATTATTCTCCTTTTTTACAGACCGTTTTTTCAAGGACGAGTGCCTTGCACTGTGTAAGAGCGCTTGCTGTTTTGAGGCGGGCGCCTGCAAGAATGCGCTGTACTGTGCCGCGGGATATGCCCATTTGATAGCCAGCCTCTTCCTGCGATAGGCCGTCAACATCGCAGAGCTTCAGGGTTTCAAGCTCATCCGAACAGATCATGATCTGTTCAATTTCTGATAAAGGGATACCAACGGGTTTAAAGGCCTTGCCTTTAAATGTGCAGCCGCAGGTCCTCGGTTTCTTACATCTGGGGGACACTGGCCTATCTTCCTATACTGTGCATATGCACAATATAGCATTAATGTGACCAGGGCGTCAATCTGCGCAGGAAAAGTGCTGCTTATTGTATGAAACAAATTTCATTTGAGTTTTGGCCAATACTGTGCAAAGATGAAACTAAATAGGGTTTGTGTTGTTTAATTAACAAAAGGAGGAGTTCTTATGAAAATAATAATCTTTATTGTATTGGTGCTGGGTCTTGGGGTTATGATTTCTGGCTGTACCCCCTATCATGCTCAGGGTGTGAGCACGGGCGCTGCTGTGGGAGGAACTGCAGGGGCTATTCTGGACCATAGAAACCCCTGGCGGGGTGGTGTGATTGGCGGGATTATCGGTGCGATCACAGGAGCTACCATCGCGGATGTTGGTTACCGCGGCGGACGTGAGGCTTACTATCATGACAGGCCGGTCGAGTATTACACTGAAGACCGTCGCGGACGCTATTATGCCGAGCCCCGCGGATACAATGAGCGGACAAGGTGCAAGAAGGTGCGTGAAAAGGTATGGGAGGACGGCAGACTGATCAGGGATGAAGAAAAAGAAGTTTGTGAAGGCCAGAAATACGAACCGAGATATTAGCGGCATTGAGCGGGGCAGAGGATCTGTTGAATAGACTTCATCCTTTGCTTCCGCTATCGTCAATCTGGAAGCCGATCGCGTAAATGAAATCAGGAGAACTGTGATACAATACAGCTTATGAGAATACTACTGGTCGAAGATGAAAAAGGTGTAGCGAACTTTATCAAGAAGGGGCTCGAGGAAGAACACTATACGATCGACCATGGTGTTGATGCGGAAGAAGGGCTCAGTTTTGTTTCTGTCAATGAGTATGACATGATCATACTCGATATTATGCTTCCCAGCATGAGCGGCATTGAGCTCTGCAGGGAGATCAGAAAAAAAGGCATTCAGGCCCCTGTCATGATGCTTACCGCACGCGACACGATCGATGATAAGGTCACCGGTCTTGACAGCGGAGCTGATGATTACATGACCAAGCCGTTTTCCTTTGACGAATTTCTTGCTCGCGTGCGGGCACTGCTCCGCCGCAAGCAGGATAAAGTCACTGAGCTTATTTTCGGTGAACTGAAGATCGACGCTATTGCGCACAGGGCATTTGTGAGCGGTAAGGAGATCCTGCTCAGACCCAAGGAATACGCCATTCTTGTCTATCTTCTGAGGAATAAGGGACGCGTGCTGTCCCGCACGCAGATCCTTGAAAATGTCTGGGGATATGATTTCAATCCGAATACGAATATTGTTGATGTGCATATCAAGTCGCTCAGGGAAAGACTTGACGAAGCGAATATCCTGAACCTCATACGCAGTGTGCGGGGTGTCGGGTACATGATAGACAACTGAGCTTTTTCGGGTATTCCCAATGATCGTTCCCACAAAAAAACGGCTAACGATAATCTTTACCTCTGTCATCCTGATCTTCAATGCGATCATTCTAATCGTCAGCTATGTCTTTCTCCATGAGAGCATAATGAGCGGAGCAAAGCGTCACATGCGGGACGATATACAGACCGAGTTCCTTGATCAGTACAAGCGGTCAGGACTTGACCCGATCAAGAACCTTTGGGATGAGCACTTCTTTCAGATCCTGAACAAGGAAGGCGGCGTGGTAGTATCAACACGAAACTCCGTGGACTTCTATCCTGAACTCAATACCGTTCTCCTGAAAAAGGCCTTTAATGGAAAAAATACTTTTGTTGTACAGACGATTGGCAATGATGACTTTATGATCTCCTATTTCCCCCTTGACGGAAAGTTCGTCGGACGAACAGCCATGTCTCTTCGTGAGACCCAAAAATATGAGATGAATTTCCGTGACATGATCCTGGTGGCTCTGCCCGCAATGTTTCTTTTTTCCTACCTGACCAGCCGTTTTCTTGTGAATCATGCGATGGAGAAAATAGCCGACTTTTTTACCTTTCAGGAGACCTTCTCATCCAATGTTACGCACGAGCTGCGGTCGCCGCTGGCATCTCTCAAGGGCAATCTCGAAGTGACCCTCAGGAAGGAACGGTCGGTCGAGGATTACAAGGATACGCTTCAGCTTAGTCTTAGGGAAGTTGACCGCATTATCGGGTTGCTGAATAATCTGTATCTGCTTGCATCGTCCAAGTTCAAGCCCCTTGACCTGTTCAAAAATGAAGTTGATATCGTAAAGCTCGTGACCTCAGTGGCAAAAACTTATGCTGCGGCTATGTCAGACCAGGGGATCAAGTTCACGCTGTCAGACTCAGAGCCTGCTCCCTGTCATTGTGACGAGTCCCTCATACGGAGGACGATCGAGAACCTTCTGGACAATGCGGTAAAATACACACCAGTGAGCGGCTCCATCAGCATGGCTGTCCAGAAGGACATGAAGAAGATTTCCATGACGATCACAAATACCTGCAAAACACTTGATCGGAGTGACCTGAAGCATATCTTCGAGCCCTTTTACCGCGGCAGAAATACGAAAGACGCGAGAGTTGAGGGAAAAGGGCTTGGTCTCTACATCTCACGCTATATCATCCGTTCTCATGGCGGAGATATCAAGGTGAATAATACGTATGGCAATCTCTTTTCCCTGACTGTTACCATACCCCTCAAATAGACCCTGCTGTTGCATTTTGATAGCTTTCAACGCCAGACAGGAAGGCCTTAGCTATTCGAGGCTGATG
The DNA here is from genome assembly GCA_964506525.1 of uncultured Nitrospiraceae bacterium. Classification (GTDB taxonomy): domain Bacteria; phylum Nitrospirota; class Thermodesulfovibrionia; order Thermodesulfovibrionales; family UBA6898; genus UBA6898. The sequence continues at coordinate 29,021 of CAZDLA010000029.1, forward strand.
ATCTCGGGTGAAAGCTCCTTCCCCTGAATAGTAATGCGGCCAAGAGTTATCGGAAGATTAAAGCGGCGCGGTCCGGCGCTGCCGGGATTCAGATAAAGGATTCCGTTTTGTCTTGAAATGGCTGGAATATGGCTGTGACCGCTGATTATGACATGAATACCTGCAGCCATCGGATCAAGATCAAGTTTGCCGAGGTCATGAAGGATATGGAAAAAGGATCCGCACAGTTGAACACTCTCTGCAGGTGGAATGCCTTTAAGCCAGGAACCGCTGTCAGTGTTCCCGCGCACGGAAAACAGAGGAGCAATTGCCTTTAGCGCTCTCAGGACTTCGGGATTGCCGATATCTCCTGCATGAACGATAAAGTCCGAACCTTCAAGTTCACGGACTGCCTTTGGCCGCAAAAGCCCGTGAGTGTCTGAGATAACGCCTATGGTGCATCGTTCAGTAATCTTGTCCTGGCTTGCCATATCGTTAAAAAATTATAGGCAATCAACTTGGATATATAAAGGGCGGAACAGCATTTTGTTGTCCCTTTTACGGGAAAAGGGCGAGTTGGGAAAGGCCCTCGGTTTCGTTGAACCCCATCATGAGGTTCATGTTATGCACAGCCTGGCCTGACGCGCCTTTGACAAGGTTATCAATGACAGATACGATGATGAGCGTGTTAGTCCGGGTATTGATCTTGACACCGATCTCGCAGGTGTTTGTGCCCCGCACATGTTTAATATTCGGGTATATTCCGTCAGCGAGTATACGCACAAAAGGCTCTGATGCATATGTCTTGGCGTATAGACTGAGCACCTTCTTTGTGTCTATTTGTTTGTTCAGTTTTGCATAAATTGTCGTGAGAATACCCCTGTCAACAGGCAGAAGGTGCGGTGTGAAATTTGCCGTGATCTTTTTGCCAACGAGAGATGATATCTCCTGCTCGATCTCGGGCGTGTGCCGGTGCGTTGCAATACCATATGCCTTGAACCCTTCGTTCACTTCGCAAAAAGATATTCCAAGGTCTGCCTTTCTGCCGGCACCTGTTGTGCCTGACTTCGAATCAATGACAATAGTTGTCGGGTCAATGAGCCGATCTTTCAGGGCAGGCATTAGTCCAAGTATTGCGCTGGTCGGGTAGCACCCTGGATTTGCAATGAGCCGTGCCTTCCGTATCTTCTTCCGGTAGATCTCAGGAAGCCCGTAAACAGCCTTTTTGAGCGTATCTTTATAATTATGCAGAAGGCCATACCACTCGGCATAGGTTGCTGCATCAGTGATCCGGTAATCTGCAGAAAGGTCTATTACCCGCTTCCCTTTGCTGAAAAAATAATGCACCGCCTCTTGTGAGGCGCCGTGAGGCAGAGCAAGAAAGAAGAGGTCTGCTTTATGCAGGAGCTTTTCTCTGTCCATTGGTTCGAAAGTATAATGAGAATAAGCAGAGAGAAAGGGAAATACGTCATTCAGTTTTTTGCCTGCGGACTTCTCAGAAGTGACAGCGGTCACCTCGACATGAGGATGGAGCGCAAGGATCCGGAGCAGTTCAATGCCCGTGTAACCGCTTG
>CAZDLA010000030.1:0-28888 GCA_964506525.1 uncultured Nitrospiraceae bacterium
CTTGCCAGCCCTTTCAGCAGTTCAGGCAGTCTTCCCTCCAGAGGCAGTCCTCCTGCGTACAGTGTCCTGATACTGCTGTCCCGAAACAGTCGAAGTTGCCTTCTGCTCTCTGGATAGCCCTGATGATCTCGTCCTTCTTCATCTTGCCGGCCTTGATATTATAATTCTTGGCCTTGTCTTTAACGTCTTTCAGCGTCATACTTACCACCTTTCCTGTTAGCTGTATTTAGCAGACTGTCTCTGATTAAACATTAGGGGAAAATGAACAGGAAAGCAACAAGAAAAAAGACTAAGTTCCCGACAGATACAAAAGCCCCGGACCAAGGTCTGGGGCTCACATGCATCATAACTTACGGCGTAATTGAAAATACGGCATCAGAAATGTCGCTTCCCACTGCGATTCCGGACACGTTATAACCGGTAACTCTCAGGAGATAGGTGCTCAGCGGCTTTTCTTTTGACAGCTTCCAGACATATGAGTTGCCCTGTATACGGGTGTCCAGCAGCCTCCACGTGGCACCCGAGTTGGTCGAATACTCAATCGTAAAGTTTTCAGCTTCGGCTGGAGCTGTCCACTCGATCAGAAAAAGAGAACCGGCCCTTATCGACTGCCCGCCGTTTGGTGAAACAAGGGTCACATTAGTCGAAGGCGTACCGTCGGTGAGCGGTTCTTTGATGAATACATAGTCAAAGGAGGTCCTTAATTCTGCGGCATCAGTTGAGCAGGAGTTGTTCATCAACTCTATGGTGAGCCCAGTATCTCCAACAGCGAGATTTACAAGAGGCAGCCCTATGCGCATGCCGTTGAGATATGCTGTAAAACTGTCGCCACTCTTGATCAGAGTGAATATTTTGTTCCTGTATGTCTTCTTCACAATGTAGTACGATCCAGCGGCATTTATGAACTGTTCTGTGTACACACCGGCCACAGAGCTTCCCAATGCGACATTAGGCAGTTCCCCGCTATTCACTCCGAACTGCACGAAGTTATCGTCATCCCGGCGCAGGCGCAGCAACATCTCTCCGCCTCCCTTGAAAGCCACTCCGGTCTCTAATACGAGATCCTGTCCGTGAAAGGTCGGAATGCTTAAGAGATTGGCAAAGGAGCATCCGGCCGCAGGTTTCGTGATAGTGACGTTCAGCAGACTCTTGGATGCAGTAACCGTTGCTGTCCCGCTCTGCATAAGCGTCCAGTTGCCTGTGTAAGATGCAGAACTGAAATGCTCATAGTATGAGACCGGCAGCAGGTCATTGCTCACAATGGTAACCGTCGCACTGTTGGGGGAACCGACTGTGTAGGAGGGATCCGACGCAAGCGTAGCAATCACGGTCTCGTTCAATTCATATTGAGCATCATCTAAAGGCATTACTGCTATGGTCGCCTCGGATGCCCCGACGGGTATTGTCACACTTGTTCCTATGGCAGCGTAATCACTGCCAGACAGAGCGGTGCCTGATACCGTGAAGTTCACTGTAAGCGGAGACGTCGTTGGTCCCGTCCTTGTCACCCTGAACTGCCCTGCAGTCAGTCCTGCTTCTGTTGCCGTTGAAGCTGATGCCGTAATGCCGAGTACCGGTTCATTATCAAGAATAGTCACGGTTGCGGTATTCGGTGTCCCGAGCGCTGCCCCGCCGGCAGGACTGCTCAGAGCCACGCTGAATATTTCGCTCGGCTCGCCAAGCAGATCATCAATGATCGATACGGAAAATGTCTTGTCTGACATATCACCGTCCGGCCATGATAATGTCCCGCTTGCAGCAGTATAGTCAGCGCCTGCGGCTGCAGTGCCATTCGCCGTTGCATAGTTGATTCCCACAGCACCGATACTGCCGCCCGTACGCATTACGGTCACTGTCACAGTGCTGCCGCTCTCATTCACACTATACGCTGACGCACTCAAACGGATAGAACCATGGGAGTCATCGCTGATTATGGTGACCGTCGCGCTGCCAGTGGACCCTATGGCATAGGACGCGTCTGCGTTTAACGTCAGCACAACCGTCTCATTCGCTTCGATTAGCGAGTCATCTATAGGGGTCACGGTTATGGCTGCTGAGGACGCTGACGCAGGGATCGTGACAGTCGTGCCTATGGCCTCATAATCGCTGCCTGAGGTCGCAGTCCCGGAGACCGTAAAATAAACTGTCAGGGGAGATGCCGTAACACCTGTCCTCGTGATCGTGAACTGACCGGTCGTTAACCCTACCTCAGTCGCTGTGGAATCTGAGGCCACTATGGTCACCACAGGATCATCATCCAAAATGGTCACAATCGCTGAAGCCGGTGTTCCCAAAGCAGCATCCCCTGTTGGACTGCTCAAGATTACGGTGAACGTCTCGCTCGGCTCACCAACTGAATCCGGAACAATCGGAACATTGAATGTCTTGTCAGAGTTTTCACCAGCTGCCCAAGACAATGTCCCGCTTACAGACGTATAGTCAGATCCGGCTGAAGCTGTACCGTTCGCAGTAGCGTATCTTATGCCTGCCAAACCGACAGCAGTTCCTGTTCTTTTGACCGTTACGGTCAGCATGCCGCTGCCTTCGATCACTGAATAGGTGGAATCGCTCAACTGAATGCTGCTCGAGATTACGGTGGTGGTCGTTGCAGCTGTGCTATTCGCGGCATCAGGATCGATATTTGCACTGGAAGCAGAGGCTGAATTCACAACAGTTCCGGGCGTGGACGGCGCATTCACAATTATCACAACAGTAACCACTGCGGCATTGGCCATGGAGCCTATGGAACAGCTCACATTACCGGATGCATGACTGCAGGTACCCTGACTCGAACTCGCAGAGACATAGGCAGTTCCATTGGGGAGGTGATCAACAAGGACCACCCCTGCGGCCGCGTCAGGCCCGTTATTGGTCACGCGGACCGTATACGTCAATGGCTGCCCGATCTGAACCGGATCAGGGCTGTCTGTCTTGGAGACAGAAAGGTCTGATCTCAGCGACTGCCCGCGCACGCAGCGGGTAAAGAAGCCCATGTTCCCCTTATTGTAATATGCGATCCGTCCGTCCCTGAAGAATGCGCCCCACGCGTTATCAGGCTGCGGAGTATAACTCGTTGATGACCAATATGTAGTATTATCAGCCGAATAGAAGATCGAATAGTCAGTCAAAGAGGCAAGTTCTTTAATGTTCGGCAGCCGCCAGTCGCCAACGCCGCCAAGGACAAGACTTTCGCAATAGGAAACAGCCGAACTCCATGTAGCAGGTCCGCCCGTGTCCTGCTGCCACATAAGCCCGGTTGAGCTGTCTGTGACAGTCCCGTTTCCATTATCATGAAAATCGTTCACATCAGACACTCCTCCACGCACGCATCTGAGATTGTAGGAGCTGCCCTTGCTAAAGTAATTCTCAAGCCCATCAGAAAACAATACATTCCATGCCTGGCTTAAGTCCGCAGCAGATTCAGTAGCAGACCAATAGTACGTTTTCTTGGCATTGGGAAAGTATGCAGTCCTGATCATGGGTCCGGGATTAGAGATACTGTAGTCGATCAGGCTGCCCAGTTCCTTCTCTGAAGGCAGTCGCCAGTCAGAAAAGCCTCCAAGGCTAAGTCCGTCGCACAATGACACGGCAGACGCCCATGGCATAGTTGAAGAGTTCTCAGCTTTCTGCCACAAGAGACCGGTGTTGTTGTCTGTAATAGTGCCATTGCCGTTGTCAGAATAGGACAGAGGATTCATATCGTATGCCCCATCCTGGCCGGTTCCGTTGCATGATATTTCGGTGTAAGGATATGCAGTGGTGTAACACTTGGCCTGGCCGGTGTCAGGAAGCTTGAAGGCAAAGGAACTGCTGGTGAGAAACAAGATTATGAATATTGCTGCCGAAAGAACAGCGCCAGGATTTCTTCGCATATTCCCCTCCAAGGGCTTTATTGCATTGCCTGAATTCTACCATAACTTCATCAGTATGGCCCATTGCCCTATCTCTGACTTAATGCATTATTTGAGAGGTTGGCTGAAAACTAAGACAGAACAAAATTACTGGACGATCTTGAGGCTGATGTCTGCAGCGGTCACGGAATGGGTCAAAGCACCAATGGATATCATATCAACACCAGTTTCGGCTATCTCACGGACATTTTCGAGGGTAACATTTCCTGATGCCTCAAGCGCCACCCGGCCATTGACGATCTTCACTGCTTCGGTCATGTCTGCTATCGACATATTATCAAGCATAATGATGTCAGCCTTTGCCTCAAGCGCATCCTCAAGGTCCTTAAAGTTCTCGACCTCCACTTCGATCCTGGCAAGGTGATGGCCTGCCTTTGCAAGACTGACCGCTTCTTTTATGCCGCCGACCGCTTCAATGTGATTGTCCTTGATCAGAATGCCGTCAAAAAGACCGAAACGATGGTTAATCCCGCCTCCCATGCGGACAGCATACTTTTCCATGAACCTGTGGCATGGTGTCGTCTTTCTGGTGTCAAGAATCTTTGCCCTGGTTCCGGCAACTGCATCAACAAACTGGGCTGTCAGTGTAGCTATACCGGACAGATGCTGAAGGATGTTCAGACTCGTCCTCTCACCTGCAAGGAGCAATCTAGTTTTCCCTGCAACTTCGCCTAACACATCGCCCCTGCGGACCTTGGCGCCCTCTGCGAGAAATGATTTGAATGATACGGTCTTGTCCAGAAGAAGAAATACTTCCCTGCTGAAGGGGAAGCCGGCAAGAACAAAGTTTCCCTTTGCGATGAAGAGGGCACGAGCTTCGCTCTCTTCAGGAATGATCAGCGAGGACGTTATGTCGCCATGTCCGATATCTTCTTCGATCGCATGCCTCAGGAGCTGGGTAATGCTTGCCGGCATATCCATCAGGCCCCTGCTCCCTTGAGATGAAGCATTTTCTGCAGATTTTCCTTAACGCGATCCATCATTCTCAGACATTCGTCGTATTTTTCTTTTTCTTTGGCAACAATCTCTTTCGGTGCCCTGCGTACAAAGTCTTCATTGTTCAGTTTTTTGCCGAGGAAACTCGCACTCTCTTCAAGCTTTTCCATCTCTTTATTGATCCGTTCTATCTCGAGATCAAAATCAAGCAGTCCCTCCAGAGGAACGTAGACCTCGACATGAGTCCTGACCGCGACAGAGGACCCTTTTGGCTTTTCGACCTCCGCACCGATCTTTTGTATGTCCGCACGGCTGAGTTTCTTCAGGAAAAGCATATTCTCTGCAAGCACATCCCTTGCATGGTCAGTGTGGGTTTTTACCACTGCCTTAAGCTCAATTGAGGGTGATATATTAAGCTCACCCCTGATCGTCCTGATTGCGGTGACCGTCTCCATGATAACTTCCATCTGACCCTCTGCAGAAACATCCCTGGGTATCGCTCTGGGATAGGATGACTTTACGATGCTCTCGCCTTCGTGAGGCATGGTCTGCCAGATCTCTTCCGTAACAAAGGGCATGAAGGGATGGAGCAGCCTGAGTGTGCTTTCCAGAACATAAAGGAGACTCTCTTTCACCGCCTCTTTGCCTTCATCTTCGCCATAGAGCACAGGCTTAACCATTTCGATATACCAGTCGCAGAGTTCGTGCCAGACAAACGAGTACATGCTGCCTGCTGCATCATTGAACCGGTATTCTTCAAGCGCCTTATGCACGTCATCAGACGCGGCAGAAAGTCTGGACACGATCCATCTGCTGCCCAGATCAAGACGCTTCATGTCAGGAACTGCCAACAGTCTGCTGCCTTCTGTATTTGCAAGGATGAAACGCGAGGCATTCCAGAGCTTGTTCACAAAGTGGCGATATCCCTCTACCCTCTCTTCGGAGAATTTCACGTCACGACCCTGCGCAGCAAAGACCGTAAGCGTAAACCTGAACGCATCAGTGCCGTATTTGTCCATCATCACCAGCGGATCGATAACATTGCCCTTTGACTTGGACATCTTCTGGCCGCTTGCATCTCTGACAAGCGCATGAATATAAACATCTTTGAATGGGACCTCTTTCATGAAATGAATGCCCATCATCATCATGCGAGCCACCCAGAAGAAGATGATATCAAAGCCTGTGACCAGCACAGCGGTCGGATAGTATTTCTTTACTTCAGGCGTGGCATCAGGCCATCCCAGGGTTGAGAAGGGCCAGAGCGCTGAGGAGAACCATGTATCCAAAACATCGGCATCCTGCCTCAGCTTGATATTACCGCACTTATGGCATTGCTCAGGCTCTTTGCGGCTGACCATCACCTCGCCGCAATCACAATACCAGGCCGGAATCCTGTGACCCCACCAGATCTGCCGCGATATGCACCAGTCCTTGATATTCTCCATCCAGGCAAAATAGGTATTCTCCCAGGATTTAGGCACAAAATTCGTTTTGCCCGTGCGGACCGCAGCCATTGCCTCTTCTGCAAGAGGCCCTACTTTGACGTACCACTGGAGAGCAGGAAGAGGCTCGATCACTGTTTTGCAGCGATAGCACTGACTGATGGCATGGGTGTACGTGTCCTGTTTTTCGATCAGATCCAATTCCTGCAGATCTTTCACGACCGCCTTCCGGCAGGTATATCGATCCATCCCGCTATACTTCTTGCCGGCATCTGCAGTCATGGTTCCGTCAAGGGCAATGACTGTGATAAAAGGGAGCACCGGTGACTGCCGCTTCGCTGTGGCCTCGTCATTGAAGTCATGTGAAGGCGTCACCTTCACAGCGCCGGTTCCAAAGGCCGGATCAACAGAAGCATCTGCAATAATCGGTATTTTCCTGTTGGTGAGCGGAAGGTCTATGGTCTTGCCAATCACCTGAAGGTACCGCTCATCCTCAGGATTCACCGCAACTGCCGTATCTCCGAGCATGGTCTCAGGCCGTGTGGTAGCAACAATGATATGGCCGCTCCTGTCAGTAAAAGGATATTTGATATGCGTGAGTTTTCCGTCTACATCCTCGTGCTCCACCTCGATATCAGAAAGCGCAGTATGACACCTCGGGCACCAGTTGATCAGGCGATGGTCGCGATAGATAAGCCCCTGCTCATAGAGCGTAACGAACACTTCGATAACTGCTTTTGAAAGACCCTCATCAAGCGTGAAGCGTTCTCTCGACCAGTCGCAGGAAGAACCGAGCCGCTTAAGCTGGTTAATGATCCTGCCGCCGTATTCACCCTTCCATGTCCAGACCCGCTCGATGAAAGCATCCCTGCCGAGCTGATGGCGGTCGATCTTCTCCGAGGCTATCTGGCGTTCAACAACATTCTGCGTGGCTATTCCTGCATGGTCCATACCAGGCACCCAAAGCACATTGCAACCGCTCATTCTCTTCCAGCGGATGAGTATATCCTGAAGAGTAGCATTCAGTGCATGGCCCATGTGAAGCGTTCCTGTTACATTGGGTGGCGGGATAACGATCGTAAATGGCTCACCTGACGCATTCGGATCGGCAGTGAACAGGTTCCTGCTTATCCAGAACTCGTACCATTTCTTCTCTGAAATTTCGTGGTTATAATTTTTTTCTAATTCTGTCATACCAAAGAAAAACGGGGATTCGGTCTTGCCGCTTCCCCGCCCTTTTCCTCCAAATACTGAGGCTTAAAATTCAGACTTTATCTTTTCGATCTCTTTCGAGATCATAGTGCTTGCGAGATCAGGCACCGTCTCCCAGATGACCTTCTCCACCTGTGCGGTAAGAGAGGCGATCGACCCATGGAGAACCTCCTTCAGCAGCTTCTCTGCAAGCTCAGGAGCTATTTCCCAGAGGACTTTCTCAACAGACTCCTTCATTGCCGGTGTCAGCGATGCAAGGATGACTTCCTTAAGATCAAGCGATGACAGAAAAGCGGTCACGCTTGTATTCACGGTCTTTTCAAAGACAGCCAGCATCTCTTCCTTCGAAGGCACAATAACTTCCGGCATCACAAATTCGCGGGCCATCTGAGCCTTTGGCGCCTCCGCAATAACCGCAGCAGGAGCAGCAATGACAGGGGCCTCTTCAACTTCAGGAATAACGGTCTCTTCAACAATAGCAAAGGTCTCTTCCAGACCCTCAACCTCTGCCTCAGCCTCTACCTCGACGTCTGCATCAATTGTTGGCTCAGCGCTGATCTCTTCAGAGATTTCCGGAACCTCTTCCATGGACCAGAGATCATCCTCAGCCTCTGCAACGCTCACTGCTTCTTCATCCTCTTCAGCGAGCGCAAATAGTTCTTCTCCTGTCTCTGCCTCGGTCTCTTCCGCTGAAAGGACATCTTCTTCACCGGCAGAGCTCATGGTCAGAACCGAATTTATCTTGCTGATCAGCTCCTGGGATTCAAACGGCTTGATAACGGAATCGTCCGCACGGATCTGGGCTGCAAGTTCTTCATCAATGGGCTCAAATGCTCCGGCAAGGAGAATGACAGGGATATGCGCAGTCGCAGGGTTCTTCTTTATCTTGTCGCAAAGCTGATATCCATTCACTTTGGGCATCTCTATATCAGCAAGCACAATATCAGGTTTGAAGCCTTCGAGGAGATTCAGTGCGTCCTCACCATTACTCACGGACCTAATCTCAAAATCTTCCTCGGCGAGGACAAGTTCCACAACCTTCTGTATGGTTATACTGTCATCCGCGAGTAATAGCTTGCGAGCCATTCTTCACCTCTATTAAAGTATTTTCACAAATTTTAGTGCTAAGTGCTGAAATTGTCAAGACTTTTTATCGATTTAAGACTGTCCGGAACGAGGCTGAACCAACGGTTCAGCAGGAAGAAACGCCTCAACCGCCACCGCCAAAACCGCCCGATGGCATTGAAGGGGAATGCCCACTTCCTGATCCCGATGAGCAACAGAATGAAGACATCCTCTTCTTCACATTATCTGAACCGCATTGAGGACATTTTGTCTCATTTTTCCCGCAGGTTATGCTCTGCAGAACAGAAAATCTCTCGCTGCATTTCATGCAGTCATATTCATAAATAGGCATTTTTCCTCCTGATAATGAAAACACTTTTTATATGTTTATACTAATAATTGTTACATCTATAAGTCAATTTCATGCAATATTCTTTAATAAAAAGGGTTTACATCGGAACAGTGCCTGATATAATGAGGCTATGAAAGAAGCTCTGATGTACGAAAAGCTGGACAAGGGAGATGTAAGATGTCATCTCTGCGCCCATAACTGCCTCATCCGGAATGACAAGAGGGGATTATGCGCAGTGAGGGAAAATCAGAATGGCACACTCTACAGTCTTGTGTATGGCAAAGTCATCTCCATGAACATCGACCCGATTGAAAAGAAACCGCTTTTTCATTTTCTGCCCAACAGCACTTCCCTTTCAATAGCAACAGTCGGCTGCAATTTCCGGTGCAAGCATTGCCAGAACTTTGAAATATCACAATTTCCCCATGAGGAGAAGGTCACCATACTGGGGCGGGACATGACTCCGAAAAATATCGTGAACGCAGCTCTTGAACATGGCTGCAAAAGCATCTCATACACATATACCGAGCCAACGATATTTTTTGAGTTCGCTTACGATTGCGCCAAATTGGCCCGCAATCAGGGCATCAGGAATGTCTTTGTATCAAACGGGTACACTAAGCCTGAAGCAACAAGGCTCATCGCACCCTTCCTGGATGCAAACAACATAGACCTAAAGGGCAGTGATGCTTTTTACCGCAATATCTGCGGGGCAAGACTCCAGCCCGTTCAGGATACAATCAGGCTCATGAAGGAACTCGGCGTATGGGTCGAGGTAACGACACTCATCATTCCAGACCTCAATGATTCTGAAAAAGATCTCACCGACATAGCTGAGTTCATAGTATCCGTTGATCCTGCTATCCCCTGGCATGTGAGCCAGTTCCATCCGACGTACAAGCTCATGGATAAGCCGAAAACACCTGTTGCCATTCTCCGCAAAGCACGCGATATCGGATCTAAGGCCGGCCTGAAGTACGTATATGAGGGAAATGTTCCTGGTGAAGGAGGAGAGAGCACATACTGCCCATCCTGTAAGAAGCTACTGATCAAGCGGTTTGGATACAGTATTCTGGAAAACAATCTCAGAGGCAATTGCTGTTCTGACTGTAATACGACTATTGAAGGGATTTGGGGAGTTGCAGCGACATAATTACCGCATCTTCGACAGGCAGCGTATAATAGGCCTTTCTTGCCGAGATAATCCGGAATCCCGCCTTCTGATACATCCCGAGAGCAGCGTCATTGGATATTCTTACTTCAAGAAAGATTGTCAGACAGCCCTCTTTTTTGAGCAGATCGATCATATGTTGAACCAGATGTAATGCCATGCCCTGTTTCCTGTGATCCGGATGAACGGTCACATTCAGGATATGGCCCTCATCAAGCAGATAGTTTGCGCAGATGTAGCCAACGATCTTTTCTCCGATAACAGCGGCCTTTGGCAGCGAGCGGGGTTTGAATATCTCGTTCATGAAAAGTATCTCTGACCATGGCGTGGTAAAGGAAACCTTTTCGATCTCCAGAACAGCCGCTACATCCTCAGGCCTGAGGTCACGGATCAGGACATCCTTCACTGTTTTTGAGACCACTTCACCTCTGCCTCTGACTTTCTGATATAAAAGGGCTCTGCAGTTGATGCATCAGTAAATTCACTTCGAAGCGCTTTTTCAAGGCCAAGTATCGCGACATTGGCAGGGGACGGCACCATGGTTTCCCGAGGTGCAAACAATGCCCGCTCGCCGAGCAGCGCAAGGAGCCTTTCCTGATAAACAATAGCCCCCTCGCCTGCAAGGACGACAGGGCTCTCAACATCTCTGAACAAATCTTCCGGAGAAGCAGAAACCTCATCAAGGAGTTTAACGAAACCTCTGTTCCACTGGAAAACTGCAGCATATACCTCACCCCTGCGCGCATCAAGCATGACGCAAACAGGATGTTTGGAAAACGGGAAACTCCGTGCATAGGCATCGAGCGTCGGAACCATCACAAGCGGTTTGCCTGTTGCATAGCACAGCCCTTTGGCTGTACTGAGCCCGATCCTCAGTCCGGTGAACGATCCGGGACCAGAGGCAACAGCAAAGATATCAATATCGCCCAGCTCCATTCCTGACTGCCTCAGCTGCTCATCAATAGTCGCCATCAGCCGTTCAGAGTGTGTAGACTTCACATTCAGCCTCGTCTCGGCAATAAGCCCCTTCTCGTCAGCAATGGCAACGCCGCCAAGCATGGTTGATGTTTCAATAGCAAGAATTTTCATGTTTGTATTATATCGTAATGCGCTGCTTCAGATATCGTTTCGCAAAAAAACAGGCAGCGAGCAGGCAGATAAGACCTGAAACAGAAACTGCATGCGGCGTGCCGAGATAGTCGGCAGCAACTCCCATGATCGCATTGCCGATCGGAACCGTACCAAGAAAGACAAGTGAGTAGAGGGACATAACCCTGCCCCTGAGCTCATCAGGAACCGTTATCTGAATAAAGCTGTTCGCAAGAGCAAGATAACTCACCATGCCCCAGCCCGCTGCCATAATGACCAGCAGCGATAGCCAGAATATGTCAGACAGGGAAAAGAGAAAAAGCGCAGCAGAAAATGTAAGAGCAGCAAGAGACATAAAGCGTGTTTTGTCTTCTATATCCCTGCGCGCTGCAATAAGCAGTGCAGCTGTCAGAGCACCGATGCCTGATGCACCGACAAGAAATCCGAGTCCCTTTGGCCCTGCATGGAAAACCTCTGCAGCAAAGATCGGAAGAAGGCTGATGTAAGGCAGCCCAATGACGCTGAACACTGCAATCAGCAGAAAGACATGCTTCATCTCCCTGTTCGCTCTGATAAAGACAAGCCCTTTGTGAAAATCCCTGAGCATGCCCTCAGATCTTCCTCTGATCTCTCCCCTTGTCTCGATGCGGTAAAGCGCAATGATCACGGCAACAAAGCTCAGGGCATTCAGATAGAAGCATGCCGGGATGCCTAAATAGGCAATCGCAATACCGGCGATCACAGGGCCAATTATACGCGCACCGTTAAAGGCTGCCGAGTTCAGGGCAATGGCATTTGCAATATGACCCTTGCCGACCATCTCCGCAAGAAAAGACTGGCGCACCGGAATATCCAGGGCATTGATCGTGCCCAGGAAAGCTGCCAATGCTGCCACATGCCAGACAGTCACGATACCCGTGCTTGAAAGAAAGCCGAGGAGAACCGCAGGGATTATGGAAAGCGCCTGTGTCATTAGAAGCAGATTGCGCTTGGGATACCGGTCTGCGATCAGACCTCCGAAAAGCGTAAAGAGGAGTATGGGCAGGGCATTGGCTGCTGCAACCATACCAAGGTGAAGAGGTGACTTTGTGAGGCTGTACACCAGCCAACCCTGTGCAACAGTCTGCATCCAGCTTCCGGACAGGGATATGACCTGCCCGAACCAGAAGAGTCTGAAGTCCCTGAACGAGAAGGCTGAAAATCTGCCTGAATGTTCCATATTCTGTATTTTACCCTAATGCTACGCCGCGGCAGTCAGAAACGCCGAAAAGTTCTGCAATGACAACATGATTCTATTTAAGCTCACGTAAACGCAGATGTTACGTACATCCATGGATATGCAGAAACAGGCTGGCTGGCATAGATTGAGGGCCTGAAGGTGTTGCAGGCAGCCCTTTTCCGGCATTCCAGCCTGCCGCTGATTAGTTGTTTCATTCAACGGGAAGGGATGCCATCAAACATTTAAAGACCCTTGGTCAGCTGAACTATTCTGCTGCATGGGTGTTGAAAAAACGCCTGAAGAGAAACGCGCCGCAGAATAAAAAGACATTGACCATCACAATAGTAGCGCCTGCAGGCAGATTCAGGGCAAAGGAGATTAAGATGCCGGCAACAAGAGAAAGGAGCGAGGAGATTGATGCGATGATGATCGCATTCCTGAATCCCCGGGCATTCTGAAAGGCAGTCACAGCAGGTATGACCAGCAGTGCAGAGGTTAGCATGATACCGACAACCTTCATGGTAAGAACAACCGTAACTGCAGTGAGTACCATCAGCACGGCGTTAATTCGATCAACCGGTATACCTGATGACCGCGCAAAATCCTCATCAAAGGTGATCGAAAAAATCTCATCAAAAAAGAAAGAGATGGCTCCAAGAACAGTAAGGGATATGACCGCTGCTGCACCAACCTCAAGCGTGCTGATCGAGAGGATGTTGCCGAAGAGATAGCTAAACAGATCTACATTGAACCCTCCGGAAATACTGGCAAGCAGGATGCCGATCGCAATGCCGATGGATGAAACAACAGCAATAGCAGCATCACCGAATACCCGCGCCCTTTCCATCATCTTGAGTATGCCGAATGAACTGATTACAACGATCGGCAATGACACTGCAAGGGGATAGAAGTTCAGTGCCATGGCAAGAGCAACACCCCCAAAAGTGACATGGGAGAGGCCGTCACCGATCATCGAGAGTCTCCGCAGCACAAGGATCACGCCTAATACTGCGCAGAGCACAGATATGAGCGATCCGGCAATAAGCGCACGCTGGATGAAGCCATAATCTAAGAATTCAATAAAATCCATTCACACCCTTTTCATCAATGTTTATGACAGATAATATGCTGCGAAGCGGAGCCAAAGAAGTTAGCCATATTCTCTGACTCACAGAACTCATCAAACCCGCCGAAGAAGATGACTTTCTTGTCAAGATACATCAGCTTCGTTGCGTATTGACCAACCCCGCCGATATCATGAGTGACGAGAACGATCGTAACATTCTTCTTCTCATTCAACTCATGGAGCAGCTCGAAAAAACTTTCCCTTACTTCTGGGTCAAGCGCGCTTGTCGGCTCATCAAGAATAAGAAAGTCCGGCTCGTTCACAAGAGCTCTGGCAATAAAGACCTTCTGCTGCTGGCCTCCTGAAAGCTCTCCGATCAAACGGCTTCTGAGAGCTTTCAGGTCGAAAAGCTCGACAATCTTCTCAATCTCTTGCCCTGCTGATTTCTTTCCAACCCTTCTGTTCGCTATCATTCCCTGGAAGATTACCTCATTGACCGTTGTCGGAAAACGGGGATTGAAAAACTCCATTCTCTGGGGCAGGTACCCGATGCTCTCCCTATTCTTCATCGCAGAAGGTGGTGAGCCGAAAAGGGAAATATCGCCCTTGGAAGATTTGATCAGACCGAGCATGCATTTGATAAGCGTTGACTTGCCTGAGCCATTTGGGCCGACAAGTCCGATGTAGTCGCCCTGCCTGATGCTGAAATTCACACCAGACAGCACCTGTCGTCCGTCAAACTCAACACAGAGTTCTTTAGCCTCGACAATGCTTATCGACATTGAAGTCCTGTTAAAAGATTATCGAGATTTCTTTCCATCAGTTCAATAAAGGATCTATTTCCAATGAACTCCTCTTTTGAAATATTGTGGGCACCATGGAGTTTGAGGAGTGTAGCAGCCGTTTCCTTGGCGATTGTATCGGCAATCCTCGGGCTTAGGAGCTCTTCATAGAAGAGGTGTGTCAGTCCCTCCTGGCGAAGTGTTTTGCTGATATCAGCAAGGTTTTTAGCGGTCGGTTCAGCATCAGGAGAAAAACCGTACGCTGCCCTGTATCTCAGTTGGTATCTGTTGGCAAGGTACCCGAAGGTATAGTGGCCTCCGCTAATAAAGATCTTTCTTTTACAATTCGCAAGCCCCTTTTGATATTCTTTGTCCAGGGCTTTGAGTTGTGACTTGTAAGCGTCTGCATTATTTCTATAAAAATCCTTGTTTGAAGGATCTCTCGTGATAAGTGCAGTTGCGATCGTGTCAACCATCTTTTGGGCATTGCTGAAGTCGAGCCATATATGCGGGTCTGCACCCTGGACCGCATGCTCATGACCAGTTGTCTTCTGCCCTGTCTTCCTTCCCTCAGCACCGTCAATGCTGCCATCTATAAATCTGACGCCCATGCTCGCATCAACAACAGAAAACCTCCTGCTCTCTGTTCCCTTCAGCAGTTTCTCTGCCCAAGGCTCCATGAACTTATTCGTATAGATAAAGATGTCCGCATGGTTAAGCATTACCATGTCGCTTGTCCTGGGCTCAAAACTGTGAGGCTCTGCACCGGGGGGGAGTAGAAGCCTGACATCAGCGAGGTCCCCTGCAATGTTCCTTGCAAAATCATAAAGCGGAAACAGGGTAGCAACAACAATAAGCTTTCCAGATCTATTGCCCTCTTTTTGGGAATCCTTTGATCTGGTGCATCCAGATAACAAAGTTACAGACAGCAGTAGCGTCAAGATCAGGAAAGTTCTAAGCTTAGCCATGCGCAGGCACCTGCTCTGTGAGACATCTGCTGCAGAGGCCGTTGATCTGGAGAATATGCGATAGCACCCTGCCCTTCATCCCTTTGACCACAAGGTTCTCTATCTCCTTTTCAGCGCAGAAATGAAGGTCCTCAACCCTATTGCAGGAAACGCAGATAAAGTGGTGGTGGTGTTCTTCATTCCTGCAGAGGTAATAGTAGAGCTTTCTGTCCGGATGGAGCACGCGGGATATTATGTTGCCATCATGCAGTTCCTCGAGAATGCGGTACACAGTAGGCAGGCCGATGCTCTTGAACCTCTTCTGCATCTTCTTCCAGATCGCCTCAGGGCTCAGGTAAACCTTTTCGTCATCAAGGATCTCAAGCAGAGCGATCCTTTTCGGCGTTGATTTAAGACTGAGACCCTTCAGTAATGGCTGAAAATCAGGCTTCATGACTCCCCTTCGTAAATAGAAACAGTTTCTATTTATCACACAAACAGAGAGAAGAAGTCAAGATGACAGGAGTGATCTGTCACTACATCCTTGCCGTTTCAGAATGACTATCGTTACAATAAGATCGTTGTAATCGCGGATACTCCTCGCGCCGCTGAGCTTGCTACACAAAAGGATTCCTATGACAGATAAAATGAAACCAGCGCTGAGCTACACGATCATCTGCGATGATGTAAGGCAGGAAGAAGGCGGCAAGATCAGTCTTATGGGCCTCTTTGAGAATATCTATGCCCTGGAATTCCCTGTTCTGCAGCCGCGCATTGCCTTTATGACAGAATGGGACGACGGCAGAGGGGAATTCGAAATGATGACACGGCTCATGTCACCTGACCGGAAGACCACGCTCAGAGAAACGGTTTCACGGATCACCATGAATGAAACCTATCACAGGCACAGAGATGTCGCGGTTCATATCAATATCGAATTTCCAACACCTGGCAGATACTGGATCGAACACTATATTGACAGAGAACTCGTCAGTTCAATGCCCCTTGTCGTGATCCAGGTCAAGGAACAGGCCTTCCACTGATACGACTATAAACCTCTTTCCGTAAGCCGCATCGCTAAGATGTTCCTGTTAACAATATTGACAGAATATAGGCTTCTTCCCTCACGACAGTTTCAATTGCAAATACGTTTACGGTAGAATAGTCCCTTCGGAGAGGTGGCTGAGCGGTTGAAGGCGGCGGTCTCGAAAATCGTTATGGGGGCAACTCCATCGGGGGTTCGAATCCCCCCCTCTCCGCCAGTTATCTCTGTGCTATGTTAGGACTGACCGCATGAGCAACACGAAAGACAATACAGAAACTGTCTCAACATATTTGAGCCAATTCACCAATAAGTCAGATTCTGATATTCATCAACAAGAAGAGTCCTCAACAATCGTCCAGACTGTTTCTCTTCACGGTCACAAAATCCCTCAGTATATCAACGAATTCTGGACTGCTAAACAGCGTCAGGCCTCGTCTATCCACGAAATATCGTATAGGGCATGTTTCAAACCGCAGTTGCCAGCCTTCTTTATCAGGCTCCTGACATCAGAAGATGATGCGGTTTATGATCCCTTTAGCGGCCGCGGCACAACCGTAATTGAGGCAGGACTTCTCTCACGCAGGATCATTTCGAATGATATCAACCCGCTTAATCAGATACTGGCAATGCCCCGTTTTTTTACTCCTCTTCTTGAAGACATTAAGAGTCGTCTAAGTCAAATCAAATTTAAGAAGCGCATAGAGTCTGACCTTGATCTGTCGATGTTCTATCATCCGGATACACTGAAGGAGATCCTTTCTCTCAAACAGTATCTATTTCAGAAAAAAGAGAGCGGGGCTGAAGACAGCATTGACAGATGGATACGCATGGTAGCGACGAACAGATTGACCGGCCACTCGTCAGGCTTTTTCTCTGTGTACACGTTTCCACCCAATCAGGCGATCACGCAGAATGAGCAGATCAGGATCAATAAAAAAAGAAAACAGACACCCGAATATAGAGATGTAAAACAGATCATCCTAAAGAAAACGAAAAGCCTTCTGAGAAACGTAACCGAGGAACAGAAGAACTTCTTGAGCACGGCCGGCAAGACAGCATTATTTCTCGCGAATGATGCAGGCAGAACACCCGCGATAAAGGCCGCGACCGTCCAGCTAACGTTGACGTCGCCGCCCTTCCTCGATATTGTCACCTATTCAAAAGACAACTGGCTCAGGTGCTGGTTTAATGGCATGGATGCCGAAAGTATCGCCTCCGGAATCTCTACGCCGAAATCAGTAACAGAATGGTCGATAATCATGGGCAGGATCTTTCATGAACTCTACCGGATTACCAGGAAGGACGGCTGGGTCGCCTTTGAGGTAGGAGAAGTGCGAAAAGGAACGATCAAACTTGATGAATATGTGGTGCCCCTTGGCATTGATGCAGGGTTCTCCTGCGAGGGGATCGTCATCAATCTTCAGGAATTCACCAAGACCTCAAACTTATGGGGAATAAGCAATAATACTGACGGTACAAATACCAACCGCATTGTTCTCTTTCACAAAAGATAGTCCGTGTATCAATGGCAAGCGTAACTATTTGCGTCGACAGAACCCATAATAGGTTAAGTTTAATTAGTAATCAGCAGGTCGAGGGTTCGTCTCCCTTTCCTGCCTCCATTAAAATCAAAGGGTATACGCGAGATTGTAGCCCTTTTTTCTATAAGATCACGGTCGTTCTCAGCACTCATTTCGAATCGAGCACAGCCCTGATTTTTCTGAAGAGATCCTTGGGTATGATCGGCTTTGCGATAAAAGACGACTGATCATCATAGCCGCTCATCTTTCTGACAAAGTCTGCGCTATAGCCAGACATCATAAGTATCTTTATCCCGGGAGCCCGACGCCTTATCTCATGGCATACCTCCCACCCATTCCTGGTAGGCATTATCACGTCAGCCAGGACAAGCCCAATCTTCTCAGCATATCTTTCATAGATACCTAAAGCCTCATCTCCATCCTTGGCCTCAAGAACGTGATATCCATGGCCGCCGAGAAAACCACTCAGCATAGTGCGCACTACTCTGTTGTCTTCTGCAATCAGTATGGTCTCTGTTCCACGGCTTGAGGATTCTGTCACCGCAAGATCCAGACTCATCTGCACGCCATCAGCAGCCAAAGGGATGTATATTTTAAACGTAGTACCTTGACCCTGTTTGCTGTCAACATCAATATAGCCATTATGCTGACGAACTATGCCGTAAATAATTGAAAGACCGAGCCCTGTCCCTTTTCCAATCTCCTTGGTTGTGAAGAAGGGTTCGAAGATCTTGTCCTTAATCGATTCATCAATCCCCCTTCCGGAGTCCGAAACAGCTATAACCGCATACTTGCCAGCTGGCTTTACAGAACCATTTTCACTGACAGACTGACCAGAATGTATGATCTTCGTAGAGATAACAATATTGCCGTCTTTTGGCATGGCATCCCTGGCATTCGTAACCAGATTAAAGATAACCTGGCCTATTTGACCGGCATCAGCCATGACAATAATATCCTCTTTTGCGTAATTCACGCTGAGCTTTATGCTATCGCTCAGGAGCCGTTCGAGCAGTTTGACAGTCCCGGCAATAACAGTATTGAGATTGTGCACTCTTGTTTCGAGCATATCTTTTCTGCTGAATAACAGGAGACTTTTGGTAAGGTTGGAAGCGCGATCAGCGGCATCAATAATCTGCTCTGCATACTCTCTGAGAGGCGACGGTTCCGGCATTTTCATCAGCAGCATGGTTGAATAACCAATGATCGCAGTAAGAAAGTTGTTAAAATCGTGGGCTATGCCGCCGGCCAACTGTCCTATCCCTTCCAGCTTCTGCGAATGCCTGAGCTGCAATTCAAGGTTCTTCTGCTCGGTAATATCCTGAATAATGCCGTCATAGCTTAAAAGATCCCCTGCTGGACTGATAAAAGGAACCAGGGTACTGCGCACCCACCGCACGGTATTATCCTTCCGAAGAATGCGATGTTCGACAGAGGCCGTGGATTTACCCTGCATAATATTTTCAAGTTGATTTAAGACAGATGGGGCATCCTCATCCAGGACCATACGCCGCCAGAGCCAGGGATCTGCAGCGAACTCATCGACTGAATATCCCGTAATGGCAATGCACCCTTCCCCATGTGTCGTTTCAATCGGATACCCATTCTGTATCTTCACGGTAAAGATATAGTCGGATATTGTCTCAACAATACGGCGGTATCTGACCTCGCTCTCATGTAAAGCCGCTTCTGCCATTTTACGTGATCTTATCAAGGCCCATTCCCTCAGTGCCCGTTCTGCAATACGCGGCATATCGGCAAAAGCCTCTGGTGATTTCACAACATAATCCAATGCCCCGCATTTTAGCGCCTGAACCACAATTTGCTCACTACCGCAGCTGGTCATGACTAAAATAGGGAAAAAGCCCTCGTCAAGCGGAGCAACCAAGACGTCGACAGCGCTTCCATCCGGCAGATTAAGATCTACCAGGGCAAGATCAGGCGCATGTTCTTTAACAAGCTGCTTGTAATGGTTAAGTGTTTCAGCAACCCTGATTATGAATTTATCGGTTGTATTAAATGCACGCAAAATAGCCTCGATATGGGCGGCATCATCATCGACAACAATAACGTTTATTGATCCTTCATGCATCTTTGCGCCTCCTCCGCTCACATTTCAGCCTTCCGGATAACTTCATAACAGATCCTGTCGAGCGGCAATATCTTATCAACACCGCCTGCCTTGATCGCCTCTTTCGGCATGCCAAATACCACGGAAGTGGCCTCATCCTGTGCTATGGTGTATGCGCCTGCATCCTTCATCTCACGCATTCCCTTTGCGCCGTCATCTCCCATGCCGGTCATGATCACACCCACGGCATTCTTGCCTGCATACCGTGCTGCAGATCTGAAGAGCACATCAACCGACGGCCTGTGACGGCTCACAAGCGGCCCCTCTTTAACCTCAACGTAATACCGCGCACCACTGCGCTTCAGAAGCATATGAAAATTGCCGGGTGCTATGAGTGCCCTTCCCCTGATGATCGTGTCATTGTCCTCAGCCTCTTTTACGGTAATCTGGCAGAGTGAATCGAGCCGCTTTGAAAAGGCAGTGGTAAAGTGTTCAGGCATATGCTGTACGATCACGATGCCGGGGCTGTCTGCAGGGAAGGATTCGAGAAATACCCTGAGTGCCTCTGTGCCGCCGGTGGATGCTCCGACTACTACCACTTTTTCGGTGGTCTGGATCATGGATTTTGAGGTCGCCTTTTCGATGACTGCGTCAGCGCTGAGCTTGGGCGTTACTTTCATGGGGGTCTTTGATATGGGCCTGACACGGGCCAGCGCTGCAGCCTTGACCGCATCGCAGATACGCAGGCGCGATTCTTCGATAAACTGCTTGGTGCCCATCCGGGGCTTCTGAATGATTTCTATAGCTCCGTATTCCATTGCCCTGAGTGCTGTTTCTGAGCCCTGTTCTGTCAGGCTTGAGCACATGACGACAGGGATGGGATGCTGGCTCATCAGTTTCTGCAAAAAGGTGAGGCCGTCCATGCGGGGCATCTCGACATCAAGGGTGATGACGTCAGGGATCTCATCGCGCATCCGCTCGGATGCAATAAACGGATCGCCTGCTGTTGCCATGATCTCGATACCGGGATCTGAGGAGAGTATCTCAGATAACGTCTGGCGCACTACCGCAGAGTCATCTACGATCAGTACACGTATTTTCTTTGTCATATTGTCATGCCGCGTTCAGTCATAATGATTCACAAAGGCTTCCGTTTAGCTTTTCTTTCATTCGAGACGATCGGGAAGTCCGATTTTCTGATGCGTTTCAGAAATACCTCACCGGTATGGGTAAGAAAGATAATCTTTCGACCGGTTACCCCACCGATGTCTGATGCCGCAACCTTCAGGCCATGGGATTTCACCAATTGACGGGCGCTATTGATATTTTGCCTGCCAACGGTCAGGTGCTTGCGCGTCTTGCCAACATCAAACATATCAGCACCACCAAATATCTTCACCTCAATTTCCGCTTTCCTTACGTTCAGTTTTTCGAAGATGCGAACCATTCTCTTGATAGAGCAATCCACAAATCTGAATCCATCAGCACAATCGCCTACACAGCTGTTTTTGCCACTACAGTTAGGCAACAGACCATGACATATTGCCCCGACTTCAGTGCGCGGGACAAACATGGTAATCGAGAGACAGGAACCAAGGACAGTCGTGACTGCAGTCGGTTCGTCAGCAAAATGCATTTCTCCTGGCTTCAGATAAAAGGTATGGAGATCCGGTCCTCTCTTCATTACCTTGCCTTCCTGTACACAGTCGGGGCAATCTGTACCAGCGGCACATCAAGTCCGCTTAAGGTCTCTGAATGGCCCATGAAGACATAACCGCCTGGTCTCAGGTGTGTACAGAATCTCTGGAGCAGCCTCTCCTGGGTCGGACGGTCAAAGTAGATGACCACATTGCGGCAAAATATAATGTCCATGGGTTCCCGCATTCCAAAATCGCCATCCATAAAATTCAATCGCCTGAACTTTACTAACTGCCTGAGTTCCGGGACTATCTTCACCAGCCGTAGGCTTCTGTCCTTGCCTCTGAGAAGATATTGCTTCTTCATCTCAGGAGGAACAGGCTGAATCTTATCTTCCTCATACACTGCATTTTTTGCCTTTTCGAGCACCCGCGAGGATATGTCGGTTGCCAGGATCACAAACTGGAACCCGGCATTTTTCCGGCCGAACTCGCTCAATACCATGGCAAGGGTGTATGGTTCCTCACCGGTGGAACAGCCGGCGCTCCAGACTGAAAGACGTCGGATGATACCGCCACGCTGCTCACACATAAACTCAGGAAGCACCTTCTGCTCCAGATGGGTGAAATGGGCCGGTTCCCTGAAGAAATCGGTCTTGTTGGTTGTTACCACATCGATCATATGAACCAGTTCTTCCTCCATGCCTGCGTGGCTGAAGAGAAAGTCACAGTACGCCTCAAAAGATCTCAGTTGATGCTGGCGCAGACGTTTCTGCAGGCGGGCTTCGAGCATGGTCTTTTTGGCCGGAGGCATCTTGATGCCGCACTCACCATAAATGAACTCACTCAGCCTGCTGAATACCTTGTCAGGCATCCTGACCAGTGTTGTCTGTATGGGCTCTGTGTTTTGCATAGCTCCCTTTATGTAAGATGCTTTCAGCTCTCAGTCATCAGCTTTATGGGTTTTTAATCTGCCTGCTGAAGGCTGGTGGCGAACCGTTAGTTACTTTCACACCAATTCCATCACACTATCTTCCTGCCTTCTCGCTGCTGGAAGTTCTGTCTTTCGAATTACTTTCTTTTGCTGAAGGCTTACGGCTGATCGCTGAGCGCCCTTTTCATGAATCTTAAAAAAGCTGATGGAGCGCTGCAGCTGTTCAGCCTGTGAGGCTAGCTCTTCGGCAGTTGTAGCCATTTCCTCTGAACTGCCGGCATTCGCCTGTATTGCAGCATCAAGCTGATGAACAGAGTTATTTATCCGTGAGACTCCGGTGTCTTGTTCTTTACTGGCTATGCTGACCTCCTGCACCAGCTCTGCTGTCCTCTGAATATCCGGCACCAGGTTCCCAAGCATGTCGCCAGCCATCTCAGCCACCTGCAGACTCGTGGTCGAGAGATCACTAATTTCGACTGCAGCTGCCTGACTCCGCTCTGCAAGTTTCCTCACTTCAGATGCCACGACCGCAAAACCCTTGCCGTGTTCTCCTGCACGAGCTGCCTCGATCGCTGCATTCAGCGCCAGAAGGTTTGTCTGACGTGCGATCTCTTCGATGATCGATATCTTGCCTGCTATCTCCTTCATGGCTTTAACGGTCTCAGCCACCGCTATCCCGCCTTCCTGCGCATCTTGCGACGATTTTGTTGAGATCTTTTCGGTCTGCTGCGCACTGTCTGCATTCTGTCTGATGTTGGTCGAAATCACCCCCAGAGCTGACGATACTGTCTCCACCGTCGCCGCCTGTTCTGCTGTCTGCTGAGACAACCGTTCGGAGTTGGCGCTCAGTTCTTTGCTCACTGTCGTGACAGTATCCGCCGCATTTCTGACAAGGCCAATGCTCTGTCTGAGATTATCTGTCATCACCTGCATGGCAGCATACGCACCTGTCAGCCTTTGGTTCGCGCCTTTCTCTTGAACAGTCAAATCACCTTCGCTTATCCGCTGCGCCACTTCTGCGACCAGCGAGGGCTCTCCTCCGAGCTGCTGCAAAAGATTGCGAACAATATAAATACTCACAAAAATACCGATAATCGTTGCAATAAGTCCGGACACAATGACCGTCTTCTTTACAGAGCCAACCGTATCGACCGTTCTTGCAGCCATTAACACCGACTCATCGATCTGCTGCTTCCGAAAGTCATTCACTTTCCCCACCAGTTCGATCGATGTTTTGTCGAACTCTTCCATCTTACCATTACCGGCAGCGAGCCCCTGTTTAATGTATGTATCGGCCATCTGTCCGCCGCGTTCGTAAAACAGCTCGAACGCAGATTCAAGCTCTTGCAGTTTACGAAGCGCAGGCTCATCTCGCTCCCGTGTGTACATTTCTCTGAATTTCCCGATGCCGGACCTAAACTCTGCCGCTGCTTCTTCAGCGTCCTTGTACCCGCCTTCATTGTGTGTTGCCGACACATCGGTCAGATACTGTTGGACCTGAACAGTGCCAAACGCCATCCTGTCAGCAATGAGAAGATAAGGAATGGTCTCATCTCTCACCTGCTGCGAGCTTTTGGATGCCCTGTTTAGCGCTGTCATGGTCAAGACACCCGTTAGGATAAAAATTAGCATCACAGAACCGAAGCCAATGCCCTGCTGAATGCCCACCCTCAATCGTTGAAACCAACTCATACTGTCGCTCTCCTTCAGCTCTTGAATTTAACATCATTGTTGCCACTCAATATATCTCCCAAAAAAGAACCGGAAAGGGGGTACCAATTAGGAGGAGTGTTATACCCCTCTCCGGTAAGTTAATCAATGATGCATCGCCCAAGGTTTTACGCACTCACGCCTTCACCCTGGAATGCTGCAATCTCCTCGGCCGAGAAGACCTTGTCGATATTCAGTATCATGATGAAATGATCCTCTTTCTTGCCCATGCCTTTGATAAAGTCGGTCTTTAACCTTGTGCCGATCTTGGGCGCTGGCTCTATCTGCTGTGGCTCAAGATCAAGCACCTCCTGAACCGAGTCGGCCAATGCTCCCAATATAGTGGTCTCGTTGCCCAGCACCACCTCCACGATGATAATGCAGGTGTTGACCGTCTTTTCTGTCACCGTCATGCCGAACTTAAGCCTGAGATCCACCACCGGCACCACGCTCCCCCTCAGATTTATCACACCCCTCATGAAGTCAGGCGTCTGCGGCACCTTTGTCACGGTCGTAAAATCCAGCACCTCTCTGACCTTGCCGATGTCCAGTGCAAATATCTCTTCATCAAGCTTGAAGGTCAGATACTGCGTTGTCTCTGTTATTCCTGATACACTCATAATTCCTCTCCTTTCGTTAGTAAGTAATAGGTGATAAGTAATAGGTAAAAAACAACTTTCCCATCACCCGTCACTTATCACTGTATCTTTAGTTCTCCTATCACGCATTACCTATTACCCGTCACTGCCTCTTTAGAATTTCTCAAACTCATCATCAGAATGATCACTGCCGCCGTTGCCGCCAAGATCAAGGGCTACTCCGGTTGCCTTTCTTGAAGGTGCTGCATGGGCGATGGCTGCCTTTGCTGTCCTCTTCTCAATATGGGCAACTTTTGGTTTATTGAGGTTCTGCACCGATTTTGTGGCCCGTGAGAACATCTGTCTGCTGCCATTGTCATCAACCTTAAAGAAGCTGATGGAATGCTGCAGCTGTTCTGCCTGTGAGGCAAGCTCCTCTGAGGTGGAGGCCATCTCTTCTGATGAACTTGCATTCTGCTGAATAACCTGATCAAGCTGCTGGATCGCTTTGTTGATCTGCTCTGCTCCGCTGTTCTGCTCGTTGGAGGCTCCGTTTATCTCCTGCACCAGTTCTGCTGTCCTCTGGATATCAGGAACAAGCTTTGCCAACATCTGGCCGGCCTTCTCGGCAATCTGGACACTTGATGTTGAAAGATGACTTATCTCTCCTGCTGCTGCCTGACTGCGTTCTGCAAGTTTCCGGACCTCAGATGCCACGACGGCAAAGCCCTTGCCATGTTCTCCAGCACGTGCTGCTTCGATGGCTGCGTTTAAGGCCAGGAGGTTTGTCTGGCGCGCTATCTCTTCGATAATCGATATCTTGCTGGCTATCTCTTTCATCGCAGTTACGGTCTCGGCCACGGCGGTGCCGCCCTCTTTTGCATCGGTTGCAGACTTCTGCGCTATCTTTTCTGTCTGTTGGGCATTGTCTGCGTTCTGCTTGATGTTGGATGTCATCTGCTCCATGGACGAAGATACTTCCTCGATCGAGGATGCCTGCTCTGTCGCTCCCTGTGACATCTCCTCAGAACTGGAACTCAGCTCCTGGCTGCCTGCTGCCACGTTGTCTGCTGCACTCTTGACGTCAGCTACAACATTCTTCAACTTCTCTACCATTGCACTCAACGCCGTTAGAAGCTGGCCTGTCTCATCCTTGGACTTTGCCTCGATGTTGACCATAAGATTTCCCTCAGCAAGAGCATTGGCAACTGATACGCCTTCTGACAAGGGCTTTGTGATGCTCCGCGTGATGAACAGACCGAGGACAATCGCCAGGATGACCCCGATTGCTATGAGAACAATTGATTCTATTTCAGCAGTGCGGGATTCTTGCGTACTCTGCTCATCCTTCTTATGCGCAAGCTCAATCTTCATGGTGATTAGATGATGAATTGACTCATCGATCTCACGGGCCAGCTGGCCTCCTGAGCCATGCAACTGCTCCTTTGCCAGCTTATCCTCATTCAGCAGAGCCTCTTCAACGATCTTGTCTTTGATCGGATCGTACTTGATCATAAGCTCCTTGAGATGTGCCTGCTCTTTTTTTATCTCTTCAGCTCTTACGGTCTTTGCAAATTTATCGAGACTTTCGTCCATTTTAGTGTCAAGCTCCTTGATAAGTTTTGCGTACTTTACGGCCTCTTCCTTAGTGTCTGCCATAATAATCTCGCGAAGATTAACCCTAATGCGCTGGTAGTCCACAGCAGCATCAGCAATGTCCTTCAGGGGAGCAGTGTTAAGTTCATACATGGTCTGAGCATTGTGGGTGATAGTCCGTATGCTCTTTATTCCGACGAGTCCCACAACAGCTGCAATAATCGCAATAATAATGAAGCTGCCGATCATTCGTTTGCCTATTTTCATATTTTTCAGTAGTGACATGTTTTTATCTCCTTATATTCATAGACATGGCGCTCAGTGAGCATGCGCTGCCGCCGCCGCTTGATGGGAGGGCTGTGCAGCCGGCAGTGAGATCAGCATGCAGGGGTTGAAGATAACATCAACCGCCCCGGTATCAAGATCATAGTAAGCGCCCACGATCTTGACAACGCCGTCTTGGATCATCTCGCCGATGATCGGAGAGGTACGAAGATGTTCAGCAACCATTTTTACGTTTGATTTCACGGATGCTTCAAGTAGATCCTCGGGGTGTTTGTCCCTTGCCTTGTCCACAGCCGGCCTGATCATATTGCAGACATTCTTGATATTCGCAGGCGTATCACCGCCCTTTACCGTGGCGTCAACAGCGCCGCAGCGCTCGTGGCCCAGGACCACAACCAGTTTCGAGCCGAGATGCTCAACAGCATACTCTATGCTGCCAAGGGCTACACTGTCCGCAATATTCCCTGCAGTCCTTACAACAAACAGATCACCGAAGCCGGCATCGAAAAGCAGCTCCGGAGGCACTCGCGAGTCAGAACACCCCAGGACAACAGCAAAGGGATGCTGCCCTTTTGCCACCTCGGACCGGCGCTCTTTCGACCTGTTTGGTGCTGATGTCTTGCCGTCAACATACCTTGTATTTCCTTCCAGAAGCTTTGCAAGCGCCTTCTCTGCGCTCATGCCGACAGCATGATGCCCGCTGCCATGGCCCTGGTCCTTTGAATCGTGGACTGCTGCGGTCTTTTTCTCAGACTTCTTGACAGCCTTCTTATCCGTCTTTACCTCAGCTTTCTTTTCTGCTTTGGGTTGGACCGCGCTATCATTCTTTTTGAAGCCGTCTTCTGATGCCTTCTTGACAGTCTCTTTCTCTTTTGAAGTCTCAGCTTTTGCCGGCGTTTCCTTAGCGCCATGTTCTTTGGCACTGCTGGCTGATGCAAATGGAGTACCTATAAAAAGCGACAACGCTATCGCTGTAATCATTATCCCTATAACCGGATGAATCTTTCTTGACATATATCCTCCTCGATTTTGGTTGATTGTACTGCAGTACAGCATAATTCCGGCATACAATATGCCAATGGAGGAGATAGTCCAAAATATTTCTCTCTGTATTTATCTTCAGAATATATTATTGCCAGAATCTCTAATCTTGACGATGTAAAATCCCGAAGCTCATAAACCAGATTCGTAACACTGATCTGGTTCGATAATATGCGCTTAATTTTTTCCTGTTCTGAATAATCCTCATAATTTGCATGGCTGCGCAGATTATGTTGAATTGAAAGTTCCAGATCACCCTGCCGTGTTCTTCCACCAACCAGGAGGCTCAACAGATACTCTACAAACTGATCTATCAAGCTATACTTTTGGCCGTAACTCTCAGTATAACCCGATTGATAAATGCCGTAATGTAGGTCTGTGTGGAGTTTTATGAGTCCGGGCGAAAGTCCAATGAAAATACAATATATCATTATGCCAGCAAACAGAGAATGCATTTTCTTCTGTATTGGCCTGGCAATCATTGTCATATTAAATTATCTTCCTGTCTGAATCATTATTAATCGTGGGAGCGGCAAAACCGCCCCCACTTTCCCTTCTGATGCTATGCATTAACCTTCTCACCCTGGAATGCTGCAATCTCCTCGGCCGAGAAGACCTTGTCGATATTCAGTATCATGATGAAATGATCCTCTTTCTTGCCCATGCCTTTGATAAAGTCGGTCTTTAACCTTGTGCCGATCTTGGGCGCTGGCTCTATCTGCTGTGGCTCAAGATCAAGCACCTCCTGAACCGAGTCGGCCAATGCTCCCAATATAGTGGTCTCGTTGCCCAGCACCACCTCCACGATGATAATGCAGGTGTTGACCGTCTTTTCTGTCACCGTCATGCCGAACTTAAGCCTGAGATCCACCACCGGCACCACGCTCCCCCTCAGATTTATCACACCCCTCATGAAGTCAGGCGTCTGCGGCACCTTTGTCACGGTCGTAAAATCCAGCACCTCTCTGACCTTGCCGATGTCCAGTGCAAATATCTCTTCATCAAGCTTGAAGGTCAGATACTGCGTTGTCTCTGTTATTCCTGATACACTCATAATTCCTCCTTAGTTAATAAGCTCTCAGCTGTCAGCTATCAGGTTACAGCCTTTAATTCAAAGCCCTCAGCTTTAAGCTTTTAGCCTTCAGGGTTTGCTTCTCTTTCTTTACCTGACTGCTGATAGCTGATTGCTGAACGCTTTTATTAGAATTTCTCAAACTCATCATCAGAATGATCACTGCCGCCGTTGCCGCCAAGA
>CAZDLA010000031.1:0-24270 GCA_964506525.1 uncultured Nitrospiraceae bacterium
ACTCACCCGTCCGCCACTAAGTTAGCTGATAGCTCTCAGCTGTCAGCTCCTTAGCCATTAGCTTTCAGCACTCAGCTTTCAGTTTAAAATAACCTGACTGCTGAATGCTGTCGGCTGACAGCTCTTTTGCTGATAGCTCAGTGCTACCAACTAACTCCGTTCGACTTGCATGTGTTAGGCACGCCGCCAGCGTTCGTTCTGAGCCAGGATCAAACTCTCATTTGATACTGGTTTCTCTTAAACTCATTTTTCAACGTGACCTGCTCTATAGTTTTCAAAGAACAATGCGCCCGGAATACCTGTCATGTTATTTAAAGGTACTCTGGACAGCTGCAGAAGCCATATCAACTTAACATGGCTTAACTGACGAACCCTGATTATAAATATTTCGAATTAACTTTGCAAGTAAAATATTGCTATTCTCAAAAAAAGAAGAAAAGGCATTGAAAAAGAAGAATAAAAT
Source organism: uncultured Nitrospiraceae bacterium (assembly GCA_964506525.1). Lineage (GTDB taxonomy): Bacteria > Nitrospirota > Thermodesulfovibrionia > Thermodesulfovibrionales > UBA6898 > UBA6898. The sequence goes on from CAZDLA010000031.1 coordinate 464, forward strand.
ATCCTCAGGGCAATAATGCCGACTACTGTTTTTTACTATATTTCATGAACAAAGAAGTTCTGTTGCCATTCATCCTCAACCGTGGTCCAGTTCCCATGGCCCGGCAATAATTTTGTTTTTGGCGACAGAGAAAGAACCTTCTTGAAAGATATTTTCAATGCCTCAATACTGCCGCCGTAGAAGTCAGTTCGTCCTATCGAACCCGCAAATACTGTGTCACCGGTAAAAACTATCTCATCGACAATAAGGCATATTCCTCCCGGGCTATGGCCGGGAGTATGCATAACCTGCAGCTTGGCATCCCCTACGACAACTTCGTCTCCGTCTTGCAGAAACAGGTCAGGATGGGGGGGCTGAACAACGTGAAATCCCCAGATCGCGCCCTGTGATTCAACTCTCGAATAGATCTCAAGGTCATCTACATGCAGCATTACTTTTGCTCCGGTTTTCTCCCTGAGAGAGGCTATACCCCCGGTGTGGTCAAAATGGGCGTGCGTGCAGATAATATGTGAGACTTTCAGGTTCTTGCTTTTGATGAATTTCAGTATCTTGTCAGGCTCATCGCCTGCATCAATAACAACAGCGTCAAGGCTTTGCTCATCATAAACAACATAGCAATTAACCTGAAGCGGTCCAACAACTATTGTCTCTATTTTCATGGTCACCCCTTGCCCAATTTTTTCAGGATCATTTCGCGGACATACTGCAGTTCTTCATTTTTCACAAGACTATTAACCGTGACATAAATCATGATGCATAAAATCATTGTTCCTGAGAGATAGACGGCCTTGACCGCGACTGAGCCGTTATTTGTCCAGAGTTCTCCGCGCAGCAAAAACCAACCCGCTAATCCCATGATAGAAGATGAGAGGACAACCTGGGAGAAGGATTTTGCGATTTTTCTCAAGTCAATATGATGGAGTTTCTTTTTCAGGAAAAAAATCAGGATAAGAAAGTTGATCCCCGAAGCAAGAGAATTCGCAAGGGCCAGGCCGGAATGCTTCAGCGGTCCCATGAGGGCTATACTGAGAAGAAGATTTGACGCAACACCGACAGCCGCGATCTTTACCGGAGTTTTCGTATCCTGCATGGAGTAAAAGGTCGTGGTAATAACCCTGACGCCAACAATTGACCAAATACCGATCGAATAGAAGAGTAATGCTTCTGCGGTTCCCCGGGTTGCTGCATAATCGAATTGCCCCCGCTGAAAAAGAAGATTTACGATCGGCTCCCTGAGCGCAATAAGCCCTGCCATAGAAGGCACTGCAATAAAAAAGAGCAGGCGAAGTGCAAAAGAAAAGTCCTCGCGAAGTCTTTCAAGGTCGCCTTTTACCGCATGTTCAGACAATGCGGGAAGCACCGCCATGCCCATGGCAACGCCGAATATGCCAACGGGAAACTGTATGAGCCTCATGGAATAGTAAAGATAGGTGATACTTCCCTCCTGCAGATAGGACGCAAGGATATTGCTCACGATAATATTTATCTGGTTTACGGCAAGGGCCATTGTTGCCGGAAGGATAAGGATAGCCATTTTTTTCAGGCCTGGATGACGGAAGCCCGGATCAAGACCGAGCGAATAGCCGTTTCTATAAAAAGCAGGAAGCTGAAACGCAAACTGCACAAAACCTCCCAAGGCAATCCCAACAGCAACAACAAGGATTGGCTGTTTTGCCATGGGGGCAAAGGCCACCACAACTGCAATCGTCGTGATATTGAGCATCGCAGGGGCAAGTGCTGGAACAAAAAAGACCTTCTTCGTGTTGAGTGCTCCCATGACCAGAGATGCAAGGCTGATGAACAGAAGAAAGGGGAACATGATACGCGTAAGAAGAACTGTCATTGAGAACTTTTCAGGAGAGCTGAGGAATCCCGGAGCAATTGCTGCCACAATAGCCGGAGAAAAAATAACACCCGCAGCACAGACAAGGCCAACCACAATAATGATAAAGGTAAACGTTATGCGGACAAGGCGGGAAGCCTCTTCGTCTCCCTGCTTCTGTCTGTACTCGGTCAGAACAGGAATAAAGGCAGAGGACATGGATCCTTCAGCAAAAAGTTCCCTCAAAAGATTTGGTATTCTGAATGCTGCAAAGAAGGTATCAGAAAGACCGGAAGCACCGAAATAGACGGCAAGGATCATGTCCTTTACATAGCCGAGAATTCGACTAATAAACGTCGCCACAGACATGAGGCCTGCTGCCTTTGCTATTTTTCCTCTGCCGTCCATATCAGGGCTCATTATAGCAAAAGAGCACATCTTTCAGTCCTGATATATTGCCAAAATGAACCAAATCCCTCTAAAATTCAGGGTGTCAATTTTAAACACGATCATACAGAAGAAAAAAGAACGCCTTTCTCTTGCAAAGGCGAAAACTTCAATTATCCAGCTCAAGGCTGCCGTTAAAGACATTCCTTTGCCATATGACTTCGAGCGGGCGCTTAAAAGAGAAGATGGACCTATCCGTCTCATCGCTGAAGTAAAAAAGGCTTCCCCGTCAAAAGGACTTATCCGGCAGGACTTTAACCATAAGACAATTGCAGCGGTCTATAAAGAGAATAAGGTTAACGCAATATCCGTTCTCACAGAAGAGGACTTTTTCCAGGGCCGACTCGAATTCCTTGCAGACGTAAAAACCATTTCCAAGCTTCCTGTCCTCAGAAAAGACTTTATGTTCGACGAGTACCAGATTTATGAGGCAAGGGCAAACCAGGCAGATGCGCTTCTTCTCATTGCAGCAATCCTTGATGAAAACCAGGCAGAGGAATATCTCCATATCGCCAGAGAACTGGGCATGGCGGTTCTTTTTGAGGTGCATGATCACAAGGAGCTTGAAATGGCACTCAGGATTAATGCTCCTGTTATCGGTATTAACAACCGCAATCTCAAAACACTCCAGATAGATATGAATACAACCCTTGAACTGAAGAAGGAGATACCCGTTGACAAAATTATCGTGAGCGAAAGCGGCATAAAGACACGGGATGATGTTTTGAGGCTTGAACAGGCAGATATTGATGCGATGCTGATAGGGACATCGCTTATGGAATCAGCAGATATTGGTAAAAAGATAGAAGAACTGAGAAGGACGTAAGAAGCGGAGTGATTGTGGTAAAATAGGGCCCTATATAGGCTTCATTGCAGCTAAATTATAATGGAGGTAACGTATGCAGGAAACAAAAGTAGTTCTTCCGGACAGGGAGATCCCAAGGCAGTGGTACAATATTATGGCCGATATGCCAAATCTTCCGAAGCCGCCGTTACACCCCGGCACCAAACAGCCGGTCGGTCCGGAGGATCTGAGTGCGATCTTCCCCATGAGCCTTATCGAACAGGAAGTATCAACGCAGCGGTGGATCGATATTCCCGAGGAAGTCCTGAACCTCTATAGTCTCTGGAGACCTTCTCCCCTTTATAGGGCTCACCGGCTTGAGGCAGCGCTTGGCACCCCTGCAAAGATCTACTATAAATATGAAGGCGTGAGCCCTGCAGGCAGCCATAAACCCAACACTGCCATCCCGCAGGCATATTACAACAAGCAGGCAGGCATCAGAAGGATTGCAACTGAAACAGGCGCAGGCCAGTGGGGTTCCTCCATGGCGCTTGCCGGAACGATGTTCGGGCTTGAAGTGACGGTCTACATGGTCAAGGTGAGCTATAACCAGAAGCCATACAGAAGAATTGCGATGGAGACATGGGGAGCAACTGTACATCCCAGCCCTTCAACCTTGACAAATTCGGGCAGGAAAATACTTGAGATAGATCCGAACAGCGAGGGCAGTCTTGGCATTGCCATATCAGAGGCTGTTGAGGATGCCGCAACACACAATGACACGAACTATGCTCTCGGCTCAGTTCTTAACCATGTTGTGCTGCACCAGACCGTAATCGGGCTTGAGGCAAAAAAGCAGTTTGAGATGGTAGGTGACTATCCAGACGTTGTCATCGGCTGCTGCGGCGGTGGAAGCAATCTGGGCGGCGTTGCATTTCCTTTTCTCCAGGACAAGATAGCCGGCAAACAGATTCGAGTTGTCGCTGTCGAACCCACTTCGTGCCCAACGCTGACCAAGGGAGAGTTCAGGTATGACTTTGGTGATACTGCCGGCCTGACACCACTTATGATGATGTATACCCTTGGTCATGACTTCATGCCTCCAGGAATCCATGCAGGCGGCCTGAGGTACCATGCGGATTCACCGCTTGTCTGCCAGCTTTACCACGACAAACTGATCGAGGCAGTTGCTTACGGCCAGACAGCCTGCTTTGAGGCTGCAATAAAATTCTCAAAGGCAGAAGGCATCATCCCTGCACCGGAAAGCTCGCATGCTATCAAGGGAGCAATTGATGAGGCGCTGAGGGCAAAGGAAGAAGGCAAGCAGAAGACGATCTTCTTCAATCTGAGCGGCCATGGGTATCTTGATCTTACTGCTTATCAGGACTATTTAGCAGGAAAACTGGTAGATTACGAATATCCTGAGGCAATGATCAAAGAAGCGCTTAAGAAGCTGCCGATAATCTAAATAAGGCAAAGGGCTCAGGGCAGATGGCCAAAAGTTTTGGCATCTGCCCTGAGCCTACAGCCTGATGAGGTTGCGCTATGGTACAGGTCAAGATCTGCGGAATAACGAATCTCGAAGATGCCGAGGCTGCAATTAATTTCGGTGCTGATGCATTAGGGTTTGTCTTTTTTAAGGGGAGTCCCCGTTGCATTACTGTGCAGCAGGCTAAAGCGATCATCTGCAAACTTCCTCCCCTTGTCACCACTATTGGAGTATTTGTTGATGAGACCCCGGAAGTAATCAGGTCATCAATGACTGATGCAGGCATCGACGTTATTCAGCTCCATGGGGAAGAAAAACCTGAGTCCTGCTTTTTCTCCTGGAGAAGCATTAAGGCAATCCGGATAAAATCTATCGACAGCCTTGAACCACTGAAAACATTCAAAAGCGTTGTCTCTGCCTTCCTCCTGGATGCCTTTACTGCTGATGCCCTTGGCGGCACAGGTCAGAAATTCAATTGGGACATTGCTGTTGAGGCAAAACAGTTCGGCAGGATTATCCTTGCGGGGGGGCTGACGCCAGATAATGTTCGGGATGCCGTGCTTCATGTAAAACCCTACGGGGTTGATGTAAGCAGCGGGGTTGAACGGGAGAAAGGTAAAAAAGATCATCAGAAGATGAAACTTTTTATAGAACGGGCAAAGACTTCCCTTGACCTTTAGCTGATTTTGCGCTTCTCAGAACTTACTGTAATAAATGTCTTTACGTTGCCGCGCGGATTAAAATCGCCGATAACCTCAAGGAATCTCGGCTTCAGCTTTTTTTCGAGTTCACTGAAGACTGCATTTGTGATCTCCTCGTGAGAGATATGGGTATCTCTGAAGGCATTAAGAAAAAGTTTTAGTGATTTCAATTCAACGATCTTATTGGCAGGAACATAGCGCACATTAATTGATGCGAAATCGGGATACCCTGATCTCGGGCAGAGACAGGTAAATTCCGGATAACTGATATTGATCTCATAATCGCGCTCAGGATTCGGATTGTCCCAGATCTCAAGCTTCGCCTTTTGAATGAATTTTTCTCCGTATTTCATGGGGGAATCTACCATGTGCAGCGGGGAATTGTAAAGTGCTCTCTTGACAAAGATAAATAGGTTTTTGTAAGTTACTACAGTATTTCTGCAAGCAAAATAACACAACCCCGCGTGATAGGCATAACCTTCCGCGAATAAAAAATCTGAAGCTTAACCCCGGATGAGGAGTAATTTATGGGAAACATCTCAATTTCTGAACTCAAGGACAAAACCATTGATGAACTTACTACAGTAGCCAAGGAGCTGAAAGTAGAAGGCGCATCAGGCCTCAGGAAACAGGATCTGATCTTCGCGATTCTGCAGGCACAGACAGAGAAGACCGGCAATGTCTTTTCCGCCGGAGTCCTTGAAATACTCCCTGACGGATTCGGATTCCTCAGGTCACCTGACTACAGCTACCTTCCCGGACCGGATGATATTTATGTTTCTCCTTCCCAGATCCGCAGATTCAATCTCAGAACCGGAGACCTGATCTCAGGACAGATACGGCCTCCGAAAGAGTCTGAGAGATACTTTGCTCTTCTCAAGGTAGAGGCAATCAATCACGAATCACCAGAAGAAAATGTAAATCGTCCTCTCTTTGACAACCTCATACCTTACTACCCAACTGAAAGAATAAAGCTTGAGTATGACTCTACCGACTACTCAACACGCGTAATGGATCTGGTTACGCCTATCGGCATGGGGCAGAGAGGCATGATCGTCGCTGCCCCCAGGACAGGCAAAACTGTGCTGCTTCAGTCCATTGCAAAAGCTATAAAGAAGAACCACAGGGATATTCATCTCATAATCCTGCTCATTGATGAGCGGCCCGAGGAAGTGACTGACTGGAAGCGGCAGGTCTCTACAGCAGAGATCATCAGCTCAACCTTCGACGAGCCACCCCAAAGACACGTCCAAGTTTCAGAGATGGTAATTGAGCGGGCAAAGCGCCTTGTTGAAAGCAAGAGGAATGTCGTTATCCTTCTTGACAGTATTACCAGGCTTGCGAGGGCATACAATGCGATCATGCCGACAAGCGGCAAAGTTCTCTCAGGCGGTCTTGACTCTAATGCGCTTCAGAGGCCGAAGCGGTTTTTTGGTGCAGCAAGAAATATCGAGACCGGGGGCAGCCTCACGATCCTTGCGACTGCGCTTATTGATACAGGCAGCAGAATGGATGATGTCATCTTCGAAGAGTTCAAGGGAACCGGCAACATGGAACTCCATCTCGACCGGAAGCTCGTTGAGAAGAGAATCTTCCCGACCATTGATATCAATGCCTCAGGCACTAGAAAAGAAGAGCTCCTGGTCGAAAAGGATCTACTGAACAGGATCTGGATCGTGAGAAAGGTGCTGAACTCACTGAGCACTGTAGAGAGCATGGAGTTTCTCTTAGGCAAGCTGACCGGCACTAAGCTCAACAAGGACTTCTTTGATATGATGAACAAATAGCAAATATGGAGAGCCGGAAGAGAGCTTAATAACTCCTTCCGGCCACCTCATTCATCCGAAGTGCTCAACATTCCGCAGGCAATAACAGAACTATTCACCCAACGGTCCCCAGCAAGATACAGTTAGTTCTATTTACAAGTTGATAAAATTCGTTTAGCCGCCCCAGCCAATGCTGATAATTATGGCGTCAGCGGGACAGACCTCTTTGCACGTGCCGCAGTCAATGCAATAGGACGACCGAGACGGTAAACTCTTGCCGTCTGACATCTCGAAGCACTTGACCGGACAGGCGTTTATGCAATCACCGCACCCTGTGCATCTGTCCCAATCCACTAAGGCTATAAACACCAGACTTCTCCTCTCCGATAAGATTTCTATGCCCCATCCAACGCACTTCTGGATTTTTTTCAGAGCTTGATTCTACTGCAGCCAACCACACGGCGATATGATATAGATCATAATTACATAAGCAACAGAATTGCATTGCACCTTTAACCCATCGACTCGTCCGTATTTAGGCTCCCTCTATCTCATAGTTCACATTCACCTGCAGATCTTTTCTGAGCGAATGATATACAGAGCAGTACTTTTCCTGCGAAAGAGAGATCGCCCTGTCGAGCTTTTTGGGCGTAATATTTTCACCGGCTATATGGATCACCATGTCGATCTTTGTGTAGTATTGCGGAGGGGTGGGATTCCTCTCACCGGCAATATCAACCTTGAATTTTGTAATCTTCGCTTTCATCTTTGTCACAAAAGAAACCACGTCTATCGCAAGGCATCCCGCAACACTCAGAAGCAGGCTCTCGGTAGGGATACATCCCCACTGCGCCTCAGCATCGAAATCAAGCTCAAATCCGCGCGGCGTACGGCCAAGGAAAATGAGATCCTTGTCCCATGTCAATGATGCCGTGTTAACCGGTCTGATCTTGCCCTTATATCCTTCGAGATTCTCTTCAAGTTCTATTTTTTCATCTGAGCCCATACCGTTCCTCCAATGTCAATATCAAAAATAACAAACAGGGAGATTATAGCAAACCTGCGACAGGAGCATCAAAAAGTTGAAAAGAGTCATGTCCATAAGCCTTTTCTGTTGCTCTGAAAAGGCTTATAGGTCTATACTGTAAGTCAAATCCTGCATTTATGCGCAAATTCCAGGGAGCTTCGTATGCCTTTTTTCGTTGAAGTTTTTTCGAGCGAGATTATCAAAAAGACAGTACTTGATCCTAAGGGAGAGGACCTCGGACGGGTGCGGGACCTTGTTGTTGTAAAAGGCGATCCTCTTCCAAAGGTCTCTGCGCTTATCATCGAGAGAAAAAAGAAGTCTTTTTATCTACCCTGGCATGATCTTAATATCTTTAACAAAAAAATAATATCCTCAAGGGTTTATGCGGAGAGCCTGAAGTCTTACGATATGATGGCGGACGACCTTCTTGTTCTCCGTGATATCCTTGATAAGCAGATCGTTGACGCCAACGGAGCAAAGGTCGTTCGGGTAAACGACATAAAGCTTGAAGGATATCACAATGAGGCTGTGCTCATTGCCGTTGATGTGGGCATGAGGGGCATTCTGCGAAGACTTGGCATCGAAAGAGGCGGCGAAGACCTTGCAAAGCTCTTCAAGAAAAGTCTTCCCTTTAATCTGATCAGCTGGGACTACCTGCAACCCCTTGAGCCCAAGCTCACGGAGATATCGCTGACGGTACCGAGGCAGATGCTCTCAGAACTCCATCCGGCAGATATTGCGGACATCATCAGCAGCGTGTCTCAGAAAGACGGAGCGACCTTCTTTAATAACCTCGATATCGAGACTGCAGCAGAAGCTCTGTCTGAACTTAAACCTGAAATGCAGGCTGACATTATCAGCGCCATGGATACGGAAAAGGCTGCGGACATCATTGAGGAGATGCCGCCTGACGAGGCAGCTGACGTTCTAAGCGATCTAACCACGGAGCGCGCAAAAGAAATCCTCGAGCATATCGAAAAAGAGGAAGCTGAAGACATCCAGGAGCTTCTCGGCCATGAAGAAGACACGGCCGGCGGTCTTATGACAACAGACTTTATTGCGTACCCTCCGGACATGACGGTAATGGAAGCAACCACGAGGTTCAAAACCGAAGCACGAGAGGCTGAAAATGTCTATTATCTCTATATTGTTGACAAGGAAGAGAAGCTCCGCGGCGTTGCTTCCCTGAGGGAGATGCTTCTCGCAGAGAATGACTGCCATCTTGCAGACATTATGGAAACGAATCTGAAGACTGTCGCTCCTGGCGAGGATGAGATGGTCGTTGCCGGGATCATTTCAAAATACAATCTCCTTGCTCTTCCTGTTGTTGATGAGAATGGGTACATGCACGGCATTATTACGGTCGACGATATCATCGACCTACTGCTTCCTCCTGAGGCAAAGAAGAAACGGAGAAGAGTGTGAAACTCTGGAAGAACATACTCTTTTTCCTCAGCGTCATGGGCCCTGGCATCATCACGGCAAATATCGACAATGATGCAAGCGGCATAACAACCTATTCTGTGGCCGGCGCGCGCTTTGGTTATGGTCTCCTCTGGACCCTGCTTCCAACAACAATCGCGCTTGTGGTTATTCAAGAGACGATAGCCCGCATGGGCGTTATCACAGGGAAAGGGCTTTCTGATCTGATCCGGGAGAATTTTGGCGTCAAGGCAGCCTTTTTTATGATGTTAGGTCTTTTTGTGGCGAATTTCGGCAATACGGTTGCAAATCTTGCAGGATGGGCAGCGAGCATGGAGATCCTCGGTTTCAGCAAGTTTGTAATGGTGCCGGTTGGGGCAATCTCGATATGGATTCTTGTTACCAAGGGAAGCTACCGGTTTGTTGAAAAGATCCTTTTGTTCGCATGCCTTCTCTATTTTGGCTATGTGATTTCAGGATTTATGGCAAAACCTGATTGGGGGCCTGTGTTGAAAAGCGCGGTTATTCCCCAGATGAGATGGAATGCGGAATATGTCGTGCTGAGCATTGCGATTATCGGCACTACGATTACTCCCTGGATGCAGTTCTACCTCCAATCCTCGATTGCAGAGAAGGGTATCAAGAAAGAACAGTATAAGGCATCGCGCCTCGACGTGATCATAGGCTGCTTTATAACCGATATCGTCAGCTTTTTCATCATTGTTACCTGCGGGGCATTGCTCTTCCCTCATGACATCCGCATTAACGAGGCAGCAGAAGCGGCGCTTGCACTGAAGCCCCTTGCCGGGGAGTATGCATATCTCGTCTTCTCTGTCTGTCTTGCCAATGCCTCTCTGCTTGGAGCCATCATCGTACCGCTGGCAACTGCTTATTATGTTTGCGAGGCAATGGGATGGGAGGCCGGCATCAACAAGACATTCAAGGAAGCCCCCCAGTTCATGTGGATCTACACAATGACCATAGGTCTTGCATCGCTTGTTATCCTGATACCAGGGGCACCCCTTGTCTTCCTGATGGTCCTGTCTGCTGTTATTAACGGGCTTCTGCTTCCCTTTGTCCTTGTTTTTGCTCTGCTTCTGGTAAATAACAAGAAACTTATGGGCGAATATACGAATTCCCGGACTTACAATTACATTTCTTGGGCAACGATCGTAACGATCATCATTCTGACATCATTCCTGGTGGTAACAACCTTTATACCACTTGGATAGCAAATCATTCCAGGCTACAAGCAGGATGCGACCTGGAAGAGGCATCTGAGCGCTTCTTTGGTTTATAATAGGGACTTCTGGAGATATCATGGTTAAGACAATAGAATGGAAAGATAATAAGGTCATCATGCTCGATCAGAGCAGACTGCCGATCGACGTTGCCTATATTGAATGCCGAGACTATCTGAAGGTGGCAGAGGGCATTAAGAAGCTCTGGATACGCGGGGCTCCTGCTATCGGCATTGCAACAGCGATGGGAATCGCTCTCGCTGCTCAGGAGATAACCGCAGGGGATCATGAGAGCTTTATGAAAGGGCTTCAGCCTGTGTTCAACACACTCATAGCAACCCGCCCCACTGCAGTCAATATACAGTGGGCAGTCGCGAGAATTACAAAATTTCTCTTTGATAGAAAGGATGAGCCGATTGCAAAGCTCAAGGCACTGCTCATTGATGAAGCACAGCGAATCCTTGCAGAAGATATCGAAATAAATATGGCAATCGGCAGATGGGGAGCTCAGTTCATCCATGATGGCGATACGGTCCTGACCCACTGTAATGCAGGCTCCCTTGCTACCGGAGGGTATGGCACTGCCACAGCTCCTATGCTGATCGCAAAGGAGCAGAACAAGAAATTCCAGGTTATTGCCGATGAAACCCGGCCTGTGCTGCAGGGTGCCAGGCTCACGTCCTGGGAGCTTATGCAGGCAGGAATCCCGGTCACACTGATAACAGACAACACAGCCGGCGCATTGATGCAGAAGGGCGAAATAAACCTTGCGATCGTCGGCACTGACAGGACAGTTTTGAACGGGGATGTTGCAAATAAGATTGGCACATATACGGTTGCCGTGCTTTGCAAAGAACATGGCATCCCTTTCTATGTCGCAGCCCCGATGAGCAGCATAGACTTCTCGATACCCACAGGTGACCTGATCCCGATTGAAGAACGGGCAGCCGAAGAGGTGACGCATATTTTCGGCACTTGCAGAATAGCTCCTGAGGGCGTAAAGGTGAGAAACATTGCCTTTGATGTTACTCCCGCAAAGTATGTGACTGCGATCATAACCGAGAATGGTGCTTTCAAGCCTGAAGACCTGAAAGAGCTGTCAAGGCCTGACGCTGACCTTGAAAAGTTCAGGATCAGGGACTGAAGCCAAAGGATGCCTGCATTGACTCCAAAGGATACTCTGCCCTATCATCAGAAAATGAATCTGCAGGAAGTCTTTGATTCCTACGAGGAAAGGCTTCGCCTTGTGGAACACCAGATAAAAGAGCTCTTCAAGGACAAGGTTCCCTTTATTCCCCTTATCGGCGACTACATCATCTCAAGCGGCGGCAAGAGGTTGCGGCCGCTATTTCATCTCATAAGCGCTGATCTCGCAGGCTATGAGGGCTTTGCCTGTATTGAGATCGCAAGCATCATTGAATCTATCCATACCGCATCCCTTCTTCACGACGACGTGGTTGATACAGCAGAAGTAAGACGCGGCAAGCCATCGGCAAATGCTCTCTGGGGCAACCAGATCGTGGTACTGGTCGGTGATTTTCTCTATTCCAATGCACTTCGGGCTGCAGTCATGCAGAAAAACCAGAAGATCATGGAAGCACTTTCCGGAGCAACCACGCGAATGACCGAGGGAGAACTACTCCAGCTCAATCGGGTAGGAGACCCTGATATAACTGAGGCAGAGTACCTCGACATCATTTCCGCTAAAACAGGAGCTCTCATCTCTGCTGCATGCAGGGTCGGTGCTATTTTGGGTGGTCTTCCCGAGGAGAAGGAGCTTGCTCTCGCAGACTTTGGTATGAAGATCGGCATGGTATTCCAGATGGCAGATGACATCCTTGATTATATGGCCGAGGAAAAGGACCTGGGCAAGAAACTCTGTAAAGACCTTGAGGAAGGCAAAATAACGCTTCCCCTGCTTCTGCTTCTTTCCGCTGCAGATGAAAGTGACAAGATTGAAATAAAGAAGATCATTAAGGACTTTTCTGCTGCCGGTCTTGTAAAGATCACAAGCCTGCTGAAGCATTACCAGTCCATTGAAGCGTCCTTGAGCAAAGCCCAGTCTCTTGTTGATGAGGCAAAAAAAGAGCTTTCTCTCTTTCCTGACAGCAGGGCAAAAGATGCACTTCTCGCTATTGCTGACTATTCTTTGCAGCGGGAGAAATAATGCACAAGATCGTCCAGCTCGCCAAACAGACCATTGAGGAATACGTAAAGACCGGTAATACAATATCGCCTCCCAGGGACCTTTCTCCAGAGCTGACAGCTCGTGCTGGCGTATTTGTAAGCCTCAAGAAAATGGGGAGTCTCAGGGGCTGCATAGGCACGTTTGAACCAACAGCAGAGACGGTTGCCCAGGAGGTCATCAATAATGCAATTGCAGCAGCAATGCAGGACCCGCGATTCCATGCGGTGGAAGAGAATGAACTGGCAGAGATAGAATATTCTGTAGATGTCCTTTCCCCCCCGGAGAAGATAAGAGGCAAAGAGGATCTTGACCCGAAAAAATACGGCATCATCGTTCTTCAGGGAGTACGGCGGGGACTGCTTCTTCCTGATCTTGAGGGTGTTGATACGGTTGAGGAGCAACTGAGAATAGCGAAGATGAAAGCAGGGATCTGGAAAGATGAGAATCTGGAGATCTTTCGGTTCACCGTAACACGATATCGGTGATATTGCATGCCAGTCGTTCCGAAAGCAGCAAAAGAAGTCAGGGAAAAAGCGACGGCTGCCGCATTGCGTTATTTTGTAGTAGCTGCCTTGCTTGCAGCTTTGTGCATTGAAGGTTACTATATATTTTCGTTAAGGGCAACGATAAAGAAACAGACTGAGGATCTCAGGAATATTTCGGTTCAACTTCAGCATCTCAAAAGCGAGCGTGAAACCCTGAACGAAGAGATATCCTCGGCAAGGAAAAATGCAGGAGGAAAAGACGATGGAAATACCAGCCAAAGGTAATATCATAGATACAAGCCTGGCCAGGCTCCTGGTTCAGCTGAACAGAAACAGGATGATCGGCACGTTATCCCTCACTACGGCTTTATTCACAAAAAAAATATACCTTAATGAAGGAGATGTCATTTTTGCCTCGTCAACCTATGAGGATGACCGGCTGGGAGAGATGCTCCTGAAGGCTGGAAAGATTACGGTTGAGCAGTATGACAAGTCAGTCGAAATACTGAAATCAACAAAGGACAAGCGGCAGGGCGCAATCCTTGTGGAACTTGGATATCTTACGCCAAAAGATCTCTTCTGGGGGGTCAAATACCAGGTAAAGGAGATCATTCACAGCATGTTCGTAGTTGAGGAGGGTGATTACGAGTTCCGCGAGGGAGAGCTTCCGACGCAGGAGGTCATCACCTTACGGATGAGCATCGGCAATCTGATCTATGCGGGCGTGAACAAAATCGTAAATTGGACCAGGATCCGAAAGGAAATGCCGCATACTGATTCTGTGCTGAAACTGAGCGAAGATCCTTTGAGCCTATTCCAGGATATCGAATTGACACAGCAGGACAAGAAGATCCTTTCACTGGTCGATGGGAAGAAGACCATCAAGGAAATTATTGACAGTTCCTGGATGGGGTCTTTTGATGCCTTGAAGGTGCTCTATGTTCTCTGGTCTATCGGTATGGTTGAAGATCAGGTATCCGTCGAGGAAGAGGCTCCAAGGGAAGAGGGCGAAGTAAGGGCCGATGACTCAGTCACGCTGAATGATATTTTCACACCGCTTTCTGAGGAAGATGAGATTCTGCTCAAGAAAGTTGATGAGATATATTCACATATCAGTAGTTTATCCATGACTGAACTCCTTGAAGTGGAGGAGAAGACTGATAGCGAAACGATTAAAAAGAATTATTACCGTCTTGCAAAAGAGTTTCATCCTGACCGGTATTTCAGCTCAACGGATCCTTCCATCAAAATTAAGCTCACGGCCATATTTGATGCAATAACCAAGGCGTATAATATCCTGAAGGATGACCGGAAGCGTGATGAGTATTTTGCATCGCTGCTTGGACCCAAACAGGATGAGGGTGCTCTTGATATCAATGTGCGTGCGGCTGAACAGTTCAGGGAAGGCGTGGCTGACTTCAAGAAAGGCGATTTCTGGAGTGCTATCGATAAGTTTAAGTGGGCAACAAAGATGGCACCAAAGAACGCCACTTACTGGAGCTATCTATCCCTTGCCTATTCAAAGGTGCCGGGACGCGTCAAGGAAGCTGAAGAGGCGCTGCTCACTGCCCTGAAGCTTGACCCTTATAATGCTGAGCTTCATTCCCATCTTGGACTTGTCTATATGAAGGCAGGGCTCAAAAAGAGGGCACATGCTGCATTTCAGAAAGCGCTGAAGATCGATCCAAAGAATGAGAAGGCCAAGAAAGGGCTGGAAAGCACAAAGGATTGAGTCTGCCGCCAGGTTGCATCACCCGATCCCGAGAAATCGGATATTTTCTTTTCGAAGCGATAAGATTGTCAGCGTGAGACAAACTTATTTTCGCTTGAAGATACCGCTCTTACCCCCGGTCTTTTCGATCAGCATGATCTCAGATATTACCATCTCCTTATCAACTGCCTTGCACATGTCATAGATCGTCAAGGCTGCTATTGATACTGCGGTTAAAGCCTCCATCTCAACACCAGTCTGTCCAGTGATCTTTACGCGCGCCTCTATGGCAATTCGGCTCTTCTTCTGATCAAGGGCAAAATCAACAGACAGGGAGGAAATGTTCAGGGGATGACAGAGGGGGATAAGCTCAGAAGTCTTTTTTGCTGCCATGGCGCCTGCAACCCTCGCCACGCCTAACACATCGCCCTTCGCAATGCTGTTCTCCTCAATGAGCTTAAGCGTTGTTCTCTTCATGCTCACAAAGCCCCTGGCAACTGCCTCTCTCTGCGTCAGGGGCTTCTCTGAAACATCGACCATCCTTGCCTTGCCACTGCTGTCAATATGGGTCAGCTTCTTCATCCACCTATCCTTGACATAGGACGCCTAACAGCGTGAGGCGTGAGGCATGAGGGGTTGAGCGCTGAAGCAGCAGAATCCAGATTATGCTCCTTCGGTTTCACCTCAATAGAAACTTTCAGCAACCGTGCAATTTCCAGATCAGACGCTCCGCTTCTGAGTGCAGAACGAAGATCGATCTCTGTCTCTGAGAAAAGGCATGGCCGAAGCTTCCCGTCTGATGTCAGTCTGAGCCGGTTACAGTCTTTGCAGAAGTGGTGTGTCAGAGCACTGATGAAACCAATAACTCCCCTTGCACCTTCAAGGCGATAATACTTAGAAGGCCCATTTTTTCGAACACGCACCGGAGTAAGAGGGCCCAACGTTTCTATGATCTTCTTTATCTCATCTGTTGTCATATACTTCTGAGGGCTCCAAAAACTTACTGACCCGGTAGGCATACATTCTATAAAACGTATGTGATGATCAGAGTCAATAGTTATTCTGGCAAAGTCGAGGATTTCGTCCTCGTTCATGCCACGGACAGGCACCATATTTATCTTTATCGGCAGCAACCCGGCCTGTTCAGCTGCATGCAGACCTTCCAGCACGACAGCAAGATCTCCGCCGCGGGTTATCTCTCTGAACCGCTCAGGCCTCAGAGAATCGATGCTGACATTCACCCTGTCAAGGCCTGCATGCGCAAGGCTTGCTGCATGGTCTGCCAGCAACAGCCCATTAGTCGTCAGGCTAAGTTCCTCGATTCCGGAGATCTTTTTGAGGGATGAGACAAGAAAGGCCAGATTTCTCCTGACGAGAGGCTCCCCTCCGGTCAGCCTGATCTTTCTGACGCCAAGCCCGGCCGCAATCGTTGCCACTCTGATGATCTCTTCGTAGCTGAGGATATCAGTATGCTCTGCGGGAGCAATGCCGTCAGAGGGCATGCAGTAGATGCACCTCAAGTTGCATTTGTCAGTAATCGATATCCTCAGGTAGTCAATGACCCGGGAAAAGCTGTCTGTCAGAGAGTTCATTTCTTCTTTTGCGGCTTCTTGTCCAGCTCTGCAATCTTCTTCTTTGCAGCCTCAGCGTCCTTTGTGTTGGGATATTTTTCGATAAGCTTATTAAGAATGATCTTGCCTGTCTTGGCATCGCCTATCTCTGCAAAGGCATATCCCTGCTTGAGCATGCCACTGCCAGCCTTGTCACTGTCAGGGTATTTCTTGAGTAGTGTTTCATATGAAAGGATAGCGCTTTCAAAGTCTTTCTCATTGAAGTATGATTCAGCGATCCAGAACTGAGCATTGTCCGCAAGATCAGTCTTTGGATATTCCTTGATAAAAATCTCGAACCTCTCTCTTGACTCTTTGTACTTCTTCTCCTTATAAAGCTGGTAAGCAGCATCGTAGGACTTTGTTTTGCTGTCAGGTCCGGCCTCAGTTTTCAAGTCCTGAGAAGCAGCATCGGCTTTCCCTGATGTGGCAGTCAGGTCAGAGGTATCCTTCAACGCTTCTCTTGGCCTGCGTGGATCTTCAAGGGCAGAGAGTTTATCCTTCATAGCCCTTATCTGTGTTTCGAGGCCTGCTATTTGTGTCCTGAGAAGATCTTTTTCTGCGGTGAATTCTTTCAGGGATTTCTCGGTAAAATATCTGTTCTCATCAAATCTGCCCCGCAGTTCCTGCAGTCCGCTGGATGTTGCATTTACCTTAGACAAGAGGTCAGCCTGACTTTCTCTCACCGCAGTAAAAGAATCTTCCCTGACTACACCTGTGGTCTTTTCCTTCAGAGCGTCGATCTCCCTGCGTGCCTCAGAGTTGCTTCTCTGCAGCGCATTGAGATCGCTTCTGACCCGATCAAAGTCATTACTCGAAACACAGGCTGACAGAAAGAGAACCATGAAGAGAGAGAATGTTATTTTCACCGCTACTTTCCCACCTTTACAAGAGGCGTGAAATGAGCCCGCCTGTTTTTTGCCCAGCAGTCTTCGGTCTGCTCCTTGCAGGCCGGCTTCTCTTCACCATAGCTGATCACATCGATCCTTCCTGATGCAACGCCAAGGCTGAGCAGATAATCCTTTACTGCCTTGGCTCTGCGGTCGCCAAGAGCGAGATTGTATTCATTGGTGCCTCGCTCGTCGCAATGACCCTCTATAGATAAGCGGGCTGTCGTATTTTTTGACATCCACGACGATACTGACTGGAGCGTCTGTTTATACGACTCGTTCACATTATACTTGTCGTAATCGAAAAGGATGTCTGAGAACATATTTTCCCTGCTCTCCGCATACTGCGCACCCTTATCCTTGGAATCAACAGAATCGACCTTTCCGTCAAGCTGTTTCTCGGTTATTTTTTCCTGGTCTTTCTGTTGCTGCGTGATATCTTTCTGCTGTTGCTGCTGGCCCTGCTGGCTGGAGTCAGGCTGCCTGACAACTCTTTTCTCACAAGAGACAAGCCCAAAGGCAATAACAAGCGATACGGCAATCACGACCATCAAACTTCTTGCTTTCATCTGCATCCTCCTTTGATTTTCCATGGTTAGTTTGGCGACCATCCTGGAGCGTTGGAACGAAGCCCCTTGGGGCTGATTTTTTTCTGAGCATCTCCATTTGCCCTCATGATGTATATCCCTTTAGTCCCGTCTCTGTCAGAAGAGAATGTTATATGTCTGCCCTCAGGCGAAAAGGATGGGTCCTCGTTGTTGCCGCTTTCTGTCAGCTGCGTAAGCCCTGATCCGTCAGGTTTCACGATGCAGATCTGGTTTTTGCCTCGCCTGCAGGAAAACACGATCCTGTCACCCGTTGGCGACCACCCGGGAGATGTATTATATGAACCTTCAAAAGTGACTCTTCTGATATCATTCCCGTCAGCACGCATCATGTAGATCTGCGGGCTCCCGCCGCGGTCGGATACAAAAGCGATCTGACTGCCGTCAGGGGATACCACAGGCGAGACCTCGATGCCCTGCGTAAAGGTTAGCTTCTTCGATGACTCATCTTTAAGATTCAACAGATAGATGTCAGGGGTTCCATCTTTTGTTGAGGAGAAGGTTATTGCATCACCCTTTGGGGAAAAACCACCTGCCATGTTAGTGCCCTTTGACGCGAATATCTTTCTTTCGGTCATTTTTCCAAAGTCTAACAGATAGATACCCCATTGTCTACCCCGCTCGGATGAATAGGCAATTCTCGTCCCGTCTGCTGACCAGTGCGGCGCAAGGACCAGCGATCCTTTCAGCCCGAGCTTTCTAACCCTGTGGCCATCCCAGTCCATGATATAGATGCCTTTTTCTCCATCGTCTTCTGCAACAAAGGCGATCTTTGTCCTGAACATGCCTGTCTGGCCGGTAAATGCCCTGTAAATGTCATTTGAGATATTATGAGCGAGCTGTCGAATAAGATCCTTGCCTGATTGATACTGTTTATTCAAGATTGTCTTGCCTTCAAATACGTCATATACCGAAACATCAGCAACAAGACCCTGTGCCGCTGTTATCGTTCCCTTCACAACAGCCTCTATCCCAAGAGGCTTCCAGTTCTGCTGATTAAATTCTTGCGCTGCCGGCTCTATGTATGAGGCTTTATCAATACAGACGAAAAGACCGGTGAAGGTGAGATCATCCCTGATGATATCGGCGATCTCCCTGCCTTCTGGGCCCTGCAGATCATAGATTGCGATGGGAAGCTTTTTCGTGGAGGGCGATGTTATGTCAATATAGACCTTGGCTTCGGCGACCGTGAACAGTGAAGCGTAAAGCGTGAGCAATAAAACAGAATAAATAACCACATTGCTCCATGCCATTTGCCGGTTGCCCTTTACCCTGCGGTCTATACTCATTATTTTCACGGATAGAACCTCATGCCGATCTCCATCTCATAGGGCGGTGGAGCTACGGGTGATGCCTTTGCAAGTGCTCTCATCGCAGACCTGTCAAAAAGCGCGTTACCCGAACTCTTCTCGATCCTCTGAACGCTCACGGTGCCGTCCCTGGCAATGGTAACCGCTATGACTGCTTCGAGATTCTTTTCTCCTGTATCCGGGAATACCCATTCCTGTCGTATCTGGCTCGTTATCTTTCCATAGTAACTGTCGAAGAGCGTGCCCTGGGATTGTCCACTGCCCTTGCCCTGAGCTGCTGCTTTCTGCGTGCCGCTGTTATCATTATTCTTTATCGAGACAATGGAACGAAGCCTTACGATGCGTTCCACCTTCTTCTTTGAGGCAATCTCTGACATGCGGTCTTCAAGACGCTTCAGGTCAGTCTTTGTATCTTTCAGGGGCTTTTCCGTCTGCTTTATCGATTCCGTGGTCCTCGTACCTGACTCTCCCTGCATAGGGATTTCTTCTGTAACTGCTCCTCGAGAAGAACTTGTGGGGCCGACAAGACTTACTTCATACGGAGACGGCATGATAACGTTTCGGGAATGCCTGAGGATAAGCGCTGCAATAAGGAGAAAGGTAAGGTGAAGAGCTGCAGACAGGACAGTTGTTGCCTGAAGACTCGGGCCCCTCATTTCAGGTCAAGCTTGGGTTCTGTTATCATTCCAAGTTTTTCTATTCCTGCCTCCTTGATCTCACCCATCACCTCAACAACCAGACCATAGGGAACATCCTTATCTGCCTTGAGAAAAACATTTGGATTGAGCTTACTGATAGCTTCGAGCTTCTGTTTCATCTCTGCCATTGAAACAGGGGTGTCATTCATGTACACAGTCCGGTCCCGCTTTATGACAAGAGATATCCTTTCGTCTGGCGGCAGTTCCTTTCCTTTTGCCCTGGGCAGGTTTACGTCAACCCCTTGCTGCATAAGCGGAGCAGTCACCATAAAAATGACAAGCAAAACCAGCATGACGTCAACAAAGGGCGTCACATTGATCTCCGAAAGTACGGTTCTGTTCCTGTTCGTCTTCATTCGGCAGTTTTTGAGAAAAGTTCAAGGAGGTCTTCCGAGAAGTCTTCCATCTCCAGAATCATTTTTCTTGACATGCTGAGATAGTAGTTATACGCAATAACTGCCGGGATAGCTGCTGCAAGGCCAACAGCTGTGGCTATAAGCGCCTCAGCAATACCCGGGGCAACAACTGCAAGGGACGCCGATCCTGCAGAGCCGATGCCATGGAATGCATTCATGATTCCCCAGACTGTTCCGAACAGTCCTATAAAAGGGGCAGTTGAGCCCGTTGTTGCAAGAAAATTTAAATATTTCTCGAGCTTTACAGACTCAAGGGTCTCGTATCTCCTGAGGAGGCGCTTGATCTCATTTTTGTCTTTTTTCGCTTCATCAGTGTAAACCGCCTTGAATACGTTTGCGATGGGACTGAGCGTAAGGCTCCGCGTTGCCTGAAAAAGTGATTTCGGGTCACGGTTCGAGCGGTATGTGCGCTGGAATTGGGCTGACTCCTTATTGGCCGAAGAGAAATACCTCTGCTTAAAAAAGATAATCGCCCACGATATCACAGAAAATGACATAAGTATCAGCAGGACCGCTTTAACAATATATCCTGCGTTGAGAATGAGCTGTATCACGGAATTATTCATGTGTACCCCTTACTGTTTTAGAGAATTTAATGAATTCACTACCAAAAGTCAAATTAAGAAATTTTAACTTTTTTGTTTAAATTAAACCATCTATTAAATGAAATGTTTCTGTTATAATAACTCCCCTGGAGAGGTGGCCGAGCGGTTGCTCGCCTCAGCGAGTCCGCCGGGGCGGAAAGGCGATCCGCCCGAGGCGGGAGTCCATCAGGGAATGCGCTTGCCGAGATGAGTGAGAACACAGAGGCAATTAGTGAATAAGGGTTGTGTATATGTTCTCAGGTGTTGTGACCAAAGGTTGTATACGGGGTCAACACGGGATTTGCAGAAGCGACTGAAAGCCCATAGCGCAGGAAACGTAAAAACAACAAAGAATAGAAGACCTTTTGAGTTAGTATATACAGAAGAATTTGACAGTTACTCTGAGGCCCGCAAGCGAGAGCTTTATCTGAAAAGCGGCACGGGCAGAGAGTGGCTGAAAAAGCAGTCGGAGAGGTGGCCGAGCGGTTGAAGGCGACGGTCTTGAAAATCGTTGTAGGGGCGACTCTACCGTGAGTTCGAATCTCACCCTCTCCGCCATTTTATCCTTTCGTCCTCTTCACCTCATTCAGCCCTGCTCTGCAGCCCTCTATATTCTTTGTTGTGGGAGACTCTGAATAGCGGTATAATTTGAACAAGAGAATAAAGGGGGCACCATGCCAGAGGAAGATGTTCTGAAATTCATAGCAAAAAACGGAGAGAAGATCACACTCAGGCTCGCTGGGTGCCAGGATGCCGAGGAGATCATCAGCGTGATCAAGACAAATGCTCCTGACAGGAGCTATGTGCTGATGGAACACTATGGCACAAAATCGGATTCAGTAAAAAAATACATCTGCAGCATGGACTTTGAGAAGAATCTGCTGATCGTAGCGATTACCGACAGGGCTGTGGTCGGAGCTTTGTCAGGCATCCAGATGGATGGCGGTAAAAGACCTCAGACAGCGCATATTTTAAACATAGGGCTTCATCTCGTGCCTGAATATCGGGGTCTCGGAATTGGCTCGCAGATGCTGGACTACGCCATTGACTGGGCATCAGACCGAAAATTCAAGAAGTTGGAGGCAAATATCTTTACGACAAATAAGAAATCCCTTCATCTTTTCGAGCGGGCAGGGTTTATTGAAGAGGGCATGCGGCATAAAAGAATTCGTATAGGCAAACAATATATTGATGAAGTGCTTATTGGAAAGGTGCTGTAGTTTTTTCTTTTTGCTGCAGGTTTGCCGTTGAAAGGATATCCGACAGAATAGCAAACTCCGCGATACTCAATGTCTCAGGTCTGCGCTGAGGATCGATCCTGGCCTGTATTAATATGTCTTTGATATTGTTAAAGGCTTTCAGGGAATTCGACAGGGTCTTCCTCCGCTGTGAAAATGCCGTTTTAACAACCCTCGTGAAAAGCGCCTCGTCCTGCACAGATACCGCAGGCTCTTTCCGCAGTTTCATATGGATCACTGCAGAATCAACCTTGGGCACCGGCTTGAAAGCTTCTTTAGGGATTATGAACTTAAGCTCTGGCTCAGCGCGAAACTGCACCATGATCGAGAGAACACCATAGTCCTTTGTGCCCGGTCCTGCCACGATCCTCTCAGCCACCTCTTTCTGTATAGTAAGGGTCATGGACTCAACTGATCTGCGCGCATCTATAAGTCTGAAGATGATTGGCGTGGTTATATAGTAGGGGATATTCGCCACAACCTTAAAACGATCAAGCCGCTCAAAGGGATAATTAAGCGCATCGCCTAAAACAAGATCAACATTGCTGAGGTCCCTTAGCTCTTCGGTAAGTTTATTGTATAGATAAGAGTCAAGCTCGATTGCAATAACCTTTTCGACTTTTCCTGCCAGGAGCCTCGTAAGCCTTCCCGGTCCGGGACCTATTTCGAGCACTGTGTCTGTGCCTGCAAGATCAGCAGACCGTATAATGTTAAGAAGGATCGAAGGATCGAAAAGAAAATTCTGACCAAGATGCTTCTTGGCCATCAGAGTATTAATCTTGCAGCAAGCTTGATAGCCTCTATCATGCTCGAAGGCCTGGCAACACCCTTCCATGCTATATCATAGGCAGTACCGTGATCAGGCGATGTCCTGATTATAGGCAGTCCGATCGTCACATTAACGCCTGTATCAAAGCAGACCATCTTCAGAGGGATAAGACCCTGGTCATGGTACATGCTGACGATGATGTCAACATCACCTTTATATGCCTTGTGGAATATGGTGTCCGGCGGATAGGGGCCGGTTACAGGGAGTCCTTCTTTAATTGCGTCTTCAATAGCCGGAGAGATCGCCTCAATTTCCTCTCTGCCGAAAATACCGGCCTCGCCTGCATGAGGATTCAGGCCTGCCACAGCGATCCTTGGACTGCTTATCCCCATCATATCGCATGCCTTTTTCGCCAGCCTTATGGTTTTCAGGACAGCCTCCTTTGTAATGAGTTGAGGCACGTTTCTGATTGCAGTATGTATAGTTACCAGAATAACCCGCAGAGGGCCGCCCGCAAGCATCATGGAATAGTCTGTTGTGTTGGTAAGTTCTGCGAGCATCTCGGTATGACCATGCCATTTCTGACCTGCCAGTTTCAGGGCCT
>CAZDLA010000032.1:0-23521 GCA_964506525.1 uncultured Nitrospiraceae bacterium
GTGCAGTTCACCATACTTACGCCCTACCCCGGCACAAAGCTTTTTGACGAGGTGAGAGACCGGATCGTATCCTATGACTGGGACCGCTATGACTGTCTGCATTCTGTGGTACGCACAGACCATCTCGGTCAGAAGGAACTTGAGGCTTTGCTCAAAAAGGCCTATCTGTCGTTCTATCTCACCCCGCGCAAAATTATGGATGGCCTCATGAGCAGCTTCCGCGGCAAAGGCATCAAGCTCACCTCCATACTCAGGATATTCAGAGGCCTGTGATGAAAGTCCTCCTCGTCTCACCGAACCGGGAGCAGCTGCCTGATCCGGTATTCCCTCTCGGACTCTCTTACTTAGCATCTGCGCTCAGGAAACATGATCACCATGTCAGAACGATCGACCTCTGCTTTTCGGAAGATACGGATAGCGATATACATAGCGCGATCTCTGCTTTCCAGCCTGACGTGATCGGCATGTCGCTCAGGAACATTGATGATGTCTGCTTTCCGAAACAGCACTCCTATTTAGAGGAATACCGGACAACCATAAGCTCTCTGCGTAAATATTCTTCTGCTCCGATCGTATTGGGCGGTTCAGGCTTTACCATCATGCCTGAGGCGTTCATGCAGGAGCTCAGTGCAGATTTCGGAATAATCGGCGAAGGGGAAAAGGCCTTCCCGAAATTATTGGAGAAGCTGGCCGAAACAGAAAAACCGATCATTTCATCCCGCGGGCGGATCAAAGATCTGGATCGCATTATCCCTGACAGGGAACTCTTTGACTTTGGCTCCTATGATCGGCTTGGCGGCATGCTGAACATACAGACAAAAAGGGGCTGCCCCTTCAAATGCATCTACTGCACATATCCGCATGTAGAAGGCAGAACTATCAGAATGCGCAGCCCGCAGTCTGTTGCTGATGAAATGGAACATATCATTGCAGGCACTGGTGCACGCCATCTTTTCATCGTTGACAGCATATTCAACTACCCTGTATCCCATGCAAAGGCTGTTTGTGATGAGATCATCAGGCGCAAACTCAATATCCAGTGGTCATGCTATGCAAATCCTGCTCATATGACAGAGGAGCTCGCAGATGCCATGGTCAGGGCAGGCTGCACTGCTGTTGAGTTCGGCACTGACTCCCTTGTTGACGAGATGCTCAATAACATGGGCAAAAGCTTCACCTTCAGCAAGGTCAGGAAGGCATCGGCTATATGTAAAAAAAGCGGCCTGAAGTTCTGCCATTTCATCTTTGCCGGTTCTCCCGGTGATACGGATGAAACGATCAATCTGACCCTTGCACGGCTTGAAGAGATCGAGCCTGATGCTGCGGTTATCATGGCAGGGATCAGGATATTCCCCGGCACGATCCTGGCTGAGCATGCACGAAAGGATCTCGGCATAGCTGACATTGGCCTTACACCAGTTTTCTATCACTCAAGAACTTTGACCGACTACGACAAGGTGGCTGAGGCAGTCTCAAAGAAGAAGAACTGGATCATGCCCGGGTATGAGATCAATTTCCATCCCCGCCTTCAGAAGAAGCTCAGGGAGCACGGCATCAAGGGCTCACTCTGGGAAGGGCTGGGGAAACGTTAGTTATCATATATCCCGGCAGGAGGAAAGGCGCCTGACGATCTCTTCATTCGCTTCCGGGAAATCATATGAGCATAGGTCATCAGGAAGGACCCACCTCACCTCATCATGCACCCGGGGGGTGATATCTCCTGATATATGCAGGACATGGTAAGCGAGCAGTTCTACCGACAGATGTTCATAATCGAAGCAGCTTGAGCAGATAAAGTCCAGCACCTCGACCTCGATATCCAATTCCTCACGGAGCTCCCTTTTCAGCGCCTCTTCTGCTGTCTCGCCAGGGTCGATCTTGCCGCCCGGAAACTCCCATTTCCCGGCCAGCATATCACCCTGCCGCCGTTTCGCAACAAGCACCCTGCCATCCTTTTCAATAACAGCAGCGACGACCTTCACGGGTGTTTGCTTTTTCATTTTCATGGTCTTATTCTAAATCATATGTCAGATGAAAAGAGATGCATTGAAAGCATACGGACAAGGGGATTAACTGCGCAAACGATCAGGAGCTTTCAGAAGCTGATCTTTACGCATTATCGGGAGCATCAGCGTCCCATGCCCTGGCGCAGGTCAAAGAACGCCTATCGCGTAATCCTCTCTGAAGTGATGCTGCAGCAGACACAGGTGGAAAGGGTGCTGGTCAAATACCCTGAATTTCTTAAAGCTTTTCCTGATCTGTTCTCGCTCGCAAAAGCGCCGCTTGCTGAGGTGCTCAGAATATGGCAGGGCATGGGATACAACCGCAGGGCATTAAGCCTCAAGAAGTTGGCTGAACTTGTTATGCATGACTATCAGGGGAAGCTCCCCATGGATCCGGAAGAATTGGTCAAGCTGCCGGGCATAGGGGAATATTCTGCCTCTGCAATATATACGTTTACCACAAACAAGACGTCTCTGTTCATCGAAACGAATATCAGAAGAGTCTTTATTCACTTCTTCTTTGACGATAGGGAAGGGATAAGGGATAACGAGATCATGCCGCTGGTCGAGAAGACCTTAGACCAACATAATCCCAGGGAGTGGTATTATGCGCTGATGGACTATGGGGTTAAATTGAAGAAAGAAGTTGCAAACCCGAACTGCAGAAGCGCTCACTACGCAAAACAGTCAAAGTTCGAAGGCTCAGACCGGCAGGTCCGGGGCATGATCCTCAAGGCCTTACTCAAAAAGTCGGGAATAACAACCGCGGCACTTAAAAGAAAACTCACAACAGTTCCGAACAACTTTGATCAGATACTTAGCGGGCTTATTGCAGAAGGATTCATAATAAAAGCAGGGGGCAAGCTCGTGATTCCATAACAGGCCAACGTCTTTGTCGATACTAAGAACAATGCAGTATTATTTCTTCTCATGCGCTATCTTCCACATGATCATTTTCTGTGCTTCCTTTTCCGGCAGGACCTTGCGAAGTTCAAGATATGACTGAATCAACTTCTTCTTGTCAGAATCTGAAAGGCCAACTTCGGCCATTCTTTCGTTCAGCAGTTTGATCCCCTCATCCTGAGGCTGTGATTTGGTGTTTGATTCATCAGCCTTGCCAGCCGGCTTGGCAGAAGGTGTTGCTGATACATCGAGTATCTGTTCTCGGGACTTTGCCTCTTTGCCCTTCGAAGTCTCCTGTTTCGTCTCTGCCGGAATCTGCTTTCCAGCCTGAAGAGGCGGTACAACTACTTCTTCAGGATTTGCCTTAGCCGCGCCATTGTCCTGTGAAGTTTTTTGTTCATCACCTGCCTGGCCTTCAGCATCAGGACCTTTATTCAGGTCATATCCCTTAAACGCATCATCTACCACATTAATCGGTGATATTACCGTGATCTTTTTATTGGCCGAGGGTTGCCTGGGTTTGTCGGCAGCTTTACTGGGCTTAATCTCCGGAACGGTAATGCTACTTTTTGTCTCTGGAGCGCGCTTGATGGCAAACAGATAAACCAGAAACGCGCCAATTACGACAACAAGCATCATCGACGCTGCGAGGACAATAAATCTTTTCTGCGCAATGATCTTTTTGAGGTTAATCTTCATGATGTATTTCTTCTCAGGACTCTTATCGGCAGTTATCGCCATTTTATTAAGCCCAGACCTAATAAAATCGGCTGGGGCTCTAACTCTCGCCTCACTTATCATTACATTGCCCTTGGCAGATGTCCTGTATTAAACTGATGCATGGATACATTGCTGACACAGATCGCTCTTCTGAACAAAAGCCTCGAACGTATCGCAGATTCTCTTTCTCCCTCTTTTGACACGTCGGCGCTTGACCGTTTCAAGGCATTCAAGTGCTCTTCGCGTAATGATCAGCTCATACTGAAGGGTATTGCAACGCCTGACCCAATCACCTTTGCCGAGATCATCGGCATTGACGAACTTATCAGCGAACTGAGAGAAAACACCGAGCAGTTTCTCGAAGAACTGCCCTGCAACAATGCACTGCTGTATGGACCGAGGGGAACCGGGAAATCATCTATCATCAAGGCACTTCTTAATGCATATGCAGGCCAGGGCCTCAGGATGATCGAGATGCCACGGGATGGTCTCTCTCATATTCTTGATATAGCAGATATCCTCAGGGACCGTGCAGAGAAGTTCATCATTTTCTGCGACGATCTCACGTTTGAAGAGGATGAGAGATCATATCGTCATATTAAGACTGTGCTTGAAGGGGGCCTTGAGACAAGACCGGCCAATATGCTGATCTATGCAACATCTAACCGCAGACACCTCATGCCTGAAACAATCGGGGAAAATCAGCGTGATCCCAAGGGAGAATTGCATCCTGAAGAGGCTGTTGAGGAAAAGATATCCCTGTCTGACCGCTTCGGCCTGAGGCTGGGGTTTCAGTATTTTGATTTTGACACCTATTTTGAGATCGTCAGAAATTATGCAGAGATTCGCAAGATCAGACTTGATCGCAAAGAGCTGAGAAGACTGGCAATGCAGTGGTCAATCTCCGGCGGCAGCTTCTCAGGAAGAACAGCACGCCAGTTCATCGACAGTCTGGAAGGAAGGCAGAGGCTCAAAAAGAAACCTTTATAAAGAATAATCCACTTAATCGCCCGGTCCTGCAGCGGGATGATGGTATCTGATCCAGTTTTAGTCCCTGCGGCAGCAACACTGCTAGCGCAGAGCTTCTCTTACTTCATATTTTCTTCAAATCAATTACCTAAACTTAAGCATGAACATGAAACGATCATCAAACAGATGGACGCCAAATGCCATCCTTATACTGGCCGTAAGCGTCTTCGTTCTCACAGGTGCAGGGATGTTTGCCGATTCTCCTGACAGCAAAGCAGGGGAGAAAAGAATTGCTACGGTAAATTCCTGTCCTACCCCGACCGCCGATTTTTCGAAAAAGGAGAGAAAAACCATGACAACCGCAGTTCAGAAAGGTATGATCCCGCTTATTGACAAGGCAATGCCCGCAAAGGTGGAGACAGCGACGTTTGGCCTCGGCTGATTCTGGGGGCCTGACTCCCGGTTCGGGAGTATGGAAGGCGTGATAAGGACCCGCGTTGGGTACAGCGGCGGGACCAAGGCAAACCCCACCTATAAAAGCCTCGGCGACCATACTGAAACTATCCAGATCGATTTTGACCCTTTGAAAATAACCTATGCTCAGATCCTCGATGTATTCTGGAGCAGCCATGAACCTGCTGAGTCGTCCTGGGCAAAACAGTACAGGAATGTCATCTTCTATCATAACGAGGAGCAGAGACGTCATGCGGAAAAGACACGTGACCGCACTGCTGCGCGCACCGGCAAAAAGGTCCGCACCGATATCGAGCCTGCCTCGACCTTCTATCCTGCCGAGGACTATCACCAGAAATTCAGACTTCAGCAGGACCATTTCCTCACCGCAGAATATGATGCGATCTATCCAGTGATGAAGGACTTCATGAACTCAACCGCAGTAAGCCGGGTGAACGGGTATCTCGGTGGATACGGCACCTCTGCCAGCTTGAGCAGGGAGATTAGCAGTCTCGGTCTGTCCGGAGACGGTCAAAAACGGCTTATGGATATTGTGACCGGCTCGCGCAGATGACATTACAGAAGCAGCACATATTCACTCCGTCTATTCATCCTCAACATGGTATGATATACGTATTCTCAAGACAGTGTAAGGACATACATGAATCATATAAAATGCTGGGAATATACAAAGTGCGGCAGAGAGCTTGAGGGCAAAAAAGTCTCAGAATTCGGACACTGTCCTGCAGCCCTGTCACCGGACAACAATTGCTGGTTTGTTGCAGGCACCATGTGCAGCGGAAAGATCGAAGGCACGTATGCACAGAAGATCGATACCTGCGTCATCTGCGGATACTACAACAAGATGCAGGAATTCAATGCCAAACAGCCAAAGACCCGCTTCTTTCTTTTCGGTCAGTATCTCAGCGGTCTTGGCCTCATCACCACTGATCAGGTAATCCAGGCGCGATCATTGCAACTGAGGAACAATCAGAAGATCGGTGTTCTTGCCAAGAGCAAAGGCATGCTCACTGAGGATCAGGTGCATCAGATCCTGATCCTTCAGGAAGTAACGCTCAAAAAATTCGGTGAACTCGGCGTAGAGCTCGGATTTCTGACAGAGGCACAGGTCAGGGAACTCGTTATAGAGCAGGAAGACAATTATCTTTTCTTTGGTGAAGCACTCGTCCAGTTAGGCGTTCTTACCCAGGCAGAGATGTTCAATCACCTCAAGATCTATAATACCGAAAAGCTCCAGAAGCAGCGCGAGCTTGATAAAATAAAAAATCAGCTCTCCGAAAACTCGTAGCGCAATCTAATCATTAAGAAACCTCATCACGTGATCCCTGATCGCAATGTGATCAAGGGGTATATTCAACACATCCCTGTTCCCCGGTATAGCAAGCGCATGAATAAACCTCAGACCTTTCTTGCCCCCTGTCATGGCAGCGATCAGCTGTTTTCGTGTTGCAATCTTTACTGTATTGCCGATACCGAATCCCCGCGCAACCAGTTCAAGATCAACGCATGAGCCGGTCAGGGTCTCCTGACTTCCGGTTGAGCCGTAGGAACTGTTGTCGATCGCAAGGATCGTCAAGTTCTCAGGCGCAGAGTGTGCTGCCGTTGCCAGAATCCCTGGATTCATAAGCAGGCTGCCGTCGCCGTCAATCACCACAACCTCCTTATTCGAAGAGAGACTGATGCCGAGACCGATCGGAGATACCATGCCCATGCTGCCTAACATGTAGAAATTGGATTGCTGATGCTTTAGGGAATAAAGCTCCTTGGACGGCCAGCCGAGATTGCTCACCACAATTTTGCCTTCAAGGTAAGGCGCAATAGTCTCGATCAGATCATAGCGTCTGCATTCAGGCGGAGAGATCTCCCGTCGCTGTTCCGGAATCATGCAGGTTATGGGACGCTGATCGAGGACAAGCGTGCTTTTGGCAGACGAACATTCCCATATCGCAGGGCTCAGGAGAAACGCATGTATCTGATTCTTCTGGTAAACGCTCTTGAGCTTCCGTGGTATTACCTTAAAATCCTCTGCAGAGCTGATCAGCGTATGGCGAATACTTGCCCCCTTAAGAATATTCGGGAGCCCCTTGCCCATAGGAAACTGCGCAGCGATCTTCTCCTGATAAATACCCCGCTGACTCACAAAGATCGCCAGCGGCAGCTCATAGAAGCCGGTCAGTGAGAGCAGGGCATTGATCATGTTACCGATGCCGGAACTTTGGATAAACATGGCCGGCCGTTTTCCGGCAAGCGCTGCCCCTGCAGAGATGCCGACACCTTCTTCTTCGCGTGTGAGAGGAACATGAAAGAACTGCGCTGACACCATCTCAAGCAGGACCTTGAACTTCTCGCAGGGCAGTGAAGAGGTAAAATCAACGCCCTCTTTTTTCAGTATGGCTATCAGTTCTTCTTCAGGAGTGTGCATACCAGGTCCTCGATCTCCTTGTCTGTGATATTTTTCGAGACAAATGTCGGTTCCACATTATAGGTCTTTTTTTCTCTGCCGAGCATCAACTCTCCTCCGCCGGTAATATTCAGCAATACAGTTTCATCTCTTTTTACGATGCCCTTTTCTATTGACTGCCTCAGTGCACCGACCGCCACCGCAGAAGCAGGCACCAGATCCACTCCCTCCAGGTTGCTGAACAGTTCAAGCGATTCGAATACCTCACGGTTTGTAACGCCATACATGGCGCCGCCGCATGCCTGCATTGCGTCAAAAACACCGCCCTTGACCGAGTATGCAGGATATCGGGTCGAGAGAACACGCGTCGAGATCTGGCCGATTAGTTCCGGCCTCAGGTCTTCCTTGAAAAGCTCTCTGCTTTTTTTCTCCCATGCATGCACCATCGGGGCAAAGGGCAGATTCTGCGCCAGATGCAGTCTCGGCAGTTTTGAACCGAACCGGCCGTCTCTGAGAAACCTCTCCGACATTTCCCACACCCCGATGCCTCCGGTGCCGCTGCCGACCGCCTGAAAGTAATGGTCAGGAAGTTTCCCGATCTTCGAAACAGCCTCAAGGATCGTCGAGCCGAGGCCGTCACGCTTGGCTATATTTTTGACGCCGCCTTCAAAGGGAAATCCAGAGATCGCCGCGATTCGTCTGGCAACATCGATAGAGTCCGAGTAATCTCCATCACCCACCGCAAGGGTCGGCACCATGGACGAACTTTCGAGGTACCACATCTCCATGAGGCACATGCGCGGCACAACGATTATCGCCGGGAAGCCGGCAACTACAGAGAGGTGCGCAAAAGCTCGGGCAGTATTCCCGGCAGATGCGACAATCAGCCCTTGCACCTTGTTCTCCACTGCATTCTGCAGAACTATAGCTGCCTCAAACTCCTTGAAGGTACAGGTTTCGATCAAAGCCCCCCTCTCCGGCCAATAACCATTAAAGGCAATATAAAGGTTTTCCATGCCCAGATGCCTGGCAAGCCACTGTGAGCGGTACACAATCGTCCCGGGCTGTGCGAACGTCGGCTCATGCACAGGAAGCCAGTTGAATTTCCAGATGCCGCTTCCGCAATCATCCCTGAAAGGATCTTTATAGTTCGTGACAAGCAAAGAATCCTTGCAATGCTCACAAAACGCACAATAGACATCGGTCAGTTCCTTGCCGCAGCCTCTGCAAGTTATCGTAAAATGGCTCATTTCTCAACCCTCTCCACGTACTGGGCGAAAAGCTCCATGATGTCCACGATCGGGATCTTTTTGTCATGATCCTGCATGGCCTCATTCACTTTGCCATAACAGGCCGGACAGCTCAGAATGAGCTTGTCAGCCTTCTTCGCAACAGCCTCGTCGATTGCAAGCCTACCCATAGCAATGGCATTTTCATTGAAGACCTTTCTGACCGCTCCGCCAGCTCCGCAGCAGCGTGACTCCAGTCCGTGCCGGTCGAACTCCAGGAGTTCAAGCCCTGGGATAGCCCTGAGCACTTCTCTCGGCTCTTCAATAACGCCCACGCCCCGGCTCAGATAGCAGGGATCGTGATAGATGATGCGCTCCTTCAATTCCTTCTTCACGATAATCTTTTTCTGTTTTAATGCGTCCGCTACATACTGGGTCATATGCCTGATTTTGAACGGCAGTTCCCTTCCGTAAAAGGTTGGCCAGTCCCTTGTCATGATATTCACACAGCAGGGACATGAGCAGACAAGGACCTTGGTTCCCTTTGCCTTGTATGCCTCAACAAGCCTCTTCGTAAGATCTTCGAGCATGTCATGCTGACCTGATATGAAGAGAGGAAAACCGCAGCAGACCTCATCTTCCTCGGTGAGCATGCTAAATGGGTCGCCGATAGCATCAAGCACAAGTACATCGCCCCTCACCATGGGCTTTGCGCCATACACGCCAGAGCAGCCTGCATAATAGGCTATATCTGATCTATCCGCCACCTTAACCTGCTCAGGAAACCAGGGCTTGAACCGTTCTTCGACAGGAAAGTTATACGGATTGCCGGACTTTTTTATCGCATCAGGCATGTTCTTTAATATATCGTAGTCCACGAGGCCTCGGTCGAACATCTCTTTTCTGAGATAGGGCCAGAGCCGCTGCGTGAAGATGCCAACAGCGCATTTCTGGCCGCAGGCCCCGCAGGTGGTGCATTCGAACACTGCCTTTGTAAAGTCCTTAAGGACTTCTTTGTCTATCTCCTTCGGATTGAGGAAGCGAGCTTTAAGCCCCCCTGTTGCCTTGATAAATTCCCTGAACACTTTTATCTTCTCAGGCGTGGATATGGACGGTCTGTTGGTCACTTCCTGCACAGGACAGTGCTTGAGGCACTCACCGCACTGGGTACAGGCATCCAGTTCCATCACCTGCATAGGTGTCAGGTTGCTGGTAAATGTCTCTTTGTTATCCTTCATGTATAACGTACCTCAACTCTTCCATTCTTCTGTTCGCTTCCAGATTAACAAAAGGCACAGCAAAGATATGCGCCGGCAGATAGGGGAGCAGAAGGAATAACAGGGAAATGTGGAAAAGAAAGAGAGCGTTGTTCGGCAAGGCATGAAAACTGAGACCAGAGATGCCGAGAGCGAACTGCTTTACGCTGATCAGGTCAGGCCTGAAATAAGTTCTCATGACCACTCCTGTGGCGCTGATCAGGAAGAGCATGACTGAAATAATATAGTTATATGAAGAGGCATACCGGTCCTTTTTCTGCACTGTTCTCAACACCAGGAGGTAAAGCAGGGAAAGAGGAAGAAGGTATCCGGCGACCACGCCGACAGGCTGAAGAAAGATCAGGCAGCCGGGAAGGGAAGGGAAAAAATATCTCAAATGGCGAAGGGCAACAAAAAAAAAGGATAGATGAAATACCCACGACCCTATCCAGAGGATCTTCCTGGAACTGAAGATCCGGCGAAAAAACAGGATGTCGAGGATAGTAGAGAGATAGACCGAAGCAGGCACTCTGCGGAGGAAGACAGGGGAGAAGATTGCAGAGCCCGAGGCGCGCAGCACCTGGAATCCCTGCAACGCAAAGCGCACTACGAACAGCAGGTAAGAGGCAAGAGCAGCAACAGTTATCATTACGCTCATCATGGTTCAGCAATCATCTTAACAGATAAAACAGCTCATATCCATGGAGACGCAAAACGCATAGATTCATTACACCTGCTCCGCTTCAAACGTTACGCTGACCGGCCGAGGCAGGCAGGCGCCAGCTTCCACCTCAATTGCCTTCAAAATGCCTGACGGTACAGGGCATGCCGCATGCTTTAAGTTCTTGGACGCAGAACGGTACACCGGGTTATGCAGAATTGCAGAAAACGGAGCCCTGAACTCAAGAAAAGAGATCTCCTCTGCCATCTTCTTCACCATCTTACATTCCGTATCAAGGCTGATATGGAAGTTTCTGTCCTTGTCTCTTTCAACCGTTACATCAACAGTAAATCCGCACACTCCAGGTTTAACCTGAGCCTTTGTCATTGTTCCCTCCCTGTCCCTCTTCTACGGACCATGGAATGCAAGGGGGAGGGGATTTCCTGGGGGGGAAATTGATCCTCGCAGTCCCATGGCCCGAAGAAGAGAGGCAGAAGGCCGTCTCTCTTCCTGAGTTTATCCTTTTATCGATGCAGCAATCGGCGCCTTCTGCTCTTCAAGCAGCGCCTTCAGATTCGGGAACTTGTCCTTCATGTGTGGTATATGCATGGCCATCATGAACTCCTTCTCAAAGGCAGGTTCGGTCGCTATCTCGACAAACTCGACCCATCTGGCCCGTTCATCAGCCTCTATCCGTTTACCCTTGTTCAGCAGGGTCATGCGTGCACCGTCACCTGCAGCATTGCCGACAACAACAACCTTCTCTATCGGAACATCAGGGAACAGTCCCAATGCAAGCGATGCCTCACGGTCAATGTGACTGCCGAATGCACCGGCCAGCTCAACACGGTCAAGCTTGGCAACACCCATCTTCTGCATCATCAGCTTTACACCGGCATACAGAGCGCCCTTTGCAAGCTGGAGGGCCCTCACATCTCCCTGCGTAACGGTAATATCCTGGTTGATCGAGGTCTGGTCTGACCAGGCAAGGACATATTCCGGCTTCCCATCCTCATCCTTCCGTATCCGGTTCGTTCCTGCGTCTGTTACGAACTTGCCGGTCTTGTCAATAATACCTGCCTTGAACATCTCTGCGATCACATCAATGATCGCTGATCCGCAGATGCCCTTTGCATTTATCTTGCCTTCGATATGCGTATGCCAGTCAGCCTTGCCGATCACCTTGAACTGAGGTTCCTTGGTAGCCGGGTCGATGTGTACTTTCTCGATCGCGCCCGGCGCAGCACGCATGCCGAATTTGATCTGAGCGCCTTCAAATGCGGGACCGGTTGCGCAGGAGGTGGAGCATACTCTATCCTTATTGCCGAGCAGAAGTTCTCCATTGGTGCCGATATCTATAATCAGAACCATATCGTCTTGGAAATACTGCTCCCGGGCAATCAGCACACCAACATTATCAGCACCGACAAAGCCTGCCTCGATCGGCAGCACATGAATGAACGACCCGGGATTGATCTTTAACCCAAGGTCGCGGGCCTTGATATCGAGTGATTTCTGAACCGCAGGAATGAACGGCGAGCGTCCTATGTAGATAGGATTCAGCCCTAAAAAGATATGATGCATTGCAGTATTAAAAACAATGGTCAGGTCATCGATCGCAAAGCCCGGATTCGGCCCGTCCTTTCTGACCTCGCTCACGACCTTGTCGATGATCTCATTCAGGCCGGTTATGATCGCATCCTGCATGGTCTTCAGGCCTTCAGGATTCGACATGGCATAGGTGATCCTGGACATGACATCTTCGCCATACGGAACCTGAGGGTTCATCATTGATTCGGTATTGATCACCTTGCCTGTTGAGAGGTCGCAGAGATATCCCACACAGGTAGTTGTTCCGACATCAACAGCCAGACCGTAGCAGACATCAACATGTCCTGGTTCGACCTTGATGATCTCTTTGTTCTGCCAGATCGTGACGGTAATGGTCCATTCACCCTGGCGCAGCGCATCCTGCAGCCCAAGCAGCACCTCGAAATCGAACTTCAGATCTTTCAGGCCGTACGTATCTTCAAGAGCCTTCACAACGCGTTCATAGTCGCCGGTCGTCATGTCATGCAGTGTCGGTGGCGTCAGGACGACCGCATATTTTTTGACTGCCGGGTCAAGCGCAATGGTTAATTCACTGGCCGCTTTTCTGACCACCTGCTTTCCTGCGCGCGATCGCTCAGGAACAAATACCTTGAGGTCACCGTGGATATGGCAAGAACAGGCAAGTCTCACACCCGGTCCGTCCTCTGGCTTTATATGTTTCAGTTCGTCAGCACCTGCCTCGGCAGGGATAATGTGGGACATGCCGGATTCGAGATTGTCTTTTTCAAAATATCCCTCTTCGATCCTCACCTTGCATTTGCCGCATACCTTCTTGTCGCCGCAAAGCGCCTCGAGATCGACACCAAGCAGCTGCGCTGCCTTAAGGATCGTTGTTCCCTCTTCTATTTCTCCACGCCTGCCTGCAGGCTGGAAAATAACCTTGAATTTACGACTCATGTATATCTCCTCCTTGATTTCAAATGTCTATGAATGCAGGAGTCAGAAGTCAGAATGCAGAATGAATACAGAAAAAGCATTGATTGCCGTCTGACTCCCATCTCTTACATCCTGTATTCTGCTTACTGCTTACTGCCTACTTTCTGCGTTTTTCCCTTTCTCGAATACGGACAGACCGTGACGCAGAAACCGCAATTAGGCTTGCCCTCAAGGGTCTGGCGCCGGCTCTTGAGTGCCGAGCACTTTTCATACGCAACGAGCTTCCGCCGGGGATTGCTTATAGACCAATGGTCGCCCTTAATCGCTCCTGAAGGACAGTGCGTGACGCAGAGATCGCAGTCCCCGCATTCTGACTCTCTCATGGGCTCATCCGCATCAAGAGGAGCATTGGTCAGCACAGAAGCCCAGGACAGCTTTGATCCGTATTCCCGGTTAATCAAGAGCCCGTTCTTGCCTACCCATCCAAGTCCGGAACAGGTGGCAGCCGTCTTATGACAGAAGAGCTTGTAAAGCTTTGTTATCAGCTTATCGTTCTGCCGGTCTGAGTCCGGGGGAATGGAAAGATTCCGGTACCCCCTTGCACTGAGCCATGCCACGGTCAGTCCCTGAAGCCTCGAAAGAAAGAGAACCGTTGCCCTGTTCAGGTTCCTGTTCACCGCTATCGCTATGCCGCGGTTCAGGTGGATGATATCCCTGGACAATGCCTCAGTTACATCACCCACACCAACAAGCGTTGCTCCTTCATTCTTCAGATACTGTTTGAGAGCATCCGCATTCACTGCTTACTGCTTGGCTGTCTTTTCAGTTCTCAGCTTCTTCAGGAATGCGACCATCTTGATCGCCTCTTTCAGGGCATTGCTGGCATCTTCTGCGTAACCGTCAGCACCCCACTTGTCTGCAAGGTCCTTGGACGTCGGAGCCCCGCCGATCATGATCATGCAGTCCGGGTTCTTTGCCTTTATCTTTTCGATAATGGTCGGCATACCAACCATGGATGTGGTCATCATGGCTGATAAACAGACTATGTCAGAGTCTGTTTTGAGCTGCTCGTCCACAAACTTGTCCAGAGGCACGTCCCTGCCGAGGTCATACACATTGAATCCTGCGACATCGAACATCATCTTGACCAGGTTCTTGCCGATATCGTGGACATCCCCTTCGACCGTGCCGATGACAACTGACCCCTTCACACCAAGGTCCATCTGCTTGCAGTGTGGCTTCAGGATGTCGAGTCCTGCATACAGGGCGTCAGCGCACATCAGGATCTCAGGAACAAAATATTCCTGCGCCTCGAAAAGCCTGCCGACCTCTTCCATGCCGGATACCAGGCCGTCGAAGATAGCCTCGTTCGCATCAAGTCCTGCCTCAAGCGCTTCGTTTGCGCCTTCCCTGCATGCATCCTCATCATACTGAATGACACCGTTTCTCATCTTCTCAAGTATCTCTTTTTTTCTTGCATCGTCTGCCATTATTTTTTACCTCCGTATGAAATTGTCTCTTCCACCATTGCCTTCATATTCTGCGGCGGCACAGTCGGCCAGATATCGCAGCCCGGCCATACACCGCTCACGCCATCGTCAATGCATTTTCTGACAGCCTGGCGCACCACATCCTCGCTGCCTGAAACCAGCACGTTGTATGCATCCATATTGCCGAAGATAATGGCATCAGGACCAAGTTTCTTTCTTGACTCTGCTACATCGTTCTTCTGCTCAACGCTGATAGCCGTAGGTCCTGCCTCCATCATTGACGTAACGATCTCATTCGTCTTTCCGCAGATATGCAGGACAGAATATGCAGAGATTCCCTTCATCACCTTCTGGAGCGGCGGCAGAATGAGGCTCTTGAATACCCGCGGGCTCAGAACATCGCTGGTCGCACCCATCTCCCTGACCGTGATAAAGTCCACGCCTGCCTTCTCGTATTCCTTTGCCGTAAGGATGATCGCATCGGCACAGAGATCGAGAAGCTTTGCCACCTTGTCAGCCTTCTTGAACGACAGTTTCAGGAGATCGTTCAGTTCCATGATCTGTCCGGCCAGGGTAAAGGGGCCAAGCACATAAGAGCCCACAACAACATCGTTGCCGATATCTGCCTTAAGGAGCCTGATCGCCTCTCTCATGAGCGGAATTCTTCCCTTCTCAGAAAAGCCTTCCGGCAGCGTGATGGTATCCATCTCTGCTTCGTTATGAATAAGCTTTTCCTTGATTGTCGGGTAGAGGATGCCTTCTGCCTGCGGATACACATTGATCACGCAGCCCATAGCCTCTGCCTCAACGCAGAGGTCAACCGGCACAACACCACATTCGTAACCAAACAGTTTGTACGTAGTTGCAGCGGTCGCTGCCATCTGTTTGGCGTCAAGATGGATGCCGGCAAATTTGTATCCAAGCCCCTTGATGCCGGTCTCGGTAATGTTGCCCATGCCGCTGAAACAGGGGACCCTGTCAACCGCCTCCTTTTTGAACACTTTCAATACTCTTTCGCGTGAATTCATTTACCGTAATTCTCCTTTCAATTTATAGCAATCAGCCTTCAGTTCTCAGTTATCAGCCTAAAAAATCTCAGCCTTCGGAGCGGACATTCTGTCTTTACCCGACAGCTGACTGCTGATAGCTGTATGCTTTCGTTCACTTTCCTTTCTTCCTGGATCCGCCCTCTCGCAGCTTGGTGATGAACTCGGCGAAATGCTTGCGTATCGGCAGGTTGGGATTATCGAATATGATGCCGCTCTCTTCATAGACCAGGGTCGATAGCAATATGTGCGCGCTTGCAACGGCGGGGAATACGCGGGGCGCAGTGACTGCCGGGCCGCAGAAGTTGAAGTCTGACCAGAGCGCTGAACCCATGCCCTGGACAACCGCATCCATGGCCTTGAACCCGTCAAGTCCCCACTTCTGCTTTATCTCTCCCCACATATGCGTGCCGTTCGAATACGCGCCGCCGCAGGGAAATCCATGTTTCTCTTTGATCATGCGGTTCGCTACCAGAGAAAAGGAGGTCGACGGCATATTCATGACAGAGGTGTCCACGATGATCGTGTCAAAAGAATCAGCACCCTGCGCCATGATCGACTCAAAAGACTTCACCCTGCCTGCGGGCGACTGGTCCTGATCATCAAATGCCTGTATAACTACATGCTTAATGCCGAGGTCTTTAAGACGCTGCACCTGTCCTTTGATATCCTTGTCCCAGGGAGTAATGCTGTTATACAGGAACTTGTCCTGCACACCGAGCTGCGCAACGTATTCAGTTGCCTTTGCCCGCTGATCAGCCACCCACATGTCAATACCAAATGGCATGTTAGTATTTTCAAGATAAAAATCAATATAGGTCTTTGCTTCGTCCGGCGTGTTGGCAACCATGGCGACCATGGCCGGCACGCCGGTTGCCTCGGAGATCTGCTCCATCTGTTTCAACATCTCTTTTGTTCTGTCGCGATCGAAATTGCCCTTCCGGTCGGTCTTGGTCACGCTGTCCTTGTTATGGAACAGCGAAGCTATCATAAGCGGCGGATTCTCCCCGGGCTGCCCGCCCACAGGAATGCCGCTGAAATTGAACACCTTCTGTTCTTTCTCAAATCTGAACATTCTCTCTCCTTTACCAGTAATTTATGCTACAATATTTTTGCTTTCTCACATGGGGCAGTCGTTCCTGTTTTCAGGACGCTGTCCCTCTTTTTTGTGCAATCAGAATTCAGGAGCCAGAATCCAGAAGAAAAGATGCCAATCTCCTGGATTCCGCATTCTAACTCCTGTATTCATGAATCCCTTAAAATACTCCGTGGTCGAACTTCGGAGCAGGCAGATACTCCCACTTCTCGCCCTTCTTGAACTTGTCAAAGATATCAAGGCACTTCAGGGCATACTCAAAAGCATACGGAATGCCAGGGCCACCGGGCACAAAACCTGCCAGGATCATGCCGACTGCTGCTGCCTCGAATACTTCATTCCATGTAGCGCCGGCCTCTGCAGCAGGGATAACATGGATGATGCAGCGCGGTGAGCAATAGGCAACGCCGCCTGACATAAACATCAGCTCCTTAACCTTTCTCGAAAGCGCTCCGTCGCCAAAGATGCTCGCATAAAAGTCTGCAAAGGTCCTGCCTGGATCCGGTGTTACGGTGTTGATAACCTGAAACATTCTCGGCACAAAACCGCACTGCTGCTTCATGTACGCATTAACCTGCTCAGTTGTCATTTTCTCTGCCATCTTACCTACCTCCGTTGTTTGTTCTCCCGGCGCAAGGCCAAGAATGCTTTTTGCGAAATCGAGCAATCCCATCTTAATCGGTACCTCCCTTTACGTCTTCCTGATCCCCTGTATATTTCCTCACCTCCCTCAGGGGTATCCTTTTTAGGGGTTTGGGATTGGTGATTAGGTATTGGTAAACACCCAGCCCCTAATCTCTAACACCTATTCCCCATTTTCTAATACTTCCAGTTGAGCGCAACGTCATGGAACTTCTTCAGATTCTCAAAGGTGATTGTAGGCGGTATGTCGCAGCCCGGCACCAGGATAAAGCCCCTGTTGTCCTTGCCGGCCACACCAATGACCTCTCTGCATGCAGCCTCAACCTCTGCCTCACCCTGGTTCAGAAGTACATGCACCGGCGCTACGTTTCCGCCAAATGACATCTTCCCAAGCAGGGCCTCTCGCGCCTTGGCAATATCCACCTTCTGGTCAAAAAATATGGTGGAACAGCCTGTCTGGGGAAAAAGATCAAGCCTGTCAGCAGTATTGCCGCAGATATGGAGGATCGTATGGGCTCCCTTGGACTTTGCCCAGTCACTCAGTTTCTTAAGCGGCGGCACGGCAAACCTGGCCATCTGCTTTGCATTGATCAGATCGCCTGAAGCTGTGGGGTCTGCAATACTCATTGCCTCTACCCCATCTTTCACAAGAGGTTCGTACAGTTTAATCAGCAGGTCTGCGCAGAAGTCCACCATCTTTTCGACAAATGCAGGCTTCTTAAACGTGGCCTTCATAAAGGGTTCTTCACCCACAAAGCGGGCCGCAAGGGTAAATGGGCCCCAGCAGGTCATGGTAACGAGATACTTGTCGCCAATCTTCTGTCTGACCTTCCGCGTTGCATCCATCACAGAGAGCACAACAGGGTCCCTGAATAGATCTTCCATGTCGAGTTTTGCAATGTCCTCTTCAGAGCTCACAACGTGGGCGGTCATATCAGGCGCGCCAATCTCACGGAACTTTACGCCAACGCCCAGTTTTCTTCCCAAAGCGATCGC
This sequence comes from uncultured Nitrospiraceae bacterium, assembly GCA_964506525.1. Taxonomy (GTDB): domain Bacteria; phylum Nitrospirota; class Thermodesulfovibrionia; order Thermodesulfovibrionales; family UBA6898; genus UBA6898. The sequence continues at coordinate 18,374 of CAZDLA010000032.1, forward strand.
ATGAAAATTATTAAATCCGGAGCCCACATACACAATGTCAGATCTGATCTTCTCGGCCTCTGCAACACACATCTCTACATTCTTGTCTACATTAGTAGAAAGTTCTTCAAAGGTCGTGCCGTAGTCCTTGATGGACCACATGCCGCCGCCGAACAATGTTACAGGAACTCGCTCGGTCGGTTGCATTGCAAAGGCCTTTAAGATCGTTTCTCTCGGTGTCATGGTCATACGGATAATTCCTCCTTATATATGAGAAGTTATGCTGGTCTTGTGCATGCTGTGAACCAGGCCCCTGAGTTTCTCAAGGTCGATCGGCACCTTGATGCTGAGTGAATCGGTCTCGTCTTCCGGGTATCCGACAAGGATCACCCTAATGTCAGGGGAAATGGCTTTAATGACCTTTATTGCATCCTCTGCAGGCATGCCAAAGGCCTGGGAGTCAATAATAATAGCTTCGTAGGAGTTCTTTATGATCTGCTGGACAGCATGGGCAGGGTAATCAGAAAGATCGACATTGTATCCCTCGTCACGAAGAATGCCGTACAGGCCTTTGATCAATATCGGATTCTGGGTACAGAGAAGGATATCGTTCACGGTGATAAACAATGAGCAATTCCAGTGCCACTTGAGGTCAACTCATAACAGCCTGATTCTGCATGATATTTCAGCGACTGGGGCAAGATGTTGTTACATATTGCCCCAATGATCTGGGGAATATTTCCCCATAATATGGATATTCGGAATGTTTCTATTCGGTCGGAGTTGCGGGGATAGTAGCAGGGAAGGATATGATTCTTTCATGCTGCGGTACGGTCTCCTCCATCCCTGCTGAATATAATTGCAATAATATTGTAATACCTGTTTTATTGGGACTCCTCTTTCATTTTCTTATAGAGCGCCATGATCTTTTTCCTGTGCTCAAGTTCATCACCCGCTATCTCCTCAAACATCTTTTTTATCTTGTTATCGCTGCTTGCCTCCGCGATCCCTTGGTATAATTCGTATGCCTCATATTCCTTCTCAATCGCGAACTTGAACTTTTTAAAAATCTCCTTTTCCCGTGCCATCATGCCCTCCTTTAAGCAATAGTCGTAAATTCGATATAGCCAACATTGTTCACTGCAATACCTTATACTACCTTGTTGCCGCTGCCTGTGCCTTCATGCGGGCAAAATCAATCTCATCCTATTGTGCCTGCACTATTTATCACGATCTCCCCTGACACCGGTGTAGGTTTTTTAAGGCTGTCCACAACCGGGCAATGGGCAATCACCTTCTCTGCAAGTGCCCTCACCCGTGCCTCGTCGTCAGGGCTCTCGATGCGGAAACTGAACTTTAAGTCTTTAAACCCGGCGCTTATATCATCGATCATGAAAAGGCCACGCAGGTCGAGCGTGCCTTCCACGTCCACAGAAAGCGAAGTTATGGTCAGGCCCTCATGCAATGCAAACTCGTAGAATGCAGCCTCTACACAGGCGCCAAAGGCCGAAAGCAGAAGTTCAATAGGATTAGGAGCCTGGTTCTCGCCACCGGCCGCTTCGCCGTAATCCGATTTCACGAGATGTTCTCTCACCTGCGTTTCGGTGTACAGGTTCCTGATATGTTTTGATGATACCTTCGGATTATAGATAGCAGCCTCAGGCTTTCTTTTGAAAAACTCTATCCGTGTGGCGACAATCTCTTTAAGGTCACGTTTTGTGCTCATATTGTATAATCTCCTTTCTTCGAGCTGCTGTTAAATAATATCACAGGCAGAAAGAAAGCAGAATCGGTTCACTTCTATGCTTAGATAATTTTGCGCCTTCTCCACAGCTTCTCGATCTCCACAGCAATAAAGACGATTGACGAGAGGGCTAACGTAAGCAGCAGTTCATTCATTGTCAGAGGCTGCGTATTGAATATGGGATTAAGCAATGGCATATACACCACAGCCATTTGAAGCGCTACCGTCAAAACAATAGCGCCGAAAAGAGGACGGTTACTGAAGAAACCTATCGTAAAAATTGAATCTTTTTCAGAACGAACGCTCATAACAACTGCCATTCTTCCTATCACAAGCGCGGTAAATACCATTGTCTGCCAGGGCATTCCTTCCTTAACAGCAAACACTTGAAACAGAAGCGCTGATATGCCGATGACAAGCCCGAACTTAATTATAAATAAGCCCCTGCCGTTGGAAAATACCCCTTCCTCCGGATGTCTCGGCGGTCTGCCCATAATATTTCTTTCAGCAGGTTCTGCTGTTAGAGCGAGCCCCGGCAGGCTGTCTGTAAGGAGATTCATCCACAATACCTGGATTGGCACCAGCGGAAGAGGCAGGCCGAAAAACGGGGCAAGGAATATGGCCCATAGTGTTCCAGCATTGGATGTCATGGAATAATTTATAAATCTGAGTATATTGTCATAAATGCGCCTTCCCTCTTTTATCGCCCTGACAATGGTCGCAAAGTTGTCATCAAGAAGTATCATGGATGACGCCTCTTTAGCGACCCCTGTTCCTGTGATTCCCATTGCCACTCCGATATTAGACCTCTTCAGCGCAGGCGCATCATTTACGCCGTCCCCTGTCATGGCCACAAATTGTCCCTTATCCTGAAGCGCCTCGACTATCTTCAGTTTCTGCTCGGGCGCAACCCTTGCATAGACCCTTATATGCTCAACCCTTTCTTCAAACTCCACCAACGACAACTTATCAAGTTCCCTGCCTGTTATTACTGCTCGTCCGTCACCTATTCCGGCGTCTTCAAGCAGGCCAAGCCTTTCTGATATTACCTTTGCTGTTATAGGATGGTCGCCAGTTATCATTACCGGCTTTATCCCTGCAGCCTTACACAGGGCAACAGCATCTTTGGCTTCTTCCCTTGGCGGATCCATCATGCCGGTAAGGCCCAACACCGTAAGGTTGTCCTCAACTGCCCCGGCAGTCATATCAACCGGCAGGGCATCCCACGTTCTCATTGCAATACAGAGGACCCTGAGACCGTCAGCAGCCATCCGTTCGTTGATCCTGTGCATATCCTGAATATCAACAGGCTTTAATCCTTCTGCTGTTAATATATTCTCTGACTTATCTATCAAAACGTCTATTGCTCCCTTTGTAAAAGAGATGAATTTGCCATCATACCAGTAATGAAACGTCGTCATGCATTTCCTGTCGGAATCGAACGGGAGTTCCGCTACTCTCAAAAATTTCTTTTCCAACTCTTGTTTCTCAAAACCCTGCCTTTTCGCTATGTCATAAAGAGCGATCTCCGTAGGGTCACCGATGACAGAGCTATCAGCGCCCATCTGTGCATCATTGCTTAAGGCAAGGGCCGTCATAAGTAAAACGTGAGGCCTAAAGTGTAAAGTGTCTTCTGTTGTTTCTTTACTCCTGACTCCTATCTCTGCTGAAGCACCTACTGTTGGCTGACTCCTAACTATTTCTCTGTTCACATAGATCTCTTCCACCGTCATTTTGTTTAGTGTAAGAGTCCCTGTCTTATCAGTGCATATATAAGTCACAGAACCGAGGGTCTCAACCGCAGGAAGCCTTCTTATGAGGGCGTTCAGCTTCACCATCTTTTTTGCGCCGATGGCAAGGGCTATGGTTATAACAGCAGGCAGGGCCTCTGGTATAGCTGCCACTGCAAGGCTTATTGCCGTAAGAAGCATCAATACCGCGGGCTCGCCCCTCATCATTCCTGCCACAAATACAATAGCGCATATAACTATGATTGCTACCGCCAGTTTCTTGCCGAAGACGGTAAGTCTCTGTTGAAGAGGGGTCTTCAAGTCCTTTTCTTCCTGAAGCATGGCAGCAATCTTTCCCATTTCCGTCCCCATGCCTGTGGCTGTAACTACGCCTGTTCCCCTTCCGTAGGTCACTATAGTCCCCTGATAGGTCATATTCTTTCTGTCGCCGATGGGGAGATGCTCGTCATGAAGGAGCGCAGTATGTTTTTCCACAGGCACAGACTCCCCTGTCAGCGCCGCCTCCTCTATCTTGAGATTTGCGCTCTCGCTCAACCTCAAGTCCGCTGGCACGATCTGGCCTGCTTCAAGCAAAACAATATCACCCGGAACAATCTCTGAGGCAGCAACGGTAGCAGGCAGGCCATCTCTTAATACAGTGGATGAAGGAGCTGCCATTTTTTTGAGGGCTGCCATCGCCTCTTCGGCCCTGTACTCCTGAATGAATCCTATGACGGCATTAAGTATCACAATTGCGATGATAGCCGCTGCATCAGTAGGTTTCCCCACTATTCCGGCTATGACAGCAGCAGCAATAAGGATAAGGATCATGAAGTCTTTGAACTGATCAAGGAACATCATAAATGGCGTCTTCTTTGCCTTCTCAGTCAGCTCATTCGGGCCGTATTCAAGAAGACGCTTTTGGGCCTCTTCAGAGGATATACCCTTTAAAGACGAGTTCAGTTCCTGCAAAACATCTTCAACTGTTTTTTGATGCCAGCGCATTATTCAAGTCTCCTTCAATTTCAATACATATAACAGGATGCGGCCGAAGATATTAACGTAAGGTAGCTGATTGCTGTCAGTTTAAAATATCTCGCCTGACTTCTTTAACAAACTCTCGGCAAGATCAATGACCGTTAGTCTGCGCGCCTAACCGGTCCATAACGGCAAAACCAATGCCTGATAACACAAAGGTGAGATGAATGCCCACTTTCCATGCCAGATGCTCGTTACTGATAGATTCGAGATCAGTAAATGACTTAAGCAGTTCAATAGCGGAAATGGCCACTATGGAGCCAATCACCTTCATCTTAAGATCAGAAAATCCGACTTTCCCCATCCAGTCAGGACGATCCGCGCACTCTTTAGTGTCAATCTTTGAAACAAAGTTTTCGTAGCCGGCAAAAATGATAATAACCATCAGATTGGCTACCAGCACGATGTCAATCAGTGATAATATACCTGCCATCACCTGTCCACCTTCGCCGCTGATAACAATGGGTACAAGCTTAATTAGCTCCTTAATAAACTTAACCAGCAGTAGGGCATTGGCAGCTACCATGCCGATATAAAAAGGCGCCAACAGCCATCGGCTTTTGTACATGAATTGTTCCAGGAACTCTTCAACGTGCTTTAAGTGCCCTGAACAGTAATTGTGTTGACAGTCGGTCTTCCGGTTAAGCGCTTCGACTG
>CAZDLA010000033.1:0-23309 GCA_964506525.1 uncultured Nitrospiraceae bacterium
TCCTGCGGGCTGATGCGAACACTGAACTGGTCGGTGTTTTTGAGAAGAAGCTTGAGTCTCCTGGAATTGTGCTGGCAAGAAAATGGAGCATCCCGGTCTTCTCGCGGCTTGAGGATCTTGTGAGCGCAAATCCCGAACTTGTTATAAATGTTATGGGAGATGTTGACAGCAGCGGCCAGATCCGAGAGGCTTTTGATCAGAAGATTGAGGTGGTCGAGGGGGTCGGAGCACGTTTTCTCTGGGAGATCATCGAAAAACAGAAACGGGCAAAGATAGAAACGATCAAGACGACAGCTGACCAGAAGATTCTGCATAACCTTGCGATGAAGCTAGGCTCAGCAGACTCCCTTAAGGGATTCTTTGATCTGGTCCTTGCAAAGGCCCTTGATATTGCTGATGCTCCCATTGGCTGTGTAGCTGTGCAGAGAAGCCGTCAGATGAAGATGATGGCATCAAAGGGGCTGAGCAGAAAATTTCTTGAAAGTGCCTCCTGGAATGCCATGCCTGAGGGCGTCATGGAGGGGCTCTTCCACAAGAAAGATTTCTGTGAAATCCCTGATATCGCAAAGGCTCCGGCTCTGAGCAACCCTGCGCTGATTGCCGAAAAGATAAAGTCCGTCCTGGTCTGCCCCATAATCCTGCGAGGTGAGATTGCAGGAGCTGTCTATATTTTTGACTTCAAACCGCGGCAGTATTCTGAAAGACAGAAAAACTCGCTTGCGCTTGTCACCGGCATTGTCAGTCTCTCCATTGACCGTTTTGCTCTGATGAAAGGCGTCGAAGAATACAAGATGAGGTTTGCCGGCCTTGCCGGTGCATCACATGACGCAGTGCTCATCGTCGATTCTAACGGCCTTATTATCTCATGCAATGACATGGCTGCAACTGTTCTCGGATGTACCAAAGATGACCTGTCGGGGAAGACCTTGCTGTCACTCTTCAAGAATAGTGAGTCTGATGCTGCAATGAAAAAGGTGGTCAGCCAGCGGCTTAATCTTAAAGAACACGAAGTAACGATTACGGATGCTCATGGCAAAGAGCTGGATGTCAGGATCAATACAGCTGTTCTGAAAGATAAAATGCAGCATGCCTTTGGAACAATTTTTGTGATCAGACCCCTCAAGGAAGAGATTGAACTCAAGGCCACGATTGAGAAAAAGAGCTATGAGTTTGAAGAACTCAGCCAGAACCTCGAGAAAAAGGTGCTTGAAAGGACTGATGAACTCGAAAAGACAAACCGAGAACTTGAGAGACTAAATCAGATCAAGGGCAGGTTTATCGCCAACACCAGTCATGAGCTCAGAACGCCGCTGAACTCGATCCTCGGCTTTTCTGATGTGCTTCTCGAAAAAACATTCGGTCAGCTGAATGACAGCCAGGAGCGGTATGTAAAGAATATCCATGCAGCAGGCAAGCACCTGCTCGAACTGATCAATAATGTGCTCGATATAGCAAAGATTGATGCCGGGAAATACGAAATCATGTATGAGTCATTCCGCGTGAAGGACTTTATTGAGGAAGTGATCTCGATCATGAAGCCTCTTGCAGAGAAAAAGCTCATCGAGATATCTGAGATGATCAATAATGACGTGGATTTCATTACCGCAGACAGGGTAAAGATAAAACAGATTCTGTACAATCTCCTGTCGAATGCGATAAAGTTCACTCCTGAGGGAGGCAGCGTCGGCGTGAGGGTTGCCTATGATGAGGGTCCTGCTGATTCTGCTGCACTGACATTGACCGAGAGCGACGTTATTAAGTTCTCGGTCTGGGATACCGGTGTCGGCATAGGGCCGGGAGACAAGGAACGGATCTTTGACGAGTTCGAACAGGCAGATACCACGCTCTCGCGAGAATATGGCGGGGCAGGGCTTGGGCTTGCACTCTCGAAAAAGCTTGTTGAACTCCACGGAGGTACTATCTGCGTAGAGAGCAGTCTTGGCAAGGGAAGCACCTTTATATTTACCGTGCCGGTTACTTCTGTTGCTGAGCCGGCAGTGCCTGAGGAACCCGAGGCCATAGGTCTCACCTTTCCCTGGGTAAAAGATGAGGCTCCCCTGCTGCTGGTGGTGGAAGATGATACGGCAACAGCAGAGCTCCTGACCCTCCATCTTTCGCAGGCCGGATATAAAGTTGCTCATGCATACAACGGCGAGGAGGCTATAGAAAAGGCAAGGAGCTTGGCCCCGTTCGCCATTACCCTTGACGTCATGCTGCCGAAAAAAGACGGCTGGGAAGTGCTGCAGACGCTGAAGAGCGACCCACAGACTGCAGACATCCCTGTAATCATACATTCCATCGTTGACAACAAAGAGCTTGCCTTTGCGCTCGGCGCCACTGACTATCTCATGAAGCCCCTTGATAAAGAAGCTCTGCTCTCTAAGCTCACGGAAATAAATATGGCACTGGGCAAGATCATTCTTCCCTCGTCCATTCTGATCATTGAGGAAGAGGAAAGCGTCACGAATTATTTCAAGGAGATCTTTGAGCCTCAGGGATATCTCATCTATACGGCTGCTGAGGGCAGGAGAGGGATCGACCTGGCAATTACGCTCAGACCGAGTATCATTTTTATGGACTTCAGCCTCTCTGACATGCTGAGCTTTGATGCCATTCAGGAGCTGAAAGAGAATCCTTACACCAAGAACACGCCAATCTTTATTCTGACAGAGCGTGACATCTCGGTTGAGGACAGAATGACGCTGATGGGCAAGATCGAGCGCATTGTGAGGAAGCATTCCTTTGACACAAAAGAGATGATCGATCATATCAAGGAGCTGGAGATCCTCTATCCCAAGAGGGCAGGTTTGATTGATGAGCTTACCGGAGTTTTCAGCCATCGCTATTTCCAAATCCGTCTTGCCCAGGAAGTTGAGGGCGCAACACGGTATAAGCTGCCGCTTAATCTTGTTCTCCTTGATATCGACTACTTTGGCAACTATGTGGAAAAGAGCGGAGAATTTCAGGGCAATATCGTATTAAAGAAGGTCTCAGAACTGCTGCGGAAAAACATCCGGGGCTCAGATGTTGTAGTGCGCTATGGTGGCGATTCCTTTGCGGTAATTCTTCCCAATACCATAATATCGGCAGGCCTGTCGCTCAGCAACAGGTTCAACGCTATCATCAAGAACTTCCCCTTTGCCCATGAGGAGGATCAACCTAAAGGAAAGGTCACCGCGAGCGTCGGCATTGTCTTTCTTGACGGCCAGACTACGGAAGAACTGATCCTCTGCGCTGAAAAAGCACTTGCAAATGCAATCAAGAAAGGCGGAGACAGGGTAGAGGTCTATTCACGAGAGCAGCATGAAACAGAACAGGTCGGACCATAACGATTATTACGATATCCTGCAGACCCCGATCGGGAAGCTTTATCTTCTCTTCAGATCTTCTGCACTGATCAGCATATCTTTCGAAAAACCTGTTGCAGTCATACCAAAACAGACAAAAGGCTCGGCTGAAGCAAAAAAAGAACTGTCAGAATATTTTGACCATGGCCGAAGGGACTTCAGCCTCAGAACAGCCTTTATTGAAGGAACAGAGTTTGAGCAGGCAGTATGGGAGTGCCTGAAGGATATTCCCTATGGTGAGACACGTACGTACAAATGGATAGCCGACAAGCTCGGGAAACCCCACGCTTCTCGGGCTGTGGGCAACGCACTTGGCAAGAACCCCATACCTATTGCCTTCCCCTGCCACAGGATCATAGAATCTGACGGCTCGATCGGCGGATATACGCCAGGAGTTGATATCAAGCGGCGGCTCCTTGAGATTGAGTATTACACAAGACTTTCGAAGACGTAAAAGAAGAAATTGGCTACGTAACAAGCCTGAAATAGCAGGAAAATTCTCAGTTCTTTTTTGCACAAATATGCGTCCGCTTCAAATGATTGTTTCTGTCCTGAAAATAGCTTAGAATAGACAGCTATGACGGAAGCTCAGGAGCTTATCGAGGAACTTACCAGGGAGCCCAAGATCGCCTATTTTTCGATGGAAATAGGCGTGCATAATGACATTCCAACCTATAGCGGAGGGCTTGGCGTTCTTGCAGGTGACACAATCCGTTCAGGCGCTGACCTCAAGCTGCCAATGGTTGCTGTCACGCTTATGAGCAGAAAGGGCTATTTCACCCAGGAAATAGACAGCACAGGTAAACAGATCGAACATGCGGCAGTATGGGACCCTGCAGACCATATGAAGCTGCTTCCTTACAGGGTCACAGTCCAGATAGAAGGAAAAGATGTGCAGGTGCAGGCCTGGCTTTATAATGTTAAGAGTCTGACCGGCGGCAGCATCCCCGTTTTTTTCCTTGATACGAATCTGCCTGCCAATACAGCGGAAAACCGGGAGATTACCGCGCACCTTTACGGCGGCGACAAGGCATACAGGCTAAAGCAGGAGATCGTTTTGGGCCTGGGCGGCGTGCGCATGCTTCATGCAATGGAATTTGAGATCAAGAAGTACCACATGAATGAGGGCCATGCGAGCTTTCTTATTCTGGAGCTTCTGAACAGATTCAAAAAACCGATCGAAGATGTCTGGGACGAAAAACTTGTCTGGGACAGACGAAGCGTAAAGAACCTCTGCGTCTTCACTACGCATACTCCGGTTGAAGCGGGCCATGACAAATTCCCCTATGATCTGGTGCTGAAGACAATGGGAGAGATAGTACCCCTTTCATTGCTCCAGGACCTTGCAGGCAAGGACGGTCTTAATATGACACTGCTTGCTCTGAATCTCAGCCGCTACATCAACGGTGTGGCCAAGAAGCATGGTGAAGTATCCAAAAGCATGTTCCCTGGTTATGAGATCCATGCGATCACAAATGGTGTACACTCATTTACCTGGACCTGCGAAAGCTTCAAAAAAATCTTTGACGAATACCTGCCTGGATGGGCCAATGAACCTGAGCTGTTTGTGAGAGTGGGACGCATACCAGACGAGAAATTGTGGAATGCCCATGCTGAAGCAAAGCAGCATCTTATCTCTCATGTCAGGGAGCAAACAGGCATTGAGCTCTCTCCTGATGTTCTGACCCTCGGCTTTGCAAGAAGGGCAACTGCGTACAAGAGAGCAGATCTGCTTTTCAGGGACCTGGAACGATTTGAGCGGATAGGCACAGGCAAGCTTCAGATCGTCTATGCAGGCAAGGCTCATCCTAATGATACGCCCGGCAAACAGCTTATACAGAACATTTTTAATTACAAGGAAAAGCTGAAGGACAAAATAAAGATCGTTTACCTGCAGAACTATAATATGGAGACCGCACTGAAGATCGTCTCCGGCGTTGACGTATGGCTGAACACACCCTTGAGACCTCTTGAGGCCTCAGGGACAAGCGGCATGAAGGCCACCCATAACGGCGTGATGAATTTCAGCGTGCTTGACGGCTGGTGGATCGAGGGCCACATCGAGAGCTTTACCGGATGGTCAATCGGTCCTGCACCGCAAGAACTGACTCCGGGAGCTGATGCAGACGCACGCGACGCTGAAGATCTCTATCAAAAACTTGAGCACGTGCTCATACCTCTCTATAGCAATGAGCGTCATACCTGGATCCGCATGATGCAGAATGCGATCGGAAAGAACGCATATTACTTTAATTCGCACCGCATGATGCGAAGGTATGTGACCGAAGCGTACATCCGCTGATTGTTTGTTTTACTTCTTCCGGCTGCAGGACGGACACTGCTCCTGCTCAGAAACAAAGCTTCCGCATTTGCTGCACTGAACGAGCTCGATCGGTGTCTGCCATCCGCAGTGTTTGCAGCTATCTTCGCGTTTGCCCAGTGGATGTGAACAGCTGGGGCATCGCCTTCCGGCGGCTTTACTCTTTAAAGACGGCAGGATCAAAATAATAATGGTGAGCAGGGGAAGGATAAAGCAGAGCAGAAACCAGAACAGAATACTTCTTCCCTTTTTTGCTGCAATGAAGCCGCCGGCAATTCCGGCGAGCAGTTGAAGAATATACAGTCTTGCCATAGTGGTCTTATCTTACTGCAGAAGCCTTGCAGCTCAACAGTTATGGGGAAAGGCTGCTGGCCCTGAGCGCTCTCAGATCCCAGACAATATCTATCTTGCCCTTTTCATTTCTAAAAGACAGCGCAAGACTATTGCTGTCAGCAGTCAGCGCAGTTTTCGGAAACGCACAGTAGAACATTACTGATACGGGTTCTTCTTTTCTGTAAAAGGTTTTAATGTCCTTAACATGGACTTGAGGCAACGGCTTTATCGTATCTGCTCCTACAGTCAGGGTGATCATCGGATAAGGGTCATCAGCAATGTCGTCGTCAAGTCCTTGCTTCGGAGCGTTAATGCTGACTTTAAAATAAAGATGATTCTGAAAATCAAAGAGAGCTTTATCTCCAGGAGCATCTGATTTAAGCACAAGGGATTCGGTCAACAGCGTGGACTGGAACTTGAAGTCATCAGAAACAGCAGTTTTGGTGAGCAGGGAAAACATGTCGTTATAGGCCATTTCCTTCTTAACCTCTTCCCGTGCTGCAGGCTTCTGCGCGGGCAGAGCGATGAGTCCGGTATTAACCGCGTAAAAAGAAAATCCGATACCCCCAAGCAGCAACAGAGCAATAAGGGTATAGGCAAGCGAGTTCTTGCCCGCAGGCGATATTTTTTCAACCCGCGCAGGAAGAGTTTCTTCTCTTTTCTCAATAACAGACGTTGAAACATCATGGCCTGCAGACTGAAAAGTCTGGAGCTTCGACCTGAGCTCAGCATTTTCATTCAGTCCCTGCTCAAGCCTTAACCTCAGATCAGCCACAGCGCTGCCATAAGATGCAAGGTCTTCCTTGAGGGCCTTAACCTCTTCCTCTCTTGCCCGGCCGAGTGAGCTGATCTCACCCTGCAAGTGAGCAATAGTGTTTCCGAAGTCTCTCAATTCAGAACCGAGGCGGTCGTTATCCTGTGCGCTTTTTTCAAGCTGCATTTTTAGGCTGCGGATTACAGATAAAGATTGATCGAGCTTCTCCTGCTGATCTGAAGCATTTCCTGCAAGGCCATCCTTCTCTGAGATGAGGAGACTGATAGCCTGTTCTTTTTCAGCAAGATTTCTGTTGAGCATGATAATTTCCTGCTTCAAGTGCTCAAACGTTTCTTTGTACTCAAGGACGGTTTTCTGCAGTTCTTCCTTCTCGGCAGTTGCAAGCCCTGAAATCTCATATTTCTGCGCCATCTTTTTCTCAAGCTCTTCCTGAGATGCCTGCAGAGCCGCTGCACTTGTCTGCAGCACGTTAATCTCTGCTCTGGCGTCAGATAGTGCCTGCTCTTTCCCGCGACTGAGAGCTGTTAGGCGGTCCTGCTCGAGAACAAGCTCATTAATTTTTTCTACTGCCTGAGCAAGGTCTTCTTCAAGGCCAGCCTTTTCTTTTTGGGATACGTCAAGGAGGACTCTAAGCTCTGCAAGATCGATTTCCTGCTCCGTACCCCTTGCGATTACCTTGCTCACCTCTTCATCGAGACGTCTTTTTTCTTGTCTGAGTGAATCGGTCTGGTACAAGAGATCATTCTTCTCATGCTCGCGCTCGGATGCCATGACCGTGAGCAGTTCCTGTTTTTCAAGCAGTTGCTGATTTAAAAGGGCTATCTTCTCCCGCAAGGCAGTGAGATTTGAGGCATGTTCGGCCGTGGCTCCTTCCAGCGCTGTCTGATATCGGACGATCTCCTTCTGGAGTCGTTCGATATCACGATCTTTCCCAAGAGCCTGCTCATGTGCAGCGGACATGCCAGTAATAATGTCATTCTTCTCAAGAAGCTGCTTATTCAGAACAGCGATCTGTTCACGCAATGATGCGTGTCTGTCAGTCTGTTCAGACTCGGACAGTTCAATCATCTTCTCATATTCGCGGAGTCTCTCCTGAATTTCGGCTATGGTAATGTCTTTTTCTGCTCCCTGCGCCTCGGCAGTTGCCAGGAGCGCCAACTGTTCATTCTTCTCCAAAAGCTCCTGACGCAGGGTGCTGATCTGTTCCTTTACTCCTGCAAGGGAATCTGCATGTTCCGCTGCGGCCTGCTGAGAGATGAATTCGAGCCGGGAGAGATCCTTCAGCTGGCTATTGATCAGCTGATCGTTCTCGGCAACAGTGTTGCGGAGAACGGCAGTGTCATCCTCAAGTTTCTTGTTTGCCGCCAGTGCATCCAGAAGCCTGTTCTCCAGATCTTTTTTCTCCTGTTGCTCCTTTTCCAGATCCTTGATTAGACTGACTTTGCCAGCCTTGAGGTCTTCGCTCTCTTTTTTCAGCAGATCCCTTTCATACACAAGGTTCTTGAGCGTAAGCTCATGGGCGCCATGCAAGGCCTCAATTTCGTCCTTCTGCTTTTTGTAGTCCTCAGAGATGTCAATCAAAAGCTCGTCCTTCTCTATCATCTCCTCGTTAAGCGTGGAGATCTTGACATTAAGATCAAAAAGTTCTTTTGAGAAGAGGGAGTTCTCTTCCATTTTCATGTCAATTGACTGCGAGAGGGAATTTATTTTTTCAAGAAGTGCCGGAATCTTCTCATGGAGCTCGCTGTCCTTATGACTGAGCTCACCACTCAGGCGAACGACCTTGGCATTAAGCTCATCAATGCCATGTATTTTGCCTTCAATGGCAGAGGTCAGTTCGTCAATATCAGTTTTAAGCTCGGCAATCTCCTTGCTGTAATCATCAACCTTTTGCTGGAGATTTTCCTCAACATGTGCCTTGTCTGCCTTCAGATGATCGAGTTCAACCCGGCCATTATACAGTTCGGCTCTCGCCTCATCCCGGTCGAGCTCAATCTCCGTGATCTGCGATCTGGCCAGCGACAGCTCTCTTTCGAGCTTTCCAATCGTATCTCCCGCTGTCTTCAGATTGTCTTTCATCTCCTCAAGATCAAGCTCTCCTGTTGCAATGCTTTTCTCAAGGTCCTCTACCGTCTTAAGAAGCGACATAAGGGATGTTTTGTGACTTTCACCTTCACTATCTGCGGCTGTCTGAGTATTCTGACCATCCTCAGTGCCTCCATCCCCAGGGGCCTTACTCAGCCGCTCCTCAAGTTCTCTCTTTTCCCTCATAAGGGATGCGACGACTTGATTATCAACACGAGAAATGTTTTGCTGATCGCGCTCCAGATTTCTTAAAATCGAGTCTTTTTCAGAGATCAGCTTCTTGTTGTCTGCCATGAGGTGCTCGATCTTCTTCTTCAGTTCCGAGATTTCCATATTTCTGAGAATATCAAAATCAAGCAGCTTTTCTTTCATGCCCTTATGGCTTGCCGCGTACTTCCTAAGCGAAATGGTGAGCTTCTCTTTTTCCTTTTCCAGTTCCTTGATAATGTCGTTCTGCGACATAATAATAGACTCAAGGTAACTTTTTTCCTTGGCAACAGTAAGAAACTTTTCGGTTATTACTTCGGATTTTTTATCAGCAGCAGTGGGATCTGAAGAAGGAGCGCTTTCTGCGTGCGGAGCCGGGGGCATATTCTTCTCGCCCGGTTTTTTGTCACCCTGCGAATGAGAGGAATCGGTCATACTCTTAGATCCAACCCCTCAATATCCTGCGTTATTGCTGAAATCAGCATAATAGAAGGTACTAAATTTAGGGATTCCTGTCAATAAATTAAAGAAAACAAGGAGTTGTCTCTGTTATGGCCCCTGGTTCGTTTGATAAATCCTGTTTACCAGGCAAGAGAGAGCAGGCACTGGATATCTGACTGGAGGATATTGAACTTGCAGCTGAGCACCATGCACTGCCGTGAGCGATAGCAGTGTCCTTCCCTTATAACGACATGCACGCATACGCCGGTCTTATCCCGATGCGGGCAGAGAATATGCAGCTTGCCAGTTGCTTCAGAATAGTGACTGTCTTTGAGGTTATATCTCATCGTATATTATAACGCTCTTAGGCAGAAGGGCGCATACGTAACCAAAAACAAAACATCTGCCCACAAAAAAACCCCGGAGGAAAACTCATCCGGGGCTTCTCTGTTACACCCTAAACCCGATTACTTGTTAACTGCGTCCTTGAAGGCCTTGCCAGCGCTGAACTTGGGGAGCTTCTTCGCTGCAATCTTGATGGCCTTGCCAGTCTGAGGGTTTCTTCCTACTCTTGCTTTCCTCTTTGACTGAGAGAAGGTGCCGAAGCCTACAAGGGAAACCTTGTCGCCCTTCTTGACTGACTTGATGATTGCCTCAATAGCTCCATCAAGTGCCTTGCCTGCGCAAGCCTTGGTGCAGTCTGATGCCTCTGCCATCTTTTCGATAAGTTCTGCCTTTGTCATACCGTAATCCTCCTGTTGGAATTAAATTATTAACTGAATCTCTGCCGTTAATCATATTTAAAGAGGGTTCACCCTGTCAATGGAATTTGGGAGATTGAAAAAAATTATAAAAGAATTAAGTGGTGCCCCCTGCATGATTCGAACATGCGGCCCCAGGTTTAGGAAACCTGTGCTCTATCCGACTGAGCTAAGGGGGCAGATGAGTTCAACGTAACAGAATTGCGGCAACAGCAAAATATCTTATATCTGTTCATGGTTATGTGTCAACAGAATCAAACTGCTGCACGCCCCTCCTTTTCAGGCTTTACAATGCCTTGAGCTTGATAGCATAATACTATTTATGCAAGGAGGTCTTATCATGCAAAAGGGTCATTCGTGGTTTCTGCCGATACTTATTGTTGCTGCTCTTTTCCTGAATCAGGGGTGTGCTTCAAGCTCAACCCAGGCGCTTCTTAACCATGACCGTGCTGCGCTCGGACCGATTAAAATGGTCCGATATGAAACCCCGGGCATCCTCAAGTCGTCAGGCACAGAAGCAGGGGTCATGGCTCTGGCCACTCTGGCGGTGCCAGGCGGATCTGCTCTTTTCGTGGTGGGCGATGTTTATGGTAAAGCACGCGGCTCGGCAACCCAGGAGCTCATCCCGGATTTTGGTTCTCTGGTTATGGATAAGTTTCTTGATTCTGTTAATCAGACTGCGCCCGGCTGGCCTGAACTCTCGGCAGTCAGAGAACCGCTTAAGGAAGAACTTACCGAAAAGACAACAACAATCGAACTTGATGTTAAACGTCTTGCCTATGGGAGTATTGATCTTACCCGCGGTGGCATTATACTTGACCGCGGGATGGACAAGGGTGTTGTTGCTGACGGATTCATGTCAAAGACCGTGGTCACCATGAAGGACCCGCAAGGCGATGTCCTCTGGCAGAAGAGCTATATCTATCTGTCAAAGGATTATGACCGGGGCATGTCACTCGATGAACTCGAAGCAAATGACTGCAGTCTTCTGAAAGAGGAGATGATGTTTGCTGCCGAGAAGACCGTTCAGGACTTTGTGAATCATCTGAACGGGAATGCCAATTAAGGCGTAATCATTTCAAAAACTGTCCGGACAGCTTCCTCGGCATCCTTTGTTGGGATAACACCTTTAATGTCCCAGGACCTGATGCCGACAACGGGTTTTCCCATCTGAAGGCCAAAGGCTATCTCTGACAAGGTGCCGTATTCCCCGCCAATTGCAATCAGTGCATCAGCAGTGCGGGCAATAACAACATTTCTTCCGATCCCCAGCCCAGTTGCAATGGGTATATCAATATAGGAATTGGCATCTCGTTTGTGGTCCTGGGGAAGGATTCCAATAGTGAGTCCTCCTGCCTGCTTTGCCCCTTTTGAGGCAGCCTCCATAATGCCGTGCATGCCGCCGCAGACGAGGGTTCCGCCTTTTTCGGCGATAAGCCTGCCGACTGCTTCAGCTTCCTTTTTGAGAGCCTTGTCAGCCTTGCGGCCCCCAATCACGGCAACAAGGAAACCCCGCTTCATTTCTGCGAAGCCACATTTTGAGGTGCAACAACAACCATCTTCACCCACGGTATCTCCGCCTTGATCCTTTCACCTATGGCCCTGACCAGGTCCATGCGGGTCATATGTCAACGCCAGCAATAGCCTGTCGGCCGAATCCTCACATCCTGCTCTTTAATATCAACAAACTCGATATCGCCGCCAAGAGATGTATATTGGGGCTTCAGCTCTTCTATGATCTGCTTGATTTTCTGGACATCTTTCTCTATATTTTCCATGAATCTCCTTTTCCTGAAAATGAGAAAATAATTGTAACAGATTGGAGCTACTTTGGACATGCTTGATATTATAAAGACCCGACGAAGCGTCAGGAAGTTCAAGCCAGATCAGGTTCCTGATGACCTGATCGACAAGATCCTTGAGGCGGGAAGATGGGCCCCATCAGGTCTGAATAACCAGGCCTGGCGCTTTGCCGTTGTGACTGACAAGGCAATGATCAACAAAATCTCCGGGCTGACACATTACGCAAAGATAGTTCTTGCTGCGCAGGCCCTGATGCCGGTATTCCTGGATACTGCCAAGAGCTATCATCGGGAAAAAGACATTCAGTCAATCGGAGCATGCCTTCAAAACATGCTCCTTGAAATACATGCTCTCGGACTCGGTGCTGTCTGGCTTGGTGAGATCATCAAAAGCAACGATCAGATAAAACAGCTTCTCGGTCTGCCCGAGGAACTGGAACTAATGGCTGTCATTGCTATGGGATATCCTGATGAAACGCCGCGAACAACAAAGAGAAAAGAGCTGAAAGATCTGGTCGTGTACCGCGATTAACTTTTTGCAGCAACCGGCTGGGGGCTGAACTTTTTCCCCTGGTACGTATCCCTTGCAGCAAGGTTCTTTTCAATATCACTGAGGATCTGGTGTCTGTTTTTCCCCCATACAGGTGCAATGAGTATGTCGTCAGGAGCTGTGGCAAAAAGCCGCTGGAACACGATATGCGGCGCGGTCCTCTCCACAAAATCGGCCACAAAATCAAGATATTCCTGGTATCCAAATACAGGAAATGGCTTGTGTTTGTACATTTCTGCCAAAGGCGTGTCCTTAATGATCTGAAGTTGATGCATCTTAAGAAACTCGAGCGGCAGCAATGACATCTCCTCAGCCATGGCAAGTGTTTCCTGACAGGTCTCGGTCGGGAATCCGGCTATAAGATGGGCTCCAATATGGATGCCCCTGTCTTTTGTCATCTCTATTGCCCGAAGGAACGCAGCATAATCATGGCCCCGCTGGATGAACTCGAGGCTCTTGTCATGCATTGACTGGAGCCCGTATTCGATAAGGACGAAGTATTGCGAGGCAAGGGATTCAAGCATCTTGATCTTCTCCGGATCAACAGCATCCGGCCGCGTGCCGATTGCAAGGCCTATTACGTCAGGCTCAGAGAGAGCCTCCCTATAGAGCTTTTCGAGTTCCTCAACAGGGGCGTATGTGTTGGTATAGGCCTGAAAGTAGACAACGAACTTTGCTGCCTGGAAACGTTTTTTCGTATGGCTGATGCCATTTTTGACCTGCTCTGCTATGGCCAAGGAAGGCTTGCAGGAACTCGGCCGAAAACTGTTGTTGTTGCAATAGATACAGCCCGAAAAGCCAAGCGTTCCGTCCCTGTTTGGACAGGTGAAGCCGGCATCCACATTGACCTTGTACACAGTTGTGCCGAAGGTCCTGCGCATATGCGCACCAAATGCATTATATCGCTGCATAGTCAATTATCATGCTTTGTAAATTCCTTGTCAAACGGCAGGATAGAAAGTCAGAGCACTTTCTCACGGGCAGGAGTCTCCCAAAAATGCATGAGAGGTTGCCTGAGATTCAGTGCCGTGCGAGGCCAGTTTTCCGCGCTGCTTCAGCAACTGCATGGGCAACAGATGAGGCCACTTTCCGGTCGAAGATACTCGGGATGATATAGTCATCATGCAGTTCATCTTCAGAAATTACCTGGGCAATGGCCCTTGCAGCTGCTAACTTGACAGCCTCGTTCACCCCTCTTGCCTTTACATCGAGAAGGCCCCTGAATATGCCGGGGAAACCGAGCACATTATTGATCTGGTTCGGATAGTCGGACCTCCCGGTAGCAAGGATCTTTGCAAGGGGAAGGGCGTCTTCGGGCGATACTTCCGGTTCAGGATTTGCCAGGGCAAACACAATGGGATCCTTCGCCATCTTCCTGATATCGTCAGCCGCGATCACATTCGGGCCTGACAGTCCGATGAAGACGTTGGCTCCTGTCAGAGCGTCGATGATGCTGCCCTTTATTCTCCTCGGATTAGTCTTCTTTGCTAGAAGATTCTTGTATGGGTTCATATACTTTTTTCTGCCATGATAAACTGCGCCGGTTCTGTCACAGACAATAATATCCTTAATTCCAAATGCCGTAAGCATGTTTGCATTTGCAATGCCGGCCGCGCCCGCGCCCGCGATTACAATGCGGAACTTTCTGATATCCTTTTTGAGCAGTCTGCCGACGTTGATAAGCGCTGCCAGAACAACAACTGCCGTTCCGTGCTGATCATCATGGAAAACCGGAATGTCGAGCATCTCCTGGAGCCGCTGCTCTATTTCGAAGCAGCGCGGGCCCGAGATATCTTCGAGATTAATGCCGCCGAAGGGAACGGCGATATTCTTCACAGTGGCTATGATCTCTTCAGTGTCTTTTGTATTCAAGGCAATCGGAAATGCATCAATGCCTCCGAATTCCTTGAAAAGCATTGCCTTGCCTTCCATAACCGGCATTGCAGCCTCAGGCCCTATGTCACCAAGGCCAAGAACGGCTGTGCCGTCGGTGATAACTGCGACCGAATTCCCTTTGATCGTATATTTATAGGCGTGCTCCTTATGCTCATGGATGTCCATGCAGACGCGGGCAACTCCCGGCGTATAGACCATCGAGAGATCTGCCCTATCTTTGACCGCGATCTTGTTATGGATCTCAATCTTGCCGCCCTCGTGCGCAGAAAAGGTCCTGTCCATGACCCTGATTACCCGTATGCCTCCAATTTCTTTTATTGCCTGGGCAATTGCCTTCTCATGTTCTGCATCCCGGGCATTAACCGTAATGTCCCTGATAATCTTGCCCTTTTCGACACGTACGATATCGACCGAACCAAGATCTCCTCCTGCAAGGCTGAGAACCGTCGCAATCTGTGCGAACTTGCCGATGCGGTTCTCTATCTCGAGACGCAGGGTGATGCTGTAGCTTGGGCTTGGCTGGTGAGGCATAGTTCCCTCCAAAGAACAAAGATTTTTTTTATTATCCCACAGTTCATCGTATAATACATAAGACTTTTGTTGACTCGATATCAGAGGCGAGTCTGTGTCAAAATACTTCCTGTATATCACTACAGGAATAGGGGAATGATGCTGCTTCAAAATATGGTGGGCAGAAAGATCGTGATGTCCGTTACCGGACTTGCCATGGTTATTTTTGTCATCATTCATCTGTTGGGAAATACTTCTCTGTTCAGCGGGCCTGATGGGATCAATGCATATGGGAAACTGCTGCATAGCCTCGGTGCTTTTCTCTGGCTGGTTCGCCTGACCATGCTCAGCACCCTCTGCCTGCATATTTTTTTCGGTATCCATCTTACGCTTGAGAACCGTGCCGCAAAGCCTCAACGGTACGCAGTCCGCAAAGATCTCAGCGCCACACTCGCAGGCAGGAACATGATCTGGACTGGCCTGCTCATTGCCATCTATCTTGTCTATCATCTCCTGCATTTCACCCTGGAGATCATTTATCCGGGGCTGTCAGCATATCAAAATCCTGATGCTGCAGGCAGGCCTGATATATTCATGATGGTGGTACTCAGTTTCAGGAATATATCTATTGCAAGTCTCTATGTCCTTGCCATGGGAGCATTGACACTGCATCTGAGCCATGGCATTCAGAGCATGTTCCAGACCCTTGGCCTAAACAATGAAAAAACCCTTCCTGCTGTTATAAAGATAGGCACGATCGCAGCTATGATCATTTTTCTCGGGTATATATCAATCCCGGTCAGCATATTCGCCGGCCTGGTGGGAAGGTAGTATTATGATCCTTGATGGCAAATGCCCAACAGGCCCTCTGGCAGAAAAGTGGAACCTGCGCAGACAAGAACTGAAGCTTGTTAATCCGGCCAACAAACGCAAGTATAAAATCCTTGTCGTAGGCACCGGCCTTGCGGGTGCCTCAGCAGCAGCGACCTTGGGAGAGCTTGGTTATAATGTCGAGGCTTTCTGCTTTCAGGACAGCCCCCGGAGGGGTCATAGCATCGCAGCCCAGGGAGGCATCAACGCGGCGAAAAACTATCCGAGTGATAGCGACAGTATATTCCGCCTCTTCTATGACACTATTAAAGGCGGCGACTTCAGATCGCGTGAGGCAAATGTGTACCGCCTTGCCACGCTCAGCAACAATATTATTGATCAGTGCGTTGCGCAGGGAGTGCCCCTCGCCCGCGATTATGCGGGGTATCTCGATAACCGCTCTTTTGGCGGAGCACAGGTATCACGGACATTCTACGCACGGGGCCAGACAGGCCAGCAACTATTGTTAGGCGCATATGCTGCGCTCTCGAGACAGGTAAAGGCAGGCACTGTTCGCCTCTTCCCGAGGACTGAAATGTTAGACCTCGTGCTGATAAACAACGAGGCAAAGGGAATTACTGTCAGGGATCTCGTAACCGGAAAGATCTCCAGCCATGCTGCAGATGCAGTCTGTCTCTGCACCGGAGGATATGCGAACGTTTTTTATCTTTCGACCAATGCCATGGGCTCCAATGTAACCGCAGCGTATCGCGCTTATAAAAGAGGAGCCTTCTTTGCAAATCCCTGTTTCACACAGATCCACCCGACCTGCATTCCGGTAACTGGCGATCATCAGTCAAAACTGACATTGATGTCCGAGTCTCTGCGGAACGACGGAAGGGTATGGGTCCCCAAAAAAGGTGGCGATGCAAGGCATCTGCGAGATATACCTGAAGGAGAGAGAGACTATTTCCTCGAAAGAAAATATCCTGGTTTCGGAAATCTCGCGCCCAGAGACATCGCCTCACGTGCGGCAAAAGAGGTCTGCGATGAGGGCCGAGGCGTAGGACCGGGAGGTCGCGGTGTTTATCTGGACTTTGCAGATTCCATACAGCGGCTCGGCAGAGAGAAGATCGCTGAACGGTACGGCAACCTCTTCGAGATGTATGAAAAGATCACGGCTGAGAATGCCTATGAGCAGCCCATGAGGATCTACCCAGCGCCACATTACACCATGGGAGGTCTATGGGTTGACTACAATCTCCAGAGCTCTATTCCCGGCCTGTTTGTGTTGGGGGAAGCCAACTTCTCTGATCACGGCGCAAACCGGCTTGGAGCGAGTGCTCTGATGCAGGGGCTTGCTGACGGGTATTTTATCATTCCCTCCACCATAGCAGACTACCTTGCCAAAACTGTTCCGGGGCAGGCCTCTGTCGGCCAGCCAGAGTTCCAAAGTTCACTGGAACAGGTCAATGCACTAACACTGAAACTGCTTTCGATCAACGGCAAAAAGACAGCAAACGATTTCCATCGTGATCTCGGCAGGATCATGTGGGAGAATGTCGGCATGGCAAGAAGCAAGGAAAGCCTGAACAATGCATTGAAGCTTATCCCGGAACTCAGGGCAGAGTTTTGGGAGAACGTGAAGATTCCAGGCAGCACATCAGAGCTTAATCAGGAACTTGAAAAAGCAGGGCGTGTTGCCGATTTCCTTGATTTTGCCGAGCTTATGGCAGTTGATGCGCTTCACCGGGAAGAATCCTGCGGCGGACATTTCAGAATAGAGCATCAGATGCCTGACGGAGAGGCCAAGCGTGACGATGAGCATTTCTCCTACGCAGCAGCCTGGGAATTCAAGGGGCAAGGCAGCAAACCTGATCTCCACAAGGAACCTCTTGTCTTTGAGAATATACAGCTTGCAACAAGGAGCTATAAATAATGGATCTTACCCTTTTCGTCTGGAGGCAGAAGGGCCCTGAAGACAAGGGAACGCTTGAAGAGCTCCAGGCAGCAGGCATCAGCCCTGATATGTCATTTCTTGAGATGCTTGATCAGGTCAACGAAGGCCTCATAAAAGAGGGCAAAGAGCCTATAGCCTTTGACCATGACTGCAGAGAAGGTATCTGCGGCATGTGTTCCCAGGTAATAAACGGCATCCCGCACGGCCCGCAGAAAAAAACTACGGTCTGCCAGCTTCATATGCGCCACTTTAAGGACAATGACACTATCTATATAGAACCCTGGAAGGCAAAGGCGTTTCCGGTGATCAAAGATCTGATCGTTGACAGAAGCAGTCTTGACCAGATTATCCAGTCTGGCGGGTATGTGTCAGTGCATACAGGAGGCGTTCCGGACGCAAATACTATTATGATATCCAAAGAAGACGCTGATATTGCCATGGATGCTGCCGAATGCATTGGCTGCGGAGCGTGCGTAGCAGCCTGCCCGAATGGCTCGGCCATGCTTTTTACTTCTGCAAAGGTATCACATCTTGCAGCGCTTCCCCAGGGACAGGTCGAGGCTGCCAGGCGCGTCTGCGTGATGACCGAAGAAATGCTCAGGCAGGGGTTCGGCAGCTGCAGCAATCATTATGAATGCGAGGCAGTCTGCCCAAAGGGCATCAAGGCAAAGTTCATCGCAACACTGAACCGGGAATATATTAAGGCTCTGCCAATGGAGTTGCTAAAAGGTTGGGGGAGAAGCAGCGGCGATTAGCACAGGCATCTCTTCTCTCTTATATCTCTTGCATTTCTAAAACGGATTCTATAAGATTTTATTATAAACTCATAATTTCCATCCTATAACGCATAATGGTCGTATGAACCCTTAAGGAGGAACCATGAAACGTCTAACCCTAATTATCCTAATGTCCTTTGTAATGAGCCTCTCTGCTTCGTCCCTTTTTGCAGCAGATACCTTTGACCTCGTTATCCCTCTGCCTTTGACCGGAAAGCAGGCAAAGTTCGGCGAGATGATGAAGAAGTCCTATGAGATTGCGGCAGAAGAGATTAATGCCAAGGGCGGCATCAAGAAAAAAAAATTGAACCTCTCTTTTGAAGATTCAGGCGCAAAGCCCGAAACAGCGCGTGCAATTGTCGAAAAGCTCATTGATACAAAGAAGCAGCCGATCATTGTCGGCGAATATACCTCTGCCTGCGCAAAGGCTGTTGCAGCAGTTGCTGAAGAGCGCAAAACCCCGTACCTCGTAGTTGCGAGCGCTGACGATGACATCACCATGAAGAACTATAAATATGTCTTCCGTCAGAACCCTGTCAATGCTCATTATAGTGACGCAGTCATAGATTTTATCCAGAAGATCGTGAAGCCAAAGACCATGGCGGTCCTTTACGAAAGCTCTGCCTTCGGCACCTCAGGCGCTGATGCAATGGAAAAAGATGCAGCAAAGGCAGGCATCAAGATCGTGGTGAAAGAGAAATATGAAGCAGGTTCTGTTGATTTTAAGCCCCTTCTCTCAAAGGTAAAGGCAGCGCAGCCTGAGGTCATTTATATGGTCTCCTATGTTATGGATGCATCCCTCCTGATGAAGCAGATCAAGGAACTGCGGATTGATGCAAAGCTTTTTGCCGGCGGTGCTGCAGGCTTTGCAATCCCTGAGTTCATTGACAATGCAAAGGATGCAGCTGAGTATGTTATCACGGCAACGCTCTGGACAACGCAGCTTAAATACCCGGGCTCTAAGGAATATGCTGAGAAATACAAAAAGAAATACGGCGACTATCCGTCGTACCACGGCGCATCAGCCTATTCTGCCCTTTTCGTAACAAAGGAAGCGCTCGAAAAAGCAAAGGACTGGACCCCTGACGGGATACGTAATGCTCTCAAGGCAACGAATATGACAACAGCATTCGGCCCAATCAAGTTCGAAGACAAGGAAGGATATCAGAACCAGAATTTCTCTGATACCTACGTGCTGCAGGTCATTAAGGGAGAGCATGAGACTATCTGGCCTGAAAAACATGCGAGCAAGAAGTATGTATATCCTATGCCGACATGGAGAGAGAGAAGGCAATAATGGGCATTTCCTGCCGGCACATGGTATAACCATAATATGACATCTGCAGGGCTTGAAGTTCTGCTTCAGACGCTGATATCAGGCCTCCTGCTTGGAGGCCTGTATGCCCTTATCGGCATCGGCATGACCCTGATCATGGGCGTTATGAAGATCATCAACCTGGCGCATGGCGAGCTGATGATGGTCGGTATGTATATAGCCTACGTCCTCTTTTCAGTCTTCCATATTGATCCCTATCTGTCCATTTTGGTTGCAGCTCCGGTTCTTTTTTTCCTGGGCATACTTATTCAGAAGTATCTCATTAATCCGGTGCTGAAGGTCGAAGCGATCATACCCGAAAACCAGGTTATCCTTACGGTTGGCATCGGCATGGTGCTTGCCAATATCGCCACGATAATATTTTCATCCGATTACAAGACCACGCCGGTTGAGTATGCGACAAAGGCCTGGTACCTCTCTGACATCTGGAAGGCTTCGCCGATCGAGCTTTCGCTTTCAATGGCGTGGTCAGTCTCGTTCTGCGTTTCCCTTATCATTACGGCCGGACTCTGGTTCTTTCTGGCAAAAACAGACATGGGCAAATCGATACGGGCGACTGCACAGGACAAGGACGCTGCACTTCTCATGGGCGTTAATGTTGAAAGAATGCGGGTCATTACCTTTGGTCTCGGATCAGCTCTTGTAGGCTCAGCAGGATGCCTCTTCATCCCGATTTACTACCTTTACCCTGACCTGGGAGGTCAGTTCACCCTGATCGCCTTTGTAATTACGATACTCGGCGGACTTGGCTCAACAGTCGGAGCCATTGTCGGCGGTCTCATCCTCGGCGTATTTGAGTCTCTGACCTCGACCTATGTGGGCATGGGATGGGCGCCGGTCGGCAGATTTATGATCTTTGTTGCTGCCCTTATCTTTGTGCCGGGTGGCATTATGTCGCTCTTCAAAAAGAAGAGGCTCGGAAAATGAAAAAAACCCTCCCTCTCATTATTGCCGGGCTTCTGGCTCTGCTTCCCCTGATCGGCCTGAGCTCATACTGGATGCATATCCTGATCCTCGTGATTATGTGGTCAGTGATCGGCATGGCGTGGAACCTGTTGGGAGGCTATTGCGGTCAAGTATCCTTCGGTCATGCTGCTTTTTTTGGCGTCGGAGCATACACCGCAGGGATCCTTTATAATAAACTTGGCATATCTGCGTGGTGGGGACTGCCGGCCAGCATCTTCATGGTCACGATTTTTGCCCTTGTCATCGGGTATATCTGCCTGCGGCTGAAAGGTCCGTTCTTTGCACTCGGCACACTTGCCATGGGGGTAATCCTCCGTGTAACTGCGGAGAACCTTACCGGCATCACAGAGGGCGATCTTGGCATCATGATCAGGGAAAGGACCTGGATTGATAAGACCTGGTATTTCTATGTAATTCTTGTTATCGCATTGCTCAGTTTCTTCCTCGTGAAAAGGGTCATTGAATCAAAACTTGGCTATTACTTTGTGGCAATCCGGGAGGACCAGGATGCTGCTGAATCCCTCGGCATTAACACAACGTTTTATAAGACTATTGCTCTCAGCCTGAGCGCGATTATCACCGGACTTGCAGGCGCTTTTTATACAAACTATATGGGATATATTGACCCCAAGATCGTTTTTGCGCTCCATGACATCTCGATCGTCACGATCATGGTGGTAATGGTAGGCGGAGTGGCAACGTACTGGGGGCCCTTTGTCGGTGCTATCATCATGGTCTTTCTTGCAGAGATCATCCGGACCATCCCCAAGCTTGGAGCTGCCCACCACACCTTCTTCGGTATCCTGCTGATCGTTATCATCATCTTCCTGCCTAACGGTGTTGTCGGGGACTGGCCTAAACTGAAGAGATTCTTCAAAGGTGGGAGGGCCGGCTGATGGCAATGCTTGAGATTAAAGGCGTTTCACGCTTCTTCGGCGGTCTTGCAGCGCTGACCGATATATCTTTTGGCGTTGAGAAGGGGGATATCGTAGGCCTTATCGGTCCAAACGGTGCAGGGAAAACTACCATGTTCAATGTGGTGAATGGGTTCTATGCACCTTCCAGAGGAGAGGTCTATTTCAACCAGAAAAAGATATCTGGCCTCAAACCACACCAGATCTGCAAGATGGGCATTGCCAGAACCTTCCAGGTAGTAAGACCCCTCCAGAGAATGAGCGTACTTGATAATGTTATAGCCTCAGCCTTCCTGCGGGTCAAGACCAGAGCTCAGGCTGAGGAGATTGCCCTGGAAACAATCAAATTCACCGGACTATACGAAGACCGGGACGTTATATCAAAGGGGCTGCCCCTTGGGAAAAGAAAGAAACTCGAAATAGCCAGAGCACTTGCCACGCAGCCTGAGATGCTTTTGCTTGACGAATCCTTTGCGGGACTTAATCCTGCAGAGCTTGATGATTCAATTGGCATCATTAGGAGAATAAAGGAACGAGGCATAACCATCATGATCATAGAGCATCATATGAAGGTCATCATGGCCATTTCTGACAGGATTGTTGTATTAAGCTATGGACAGAAGTTGGCTGAAGGGACGCCGCATGAGATTGCTGGCAACTCCCTTGTAGTAGAGGCGTATCTTGGAGAGACAGAGAGTGCTTGAGATTAAAAACATAGACGTATTTTATGGCGATGTCCAGGTAATATGGGATGTTGCCTTTGATGTAAAACAGGGTGAGATCGTTGCTCTTATCGGGGCAAACGGTGCAGGTAAGTCTACGACACTTAAGACGATTTCTGGAATAGTGAGGCCAAAAAAAGGCTGCGTAATTTTTCAGGGCGAGGCAATTCACATAATCGAGCCCTACACGCTCATTGAAAAAGGATTAGCCCTCTGTCCTGAGGCGAGAAGACTTTTTGTAGAGATGACGGTTGAAGAAAACCTGGACATGGGTTCGTTGAAGGGTGAGGCAAAGAAACAGAGGCAGAAGACAAAGGAGATGGTATTTGAGCTGTTTCCGAGGCTCGGCGAACGCAGGAGGCAGCTGTCTGGTACGCTGAGCGGAGGAGAGCAGCAGATGGTTGCCATAGGAAGGGGCCTGATGTCGCTGCCCAAATTGCTTATGTTTGATGAACCTTCGCTCGGACTCGCCCCTATTCTTGTCCGGGAGGTATTTAATGTTATTAAGAAAATCCGGGAAGAAGGCGTAACCGTCCTTATCGTTGAGCAGAACACAAAGCAGACCCTTTCGATCGCTGACAGGGCATATGTGCTCGAGACCGGCAAGATAACACTTCAGGGAACAGGCCAGGCGCTGCTCAATGATGAGCATGTAAAAAAAGCGTATCTGGGCGTTTAAAAAAATAGGGTCGACGGGTTCAGGGTTTCGGGGTCTCTGGATCAGGAATCTTCCCTCGACACCTGGAACCCTTGAAACCTTGACCCCTTAAAAGTGGAGGTATTTATCATGTTCGTTTC
>CAZDLA010000034.1:0-21044 GCA_964506525.1 uncultured Nitrospiraceae bacterium
CCTACAACTTATTTCGGTTCGTACTTGTGTCCGGTTTAAAAGGGGGCTACTTCAGTTCTCTTATGCTTTTGCTCATTCTTTTTCTCTGCCCGTCTATTGTATCTGCTGACGCCAATAAAATATTCAAGGACCATAGCAAGGCAGTTGTGGTAATTATAGCCTATGACAGTCAAGGGGCGGCTATTAGCCAGGGTAGTGGTTTTATAGTAAGGGCAGATGGGGCTGTAGTGACAAACTACCATGTTATAAGCAAGGCAGCTGATATAAGAATTAAGACAGGCTCTAAGGTTTTAAGTGTTGAAGGATTCTTGCACATAGACAAGCCAAACGATGTTGTAATTCTCAAGGCAGATGGTAAGGGCTTGCCGACCCTGAAGATTGGCGAGCTATCAGAAGCAAATATAGGAGAAAAGATCTATGTCATAGGTAGCCCACAGGGGCTTGAAAATACAATCTCTGACGGAATATTGAGCGGGATAAGGGAACTGACTTCAGACAAAAAAGTACTTCAAATTTCCGCTCCGATATCACCGGGCAGCAGTGGAGGGCCTGTATTTAATGAGCGTGGTGAGGTTTTGGGTATCGCCACTTTTCTTCTTGAAGGCGGGCAAAACCTTAATTTTGCAATGCCGGCAAGTCTTATAAAGAACTACATTCGCGGTGAGAAAGTAACTGCACTTAAAGACGCAGGGATAGAGGATTACAAGAAGACAGCTGAATATTGGTTTTATCTTGGTGTGGCCTATGGTGCAGCAGGCTTGCATAAAGATGCCATAGAGGCATACAAACAGGCGATAAGAATCAAGCCCGACTTTGAGGGTTCTTATAACAATCTCGGTTATTTCTATAACAAATTGGGCATGTATAAAGAGGCCATAGAGACAAGCAAGCAGGCGATAAGACTTAAGTCTGATTTTGCATTACCGTATGTGAATCTTGGAATTTCCTATTATTGGTTGGGCAGGTATGGAGAGGCCATAGAGGCATACAAACAGGCGATAAGAATCAAGCCCGATTATGCATTGCCGTATGTGAATCTTGGAATTTGCTATCACATACTAGGCAGGTATGGAGAGGCCATAGAAGCAAACAAACAGGCAATAAGAATCAACCCCGATTTTGTAGATGCGCACTATGGTCTCGGTTTGATATATATTCTATTAAACGATAGAAGCATGGCCTTGGAACAGTATAAGATATTAACAAATCTTAGTCCTGAACAGGCCAATAAATTATTCAACTTGATTTATAAATGAGTTCCTTGGTGTGCATTACCAAATTGTCACAGCAGAGGCCAGCGACCAGCAAGGGAATTACCGAAAGTCGTTGGTTTTCCGCAAGTGGTGAGCAGCTATCATGGTTTGCATCTTGGCTCCTAAAAACAGTTATCGAAACGAATAAATGATTCTCTATGCTGGAACACGGCGCTGAACACGATGCATCAGCCGCGCCGCCAAAGACCTAAGACTAAAAAAGGTTATCAGACGTCTGATTGGATGCTCTTGTTCTTCGCGAGTTATCTGATAATCTTGTTTTTCCTAATTGACTTGATATGTACACAATCCCACAAATGCCTTTTTGTGCTTTATCCATCTCTTTTGATGTTTGGAATCCAAGAGCGAACTCAAAAGAGAAGTGCCCAACTCATAAACAGCAACGTCATATCCAGACTGCTGAAAATACGCAGCGACAGAGTTCCTTATATCTGCCCATTGAGAATCCAACTCAGGATCAGTTGGCCGACGTTCCTCTAAGTCGCCTGGGGTCGCAACCGAATATTGACAAGAAGAAACATCAAGGGAATAGTAGGCGCGACAAGCGAAAGGCCGAACGGGATAAACCGAACAATTGCCGTCAACAAGCATAGGACAAGGAACATTTGTAGAAATATGAGCATCAGCCGTAAATTGAGACAAGTGACTTTTATGTCTGTAAAGAGCTGTCATCAGCTGTGTCTTCTCGGAAGCAGAGAAGTGGCTGGTTATATATTCAGAAAGAGTAAAAATTTCATATGCTCGTGCATCGACCTTAAAATTACAGCAAAAATAACAACCAGAATGACAGGCAATTCTAATATTTTTGGTAGTAGTATATTCTTGGCAGTTAATGTCATTGGCTTGATAGCATTCCTTAATGGCAGAGATAATATCTGACAGTTGCCGCGTGGATTTGAGGGCGCTGAAATCTGCAAAGTACATTTTATTAAATTCCCTCAAAGAGCACCATCCTACTTCATCATGGTCAGCACAATATCTGCCACGATCGCGAGGACTGAGAGGATAAAGATAAGCGCGTAGTTAATGTCCTCAAGAGAGAACTTGATGGAGGAGAGGAGGTAAAGCACTGCCTCCCGGTCCTGCTCCTCAAGGCAGGCATTTGCCTTTAACTTTTCGATAAGCTGATAGGTCTCGATAGTGTGCTTCCTTTTCTTCGTGATCATGTACCGGTAAAGAAAGAAAAAGAAATACCCTATGGTACCGATGTACCAGACAGGCCTGACCCACCTCGGCTCAAGATGCTGAAAGATGATGATGCCCCTGAACGCGATCGCAGAAACAAGCCCGAGGATAAAGAAGGCATAGATCACAGATTTTGAGACGGTATGGGGCTTAGGCTTTTCCATAAAGTCCATTATAGCATCTCACTGAAGACTTTCTTTTGTTTCATGCTTATCGGTAAATGCTTTATACTATAGGAAGAAATACGAGTTCTATACGAGGTTGTCATGCTTAAGAAATATTTGTTGTTATTTATCATATCCACGATCTTCCTCATGGCGTCATATACGGTCCCCATTTCAGCCGCTTCTGCCGCTCCCGGGTTCACCAAAGAAGAGCTCAAGGCAATGATGGACAGCCCTGACCTCGTGATCATCGATGTGCGCATGGAAAAAGAGTGGAAGAAGTCCCCGCTCAAGATCAAAGGAGCGGTATGGGAAGATTCTGAGGAGTTTGAAAAATGGGCTTCAAAGTATCCAAAGGATAAGACAATCGTCTTCTATTGAAGCTGACCAGGCGAACACACCAGTGCCTGGACGGCACGGATGCTCCTTAAAAAGAAGTTCACCAAGGTCTATGTTCTGATCGGCGGCTGGTACGAATGGCTCAATGCCGGGTACCCTGTCGAACCCAAACAATAGCCGGCCGGTTTCCCGTGGACAAGATCGACATTCTCAATCTCAGGCAATGGGTCTTCAATTACATAAAGAGATTTCATTCCCCTGAGCCTGAGCACCAGAAGAATATCAGCCTGAAAGAGCTGCATACGGATAATGTTGCATCAAACATGGTCCGCATTGCGCGATCAGTGCTGCAGAATGAGAACAGGATCTTCATGGCAGAGGCGATAGGACTGCTCCATGATATCGGCAGGTTCCCTCAGTATCAGCAACACCGAAGCTTCAGGGACAGCACCTCGATAAACCACGGCAAACTTGGGGCCGAGGTCATTACAAAAGAAAATGCCCTCAGGAATATCCCGCTGGATGAGCAGGAGACCATTATCGATGCCGTAAAATTTCATAATGCCTTTGCAATTCCGCACGTAATTGATCCTGAGAAGATCTTCTTCCTGAAAATGATCCGTGATGCTGACAAGCTCGACATCTGGAGAGTCTTTACCGAGCAATTTGCCCTGGACTCGTCTGAGCGGGCTTCTGCAGCTGACCTTGGGCTCCCTGATTTGCCGACATACTCCGAAACACTGCTGAACTGCCTGCTCGAAAAAAGACAGGCAACTCTTTCAGGGCTCAAGACCTTGAACGATTTCAAGATCATGCAGCTCACCTGGGTCTATGACCTCAATTTCTCTGTATCCGTCAGAATTCTTTCTGACAGCGGCCACATGGACAGGATAATCGCGATGCTGCCTCAGGATGATAAAATATCTGAAGCGGTCGCTGTTCTCAGGTCTTATATCAGGGACAGAAGCGCATGTTGATGACTAACATAACAGCCAGGTGCGATAAATGATGAAAATTATCATGACAATTTTTATGGTCACTCTTTCTCTCTTGCTGGCAATGGGGCCTAACAATTCGCCCGGAGGCGCCGTTTCCCCTGTCGAGACTGACAAGCAGGCCAATATTAAGGCCCCTGAATTCACGCTCAGGGATGTGAACGGAAAGGCCGTTTCGCTCTCATCGCTCAAAGGCAAGGTAATACTCCTGAATTTTTGGGCAACCTGGTGCCCCCCCTGCAAGGCTGAGATGCCGTCAATGAACAAGCTCTATAACGAGATGAGGGCAAAGGGGCTTGAAATTGTGGCCGTTTCCTCGGACAATGCCCTCGCTCCCATAAAAGAGTTTCTGGCAAAGAGCCGCGTTGATTTCATCGTGCTTTTTGACGAAAATAAAGCTGTCTCAAAGGCATTCAAGGTCTTCTCTATGCCAACCACATTTCTGATAGACAGGAATGGATTTATCGTTGAAAAATACTATGGCGAGTATGACTGGACTGATGCTGAAGTCAGAAAGCAGATAGAGAAATATCTATAATTCCAGGTTGCATTCAAACGCTAACTGCGTTGACTTCGTCGTCAGCTCCTCAACATACAAGACAGTATGCCTGCGTCGCTTCCTACTTGCCGCATTGCTATCATTTTGAATGCAATCTGGAATGGGCTGCAGATTAAACCGAATGCCACAGATGGCAAGCAACCAGCCTTCCATCTTTTTCCTTCAGTTCAGGAATAATCTTGTCGCAGGAACCAAAACGTTTTGGACAGCGCGGATGGAACGGACAGCCTGAAGGGATGTTAACAGGACTTGGCACATCACCGGAAACAAGTGATGAGTGATGAGTGATGAGTGATGAGTCGCTAACTGCAATCTTCGGCGCAGATGCCAAGAGCACCTCTGTATAGGGATGATACGGCTTATTAAATAGTTCCTCTGTTGTCGCATGTTCTACGATCTTCCCGAGATACATAACATTGACCTCATCGCTGAAATACCGGACAACCCTCAGATCGTGGCTGATAAAAAGAAACGCAATCTTTGACGTACGCTTGAGTTCATGGAGCAGATTCAATATCTGGGCCTGGATGGATACATCGAGAGCGGAAAGCGGTTCGTCTGCAATTATCAGCTCAGGCGAAACAGCAAGTGCGCGTGCTATGCAGATCCTCTGCCTCTGGCCTCCGCTGAACTCATGGGGATAGCGGTTCATGGTCTCAGGCCCCATCCCGACCTTGCTCAGAATTTCTACTACCCTGTCCCTCATTTCAGCGCGTGGCGCAAGGTTATGGATCACCAAGGGTTCTGAGATTGTATCATAAACCGTTCTTCTGGGATTCAGCGATGCAAAGGGGTCCTGGAAGATGATCTGCGCAGATTTTCTGAAGGCCTTGAGCTCCATTTTATTCAAGCTAAAAACATCCCTGCCCTTGAAGAGAACGCTGCCGGATGTCGGAGCTATCAGCCTGAGCACAAGACGGGCAACCGTTGATTTCCCGCAGCCGCTCTCGCCGACGATCGCCACGACACTATCTTCGTTGATCGAAAAGCTGACGCCGTCAACTGCCCTGAGAACCTGTTTGGCCTTGCCAAAGCTGCTGGCCATCGCAAAATGCTTTGTCAGACCCCTGACGTTCAGGAGTTCCATGATATCTCTTTTGCCCTGATACACCGCGAAAAGTGGTTCAGCGCGATCTCAGACAGCTGCGGCTCCTGCTGCCTGCAATAGTCACGCACATGGCTGCATCGGTCAGAGAATTTGCAGCCAGGAGGAAGGGCCTCAGGCCTCGGCACAATACCGGGGATCGGCTTCAGGACCTTGCCCTTCTGCTGGGGCAGGGAATCAAGCAGGCCCATGGTATAGGGATGGCGAGGATTGCTGAAGATATCTCTTGTCTCAGCGAGTTCCATGATCCTTCCTGCATACATGATGCCGACCCTTGCAGCATTCTCCGAGATAATCGCAAGATCATGGGTAATGAAAAGGATCGACATCTTCTTTTCCTCCCTGAGCCCCTGAATGAGCTCAAGGATCTGGGCCTGTATCGTTACATCAAGCGCTGTTGTCGGCTCGTCCGCTATAAGCAGAGCAGGATTGCAGGCTATGGCCATGGCGATCATAACGCGCTGCCTCATGCCGCCCGACATCTGGTGAGGATATTCTCTTACCCGCAGTTCTGGAGAAGGTATTCTTACTGACCTGAGAAGTTCGACAGCCTGGTCCATAGCGTCCTTCTTCTTCATAGCCTTATGGGTCACGAGAACCTCTGCTATCTGGTACCCTATGGTAAGCACAGGGTTTAGCGAGGTCATAGGCTCCTGGAAGATCATGGAAATTTCGTTGCCGCGTATCCGCCTGAGCGACTCCCTGTCAAGCGTCAGGAGGTTCTTTCCTTTAAACGCTATTTCACCTTCAGCATGGGCAGATGAAGGAAGGATCCCGAGTATAGAAAGGGCCGTAATGCTCTTGCCGCAGCCGCTCTCGCCAGCCAGGCCGAATATCTCGGACTCTTTAATTTCAAAGTTGAGGTTTGATACGACGTTTACGGGTTCTGCTGCAGACCGAAAGAAGATATTGAGATCCCTGACATTGAGCAGAGACGAGGGCGACTTTACTGCAACATCATTGGCCAAGTTCCGATCTCCTTCCATAGATTGCCGTTATTATAATTGATGTTGCCGGAATCTTTGTATTTAAATGATCAGGCCCCGTCTGGTCGCTGTGCTGCTGACGAATACCTGTTATCCGCCTTTTTGCGAGGTACCAGCATTGCCTGGGAAATGGCAGGCGCATTCATGGTCATATGTTTCGCTGTGGCGCTTTATCACAGGAAGTTCTTGTTCACACAAGGAAAGCTCCTCATTTCTCTTTTCATTCCCGCACCTGCTGATATAATTACAGCCATCCATGCTTCGGACAATACCGCTGTCAGCAACAGGACTCGACTGTAACAGCGCCCGCGTATAGGGATGTCCGGGATTCCGCATAAGGTCAATTGTTCTGCCGATCTCCACGATCCTGGACTTATACATGACCGCGATCCTGTCGCAAAGGCCTTTTATCATATCAAAGTCGTGCGAGATGACAAGCAGGGTGAGGGATTCTTCATCCCTTAACTTCTTCAGCAGATCAATGATCCCGAACTGGGCAGTCACGTCAATCTCGGCAATCGGTTCATCCGCGACGATAAATCTGGGTTTGACAGCAAGGATCCTCGCTATCCCGATCCGCCTTTTTTGACCGCCGCTCAGCTCAAAAGGATATTTATCAGCTATTTCATGATATTTCAAGCCAACTTTCTGGAGAAGTGTTTCTATTTCCTTTTTAACTTCTTCTGTAGACAGGTTTCTATTTCTAACGGTTACGGCCTCTTCCATTATCCCCCGGACCTTCATCATGCTGTTCAAGGCAATATCCGGACTTTGAAATATCATCTGGAAATTCTCCCTGAACTTTTTTTCAGGGATCTTAGTTATGTCTATCGCACCGTTTTCCGCTTTGACCTCTTTAAACTCAGCGTTCTGGTTCAGTTCATCTGATTCCGGTGCAGTGAACGGATACAGAAGCAATTCGCCGCTGTCAGGACTGCAGAGCCTGACGATCAGCCTGCCAATCGTTGATTTGCCTGAGCCGCTTTCTCCAACAAGACCGAGAATCTCTCCTTCCCTGACAGTCAGGGAGGCATCATCCACTGCCTTTATCTCACCGGCACCTGTATTATTCTTTCTGAAATCGAATAATCCGCGTTGGCCCCTGAAATATTTGCGGACATTGATCATCTCGAGGATATTTCTACCTGTCGCGGAGGGCGAATATATTCCCTGAACCAGTTTCTCCCTCGCTCTGTCGAAAAAGAGACGCGCACTGTCCGCTTGCCACCCACTGAAGAGCTGCTCCATCGAACGCACTATACGCGTCTCCAGAGCTCTTCCAATATTGGCAGCATTCTTCTCGAAGTACACAATCTTGACCGCTCTTTCCCCTGAGGTTATGATCCTTTCAATGTTCCTTATGTCATGCGTTACCAGCAGCAGCGATGACAGCCTGTTATTACCGTCATTAAGGAAGCCGGTTATCAGTTCTATTATTGAGGTCTGGATGGATGCATCAAGATTGGTGGTGGGCTCATCAGCAATAAGGAGCCGGGGATTGGTGCAGAGGGCAAGGGCGATCATAAGCCTCTGCGCCTCGCCGCCGCTCAGCTGCTCAGGATATTTGCTGAGAAACTCTTCACTATTGCCAAGACAGACCCTTTTGACCCATTCCATGCTCATCAGTTTGGCGTCTGTCTCCGCACACTTGCCATGACTCAGGAGCGTATCGGACATATGCTGCCCAACCGTGAACAATGGGTTGAGCGCGCTGTTATGCTCCTGAAAGATCATGGAGATCTCTTTTCCCCGTATGCAGCCGTACGCTGCCTCACCTGTCTTTTTGAGACCGCGGCTGATCGCTTCTGCCTTGCCTGCGTCGGCACTGAAACTGATTTCATCAGCCTCATAGGAAATGTTCCCTTCAGCCGCCACGACATCACCACGGATCAGGCCAAGGATCGAAGAGACGGTAACAGACTTGCCTGATCCGGAATTCCCTACGAAAACAGCGACTTCCCTGTCATGCAGTTCAACATTAATATTCCGAACTATGGTCTGTTCCCTGCATTGAATAGTCAGGTTTTCTATAGTAAGCATGGGTGGATACTTCTCACGGTTTTATCTGCAATCTCCATTCATACGGCGTATCCATTATGTATCCTCGCACTTCCTCTTGTGCAAAAGGCATTTCTTCTTTTCGTCTAAAACTGTTCTTAACAGGCACTGCCTTAACCGTAACGCCATCTTTGATGCCGCTGATCATCACGATACCTGCCATGGACGTTTCATTTGATGATGCTGACTGAAACCAGCTTTGTTTGTAGTTAAAGAAATACTCCCATTCTCTCTTGACCAGGAAATGTATCGAATTGTTCTGACGATCAAGTTTTGCCTTCTCGCTGATCGCGCTCATCAGCCTGCTCATAATGCCGGAACCGCCGGCTGCGTCCGTAATCTCCAGAGGATTCATGCCGGTCTTTTTCTTGTCATAAAGGCGAACATAATAGACTGAGGGATCATTGTCATCCCTGATCACATTTACATATCCTCTTTCGCTGATCTTCGGGGTCTCTTTAGCATACAGCTCTTCAAAGATCATCCGGTTAAGTCTCTTCACGAGAAGCTTCTCTGGGCTGCCAAGCTCTGAGAAGCCCTTTTTGCGTGCTATATTAGTTTTCTCAGCCAAAGACAGTATTGCTTTATTGCTCAATTCCGCCTTCTTCTTTTCAGCAGCTTTCTCGTACACATCGGTTATCTCCAGAAGGTTATTAAACCATTCAATGGAGCTCTTTGCAGAACTGTTCGCTGGTCTGGTTGACGATATCCTGGCTTTCTTCAAAGCTTCGTAAAGATCCTCTATCATCGAAGCATCTCTGAATTCTTCAAGATAAAAGTCCGGCGGGTCGGTCCTTACGACTAAAATATCCAGACCTTCTTTGATGCTATGGCGGTAATAATTGAATTCTGCTATCCTGCCGAGGAGGCTGTCAGTTTCGCTTAACTCCTGCTTTGAGTTAAGACCAATCACCCTTGACGCTTTTCCCTGCTCGTATTCCTTCTTTTCATCGTCTGTAAAGTTTGTAAAATTGCTGGTCTTGCCAATTACACCTGCATAGTGGATATGAGCATTTTCAATACCTTTGCTTTCAGGCAGTGTATTTTGTGACACTATTTTGGGAGTTTCACTGCTAAGAACCTCTAATTTCGCAGTCCCTTTCCGCTGAGTTGCCACTCTTTCAGCTTCTCTCCGCTCTGCCTCAACTCTCTCTGCCTTTTCCCGCTGTGTCGCCGCTCTTTCTGCATCTCTCCGCTGCGCCTCAAGTCTCTCAGCTTCCTTCAGTTGTGCAGCCAACTTCTCAGCTTCTTTGCGTTGTGTCGCAAGTCTTTCGGCGTCTCTCCGTTGTGCCTCAAGTCTCTCAGCTTCCTTCAGTTGTGCAGACAGCTTCTCTGCTTCTTTACGTTGTGCCGCAACCCTTTCCGCTTCTCTCCGCTCTGCCTCAAGTCTCTCTGCTTCTTTACGTTGTGCTGCCACTCTTTCTGCTTCTCTCCGCTCTGCCTGCAGACTTTCTGCCTGCTTCTTTTCATCTACTAACGCCTGGTTCAGATCTATCCACGCCATCTGAAACCTGCCATCCGCATTATTAAAATCCTGATGACTGAAAGCCAGGGTATTTGAGGATGGAGAAACAGAAAGATCTGCCACAGCACCCCTTTCATGCAGACCTCCTGCTGAGCCTTTTGCGCTGACAGACCTGAACAGAGATCTGTTTTCAGCATAGATCTGGTTGTTCTTTAGTAATATGACGGCCTCAGAGACCGACGAAGTCTCATCAGTTTCAGCCGTGACGTATATGATTTTATTTCCTGACCACGAAGGACAGAGAACAGGTGAAGCTGATCCCCTCACAAGATGGTCAGAGACTTTCTTGGAGTTTCCCGCTTCAGCAGATGCGATCCATAAGGAATATATCCTTCCCTGTTCCTGGTCCTGCGTAGTATCGCGATTTGAATAAAAGGCGACATATTTATTATCAGGGGAAACAGAGGGGCAAAGCTCTTTGTATTGTGTCTTATCAGATGTCACCCTGGTTCGATTCCGACACTTTGCTGCTCCGTCCATATCGCACTTAAACAATTTCGGTCCGTTCAGAGTATCTTCGGCCCATATCAGATATCGGCCGTCATTTGACAGGACCGGGCTCCCTTTTCTGTTTTCAGACGAATAGATCAGGCCGCTCTTTTTTACTGAATATGATCTATCAAGTGATACAAGCTTGATATCATTACCGGTCATGTAGATAATGCCTGACCCCTGCTCTCCGAGGGGTACCCAGGCTATTGATGCCACAGAGTTGTCATAGATCAACGGATCATCCTCAGCAGAGATCTTCTGTTCAATACTGCCGATATATATCCCGTTCTTGGAAACATCATTCTTGTCTGAACGCAGAAAGGCATAATGCCTGCTGTCAGGCGCCCATGAAAAACCGACAATAGTAACGTTCTTCTGCATGTTCCTGTCATTAAGAAGTGCTGCTGTCCCACTGCCTGATGAACTGAAGATCTCTATCTCTCTGCTGTTTCTGATATCACATATCTTTATGGATGACTGCTTACTGTTCTCGGCATTAAAGGCATAGAAGGAACCGTCCGGTGACCACTGCGGGCCGGTCTGGTGGGCACTGACCGACGGACAGGGCCTGTGCAGTTCAAGAGCATATGCCTCGGGAAGAACACTTCCCGCGCATACCATGCCCAACACAACCAATAATGGATACACATACTTTTTCATCGCCATATTCTGCTCCTCATTTATCCTCCGTAACCCTGTTTTTCAGATATATGTTTCATGATATTCCATACCGGAACTGCCTCCGGATAAAAAAGCTGAAGGTCATACAATAATCTCAAGGCATCACCGTACCTTCGCGGATAGAGATACATGCCGACGAGATCAAGGGCGATCGATGGGTCCATGGGATCATTACGGTTCATCCTGGTTGCATCCGTGATATCCCTTGCCGTCTCCATGGCATAAAGGGCGCCGCTGTAATTCTTATTGCTCTTGCTGAGAGCCGCAAAGTTCCTGAACACAGGCAGATATCTTTTATCGATCTTTTGACCTGAGATATATTCATACGCCTCTTTGACATGTTTCCTGCCCTCTTTACTGTTTGTGCCGGCTTTAAGCATATAAATACCGAGTTCGCTTCTGAGGACCGGGTCCTGCAGGGCTCTTTTCTCCAGCCTGTTCAAGAGGCTCTGGGCATCCGATTTCTTCCCGATCTTCAGATCACAGAACCACATCTTCACAAGCAGCACCGAGGGGGTTGCTGCTTCTGGATTCAGATTGCTTTTGCTGAAGAACTCGATCGCCTTGCCATAATACTCAGGTATGTTATCAAACTCGGCTATCTCAAACCAGCATTCTCCCGCCAGCGCATTGACCTTGTCGATATCCTCTTTCTTTCTTAATGAGTTCAAAGCGGTCAAGTAGTTTGAAATGGCAGCCTCATAATAGGCACGGGCCATTGCTGCATAGAGTTTTGGACTGTAATATTGCATGCTCTCTGCAACAGAGTTATTGACGCGGCGGTTCCCAAATATTTTTTGAAATGCCTTAATGGTCTGAAATGCCTTTTCATGGTTCTTATCTTTAACTGAGCGCCTGATCTCATCAATAAATTTCTCGGCCTTGCTTCCCATGCCCTTAGAGTTTCTGAGATAAGCATTGAGGTCGGACTTGCCGAGATAATACAACCCTTTTGATATCTCACCGAGCTTCTGAAATATCTTCGCCTTCAGAAGGACGTAGTGGTCTTCCTTCTTCTCATTTTCCAGTTGTATGAGTGACTCATATAATCTGTTGCCGTTATACAGTTCTATTGCAGTTTCAGCCTTTGCATCGATCGGCAGGCAGAGACCGGCCATGAGCAATAGAAAAAGAATATAGGTCTTCATGAGCGCACAAGCCTTTCTTTGAGACCATCAGCAAGAAGATAGAACCCAAGCAGGGTGAACATGATGGCAAGTCCTGGCAGCGTAAATGTGCTCCAAAGTGTCACGTTCATGATGAACCCTCGGATAACCTCTGCTATAGGCGCGCTGTTCATGGCAGAAAGTTCGCTGATAAAATAGTCTTTACCCTGCGCAGCCATGGTGCCAAGTGAAATATTGCCGGCTCCGTATCCCAAAAAACTGATGCCGGTTTCGAACAGCACAACCTCAGCAGTCACGTAAGCGGTCTCGACCAGCAGCAGGTATCTCATCTGATGCCAGAGAATATGCTTCCCTAATATCTTCAGCGGCCCTATGCCCAGTGCCCGTGCAGACTCGACAAAGCCTTCATTCCGGATTGCCAATATCTTTGACCTTACCTTTTCGCTGATCCTCGGGATCGTGAATACGCCAAAGGCGGACATGAGGTGATAGATATTCATCTCTCCGAAGAGTTTCCATAAAAGAATAATGACAACAATCTGCGGCATGGAAGCCAGAACCTTGCTCATCCCGCCGA
Organism: uncultured Nitrospiraceae bacterium; assembly: GCA_964506525.1. Taxonomy (GTDB): domain Bacteria; phylum Nitrospirota; class Thermodesulfovibrionia; order Thermodesulfovibrionales; family UBA6898; genus UBA6898. Next base: position 13,068 of record CAZDLA010000034.1, read on the forward strand.
TAATGCCGCCGATCCTGAAGAGCCGAACGCCGGACAGGTTTACGATGAAGACATTGTCAAGCATGGCTTCCATTGTTCCGGCGACAATACCCCCTGACAACGCAATAGACAGCGCAATAATTGAGGCCTCTATGAAAGTCTTCATGCTGAAGGCCACCCTGCTGAAAAGGTCTCTTCCGATCATATCGACCCCAAAAATGTGATCTTTGCTGAAAAATCCCGCTGTGACAAAAGTCTCTTCAGGACTCTTCAGGAGCACAAAGCCCTTGATTCCCATACGATCAAGCGCGCTCTGGGAATACGAGAGAGCGGCGAAGATAACGACCAGCACAACCATGACAGATCCGGCCGTTAATCTGAAAGATGATTTTTTCATGCTATCTAAAACTGCCTCTTCTATCAAGCAGCATCCTCACAAGATCATTGATAAAATACATGATACAGACAATCCCTATGAGTATCCCCGTTATCAGAAGAATTACGTCTCTGCCGAACCCGCTTTCCGGTGCTCCGAGTATATAGAGGCCTATACCCTGAATGCGGAATATATATTCGACTATTATTACGCCAGTCCCTACAGTAAGAATAAACCGCGAAGAGACCATATTCATTGTCGATAGAAGCAGAGCCTTTGCCGTATGCTTCCAGATGCTCACCCCTCTGGCCTTTGCTGCATTAAGATACGCCTTGCCCATAATAGTTTCGATCTCTGCTATAACGCCCCGTGAAATATCGCCCAGTGCATTATTGCCGATGCCGAGCACAAACACACCCAAAACAGCAAACCAGATATTGTATGCATCGTTCGTCGGAAGGAAGCTTGGGTCAGTCCTGAAGGCTATTGCCTCCATGATATAGCAGAGCAGAAAAACGGGGATCGTGGTGGCTATGTACGTTAATACTTCGAGCGTCCTGAAAAGCCTTCTATAGCCTTTGAGCAGCAATAGGCCCATGCCTATGGCAACAGCACATGAGACGCCTGTTGCACCTATCGAGAGGAACAGGGTGTTTTTAAGCCTTTCGGCCAAAAAATCAGCCGGCTTTCTTCCTGCCTCGTATGCTTCCCCGGCATCCAGATGAGCGAGTTTCTGAAGCCACCCGGCATATTCCCGCACCACATTCGGGCGGTCCTGGCGGGACATGCTGACAAGGAAGAAAATCAGAAAGGTCGCAAGGATAAAAATCGAGACATACTTCAGTATGCTGCGAAATGCTATCACCATCATTGTTAATATGCGCCCTCCCGGCTACTTCGAAATCTCCCAGCGGTGGGTCAACCCAAAGATGTTGTCGGGGATAAGCAGTCCCTTCGTGCTTATACTCTTGTTGTATGCAGCATATTTCTTCTCTTCGATCATGTAAATATAAGGGACATCACCTGAAATGATATTCTGGAGATTCGCATAGATTGAGCGAAGCTCTTTCAAGTCCCTGCTGACAACAGCCCGCGCAAACAGTTTGTCTATTTGCGGATTGCTGTAACCCGTTATATTTTGCTCTGCATTTGATGTGTACAACGGGTTGATATAAAAGGTCCTGCTGAACTCGGTCGAAACAAGGGCAAGTTCAAACTGCCGGTCTGTCAAGACCTCCTTCTTGAACTTGTCGTCATGCGTCTTCTGCAGCTTCACCCTGATCCCGGCCTGATCCCACTGCCTTATAAGGTCGTTCATAAAACCGACGAACATAATGTCATTCATGCTGCTCAAAGGAACTTTCAAGGTAAGGTCACCGCGAAATTTCGATGCCTTGATCAGGTCTTTTGCCTTCTTAACATCTCTCTGACTAACATCAACGTCAATATAAAACGGATGACCCGGCGTAATCGGCCCGCTGATCATCCGTGAGGTCGGGAACCATTTTTCGACAAGGTTCTTCCGGTCCAACGCCAACAAAAGGGCCTCCCTGACCCTCTGGTCACTAAGGCCGGGCTTCCTCATGTTTATGGCTATAGCCATGATATTGTTGACCCAGTAGGGGTAAAGCCTGATCGATGGATTCTCTGATATCTTGGGGACATACATATATTTGAGCTCAGGGATGAAATGGATGTTACCGCTGACAAGCGCATTGCTGTCCATATAGCCTTCTGTCGTCTTCTTCAGGACAATCGTATTGACAGGCTTATCGAGATCAGGCTCAGCTATGTGACGGTTCAGGAAGATCCTGTCTATTGCCTTGCTGTCCCCGATCTTGTAGTAACCGCTCCCTGAAAGCTTGCCGGCATTACCTGAGTCAATATATGATCTGGGCAGTATCGGCATCATGAATAATTCCAGCGGGTTGATCCCTTTTCTGACCCTGAAGCTGATCGTGTCACCGTCTATATCCATGCCTTCGTAAAATTTAAGAAGAAAAGAATAAGCGCTGCTCCTGCCTTTTACCCAGTCATACGTAGCCCTTACATCCTCAGCCGTCAGCCTCTGTCCGTTATGCCAGAAGATATCCTTGCGCAAGCTGAACGAATATATCGAGACTTCGCCGCGATCTTCACGCCTGACGCAGTTGCAGGATTCTATGGAAAGATAATCGGTACCGGTCGAGCGGTCTCCGCCTGACACCACGAGAACCGGCTCTACTGCAGCTCCCAGGTGATACTGGACAAGGCCCGAATAGATTAAGCCCGCCATCCTCAAAGAGGCAGGATCATTCGCAGTAATGGGATTAAATGATTCGGGGAGATTATGCTCAACATAGACCATGTCTTCGGCAGGCGCTGAAGAAGAAAGAGTGCATACCATCAGCATGGTCAGCAGCATTATGAGAGAGCGCTTTTTCAGTGTCATGAATTATCTCGCTTTTTGCCGTTAATATTCGCTCAGCTTGTCAGCTGCACTTTTCCTATCACTCTCAGAACAATCTTTGAGTTCCACAAGTCCCCTTAGATATTTCTTTGCCTCTGAATAATTACCGAGCTGCTCATATGCCTTGGCCGTAAAAAGGAACAACCTGCACCTGTCCTGGGCACCGAGCTGTGTGTTGCCTGCATGTGCACTTATCAGGTAACTGAGCGCATCGGCGCTTTTTCCCTCAGTCACATTCAGTATTCCAAGCTCCAGATTTGATGCCGCATAATTCGGCACCTTTTCGACGATCTTCTGAAACTCTCTTTTTGCCTCCTGCTTCCAGTCCAATCTCAGGAACGAGAGGCCGCGTACATGGACTGCCTCGGCATATATCTTTGCCGTTGTCCTTTCTTCGGGTATTTCGCCGCAGGTTTCAGCGGCCTTGATAAATTTACCTTCTCTGAAATAACGCCGGCACTCATCGAGCTTCTCAGATGCAAGGGCAATAGCAGGGGACACTTTCACTGCTTCAGGCAGAGGAGGTGCGCTATCCCTTGCCTTGTTGACGTCAGGACGCTGAGATGGCTTGATCGATGCCGTTTCCGCAGACTTGCTCGTTTTCGAGGGTTCTATTTTCTTCTCTGCTGCTGCAGGGGCCGGCAGGGGATCGGGAACAGGAGGCACTGTTTTTGGGGTCGTCTCTTTTCCTGTCTTCTGAATTTCCTTTTTGGCCTCAGGAGCAGACTCCGGAGCTGATTTCTTCAAGGCAGGTGACGCCGTATTGGCTTCTTCTATTTTATCAGCTTTTTCCTGCTTAAGAGGCTCCGGTTTCGCAGGAAATGTCTTCGCGATCCTGTCCTTGTCAGTCTTCTGGCTTTCCTTCCTTGCCTCAGGAGCAGGTTCAAGGGCAGGTTTTTTGGACGCATCGGCAGCAATATCGTCCTTTACTGCGCCGTCCGTCTTATCTCTTTTTTGAGAAACGCATATGCCGCGCATCTCTTTGACCAGCTCGCCGTCACCGAAAGGAAGAGCTATGGTTCTTGTCTCTTTGTCGCTGCATAGGATCTTTCCATGCAAGCTTTGTTCAGCAAGGCCAAGATCAATAGTTGCAATGCCGTCAGCATTCGTCTCGAACATCCTGTCTGCCACAGCTATCCTGATCATCGGCAGGGGTTTGCCCTTTTCGTCCAGCACTGTTACCACTGCTCTTTTCAGAACTTTTCTGAGCGTGATCGTTAAAGTTCCTTCCTGCTTTATTTTGACGGTGGCAGGGAAATAGCCCGTCTTAAATGCAGTAACTGCGATCTCCTTCCCGGCAGCACCAGGATCAAGAATAACTTCGCCCTTGGCATTCGTCAGCCTTGGCTTTGTGTTGTCGGGATATTTCAGATTGATGAACAGAGACACATTCTGCAGAGGAGCGCCTTCTTCTGATACGACTCCGACTTTAGTAGATGCCGCTACTATTCCTGGGCTAAAGAGAACTGCAGCAAAAAACATTGTCAGCAGAATATTGTTACATGAGCTCTTGCCTGGCACGTTGTTTCCCCTTGTTTGCAATTCAGTGATATATTTTCTATTTATGTATTTTTTCATCATCTATTTCATGGGGCAAAGGAGTAAAAGGAAGATCCCCTCCCCGAATGAACATCATTTCGACAGGTGCGGAAAATATATTTGCCTTTTCAGTGCCCACACACTCATCACACGAAACTGAATACGCAACTCTGACAATCTCGGAGAGGTGGAGGCCTTTGATCAGGTCCTTCAGCTTATAGACCTTAATAAACATCTCTGACGGATCAATGGAGCCCTTGACAACATCGTCCAGGACCGCCTCTTTATCCCCGGTCTGTATATTGCAGCACGCCGTAATCTTTAATCGTACACCCGAGACAGCCATCCTGCCTTTGTTCTTAAGCTGCACCATTACAGTTCCATCATTGCCGTCCGCAAGGCCCATGGAGAGGTCTGGCTTGATCCCGGCCCAAGCAGGATAAAGTTTGTGAGCAAGCTTTGCCCGATCTATTTCGCCGCATTCGCTGCATTCGATCCGGCCCTCCGCTTTTATGAGCCGGTCCATATACTGCCGAGCATCGTATCTTGATTTTTGGGTCTCACCGGGCAAAATCTCTTTCATTTCTCCTGCAACATCTTCCCTGATAAAACCCTCGACTCCGCCTTCCCTAATGCCATACAGAATAACCTTTATCTTTAACCCTGTCAGCGGCTTTTCTCCATTGTTCCTTACCTCTGCGGATAAAAGCCCCTCGCCGTCTTCGGTCAGCGCAAAGAAAAGGCCCGCCCCTTTCCCGGCCGTCTCTTGCCGTGTTGTTCCGCTCAGGGGAAGAGACGTTTTCGCTGCATCATTCATTGAGGACACATGAAAGATCCCGCCTCTGCATGAACACAAAAACAGGATGACAAACACGATAATGACCGGCCTGATCTTTCTCAATGAACATATTTTCATGACCGTTGCGGTTGCTGCCCTTTATTTCGTATTCATGCTGACGATCGCCTGAAGAATGATCTCGTCCGGGTTATTCCCTATGGAGAGTGCTTTCAGTTCGCAGTTCTCAGGCAATCTGACGCTATCCCTGATCTCTTCTGCAAGCACCAGAGACTGGGCCTGGGAATCCTGCGGGTCCAGCCCCTCAAGATAGATGCTGCCAACAGGATCGTATTTTCCGTTGCTGATCAGGAAGACCCTGTTTCTGCGATCTTTGGCCACCTGTTCTCTTATTGCACCAAAGAGCAGCTTGAAATCGGTCGGAATGCTTGCGGGCTTCATGCCCTGAAGAAAAGCCTTTATGTCGGCCTTCCCTTTAACCGGCGTCTGCGGGGCGCTGAGTGTTATCAGGGTTACGGAGGAATTACCATCGGGGATCTCCTGCATGATCTTGTCAATCTGGCCTCTTGCCTGATCCAGATACTTTCCCGATCTCGAGGAATTATCAACCGCAATAATATAGTTGACTTGCTTATCGGGGAACGCCGATCGGGAGAACCCTTTGAGGCCTTTTATAATCTGGCCACTGAACAGAAGACCTCCTGCTATAACAACAAGCAAGAACAGCAGCCAGCGGGGAGATATCTTCCCCGATTCCTCTTTGCACGTTCTGCATACATGAAGCCTGTCTGCCCTGTCAGAAAGGTATTTTGTTTGACTGAGCTTACTGACCCATGCAGTTATGATATTGCTCATTCATTTCTCCTTGTGCATATTGAAAGGGAAGGTCTGCACATCTAACAGGTAAGAAGTCTTTGAAAGGGTTCGGCACCACTGGAAACGGCAGGTTATTTTTCCTCTTTTTTCAAGAGTTTGAGGTAGTTCTCTGCTTCCTTCAGGTTCGGATTGTTTTCAAGGGCCTTCTGCCACTCTTCAAAAGCAAGGCCGGTGAGGCCTTCCATGTAATAACTCAGACCCAACTGAACCCAAGCAGGGCCATAGTTCTGATTGATCACTTTTGCTTTTACAAAATGTACGATAGCTTCTTCTGTTTTGCCCTTATTCCTGAGCGCAATGCCGAGCTTTGTGTGAACATCGGCAAGTTTCGGATGGAGCTTGACCGCCTTCTGATATTCCTCGATCGCCTCGTCGTTCATGTTGAATTCAAGATACATATTGCCAACCCTAAAATGTTCGTTCGCAAGCTTTCCTGCGATATAAGGATCGATCATGTTTGGGTCAGGATGCGCGATCTGCGCTGCAACCGTAAAGACCTCCTGGGCTCTCTTGAATTCGCCAAGATCATTATAGGTTACTGCGAGATTGAGAGATGCTTCAGTGTACCGCGGATTAAGCTCAAGAGCCTTCTCAAAGTGGCCTGCTGCAGCCTTCAGGTCTCCATTGAGGTTGCTGATGACACCAAGCTTGTTATGCACGTCAGCATAACGGGGGTTATTCCTGATAACTTCGCGGAGAATCGGCTCAGCTTCGCTGTATTTATCCTCTTCGAAGAGCTTCTTGCCCAGTTCGTAGAGCTCCTGTAAATGCTCGTCCATAATGGTTAAGATTATAGGTAGTACAGCGAAAGTTTGTCAATCCTTGAATCAGGATTCATTGGGCTCTTCCTGCCTGATCTTCAGAAAAAGGAGCGTGACCATGCCTGCCATGAAGAGAATGCCGCCGACAAGGGCCCAGGACGCTCCGGGTTCTCTGCTCACCTCGATCATCGCAGCCGGATAGGGATCAAACTTCACTGTCTTGATATAGATGCCGAGCCCGTCTTTAAATGAAGGGCCATTGGGCAGTATCCTGTCCTGAGAAAGCGTTCTGCCCTCTTTTAAATATTCAATATCAGCTGACCAGTCCTTTACATATCCCCTTGCATCAACTTCTGCGTTGATCTTATTGAACCTCACCTCAAGGTTGTTCGGCAATTGGAATACCGAATTCTGGTATGCATAAGTAATCGCCTTAAAACTGCCGTATGAGCTGAGGAGATGAGCGAGAAGGATAAAGAGAAATCCGATATGCATGACCTGGGGAGAGATGATCAGCAGCCACTGCCTCGACTCCCTTTTTCTTACAAGCGACTCGATACTGCAGACCAGCGTATTGGCAGTGAGCAGAGAAAGAACTGCAATACAGGCCCAAAGCCACCAGGTAATGCTGACCGGCATCTCCTGCATCCAGTCAAAAAGTGCGACCGTATGCAGGGCAAGAAATTCTTCATGAGCCGGCATGACAAGCGACCCGAAGAGGAGAAGACAGATCAGCGCTATCAGGAGCCAGATGGCTGTCCTGAGCGAGATGAAGAACTCAAGTATCTTTTTCATGATATCCATAACTTTATTACTTCTCCTCACGCTTTACGCCTTACGCTTTACGGTCTCAAAAACTATGCGAGCTCTTCATAAAAAGACTCACCCCAAGATACGTAAACAGAACAATAAGAAACCCTGCAACGGACATCACCGATACAGGCCTCCCTACCCACCACGGCCTCAGACGCGCATGCAGATAGAGGCTGTAATAGAGCCAGAGTATAACCGTCCAGAGTTCCTTGGGCGTCCAGAGCCAATACGTCCCCCAGGCGAGATATGCCCAGATACCGCCGAAGATCATTGCTGCGGAAAAGAAACAGTACCCCACAAGGTTGATCTTGTACTGGACCAAGTCGAACTCGCGTTCCCTGGTCATCATGAACATGATGCCCAGGATTGCGGCAATGCCGAAAAGCGC
>CAZDLA010000035.1:0-18973 GCA_964506525.1 uncultured Nitrospiraceae bacterium
ACTATTTTGTGCCTGAGCGGCTGGAGTTCTACGGCACACTCAGTCTTATGAAGGCAGGACTTCTGTATGCTGACCTGCTCAATACGGTCAGCGAGACGTACAGCCGAGAGATCCTTGAGCCTGAGAATGGATGCAGCATGGACGGTCTCCTGCTCAAAAGAAGAAATGATCTCTACGGCATCATAAATGGCATTGATACCCAGGAATGGAACCCTCAACAGGATACCTTCCTCCCTGCACGATACAGCGCAGATGACCTGAAGGGCAAGGCCGTCTGCCGAGAGCAATTGATAAGGCGAGCCGGTTTTAAGGACAAGAAGGCCCCTGTTGTAAGTATCGTGTCCAGACTATCTTTTCAGAAGGGACTGGACATAGTTCTTCAGGCCATTGATGAACTGGTCAGGCTGGGAGCGAATCTCCTGGTGCTCGGCAAGGGAGAGGAACTCTACCAGACTGCTCTCACAGCAAAGGCTGAAGAGCATAAGGGCCAGGTCTATCTGCAAATCGGCTTTGAAGAACCTCTTGCGCATCTCATCTATGCGGGGTCTGATTTCTTTCTTATGCCATCGCGGTATGAGCCCTGCGGCATTGGTCAGCTCATAGCAATGAAATACGGCGCAATACCGATTGCCCGAAAGACCGGCGGTCTTGCAGACACCATTGATGACTATGATCATCTGGCGGGCAGGGGAACAGGATTTCTTTTTGAGGAATATGCTTCACGCGCATTGCTATCAGCAGCCAAAAGGGCGTTCTGCGTATATGCGGACAGGAAGAAGATGGCGGAGTTGATATGCCAGGCAATGGGGAAGAATGTTTCGTGGGAGAAGGCTGCTACAGAGTATCTTGACCTTTACCGCCTTGCAGGGGAAAAACTGCATACATGACACTAAAAACCAGAATCACATTCATGCTCTCTGTTTTTCTTGTTGCAATTGCCATTCTCGGTTTTGGGACGATCCTGATCTTTGAGAATCTGAGCAGACATATGGGCACATTGAGTGCCGTGAGTGCAGAAAGCAAAATGATCAGCGATCTGGACCGCAATATCGCTGATTTTGTCGAAGATGTGCGGGATTGGGGTTTGACCGGAGAGACACGGTTTAAAAGGCAGTTTGCGAATCGGCTGGCTGAGGTATACAAGAATTTCGGGATACTCGGCGTTCAGGCCGAGCATAAAGACGAGATTGCGAAGCTTTCGGAAAAATTCTATGAAGTTCTCGGATTTGCGATAATCATTATGGATAATCGCGAGCCTGTTGGAGACCGTGAGGTTGCTGTCCTGATCCGCAAAATGGAAACCCTTACTCTCGAAATTGTCTCCGCGATCGATACGCTGCAGGAATCTTCGGTAAAAGCAGTTGTTGCTGTTGCTCATACTGGAGAGAAAACCAAGAGGAGGATGATCACCTATCATTTCAGTCTGATCGGACTTGTCTCGATCGTCGCTTTTGCCCTAATCATCAGTATTCGCAGGGCTATTGCATCTCCATTCAGCGAACTGCTCAAGGCAACGGCAAAGATCAGCTCCGGAGATCTGTCCTACAGAATCCGGATGGACCGTTCTGATGAGTTTGGCGTTGTTGCTGCGCGGTTTGACGATATGGTGTCTGACCTTGAATCATCGAGCACCAAGCTGGGGCGCAAGCTGAACGAAACAGAGCTGCTCCTGGATCTCGCACGCGTAGCAGGCGTTACGCTTGAAGGAAAGACTGCTTTCGCCCAGATGGCGCAGATGTTAGCCCGGAAGCTTAACTATGGCACCTGTTCTATTTATTTGATCAATCCTGATCAGAAGGCTTTTTATTGTGAGGCGTCCAATGATCCCGCTGATGGAGTTCATGCGCTTCGTATCTCGTTGGACAATCGCCTGGTGCAGCAGATACTTGCCTCCTATGAGCAGTTCAGTATTACATCCATTGCCGAACTCATAACAGAGAACAGTCTTCCTGAGATGAATGAGAGCGGGCTTGTTATTCCTATAACACGGGATGAGCGCTGCATAGGGCTGCTTGTCGTTATGAACCAAAAAGATTATAGCTTCTCCAATGACGAGATCAGCATGCTCAAGATTGTCTCCCTGACGATCGGGTCTGTTATGCGGAATGCTGAGCTCTACGATGCGGCAAGAACCCAGATCTTAAAGATGACTGTGCTCTTTGACATCAGCAGGGCTGTAACGTCACTTCTTGATTCTGAACAGCTCTTGAGAAAGATCACAGAGGAGATGTCCCGTCTTGTTTTCTCTCGTGGCTGTATCATTCGCCTGTTAGACGGCGGAAAGCTGAAGATCAAGTCTTCCTACGGTCTTCAGAAGGAACTTGAGCCGCAGCTGGAATTAGCCCTCGGAGAAGGCATTGCCGGATGGGTAGCAGAACATAATGAGGCTATGCTTGTTGAAGATGCAAAAAATATATCGGTGAATATGAAGGCGCCAGGTATCGATATCAAAACAGCCATATGCGTTCCCCTGAGAGTTGGCAGTACCGTGATCGGCACGCTCAGTCTCTATGACAAATTGGACAGCAATGGAGGGCCGATCCCCTTTACTGCTGATGACCTGAATACGGTAGAAGGCTTTGCCTCAATATCATCCATTGCCATAGAAAAGGCGAGGATTTATGAGAGCGAAATAAGCAGACAGAAACAGGTGCTTGAAGAGAAAAAGCGGCTCAATATACTTTTCGACAGTGTGCAGGGAGGAATCATAACGCTGGACAGGAATTTCATGGTCACCTCGGCAAATAAATTTGTTGAAGAGTGGATAGGGCTTTCCGGTGACGACCTTGTCGGAAAAGACAGTCAGATTATTTTCCACGATAAAATAGGCATCTGTCCGCATTGTGCAGCAAAGGCCACGTTTGAGACAGGCGAGATCAATACCATAACACAGTCCAGAAATGTCAATTACGCAGAGCTTACTGCATATCCCATACTGAACGAAGCAGGTGAAATCGCCGAGTGTGTGGTATTTATCATGGATATTACCGAGAGGATTCTTTATCAGGAGGAGACGCTGAGCCTGTACCGTGAAGTGATTCAGACGAAGGAATACCTCGAGAGCATTATTGACAATTCTGCTGATGCAATTGTTACGAGCGATCTCGGGGGTGTTGTAACGTCATGGAATATCGGCGCTGAAAGGACCTTTGGCTTTGCAGCGCAGGAGGTGACGGGAAAGTTTCTTCCTTTTGTGCCTGACTTTATGGTTGAGAAGGAAAAAGACCATATCGAAAAGCTGAAGCAGGGAGAAATACTCAAGGATATCGAAACACTCAGGCAGAGAAAGGACGGGACTGTGATCGAGGTTAGTCTGACGCTTTCTCCGATCAAGGATGCCGCAGGTGAAGTTATTGGTATCTGCGGCATTTCAAGGGATATTTCGGAAAGAAAGCGTGTTGAGAAGGAACTGATCCGGCGAAATCAGGAGATGTCGAGACTGTTCTTCATCTCTACTGCCATGAGGAGCACGCTGGAACTTGACAAGCTGCTCAGAATGGTCCTGACTGCGGTGACCATGAGCGACGGTATGGGCTTCAACAGGGCAATTCTTTTTCTTGTTGATGATGAGAAGAACGTGCTTAAGGGCGTTATGGGTGTTGGCCCTGCAACTCCTGAGGAAGCATGGAAGATCTGGGATGATCTGTCCATCAAGCATAAGAGTCTTGATGACATCATGAAGGATATTGCTGCAGGCCCGGCACGCAGTGATTCCTTTCTTGAGCGGCTGACGGTTGGCATTGAAATATCGCTTGAGGATTATACGATATTGACCCGCTCGGTCAAGGAAAGAATCTCCTTTAATGTGAGAGACGTAAAAGAAGAAGCTCTTTCTGATGCGGTGCTCATTCAGCAGCTCGGAACGCAGGCATACGCAGTGGTCCCGCTCATTTCCCGCGACAAGGTCATCGGCCTGATATGGGTTGACAATTATTTTAACCGTAAAGCCGTTACCGATGAGGATATGCAGTTTCTTGCCAGTTTTTCGAACCAGATAGCATCAGCCATTGAGAGTGCGCGCCTCTATGAGCAGATGATCATGGCCGAACAACAGCTTGAAAATATCTTTGAATCCATGTCTGATATGGTCTATTTTAACAGCAGTGACTATGTCGTGAAGAGGATCAATAAGGCAGTCATGAATCGGCTTGGTCTTCCTGCTGACCAGATTCTCGGCAAGAAATGTTATGAGCTGTTCCATGGGACTGAGGAACCCTTTGTTAAGTGCCCTCATCATAAGACCGTGAATACGAAAAAGGCCTATGTTGAAGAGCTTGAGGATCCTCATCTGGGCGGAACGTTCCTCACCTCAAGTTCTCCCATCTTTGATACAACAGGAGAGTTCATCGGGTCTGTACACGTTGTTCGTGATATCTCTGAATTAAAGCTGCTTCAGCAAAAAGTTGGCATGTCAGAAAAAATGGCAGCGCTGGGTGAAGTTGCCGCCAGGGTAGCTCATGAGATCAGAAATCCGCTGGTTTCTGTCGGAGGTTTTGCGAAACGCCTTGAGAAGAAACTTGATGGAAATCTCAAAGAGTATGCCGGGATCATCGTAAAGGAAGTGTCCCGGCTTGAAAGCATTCTGAGGGAGATACTTGGTTTTGTGAAAGAGGTGCGGCTTGCCCGCGAGCAGGTGAATATGAATGATGTTGTTGAAGATATTGTCCGGCTGATGCAGTCTGATATCAGCGAACGCGGGATTAGTCTGCAGAAGGAATATCAGCCTGTGCCTGATGTCTTTGTCGATCCGGACAGGACAAGAGAAGCTATCGTGAACATTATCACGAACGCAATGCAGGCTCTCCAGGGCACGGGTACGATAACGGTCAAGACGTATGCTGACGGTAATGACGTTGTCCTTGAGGTGCGTGACACAGGCAAGGGCATTCCTGCGGCCGAGATGAACTCCATCTTTAACCCATTTTTCACCACAAAAGCTGCAGGCACCGGCCTTGGTCTGGCGATTACTCACAAGATTATCCAGGAGCATAATGGAAGGATAGAGGTCGAGAGCGAAGTTGATCACGGCACAGTTTTTAGAGTCTATATACCAATAAAGGAGGCACAAGCATGAAAATTCTTATTGTTGATGACGACCTGAGCATCCTCAGGCTCTACCAGGAGGAACTTGAGGAAGAGGGGTATGAGATCGTTACTGCGGGAACAGGCAAGGAAGGACTGGCAAAGTTTGAGGCTGAAGACTTTGATCTGGTGACGCTTGATATTCATCTCCCTGATATTGATGGCATCAAACTGCTCAGGCAGATGAAAGAGAGAAAACCGAGAATGCCGATTATTATGTCAACAGCGTATGATTACCGTGATGATTTTTCGGTCTGGGCATCAGAGGCATATCTCGTCAAGTCTGCTGATCTTACCGAGATGAAAGCCACGATCAAGAAACTCTCGGGAAAGGAATAATACCATTGATTGTACGACCATCACTGCCCGCATACGGCGGATATACCATAGCGCGGGATGAGAAGATCATCCTGATCAAGGGAGCTGTTCCCGGCGAGCTCGTTGAAGTGAATATTGACGAAAAGAAACGGGACTATATGCTCGGCACAGTTACCCAGGTAATCGAGCCCTCTGATTTCAGAGTCGAACCGAAATGTCCTGTCTTCGGGATCTGCGGAGGGTGTCATCTGCAGTTCATTTCGTATGAAAAACAGGTAGCCATGAAGGAAGAGGTCCTTGTTGATTCCCTGACACGACTTGGCCGCATCGAGATGGAGCTTTCGCCATCATTGACCGATGCACAATGGCATTACCGTCACAGGGCGCAGTTCAAGATCTCGCGGGAGGGAACTATCGGCTTCTTTAGAGAGTCTTCAAGAGATGTGGTGCTCTTTGAATCCTGCCCGCTTATGCATGACCGTATCAACGAGCTGCTTCAGCGTATCAAAGAAAAAGACCTTGCTTCCGGTCTCAAGGAGATCCACCTTTCGGTTGGGGATTCTGCGGCTGCTCTGCTTAAAGGCGATTCTGCAGATTTTGCGCGAACCGAAGCATTCAGGGAAATTGGGATATCGACCATTGCGGTTAACGATACCCTTATAGAAGGTTCGGGCACGGTAATGTTCGATCTGAATGGGCTGCAATATACAGTCTCTCCATGGACTTTTTTTCAGGCACACTGGAGCCTTAATCTGAAAGTCGCAGAGTTTATTGCCAGTCTGAGCGCTCCACTGGAAGGCAAGAAGGTGCTAGACCTCTATGCCGGAGCCGGTAACTTTTCACTGCCCCTTGCCCGATATGCAGAAGAGGTCATTCTTGTCGAGGAGAATCCCTTTGCTGTTGAGGACGGAACAAGGAACCTGAAACTCAATGGTCTGAAGAACTGTAAGTTCGTGAAATCATCTGCGGAAAAATACCGGATTCAAAAGAAATTCGATATGATAATCCTTGATCCGCCCCGGCCCGGACTGACATCAGAAGTCATCAAGAAAGTTATAGAGATGCCGTCTGATACGATCGTCTATATATCATGCAACCCCTCCACACTGGCCAGGGACCTGAAGAAACTGAAAGATACCTATGATATTCAGTCTGTGCAGATGATCGATTTTTTCCCGAATACTTTTCATATAGAGGCTGTTGCCCTGCTGAAACGTAAATGAAATAACAGCAGTCTGGCCTCATGATATACTGAATAGACTCAGCAGAACGAGAATGTTGACAGAACCATCCGGCATGAACGATATCCGGGAGGTGGTAATCTCCCCTAATGAGCTTTCGGCAAGGGCTCATAAGGAGCTTTATTCTTTTCATGACGAACACTATATCATGAGCGGAACAGATCTCCTTGCATCGATTCTTTCTGCGGCTGAAATGGGGGCTGACCGCCTGCATATTGCCGTGGATTGGGAGAACCTCCTCAAAGTTGCACTCTGGTCAACAAGGCCTCAGCTGTTTGATGTGCTGCGCCTGCTGAAGAAGTCCGGTGCGGCTGAGACAGAACTTCAGCCTTTCATGAAAGCTGAAATCAGCGATCTCCTTCCCTGGCTTTATTACGGCAGAAAATTCGACATTCTACGCCGTATCTGCAATGCTGCCAGGATGAGTGCCGAGGCAAAGACTAACAGAAAGGGGCTGCACATATACTGCCATCTTGTTTCAGATGAAAGCCAACGCATAATTGCAAGCAGCCTTTGACGGTGTTCATGAGCCCCGTGCGGGCTCAAAAAAACCTTGTATATCTTGATTTCCAATTGTTATGCTTAACATGATTAAGGGGAGGATATAGTTGGCAAAAGCAAAGGTATTGCTTGTTGAAGATGATCCTATTCAGGCCTCAGCCACAAAAGAGATACTCAGGAAGGCTGGATATGAGATTCTTTGGGCAGAGGATGGGATAAACGCCATCAAGCTGGTCAAATCAGAAAAGCCTGATATCATAGTTCTTGATGTCATGCTGCCAGGCATGGATGGCTATGAGGTCTGCCGCTGGCTGAAGCTCGATGAGGGCACCAAGGGCATTCCGATCATCATGCTTACGGTCAAGAAGGAGCTCTCTGACAAGATCTCTGGCCTGCAGATCGGCGCTGACGACTATCTGCCCAAACCGTATAATGAACTGGAGCTTAATGCCCGCATCTATGCATCACTCCGGACAAAAGCTCTCCAGGATGAGCTGAAACTCAAGAATAAACAGCTCGAAGACCTGCTTGACAAGGTCAATTACATGGCGATCACGGATGCCCTTACTGGTCTGTATAACAGGCGACGATTCCACGATGTATTAACCAGCGAGTATGAGCGGGCGAAACGGTATGGCACACCATTCTCTCTGGTGATGCTTGATATCGATTATTTCAAAAAGATCAATGATACGTTTGGTCATGATGCAGGCGACTCTGTATTAAAAGAAGTTTCGAGTATACTCCTGAAGAGCATCAGGGATATTGATACTGCTGCCAGGTATGGAGGCGAGGAGTTCATGGTGGTCCTTCCGAACACGGATAAGGTCCATGCCATGATCGTTGCAGAACGTATGCGACTGGCAATAGAGAAACATGATTTTACCGGCATTGATCGGATGATATCTGTAAGCATAGGCATTTCGGGAATGCCTGATGCCAAGGTCGAGAATGAAGACAGACTGATACGCTGCTCCGACTTTGCCATGTACCGTGCAAAGCAGCTCGGCAGGAACCGAACGGTCACTGCAGAGTCTGCTGAACTTGATGACATAAAAGAATAGATCGCTCGGCATTTCTCCGTTTTATCGTTCGTTGATGTAATCCCATTAATAGTTAATAATTACATGCATTTATAAATTATGTGATTTTTTAGGGAAGGGGAGGCTTGTGAAAAAGGGTATTTATATAGAGAATACGCCGCTTGAAAGGGCTTTGCAGATATGGCAGGAAACTCTGTCTGAACATATAACCGCTCCGCTGCCTGCTGAATCATTACCTGTGCATGAAACGCTCGGAAGGCTGACTGCTGAAGCGGTCTTTGCCCGTATATCCTCTCCTTCTTATCATTCTTCTGCTATGGATGGATTTGCTGTCCGATTCACCGACACATTCGGAGCGACCGAATCTGAGCCGATTAGCCTTGTCATTCCGGAAAAGGCGATATATGTTGATACCGGAGACCCTGTTCCTGAGGGTTTTAATGCGGTTATCATGATCGAAGATGTGAACCGCTGCGAAAAGGACGGTCGGGATGTTATCGAGATCAGCAAGCCGGTGGCTCCCTGGCAGCATGTCAGGGTGATTGGCGAGGACATCGTCAGTACAGAGCTGATCCTTACCGAGGGGCACAGGATACGGCCTGTTGATATCGGCGCCATGCTGTCCGGCGGCCACACGGAAATATCAGTGAGAAGACGGCCGAGGGTCGCAATAATTCCAACCGGCACAGAACTGATCGAACCGGGTGAGCCTCTCGAAAAGGGCAGCATTATTGAATTCAACTCGCGCATACTTTCATCGCTCGTTGTGCAATGGGGCGGGAAACCAGTTCGCTTCAGTCCTGTTCCGGACGATATTGAGCAGATTACAGAAACACTCAGAAAGGCCTGTGAGCTGTATGATGTCATTGTGATCAATGCCGGCTCGTCAGCAGGCTCTGAAGACTATACGGCAAAGGCGATAGCATCTCTTGGCAAGGTTCTGCTCCACGGCGTTAATATTAAACCCGGCAAACCGGTAATTCTCGGTTGGGTTATGGACAGACCTGTGCTTGGCATACCCGGATATCCTGTTTCAGCATATATAACATTCAATCTGTTTGGCAAAGCGCTCATCCATGCCTTGCAGGGGATAGAAGCGCCCCCTGTTGAGGTGATGAAGGCGCAGCTGTCGCGGCAGGTTGCCTCTTCGCTCGGCCAGGAGGAGTTTCTGCGTGTGAAACTCGGCCGGGTCAATGAGAAGATCATTGCTACGCCGGTAAGCAGGGGTGCCGGTGTGCTTATGTCTCTGGTGCGGGCGGATGGCTTTGTGAGGATACCTGCCATGTCAGAAGGGTGCGGCGCCGGGAGTGAGGTTGATGTTGAGATGCTGCGGGGAAAGGACGAAATAGAGAATACCATCGTATGTATAGGCAGCCACGACAATGCCCTTGACCTGCTTTCGAATCAGCTCAGAAGAACGTATCCGAAATATTCACTTTCTTCTGCGCATGTTGGCTCCATGGGTGGCATTATAGCTCTGAAAAAAGGCGAAGCGCATATTGCCGGAACCCACCTGCTTGACGAGACAACCGGCGAATATAATGTTTCGTTTATGCAGAGACTGCTGAAGGACAGAAAAATGCTCCTCATCAATCTCGTGTATCGGGAACAGGGATTCATGGTAATCAAGGGCAATCCAAAGCATATCAGGAATATCGAAGATCTTTTACGAGACGACGTATGCTTTATCAACCGCCAGGGAGGTTCCGGCACACGAATGCTGACTGACAAACATCTGAAAGAAAAAGGCATATCACCGGGGCTTATAAAGGGTTATGACCGTGAGGAGTATACGCATATGGGAGTGGCATCTGCAGTCCTCACCGGGATTGCTGACACTGGAATGGGCATACTTGCTGCTGCGAATGCCCTGGGGCTGGAGTTCATACCAGTAGCAAAGGAGCGCTACGATCTTGCGATCCCCATGGACTTTATTCAGATGCCGCAGATAGCGGCAATGCTCGATATTATCAGAAATAGCCGGGAGTTTAGGTCATCTGTTGAAAGGCTGGGAGGATATGATGTCTCTGATATGGGAGCAATAATGTATGAGTCATAGGCCGCTTGTATTTACTCTTGACGTGGAGCTTGCGCAGCCCTCATCCGAGGACAGGCTTGCTGATGCAGAGCGTTTGAAAGAGACCCTCAAGAGATCAGGACTGTCTTCGGTATCTATCGCTCTTGATCTGCTCAGAAGACTTCCTGATGCATTGAGAAAGCAGAACTTTTCTGTAACTGCAGTTATAGGCCACGATGAACATGGATTCAGAGTTCTGGATATTAACAGCAGCAAGATATACGGTATTGCTCTGGATATCGGAACCACAACCCTCGAGTGCGCACTCTTTGAGCTTCAGACGAGGAAGAGACTTGATGTTGCTGAAAGAGAGAACCCGCAGATTCGCTTAGGAACAGATGTGCTCTCCCGGGCACAACTGGCAATGATTGGCAAGGGCGAAGATCTCACAACATTACTGAGAAATGGTGTGAACAGCCTTGTCCTGGATATCTGCAGAAAAAATGGTGTTCGGGCAGAGGATGTTTATGCAATGACTGTTGCCGGAAACACTATCATGTCCCATTTCTTTCTCGGTCTCGACGTCCGGAATATCCCTGTTGCTCCCAATACACCTGCTATGAGCAGTGCTGTTTTCTGCGCAGCGCATGAGGTCGGCTTATCAATTAATCCGACTGCAATTGTTTATGTTTTGCCGAATGCCGGAAGTTATGTTGGTGGTGATATCATCAGCGGCATGATCTGCACGGAAATGCTCGAACAGGAAGACCCTGTTTTGTTTATGGATGTCGGTACGAATGTGGAGATCACGCTGGGCTGCAGACACTGGATAATGGTAGGCGCCGGAGCTGCCGGCCCTGCTCTTGAAGGCGGTGTTGCTGACATCGGGAAAAGGGCTGAAAAGGGTACGATCAGCAGCGTTGTGATTGATCGTAAAACCAAAGAACCAAAACTGATGGTCATCGGCAGCGGAACACCAGACGGTATCTGTGGATCAGGGCTTATAGATCTTGTTTCTGAGCTCTATGCAACAAAAATAATTGATCAGGCAGGCAAATTCAGCATGCAGGAAAAGGGTGTGGTGATGAAAGACGGCGTTCCTGCATATCTGGTTTATAGCTCGCCCGACAGAGAGCTGCTGTTTACTGAGCACGAGCTGCAGAACTTTCTTCGGTCCAAGGCTGCCATGTTCGCCTTTCTTTATGTGTTCTTGAGGCTTGTCGGCATGAGGATCGCGGATGTCGGGAAGATCTATGTGTCCGGTGCCCTCGGATGCGGTATAAATATCGAGAGCGCCGTCAATATCGGCATGCTCCCTGATATTCAGAGGGACAAGATCGCAATGTTAGGCAACTCTTCACTGCAGGGCGCTTCCATGATTCTTATTGACAGCTCTTTGCTAACAGAGGTTAAGGAGATTCAGTCCCTGATAACCTACCGGGAGATGAGCGAGGATGCTGATCTCCTCAACGTGCTCCAGGGGGCACTTTTCATCCCGCACACGAATCCGGAGATGCTCAAAGGATAGGACCAACCTTATTTCTGCTTTTCGATCTGCTGTAAATAGTGGCTGAATTCCTGCTCAAAGTGACTGCTGAAGATGCCTTTTCCTATCTGATCTCTAATGCTGGTCAAATTCCAGAACCTTACTTCGTCGATTTCATCAGTATTGAAATGCACCTTTCCATCGCAGATGCATGAGAAGGTGCTTACCAGTTCTGACTCGCGATGATTCCTGAAGATATAGCTGTATAGAAACCTGAGGCCTGATGCGGAGATGCCGATTTCTTCCTTCATCTCCCGAACTGCAGCATCAAAAACAGGCTCTCCGGGATTGACATGCCCTCCGACCGAGGTGTCCCATCTGCCCGGCGCTATATCTTTGTTCATCGAACGTTTTTGAAGCAACAGGTCTCCCTGACTATTAAAGACCATTACATGGACTACGCGGTGAATAAGGGATGGGTTGCTATGCAGTTCAGAGCGGGTTCCAAGACCAGTGACGCGACCTTCCGTATCGACTGTTTCGAAGATCTCCTCGTCCGAAGACATGTCAGATTTTTTGTTCTGTCCGATTGGCAATAAAAGAATCGATACCGTTCTTGTATTCAGGGTCCAGATAGCGGAATCGAATGCCATAGTGTGGTATCTCAGCACTATTGTCTGTCCGCATGATCTCACCGTCTGCAACTATCTTTCCAAAGCCGGGCAGAAAAAAAGAACAGGTCAGAAGATCGCCTTTGGTTAGGGGCTTGTCTGTTTCGATCATCAGGCCTGTAGAGCTGATGTCGCGGGATGAACAGAAGAACGGTTCATTGTCAAGACTGCCCTTGACCGATATCCTCAGGAGGACGCGATAGCTCTGCCTCTGAGGTATGGCAAGGAGTTTTGTCACTTTTTCTGTAAGCTGACCGGAATGGAATGGCTTCGTGACATGAGCATTGGCGCCGCAGCGCGTCGCGCGTTCAAGGCAGTCAGGATCATTGTTGCAGGTCATAATGATCGATACCTGCCTTAGATCTGCATCTTTTCGAATCGAGGAGCAGAGTTTGTCGCCGCTCATGTCAGGGAGGTCAAGTGCTATGACCATGAGATCCACCAAATGCTCTCTATGCATTGCGAGGGCCTTGTGACCTGTGGCGGCGGTAAATACATCAAAGCTCACCCGGTTCAGGATCGTTTTTTCGCGTTCAAGCATGCCTTCCAGATTATCTACAATAAGAATTTTTTTTCTCATGCCGTAATTTTACCATGAAAAAGCCTGTTTTTTTCCTGCTGATTTGAGAAAACAGTTAAAGTAAAAAAAGCACAATTGGCCGTAACCTAGCGATATGGCTAAATATTGACTCGGACTGCTTTCCGTGCTAACATGTACCTATGCTAAAAGCAGCAATGGTTGTTTGTTCTCTTTTTCTGGCTGTGGCTATTGCATCAGCAGACATCTACAAGTATGTTGATGAAAATGGTGTTGTCTGTTTTACGGATGCACCCTATGGAAAAAAACCTCAGCAGGTCAGTAGTGATAAGAAAACAGTGAAAACAGCGCAACCGTCTGCTGCTGTTGTATTTCCGCGAGATTATTCCCAGTATATCCAGAAAGCCGCATCAAAATACGATCTTGAACCTGAACTGATCAGGGCAGTGATAAAGACTGAGTCCAACGGAAACCATAGAGCAGTTTCCCGGAAAGGCGCCATGGGTCTTATGCAGCTCATGCCGGGCACTGCGAATGACATGAACGTTTCCAATCCTTATAACCCTGAAGAGAATATCGAGGGGGGGACCAGATATCTGAAATATCTGCTTGAACGGTTTAAAGGGAATATGACCCTTGCACTTGCCGCATATAATTCAGGTCCAGGGACTGTTGAAAAATACGGCAATGTTCCACCTATTGATGAGACTCGGCAGTATGTGAAAAGGATTTTCAATCTTTACAACGGCAAGAAGAGTTACGCTTTTTCTGACATGAGCACCTCTCCCCGCGAGAAATCAACCCCTATCTACAAGGTTCTGCTTGAGGATGGCACTGTCCTCTTCACGAACGCTACACTTGAAAAAAGCAGCAAGACCAGGCTGTAAATGACCGTAGACCTCTCCGGCCTTCGGGATCAGATTCTGAGGTTCAAGCAGGAAAAACATGCAATTATTCTGTCACATAACTATCAGCGGGATGAGATTCAGGAGATAGCTGATTTTGTCGGGGATTCCCTTGAACTATCCCGCATAGCTGCAACGCGTGACTGCGCGATGATTGTCTTCTGCGGAGTCCATTTTATGGCCGAGAGTGCTGCAATCCTTTCCCCTGACAAGACCGTTCTTTTGCCTGAGATAGATGCTGGCTGTCCTATGGCAGATATGATAAGCGCAGATGCGCCGCGGCCAGTGAGGAAAAGCTTCCCGGGTTTTGACAATCCACCTGCTTATGTTTATCCACCTGAATTTACCCTGAAAGATATCAAGAAGCAGTATCCTGGTGTTCCTGTTGTTGCCTATGTGAATACAACTGCTGAGGTTAAGGCCGAGAGCGATATCTGCTGCACGTCAGCCAATGTTGTAAAGGTTATCGACTCTCTGCCTGGTGATTCAGTCATCTGTATCCCGGACAAGAATCTGTCGATGTGGGCTGCAAGGAATACGAAGAAAAAGGTCATTGCCTGGGACGGGTACTGCAATGTGCATGAGCGTGTCACGGTACAGGACGTTCAGGACGCACGGTCGCAGCACCCGAAGGCTGTTGTTTTGGCTCACCCTGAATGCCGTATTGAAGTTCTCGAGATAGTTGATCATGTTACCAGCACATCCGGCATGCTCAGGTTCGTCCATGCGTCAGACGAGAAAGAGTTTGTTGTGGGCACTGAGATTGGCCTGATGTATCGGCTTCGCAAGGAGAATCCTGGCAAGACCTTTTATGCACTCAGGAAGGACATGGTATGTCCTAATATGAAGAAAACAACGCTCCAGAGTCTTCTGCGTGCATTTCAGGAAAACACGTATGTCGTAAAGGTGCCTGAAGATATCCGCATCAGGGCAAAAAAAGCGCTCGACAGAATGCTCGAAGTCGTGTGAGTTAGCCGGTAATCAGTTTGTTTAGACCATTAGATTGAAGCATGACAGACAATACCTGCAGACTATATACCTAAGACGATGAATCTCCTTAAGCAGAAAATAGCTGACCGAATACAACAAGAAGGCCCGATCATTTTCGAATCTTTTATGGACATGGCCCTCTATGACCCTGAATTCGGGTACTATGTTTCCCAGGGGCAGAGAATCGGCAGAGAAGGGGACTTCTACACCAGTTCCCATCTGCACGCAATATTCGGCGCCATGGTTGGCAAGCAGATCAGGGAGATGTATGAAGTTATGGGTTCTCCTGAGGGATTTACTATCGTTGAAATGGGAGCAGGAGAAGGGTATGTTTGCAAGGATATGCTCGATTATCTGAAACGGGAAGACGGCGCAAAGCCTGACGCGAAGAGGAGTTTTTATCAGGCACTGCAGTATGTGATCGTTGAGCGGAATGATCTGCAGCGCATACGTCAGCAGGATAGATTGGATCACTATCAGGAAAAGATCGCCTGGATTTCTGATATCAGCGAAGCCGGATCGATCAGGGGCTGCATATTTTCGAACGAGCTTCTTGACGCATTTCCTGTCCATCTTCTCAGGATGGAGGATCAGCTTAAAGAGGTCTATGTCAGTTATGACGGCACGAGCTTTGTGGAAAAGGCAGGCGATCTTTCATCAGATTCAATCGCAGAATATTTCAAGGACACAGGGATCGAATTAGCGAGAGGATATACTACAGAGGTGAATCTTCGAATTCGCGACTGGCTGCTGAATATTGAGACTGTTCTTGAAGAAGGGTTTGTCTTTACGATTGACTATGGTCATCCCGCAGAAGAATATTACAGCGAGGACAGGAACAGGGGCACGCTCCTCTGTTATCATAACCATGAGTTAAGCGAGGATCCTTATGAGAATATTGGCAGTCAGGATATGACAAGTCATGTGAATTTCTCATCGGTCAAAAGATGGGGAGAGGAGATGGGCTTGAGGACTTTAGGCTACTGCAGTCAGGGTACGTTTCTTCTTGCCATGGGCATTGATCAGGAGATTGCAAGACTCGCAGAGACTTCAGATGATTATCTTTTTGAAGTGAGCCGGATCAAGAAGCTCTTCCTACCGCAGGGCCTGGGAGAGTCGCATAAGGTGCTGATACAATACAAAGGCAGTGACCTTCCGGAACTGCAGGGATTTTCTATAAGGAACCAGCTGCGGTTGTTATAAAGCGGGCGATATTCTGCATTGACCGCATCACCTTATCAGGTGCGTGGGCCTCAATGGTATGTATGCAGTCCCTGTTTTTCAGAAGGTGGAAAAACTTGCCGAAATCAAACGTTCCCTCGCCAACCGGAAGATGCTGGTCTGAAGACCTGTCATTGTCATGGAGGTGAAGTTCAATGATATACGGGTTCAATGCCTCCATCCAATCGTCAAGCCTGACCTTTGAGAATAGATTGCAATGGCCAGTGTCAAAGCAGATGCCGAAGTTGTCAGAATGCATATGTTCCATGAGTATCTTCAGATTTGACGGCTCGTCTTCGAAAATATTTTCAATCGCCAACTTGACGCCCATGTCTGAAGCTCTCTTATTGAGGGGCTGCCAGGTCAGAAGGCTCATTTCGAGCCACCATTCCGGCTTTAGCGCATAACGCCATTTGTCGTATCCTGAATGGCAGACGATCGCCTTTGGCTGCAGTACCTCGGCAACATCGAGTATATGATTGAAGCGCTTCATTGTGGCTTCCCTGACGAGTGAGTCAACTGCTCCGGGTGAAAGGTCCATGAAGGGTGCATGAAAAGAAAGGGAAGGGTTGTGGTCAAGAGCTGCCTTGGCCTTCCTTACATCGCTCATGGTCAAGGCATCAAGCACATCACCGGCAAAATATAACTCAAGGTTCAGAGTTTTTTCTTTGATAAGATCAAGATGCTCGGCAAGCCTGCTGAACGGGATATGAACGTGAGGGGAGATCACTCTTTGGACTTCTGCTCTGCCTTTGGCTCAGATTTTGACTCCTTCTTTGTTTCTGTTCCTGCTGAAGTTTCTGTCTTTTCTTTTTTGGTCTCTTTCGGTGCTACGCTGTCTGTCTTTTCTTTCTTCGTCTCTTTTTGTTCTGCGCTGTCCTTCTTTCCCTTCTTATCTGCAATTTCATTTGCGCTGCTTTTACGGTTCTTGTCAGCATAATCAGTCACATACCAGCCAGAGCCTTTCAGAACAAAGGATGTGTTCGATATCAACTTCTTCAACTTGCCGCCACAACTCTCACAGACAGTCAGAGGCTTATCGGTCATCTTCTGCATGACTTCGCGCTCGTTTCCGCACTTTTCGCATTTATACTCATAAATAGGCATACATCAATACCTCCAATGATAAGCTAACTCTTTAATATAACTGAATAATTGGGGTTGGGTCAATGAACCGGCACATCCTCTGGGTTGTTTGGGTATAATTAATCATGTTTGTTGTGGCACTTACCGGAAATTACGGCATGGGAAAAAGTTCAGTGGCCTCGCTGTTCAGGGACTGCGGCGCAGTTACTCTTGACAGCGATGCGCTCGTAGCAAATCTCCTGAAGAAAAGGGCGGTAATTGAAAAGATCAGGATACTGCTTGGCCCTCAGATTTTGAACCCTGACCACAGTCTCAACAAGAGTGTTGTCGCTGATATCATTTTTCGGAATAAGACCGTAAGAAGGAAACTCGAGGCTTTGCTTCACCCACTGGTATTTCGGGCAGTGGAAGCTTCGATAAAAAAGATTAAGACTGGTACATTGCTAGTCGTAGAAGTCCCCCTCCTTTTCGAGTCCGGATTCCAGAAGCAATTTGATCGGACTATCGCTGTTTACACGAACCAAAAGACGGCGCTTGGGAGGCTTAAGGAAAAAGGCGTTTCCCGTAAGGATGCTCTTGCAAGGCTCCATGCTCAGATGGACATACGGCAGAAGAAACAGCTTGCTGATTATGTTATAGATAATAATGGAACGAGGCAGCAGACTAAAGCCCAGATCAGAAGGATCTTTAAAGCCTTGATGAAGGATAAGGAAATGAAGCGATGTTGATTTCCAAAAATAACTGTCGAATTGAGGTTTCGTTGCGTTTCTCGATACCTTCCTGTAGTCTTGCATACGAAGGACCGACCAAAGAGTGCAGATTTCTTTTGGTAATCCTTGGTCCAGACAAATGTCCTGCATTAGGGTGAATCATATATAATGAAAACAACAATCAGTTAAATCAGTGTTGCTGTCACCGACCATAGAACCTACAGGCAGAGGCAATAATTAATAACTGGGAGGTAACTCATGAGGAAAAGCAAACTTATTTTCGTAGCGGTTTTGATGTTGACATGCTTCGGTTTTTCTGCCTCCATTTATGCTGAAGAGATTAAGGTAAGGCTGAATGTGCCAACGGTATTTTGAGCATCAGCAGCGATGACGGCAATTTTTGCCGTTGAGGGTCTTTCAGGTGTAAAAAAAGCAGATGATGATACAGATAAACACACGCTTACCATAATCTATGATGATAAGAAAGTTTCTATTGATGCGATTAAAGAAGCACTAATAAAAGCCAATCACAGAATTGAAGGGGCTGCTGAAATATTACCTTAGCGAATACTTCCTGAAGATGATAATAACCCATCACGATAAGAGGTGTTGAGTTCAATTGATATTTCACATGAATTATATGTCCGCAATAATAGTGCTACTTTTGATGCCGACTTTATCTTTTGCAGGCGGAGAGAGTTGGCTATTTCGAGTCAAAAACTTTCGCCAAACAGGAAATGATCGTTATATCATTGAACTGCAACCCGAAGAATCCGGGAAGGATTTCCCTCTCAATTGCAAAGTCTTTACCGTGAATGTCCATTATGATTCTATGAAATGGACATTATCGACTGATAAGATGATTTCTAAGGAAAAGCACAAAGAATCTCTTTCCCTTGTTCGCCAAGCGCAAGTATCCAAGCAGCCTATTAGATTCGGGTCTATGGGACAAGGCTTTGGATTGCAGGACGGGAAATCTTTGTGTGAGGTTGAAAGCAAGGCGCTTTCAACCTTGATAACTGAGCAAGGAAAGGAAATATATTCCTTTTATAAGTGGCCATAATGAAAATTGACTACTTCCTGAAGTATTGCGAATTATGACTTGCCTAATTTGCCCTGAACAGTAATTGTGTTGACAGTCGGTCTTCCGGTTAAGCGCTTCGA
>CAZDLA010000036.1:0-18650 GCA_964506525.1 uncultured Nitrospiraceae bacterium
ACTAATTGACCGTGTGGCTTGACCCTTATTTCTCTTCCCTCCTGTTGTCAAAAAAACTTCTTGCCAAAAGAATAAAACGTAGTAAGATTAAAACACATAAATACGAGGGGGCCGGCAGAGCCCCTTTTCTTATCCCCCCAAAAAGGTGGCAGATGAAGGAACGTGACATACTTGAAGAGCTCATTGACGTCGGCAAGCGCCGGGGTGTACTCACGTACGACCAGATTAATGAGGCTCTTCCGTCCGAATACTTTTCCCCTGATGAAATAGAAGATCTTATGGACCTCCTGCAGGACATGGGGGTAAAGGTCACGGACTCTGTAGAGGATGCAACGGCAATCGAGGAAGAGCTCGAGGAAGAGCCGGTTGAATACGAAAAAACTGAAGATCTTGTTCAGGCTTACTTTCACTCCATGGGAGATATTTCTATCCTCACAAAGGATGAGGAAACCGAGCTTGCCAAGCGCCTGGAAGAGGGAAGAAATATCATCCGTGATATTGTTGTGGCAATGCCTCTCTACAAAAGCGTTGAAGAGCAGATTGAGCTTGAGCGTGAGCAGCTTGGCGAAGAAGAAGAGGCAGAAGATCAAGAGATTGTAGAGGGCGAAGAGGAAGAGAAGCCTGACGAGGCATTAATCAGGAGTCTGAAAATTCTCGATGAGCGCATGAGAGAGCTTGAATCTTCTGACAGAAAGATCGGCCGGCATGGGAATCTCAAGGATCTAAAAAAACTTATAAACGACAAGAAGAAAAAAGATATCAATCCTCTGAAGCTCAACGAACTGGCAAAAGAAATTCAGGCTAAATACAAAAAAGTTGAAGCTGAAATAGGAATTAAAATTGATGAAGTGAAAGAAAAATGGGACAGGGTCACCAGGGCAAGGGCGCTTGTGATGGAGGCAAAGAACGAACTTATTACGCGCAATCTCCGCCTTGTTGTCAATATTGCCAAAAATTATGTCGGTCGTGGACTGCCCCTCCTCGATCTTATTCAGGAAGGCAACATTGGCCTGATGAAGGCAGTTGATAAGTTCAAATATGAGAAGGGCTTCAAGTTTTCAACCTATGCAACATGGTGGATACGTCAGGCTATTACCCGTGCACTTATTGACCAGACAAAGACCATACGTGTTCCCGTACACATGATGGAGTTTTATAACAGGGTTACCAAGGCTTCGAGAGAGTTGACCCAGGCATTGGGAAGAGAGCCGAGCAATGAAGAGATTGCGAAAAAGCTTGTGGTTCCCACCAGAAAAGTCGAAGAGGTTTTTCGCGCAATTCAGGACCCCATTGCCCTGCAGACACCTGTTGGCGATGAAGATACAGAACTGGAAGACTTCATTGGCGACAAGAACAGTCCCTCGCCTTATTCGGATGCAGAAAGAAACGAGATTTCTGACCAGATACTTATGATCCTGAAGACGCTGACGCCAAAAGAAGAGAAAGTTATCAGAATGAGGTTTGGTATCGGCGTTGACAGAGACCATACCCTTGAAGAGGTCGGCAGGCATCTTTCGATTACCCGTGAACGCGTGAGGCAGATAGAAGCAAAAGCCCTGAGAAAGCTTAAACATCCAAGCCGTCTCAGGGCGCTTAAAGTTCTTACATCAGCTTAGCAGGCTATTCGGCTGCTGTTATCAAATTCCCCTTTGCGATAGTATCCATGCTGCTTCTGACAATTGCGACAGAAGTAGAATCCATTACATTGATCACCTGAATAATCCCGTTGGGAGTCGTATGCTTCCCTACTATGGCAGTTTTCAGGAGATCCCCTGCCTCAAGACCATCCTTCTTTCCCTTGTCAATGTAAACAATATCAAAAATGCCGTTATTAATGCGCAGATGCTGAGCCTCGACAACATAGCCTTTGACGTCAGGTTTTCTGTAAGGCTTAGATACAACAGGCGGGGTCATTTCAGTGTACGTATCGAGGGTATTTCCAATGTTCACATTAGAATACGTTTTCATGATCTGAGCAATTGTTTCTCCGTTTTCGAACTTCTTTATTTCAGCTATCCCAGTTATTTCTATAAGATAACCCAAGATATTTTTTGTGACAGGATGCTTGACGGCCTGACCTTTTCTCATCATGTAGAAACGATCGCCAAGCTTGACAGCTGCTTTTGTCTTAACATAGATCATATCAGGAGCTCCAAGAAGAGACTTCCCTGAAGGTGAACCGGTAACCCTTCCGAGTTCGTTCACCGTGCTTGCAATATAGCCGCTTGAGATGAAAAGATTGGGTTCAACAAGAGGCTTGATTTTAGCGGGAGCAGGCTCAGGCATTGGAGCTGGCGCAGCTTTTTGAGGTTCCACCTGAACGACAGGTTCCGTAACGGGTTCTTCCTTCTGAGCTTCCTTTTGTATCAGGTACAGGGGAATCTTTACGATCTGACCAGGCATGAGTTTGTCCGGATTTGCAATGTCCGGGTTTTCTTTCCAGACCTTGGGCCAGAGAAAAGGATCGTTCAGCTCCTTTTTCGAGATGTCCCAAAGCGTATCGCCTTGCTGGACCTTGTAATCCTTAATCTCCTGCTTCTGGGCAAGAGCAAAGGATGATATACTCATCAGGATAATTACAACAAACAGTATAAGTTTTTTATTCAGCACAATACCTCTCCTTTCCTAACGTTATTCTTCAACTAAAAACATAACCGAGAACAAGAAAACTGTCAAGCATAATCTCGTCTTACTGCCATTATTGCCACTGGCTGATTGCAAAATCAAAGGACTTTAGCAGAAAATATAGACAAAACTGTCAGGAGCCAATATGTCAGGAATAGAAATATATGTTAAGAATGAACAGGAAAAAGCAAAGCTGATCAGCGACTATCTTGCCCCTGATGATCTCTATCTCAAGGCGATTGATGACCTAAAGCAAGAGATGATCGGTCGTGGTGTTGATCTCAGTACACACGAAGGGAAGAAACAGTTCATCCTCGCTGTCAGGGAACTGAACGCCCGGTTTGGCACAGAACTTCACAAAGAACTTCCTTAACCCTTCGCCCCATGCAACCGCCGCAGCAGCTGAAAGCGGATCTTCAGTGGAATGTTTCGAGAGTTACGAGACAATCTCGGCAGTAATCTCTCTGCTGAAATGGACCTGTCCGTTTTCAACATCTACCTCAACGGTATCTCCTTCCTGAAATGAACCTTCGAGAATATTTTTTGCCAGCTCGTTCAGGATCATCTTCTGGAGAACTCTTTTGAGTGGCCGCGCTCCATAGATTGGATCAAACCCTATTTCTGCAAAGTATTCCTTTGCCCGCTCGGTCAGCTTCAGGTCAATATTCTTCTCCTTGATATATTTTTTCATCCGCTCAACCTGGATATCAACAATGCTGGCGAGGAGCTTCTTTGTGAGCGGATTAAAAATGATGATCTCATCAACCCGGTTCAGGAACTCGGGCTTGAAAAAAGCCTTCAGATCCTGCATCACCTTATCCTTAAATTCCTGCGCTGAATTATCTATCCAGTATGCAGAAGGATTTTTCTCTCTTTCTGTAAGCATATCCTGAATATGCGAACTTCCCAGATTTGATGTCATAATGACCACTGTATTCCTGAAGTCCACAGTTTTGCCATGGCTATCCGTAAGCCTGCCATCATCAAGAAGCTGCAAAAGAAGGTTAAACACCTCAGGGTGCGCCTTTTCAACTTCATCAAAGAGCACAACAGAGTAGGGCCTTCTTCTGACTGCTTCAGTTAGCTGCCCGCCTTCTTCGTACCCAACATAGCCGGGAGGCGCTCCTATAAGCCGCGAGACCGTATGCCGCTCCTGATACTCGGACATGTCGATCCTGATCATCGCATTTTCATCATCAAAGAGAAATTCAGCCAAGGCCTTTGCAAGCTCGGTCTTGCCGACTCCGGTCGGCCCAAGGAATATGAACGACCCAATTGGCCTGTTGGGGTCCTGAATGCCAGCACGCGCCCTTCTGACCGCATCTGACACAGCCCCAATTGCTTCGTCCTGCCCGATAACCCGCAATCTTAGACGATCGTCCATCTGAAGCAGCTTTTTTATCTCTCCCTCAAGCATTTTTGTAACGGGAATGTTTGTCCATTTCGAAACAACTTCTGCTATGTCTTCTTCATCGACCTCTTCCTTGAGCATTTTTCTCTGTTGCTGGGCGTCAAGAAGCATGGCATTTTCAGTTTCAAGGGCCTTCTGAAGTTCAAGGAGCTTTCCATATCTCAATTCCGCAGCCTTTGCAAGGTTCCCTTCCCGTTCTACTTTTTCCGATTCACTCTTCGTTATTTCTATCTGTTCTTTCAGGTTGCGGATCTTGAAGATAACCTCTTTTTCACTCAACCACTGGGCCCTGAGTTCATCCCTCTGGACTTCAAGAACTGACATTTCCTTTTGTATTTTGTCGAGTTTTTCCTTTGATTCTTTGCCGTTGTCTCTCTTGACTGCCTGTTTTTCTATCTCGAGCTGCCGGAGCCTACGCTCGATTTCGTCGAGTGCTACAGGCATGCTGTCAATCTCCATTCTAAGCTTTGATGCAGACTCATCGATCAGGTCGATTGCCTTGTCCGGCAGAAATCTGTCGGTAATATAGCGCTGAGAGAGCACTGCAGCAGATATCAGCGCCGCGTCTTTTATCTTTACGCCGTGATGGACTTCGTATTTGCCCTTGAGGCCTCTCAATATTGAGATAGTATCCTCAACAGACGGCTCCTTGATCAGGATGGGCTGAAATCGCCTCTGCAGCGCCGGGTCTTTTTCAATATATTTGCGATATTCCCCAAGAGTCGTGGCACCAACGCAGCGGAGTTCTCCTCTTGCCAATGCCGGCTTGAGCATATTGGATGCATCAATAGAGCCCTCTGCGGCGCCTGCTCCTATAAGGGTATGGAGTTCGTCAATAAAAAGAATGATTCCGCCTTCTGCTTCTTCGATCTCCTTAATTACAGCCTTTAGCCTGTCCTCGAACTCGCCTCTG
This sequence comes from uncultured Nitrospiraceae bacterium, assembly GCA_964506525.1. Classification (GTDB taxonomy): domain Bacteria; phylum Nitrospirota; class Thermodesulfovibrionia; order Thermodesulfovibrionales; family UBA6898; genus UBA6898. The sequence continues at coordinate 4,950 of CAZDLA010000036.1, forward strand.
AACTTGGCCCCTGCAATGAGGGCCCCCATATCAAGGGCAACGACTTTCTTGCCCTTCAGGGTCTCGGGCACATCGCCTGCAACAATTCTCTGTGCCAGGCCTTCAGCCATTGCTGTCTTTCCCACGCCTGGATCACCGATCAGTACAGGATTGTTCTTGGTCCTTCTTGAAAGCACCTGGATTATTCTTCTGATCTCTTCGTCGCGGCCGATCACCGGATCAAGCTTGCCTTTTGCCGCAAGCTCTGTGAGGTCTTTGCTGAACTTTTTCAGCGCCTGATATTTTTCTTCAGGGTTCTGGTCAGTGACGCGTTGGGTTCCGCGAATCTCCTGCAGTGCTGACAGGAGTTTTGTAGGATCCAGGCCATATTTTTTGAGAATATCTGAAGATGGACAACTGACCGAAAGTACCGCTATCAGCAGAAGCTCCACGCTGACATATTCGTCCTTCAGACGCTCCGCCTCTTTTTGTGCTGTTTCAAACACTTCTTTCAATTTTGACGTTATATAGATCTGTCCAACAGGGGAAGAGCTTATTACCTTTGGCATGCGGTCCAAGGCTGTCTCAAGGTCCTTTTTCAGGAGCGATGCGTTTATGCCAACCTTCCAGATAATCTGTAATGCAACACCTTCTTGGTCATCCAGCAGAGACCAGAGAAGGTGCTCAACATCGATCTGCTGATGTCCCTTTCTTTCAGCAAGTCTCTGCGCATTCTGCAGCGCTTCCTGACTCTTCATCGTAAGCTTGTCCATGATAGTTCTCCTTACTCTTTTTTCAATGCCTTGCGTAATTTATCTCTGAAATCCTTTCTGATCTCGTCTTCGAGATGGCCCATCATCCCCTCCATCTCCTGCTGGAGCACCTCCATGCGATGCCTCATCCTGAGAATGATGTCAACGCCTGCCCTGTTTACGCCGAGTTCCCGGGTCAGTTGAAGAATGAGGGTTAGCTTTTCAATGTCGCTCTCAGAATATATCCTCTGCTTCTTTGCTCTCATGGGCTGAATGAAGCCTTCTCTTTCATAGAGGCGCAATGTCTGAGGATGCACATCCAGAAGCTTCGATACTATGCTGATCAGATAAACCGGCTCATTTCTGTCTCGACTCTTCATTTCCTCACCATGCCTTTTCTTGGCGATTCCTTGTAGAGCGCCTCCACATCCTGAATTACCGTCTTCTCTTCTTCGCTGAGATTCTTGGGTACAGCGACCTTAATCGTTACGAACTGATTGCCTTTTCTGCCTGTTTTCGAAGAGGAAAACCCTTTGCCCGAGAGCTTGAACTTCTGGCCGCTTTGCGCCCCCGGAGGCAGCGTCATTACGGTCCCGCCTTCCATGGTCGGTATCTCTATCTTGGCTCCGAGCGCTGCTTCTCCAAAGGTGATAGGCAGATCGAGGTAGATATCATCATCTTTTCTGGTAAAGAGCGGATGCGGTCTGACCGTGATCTCAATCTGCAGATCTCCGTACCCGCCACTGCCGTGTCCGGCAGCGCCCATGCCTTTCAGCCTGACGCGTGATCCAGTATCTGCTCCGGCAGGAATTTTTACCTTGATTGATTCAGTCTGGAGGATCATTCCCCTCCCCGAGCAGTGCCGGCATTGCTTTGTAGTTTTTCTGCCCGTTCCATTGCACGGAGCGCAGGGCTGGGCCATCTTGAAGAATCCTTTAGATGCGGTCACCTTGCCAACGCCCTTGCACTGGTCGCACTGCTGAAACGTTTCTGCGCCTGTGCCATGGCATTCCTTGCAGGCAACCTCCCGGTTGAACGTTATCGGCTTTGTAACGCCAGAGAAGGCTTCCTCCATCGAAAGCTCAAGACCCATGACCAGGTCAGACCCTTTCATGTCAGACTCATGCTGCCCTCCGCCGTTGCTGAAAAGATCGGAAAAGATGTCTCCAAAACCACCAAAGTCAAAGCGATCGCCTGAGGTGTACGCCCGGTAATCGAAGCCAGGCCCGCCACTGTCAAAAGGAGATTTGCCGAACTGGTCATAGTCAGTTCTTTTTTTCTCATCACCAAGTACCTCATATGCTTCGCTGAGTTCTTTGAACTTATGCTCGGCAGTTTTGTCCCCTGGATTAAGATCCGGATGGTATTTGCGGGCCAGTTTCCGGAATGATTTCTTAATCTCATCCTGCGAGGCTTTCTTGTCCACTCCCAGCGTCGCGTAATAATCTTTCACATTATGGGCCATTTTTATCTCCTTGCCTTCATATCATATAACATGAGTCGGTTCATGTCAAGAATGGTGCTATGATGTTGGTTGTATTAAACTTCGGGATTATTGGCATCCTCACTTTAGGCGACAGCATTGCTTCTAATCTGTTTAATAATCCGGAGAGGCAAAAGAGACAGCGAGTCGAAAAAATTAGCGGGTCGCGTTTATTCGTCGCTGTTTTTCAACAGCAACCATGAGAATCGAAAGTGCAGCAGGAGTCATTCCCTGTATTCTGCCTGCCTGGCCGAGGCTTTCTGGTCTGACCTCTTCAAGTTTATAGAGGATCTCTCTCGATATCCCCGGCAGTGAGCGGTAATCAAAATCATTCGGAATTTTCTTGTTCTCGATTCCCAAAAGCTTCTCCGCAGCTTCCATCTGCCGCCTGATATAGCCTTCATACTTTGTCTGAATTTCAACCTGCTGTTCAATATCATGATTCAGCGAGACTGGGGAAGGGGCAAGCTCCTTTATTACGGCATAGGAAACTTCAGGCCGTTTGAGAAGCTGCTCAAGGGAAATATCTTCGTTGATCACGGACGAGCCGAGGACATTCAGTGCGCTATTAATAACAGACGGTTTTATCCTGATATTTTTTAGTCTCTGTATTTCTTCTTCAATCTTTGCCTTCTTATCCACGAAGCGGGCATGCAGATCGTTGGCTAACAGCCCAATGCTATGTCCCTTCTCCATGAGTCTGAGGTCTGCATTGTCATGTCTCAAAAGAAGCCGATATTCAGCCCGAGAGGTGAACATGCGGTAGGGTTCCTGAGTCCCTTTTGTGACCAGATCGTCGATAAGCACACCGATATATGCCTCATGTCGTGCAAGGATGAGGGATTCCCTTCCCTGAATTTTCAGAGCAGCATTGATGCCGGCCATAAGCCCCTGGGCCGCAGCCTCTTCATATCCTGATGTTCCGTTGATCTGTCCTGCAAGGAAAAGACCTTCGATGTTTTTGGTTTCAAGCGACGGCTTTAGCTGTGTGGGGAATACAAAATCATATTCAATGGCATAAGCAGGCCGCATGATCTCCACTTCTTCGAGCCCAGGGATAGTCCTCAGAAAAGCGAGCTGAACGTCATACGGAAGACTGGTAGAAACACCATTTGCATAATACTCGGCTGTCTCAAGTCCTTCTGGCTCCAGGAAGACCTGATGGCGTTCTTTATCGGCAAATCTGACGACCTTGTCTTCGATGGATGGGCAATAGCGGGGACCAATACCGGTTATCTTTCCGCTGTACATGGCAGAGCGCTGAAGGTTTTCCCTGATAATGTGATGAGTTGCCTTATTCGTATAGGTTATGTAACAGGGCAGTTGTCGGTTTTCGATCTTTTCGGTGCTATGGGAGAACGGTATAGGTGGATCATCACCATATTGTGCTTCTGTTTTTTCAAAATCAATGGATTTTGCATCCAGACGTGCAGGCGTGCCTGTTTTAAGTCTGCCAAGCTTCAGTCCGAGCTGCGAGAGACTATTTGAAAGACCAACAGAAGGGAGTTCGCCAGCCCTCCCTGCATCGAAACTGTCGTGGCCAATATGCATCAGGCCCTTGAGAAACGTTCCTGCAGTAACAACCACGCATGCTGTGCCATAGACAATCCCAAGGGAAGTTTTTACGCCGCATACCTTATTATCATCCACCAGAATGTCTTCGATGGTAGCCTGCTTTATGTCAAGATTTGCCTGCTCCTCAAGCACTCTCCGCATTCTGAGCCTGTATAGAACTCTGTCTGCCTGAGCTCTCAATGACCAGACTGCCGGCCCTTTCGATTTGTTCAGCATCCTGAATTGAATGCCAGCCCTGTCAGTCACCTTTGCCATCTCACCGCCAAGGACATCGATCTCCCTAACCAGATGGCCCTTTGCAAGTCCGCCAATCGCAGGATTGCAGGACATCTGGGCAATAGTGTCAAGGTTCATCGTGAAGATGCAGGTTGAAAGTCCCATGCGCGCAGAAGCTAAAGCAGCCTCGCACCCGGCATGTCCTGCTCCGATAACAATCACGTCGTATGTTTTTAGCGTGGCCATGAACTGTATATTATAAGATAATTCCTGATATCATCGCACAGAAGGAGACACCATGACTTTTCTGCGCTCATTATCTGAGAGAGCATGATCATATCTGTTGCCTTTCAACGCTGGAATAAAGCGCAATCTGCATGCTAAAATAGCGCATCTTTAATCCCACGGAGAGAATGAATGGCTGGAGTGGTCCCTTTCAGGGGAGTTCTATTCAATGTTCCAAAGGTGTCAAAAAGCTCAGGCGAGGAGCTTCTTGCCCCGCCGTATGACATCGTCTCTCCTGAAGACAGGTTGGCCTTATATGACAAAAGCCCGTATAACATAATCAGAATAGACTTTGGCATCAAGAACCCCGAAGATGATGAACGGGAGAACAGATACTCAAGGGCAAAGGTATTGCTTGAGAGCTGGCTAAAGGAAGAGGCGCTTGTCTCGAGCAGCAGACCCGGTTTCTACTCCTATGAGGTGGCCTATACCATTCAGGGGAAAAAACTGACCTTGCGGGGATTCCTCGGCCTGGTAAAGCTTGAGGCCCTGGGAAAAGGCAATATCCATCCCCACGAATATACGCATTCAAAGCCAAAAAAAGATCGCCTGGATCTTATGCGATATTGCGAGGCGAACATCAGTCCGATCTTCTCGATATATAACAGTCCCGAAAAAAAAGCATCTGCGATACTGCAGGAGAAGAGCAGGGAGAAGCCCTATATCGAGGCAACGGATGCAAGCGGTTCTATTCATCGTCTCTGGCAGATTGATGACGTTAATGCTGTTGCTGCAATAAGTGCTGAATTGGCTGACAAGGCGGTCTTCATCGCTGACGGCCACCACCGGTATGAGACGGCCCTGGAATACCAGAAGGAGATGCAGAAAAAGGACGGACCTTCTGAATCAGCGAGGCCTTATGACTATGTGCTTATGTTCCTTGCAAATATGGCTGACGAGGGCCTCACGATCCTGCCGACTCACCGGCTGGTGAAAGACCTGCCTGCTGATGCGCTTGAACAGCTCTCCAATGACTTTGACATACAGGAAATGAAGGTCAGTGATGATATCCTGGCTGCAATTGCCGGCAAACGGGATGTTTATGGATTTTATACCGGGGGAGATATCTGGTACCGGCTGAGTTATAAGGGCGATGGTATTCATGGCGTGCCGCCGGTGCTCAAGGATCTTGATGTGACGATCCTCCATGACCTGATCTTCAAGCAGCTCCTGGACATTGAAAATGTCTCCTATGAAATGGATCTGCAAAAGTGCCTGCGTGCAGTGCGTGCAGGTGATTTCAGCGCAGCCTTTTTTCTGAATCCTACAGGCGTCTATGATGTGGAGAGGGTTGCCCTTGCATCTCTCAGAATGCCGCCTAAATCAACCTATTTTTATCCCAAGCTTATGACGGGAATGGTTTTGAATATCTTTAAAAATTCTTTATAACGGAGGTTCTCATGGCATTACGCGTAGCAATTAACGGATTTGGAAGGATTGGAAGGAATTTTCTCAGGACAAGCAAAGGCGTTGCCGACTTTGAGATCGTTGCGATCAATGATCTTACCGATGCCCCATCCCTTGCGCATCTTCTTAAATATGACTCTGTGCATGGCATATTCAATGCGGACGTGAAGGTAAAGGACAGCAGCCTTTTTGTTGACGGCAAGGAGATAAAGATCTTTGCGGAAACCGCGCCGGAAAAACTCCCCTGGAAAGAGCTGAAGATCGATGTTGTGATCGAAGCTACCGGACGCTTTACTGACAGGGCAGGTGCTGAAAAACATATCGCTGCAGGCGCACAGTGGGTCATCGTGTCGGCCCCTGCAAAGGACCCTGATATAACGGTCTGCCTTGGCATTAATGATGAGCTTCTTGATCCGGCAAAGCACAAGATCATATCAAATGCATCCTGCACAACAAACTGCCTTGCTCCGATAGCAAAAGTGCTGCTGAAAGAGTTTGGTCTTGTGCGGGGCCTCATGACCACGGTTCATTCCTACACCAATGACCAGAGGATTCTTGACCTGCCGCATAAGGACCTGAGGAGGGCGCGCGCTGCTGCGATCTCGATGATCCCCTCGACAACCGGTGCTGCAAAGGCGATTGGCTTGGTGCTTCCTGAGCTGAAAGGCAAACTCGACGGTTTTGCGATCAGGGTCACAACGCCGAATGTCTCGGTCGTTGATCTTGTTGCCGAACTCCAGAAGGACGCGACAGCAGAGGAGATCAATGCTGCCATGAAGAAGTGGGCAGATGGTCCCATGAAGGGCATTCTCCAGTATTGTGACGAGCAGCTTGTCTCTGTAGACTTCAATGGCAATCCGCATTCATCCATCTTTGATGCTACCCTTACCAAGGTCATGGACGGCAAAATGGTAAAGGTCATCTCCTGGTACGATAATGAGTGGGGTTATAGTTCAAGACTGCGTGACTTGATCATCCAGATCAACAAAAAAAGAGGGTAACCAATAATGGCCAAGCAGAATGGGAATCCGATGCCGATCAAGGATGTTCTCGGGAAACTCGCTATTGATGATCTGAGGCTAAAAGGCAAGAGGGTCTTTATCCGGGCAGATTTCAATGTGCCTCTTGATGACAATCTCAGGATAACGGATGACAGCAGGATTCGCTCTACCCTGGCAACGATCAACTATGCGATAGACGAAGGGGCAAGGGTAATCCTTGCGTCCCATCTCGGCAGACCTAAAGGCAAGCCAGACCCCCGGTACAGCCTTGCGCCCGTTGCGAAAAGACTGCAGCGCCTGCTTGATAAGGACGTAATATTCGCACCTGACTGTATCGGTTCTCAGGTCGAGAATGTCGTTTCAAAGATGAAGGATGGTGACGTTGTCCTTCTCGAAAATCTCAGGTACCACGCTGAGGAGGAGAAGAACGACGAGGAGTTCTCCAGGAAGCTGGCAAGTCTTGCAGATTTTTTTATCAATGATGCATTCGGTGCTGCTCACCGGGCCCATGCATCCACGGTTGGGATTACAAAGTTCCTTACATCAGCTGCCGGCTTTCTGATGAAGAAGGAGATAGAGTATCTGAAAGGAGTTGTGGACAATCCGATTAGGCCATTTGTTGCGATACTTGGTGGCGCAAAGGTCTCAGGGAAAATAGGAGTACTTGAGCATCTTGAGAATAAGGTAGACAAGGTTATCGTGGGTGGCGGCATGGCCTTTACCTTTATCAAGGCTATGGGCGATGAGGTCGGTGACTCTCTGGTTGAGACCGAGATGCTCGAAACAGCCGAAAGGATCAGAAAAAAGCTCAAGTCAAGTGGCATTAAGTTTTATTTGCCTGTTGACTGTGTTATTGCTCAGAGCCTCGAGCCGGGCGCAGAAACAAAGATTGTGCCTACGCTCGAGATTCCGAAGGGGTGGAGAGCTTTGGATATTGGGCCTGCTACGGTGAAGCTCTTCTCAGAGGCTCTTGAAAACGCAAAGACAATCCTCTGGAACGGCCCTATGGGAGTTTTCGAGGTCGATGCTTTTTCGCGCGGAACCTATTCCATAGCGAATGCTGTCGCTGATGCCTATGCTCTGACGATCGTTGGCGGCGGAGACACTGATCTTGCAGTTCACAGGGCAGGTGTGACCAATGCGCTTTCTTTTATCTCAACAGGTGGCGGCGCATCTCTGCAGCTCCTTGAGGGCAAGGAACTTCCTGGTATAGCAGCGCTTACCGACAGAAAAACTGAATAACTGAAGAGGCGAAGGACTAAACAAAAGGCAGGGTAAGAACACTTACCCTGCCTTTTGTTTGTCAACGAATATGACGCCTTGTCAAATAATAAACCAGGGCAGAAACTACGGTATCACTTTGTTCAGCCGATATTCAACAATGCCGGATGCGCCGGCCTTTTTCAGTTTAGGTATCAGCTCACGGACGGTTCTTTCATCTATTACAACGTCAAGGTCATACCACCCTTTGTCAGAAAGGGCTGAGATGGTGGGGGAGTGCATTGCCGGCAGAATGGTCAGCAGCCGCTTTAGATCAGACTGCTTAACGTTCATCTTCATGCCGACCTTTTCCTCTGCTGCAAGCGCTCCTTTAAGAAGCATGACCAGATTTTCCATCTTCTGCTGCTTCCATCTGTCCTGCCAAGCCTTTTTGTTTGATATGAACCGTGTGCTTGACTGAAGAATTGTTTCGACAATCCTGAGATTGTTCGCGCGAAGCGATGACCCGGTTTCAGTGAGTTCAACGATTGCATCAGCGAGATGCGGCGGCTTCACTTCTGTGGCTCCCCAGGAAAAGTCTACATCTGCCTTAATCTTGTTTGTCTTGAGGTATCGTTTTGTGAATCCCACGAGTTCAGTTGCTATTCTTTTTCCGTTGAGATCCTTAATGGTCTTGATTTTAGAATCATTGGGAACAGCCACAACCCAGCGAACCGGTTTCAGCCCTTCCTTTGCATAGGTCAGCTCAGCGACCTCTTTTATGTCAGCGTTCTGCTCCATGATCCAGTCATATCCTGTGAGGCCGCAGTCAATAATGCCGTTTTCAACATACCGGGCCATCTCTTGTGCCCTTATCAGCATAGACTCTATCTCCACATCATCAAATATCGGATAGTAAGACCGGCCGGAAACGGCCACATGATATCCTGCTTTTCTGAATAGTTTTAATGTCGCTTCCTGCAGGCTTCCCTTAGGCAGTCCAAGCCGCAGAATCTTCTTTGTCTGTTTCATTCCCTCTTCCTTTCTGAATATATCAATAACTATTTTTATTGAGGAGTTCTTCTTTTCTCACACGAATAGTGTTTCCATGAGCCTCAAGTCCTTCTATATCCGCTATAGCCTCAACGACCGTGGAAAGACGAAGAAAGCCTTCCCTGGTGAAGCCGAGAATGCTTGACCGCTTATAGAAATCATAAACACCAAGAGGCGATGAGAAGCGCGCTGTGCCGCTGGTGGGAAGCGTATGGTTGGGGCCTGCCGAGTAGTCCCCTAATGCTTCAGGACTCCAGGGGCCAACAAAAATGGCGCCTGCATTTTCGATCAGCGGCACAATATCGATCGGTTTCTTGGTCATGATTTCAAGATGTTCCGGTGCTATTGTATTTGAGATCGCTACTGCATCCCTGATGTTTTTTGTGACGATGATGGCCCCATAGTTTTCGAGAGAGGTCTTTGCGATCTTTTTTCTCTTCAGTCTGCTGAGCTGTTGTTTGATTTCCTTTGCCGCTGCCTCAGCAAGCATTCGGGAGTCTGTGATAAGAACAGAGGAGGCAAGTTCGTCGTGCTCTGCCTGGCTCAGCATGTCTGCTGCAACGAACTTCGGGTGTGTCGAGCTGTCGGCTATAATCAGGATCTCGCTGGGGCCAGCAATCATGTCGATGTCAACAATTCCGAAGACCATCTTCTTGGCTGTTGCAACAAAGATATTGCCAGGGCCAACGATCTTGTCCACTTTATTAATGCTCTTAGTACCGTAAGCAAAGGCTGCGACTGCCTGGGCACCGCCAATTTTGTATACCTCTTTTACACCCAACATCTGAATTGCGGCCATGACATACGGGTTTACCAGTCCGTCAGGAGCAGGAACGCAGAGTGCTATCTCAGCAACGCCTGCAACCTGAGCTGGGATAACGTTCATAAGAACGGTTGAGGGATATGCTGCCTTACCGCCTGGAATATATGCGCCTATTCTTTTCAGAGGTCTAATCGCCTGGCCAAGGATTGTGTCGCCTTCAGTGAAGGACCAGGAATGTTCCTTCTGCATCTCATGGAACCTTCTGATGCGCTTTGCCGAGACCTCAAAGGCCTTGACGATCTTCTGATCAGCCTTCTGTGCCGCTTTCCTGATCTCTGTTGAACTCACCTGCAGCTTAGAGGCTTCTTTGTCATCGAATCTGCGGGTATATTTCAAGACTGCCTTGTCGCCGTTCTTCTGCACATCAGCAAGGATTGTTTCCACCGTGCGGTGCACAGAGCTGCTTACAGAAACATTGCGGGACTGCAGTTTTTTGAGAAATGCAGACAGGTCGCTGCTCTTGCTTATTATCTTCATGGTAATTAATTCTATCGTTTGCCCGGCAATTATTCAAGCAAAGAGAAATATCATAGCAAGAAAGACTGTTCTCCTATGGGAACCTGAGAGAATAGGAGAAAAATCCTATTGAGTAAATTCATTCAATTGCTCGATGAACTCTTCGAGGTGTCCTTTTTCTTCATGCAGTATATGGGTGAGCAGCTTCTTTGTCTTTTCATCAGGGATGATGGCAATATGTTCTTTGTACATGGCAATGGCGCCTTTCTCAAGCCCGATCAGTCTCCTGAGATATCCCTTTGGACCGCCTTTCCCGAAGTTCAGCTCACGGTGTTCCATTGATGGCACGCCGCCGAGATCAACGATCAGCTCGGAAAGTTTTTCTGCATGCCGCATCTCATCCCTGGCGATCTCTTCCATTTCTCTACTCGGCCTGCACTGGGGCGTTACAAAACTGTTTCTCATATAGATGAGAATAGCCTCGATCTCGCCGGTAAGGTCCTGGTTCAGAAGGGCTATGATCTCAGATTTCTTCATACAACGTCCTTCAATTATTTTCTGTGCATAGGTTTCCGGAAATCCCCCATTTCCCTGCACCCTTGAACCCCCGACACCTCGGACCCTATTTTCTCTTTCAGTATTTCAGCTTTGCTTTTTCCATATTAGCGACAACAACGAGGACATAATTATTCGCATCAAGATATTTCCTGGCTACCCTCAGGATGTCCTCTTGAGTGACAGCATTGATTATGGAAGGATATTTATCAACATAGTCCAGCCCTAAGTTGTTAAACTCTACAGCAAGAGCAAAACCTGCTATTTTGCTGTTTGAGTCAATGCGCAGCGGGAAACTTCCGGTAAGGTACGATTTTGCGTCCTGAAGCTCCTTGTCGCTTACCAGCTCAGTTTTTATGCGCTCTATTTCCCTGAGAACTTCGTCGATAGCAGCATTTGCAGACTCATTTTTTGTCTGGAGGCCTGCCTGAAAACTGCCGCTGAATTTGCTTGCGGAAAAGTAGCTGTGCACGTCATAAGCAAGTCCTTTGTTATCACGGATACTGTCCATGAGGCGCGATGCAAATCCCCCGCCACCGAGGATATAATTCATAACCGATAGTGCATAGTAATCGGGATTGTCACGGCTGATGCCCAGATGTCCAAGGATGATGTTTGCCTGGGTGAGATCCTTGTTCACTTTGATAACAGTTGGATTATTTTTTGCACTGATGCTAGGAAGAGGCGGTGAAACACTGTTTTTCTGCTTCCACTGCCCCAGATGTTTGTTCAAAAGAGCCTTTAATTCATCCCGGCTGATGTCGCCCACAACAGATATGATCGTGTTGTTCGGTGCAAAGAAGACATTGTGGAACTCAATAATATCCTGCCGGGCAATCAGGTCAAGGGATTCAATAGTTCCCTGCACCTGCCTTGCATAGGGATGTTCCCCGAACACGGTCTTCGAAAAAGCGATGGAGGCAACAACGCCTGGCTCTTCGTTTTGCTGGATGAGCCAGTTTCTGGTGATCCTTTTCTTTCTTTTTATCTCATCATCGTTGAAGGCAGGGTTCATCAGGATGTCAGAGAGCAGATCAAATCCGAGGTCAATGTCCTTCTTCAATACGGTAAGAGAGATCGTGGTATAGTCAGCCCCTGCTGATGCGCTAAGCGAGCCGCCCACAAATTCAATTGCTTCGCTGATCTGACGGGAAGTCCTCTTATTTGTGCCTTCATTCAGGAGCGCTGCTGTCAGGTATGCAAGCCCTGCCTTGTTTGAAGGCTCAACAACGCTTCCTGCCCTGACTGCCATGACGATTGTTACAATAGGCAGTGCCTTTCGCTCAGCATGGAGGAGGACCATGTTGTTTGGCAGTATTTCCCGTTCTGCCAAAGGCTCAGCTGATGCCTGAGAAGCAAAAAATACCGTCAGCGCAATAAGAATGATATGATTGACGATCTTTTTCATTGTGCGCCCCCCTTTGCAAGCGGGATCAGGATGCCGGTTGTTTTTCCTTCATCAATAAGATATTTTTTTGCCACGCGGCTTACATCTTCAGGCGTCACCTTGCGGATCCCTTCAAGATATTTATCAATAAATTTCCAGCCCACGGTCATTTCGTATGAGCCGATTGTTCGGGCCTGCATGTAGATAGAATCCTGCTGCATGATGAATGAGGCTTCGACCTGGTTCTTTGCCCTCTGGACTTCCTGTGCGGAAGGAAGCTCATTTTTGATCTTTTCGATTTCGTCGAGCATGGCCTTTTCAACATCTTCTATCTTTTTCCCCTGGCCTGCTGTTGCTCCGGAAAAGAAGAGGAAGGGGTCCTTATAAAGGCCCTCGTAACCCGCCCATGCGGAGATGGCTATCTGTTTCTCATAAACAAGAGAGCGATAAAGCCTGGAGCTTTTCCCGTCAGAAAGAATGCTGCCCAAAACATCAAGGGCAAATCCATCCTCATGGGTAATGCTCGGCACCTTGTACACTGAAAGGACATAAGGGAGTTCAGCCTCTTTTTTTACATAGATCCTGCGTTCCCCTTTCTGCTCGTCATCTTCGATGGTGACTTCCGGGATGGATAGCACTGCAGGGATGCTGCCGAATGCTGTCCGGATCTTTTTCATGATCTCAGTCTGGTTCACGTCGCCGACAACAATAATCACTGCATTGTTGGGGGCATAATAAGTTCTGTAATGACTGATCAGATCATCAGGGTTAAGCGTCCTCAGATCAGACATCCAGCCGATAACAGGCCAGCGATACGAATGATTTTTGAATGCTGCAGCAAAGACTTCCTCCATCACAAAGTTCTGGGGGTCATCCTCATAGCGCATTCTCCGCTCTTCCATGACGACATCACGCTCTGACAGCACTGACTCCTTTGTCAGAATAAGGTTCTGCATGCGGTCTGCCTCAAGCTCGATCGGCAGGCTGATGCGGTCAGAGGCAAGAAGTTCGAAATACCCTGTATAGTCTTTTGAGGTGAAGGCATTATCTGTGCCGCCTGCCCTCTGAATAGTCTGGGCAAAGGTCTTGGGGCCGTGATTCTTTGTTCCCTTGAACATCATATGCTCAAGCAGATGGCTCAGACCGGTCTTGCCGGTCTTCTCATTGCGCGAGCCGACCTTGTACCAGACCTGGAACGTGGCTGTCGGCGCCTTGTGGTCTTCGACGATCAGGACCTTCAGGCCATTGTCGAGCATGTACTCATTGATTGGCAAAGCAAAGGCATGTGCAGCGATCAGGACGATAAAAAGCAACGATACGATTATTGAATGTTTCATGCTCTTATTTTACCCATAGGTGAGTTTCCTTTCCAAATTCCAATGCAATATTTTCTTGCCAATGCAGTAATCATCCTTTTAGTAACAATTTCCTCGCATCGCCGACCCGAAGGGTTACCTTGGTTGCGTCGAGGTGCTCGAGAAAGGGAAGGGCGAATTTGCGGGAGGTGTTGAGAAGATCGCGGAATTCCG
>CAZDLA010000037.1:0-18006 GCA_964506525.1 uncultured Nitrospiraceae bacterium
GCGATATAGCAGGCAGGAAACTTGACTTCCTGGTGCAGGAACTGAACCGAGAGGTTAATACAATGTCCTCAAAGTCTGCGGATTATGGCATTTCTCGGCTTGCGGTTGACATGAAGACAGAGATAGAGAGGATTCGGGAGCAGGTGCAGAATCTGCAGTGATGCAAGGAAGAATACAGGAGACAGGATTTAGAATCCAGAAGTACGAAACGCGACAAATTATGAAATACACACTGCTCTTCTTTGTTTATTATTCTGACTTCTGGATCCTGTATTCTTTATTGAGAGGTTTTTATGAAAAAAAATGATATCAGTCCGGTTCTGGTCAATATTGGTTTCGGAAACGTTGTCGCCTCGGCCAAAGTGGTGTCGATCGTAACACCGGGTTCTGCTCCCATGAAGCGCATCCGCGAAGAGGCGAAGAAGGCAGGCAAACTCGTGGATGCTACGCAGGGAAGGCGTACTCGATCGATCATTATTACGGAGAGCAACCATATAATCCTTTCTGCTCTTCAAGCTGAGACGATTACACAGAGATTCCTTGAGGGCAAGGGCGGCGGTGACGATGAAGAAGAGTAAGGGGAGCCTGTTTATTGTATCAGCTCCGTCCGGAGCCGGTAAAACTACTATTTTCAAGAAGATCATGGCATCTATGGATAACGTGAAGACTTCTGTCTCCTATACCACAAGAACGCCTCGTCAGGGCGAGGTTGACAATGAAGACTATTCGTTCATCACGGAAAAGAAGTTCAGGGGCATGATCCAGAAGGGCGAGTTTGTGGAGTGGGCAGAGGTGCATGGCAACCTGTATGGCACTTCGAGGAAGAGGCTCGAAAAGATCATCAATGACGGATTTGACGTTATCCTTGACATTGATACCCAGGGCGCAGAACAGATCAAGAAGACCTATGGCAATGGAGTTTTTATTTTTATTCTCCCTCCTTCTATGACTGTGCTGCGTGACAGGCTCGAAAAGAGGATGAGCAATACCAAAGAAGACATGGAGAGAAGATTGAAACGGGCAAGTGACGAAATTCGGGCATATAAGATGTATGATTATGTTATAGTAAACGACCTGCTGAAGAGCTCCCTTAGTACGTTCGAGTCTATCATAGTGGCAGAACGTCAGCGGAGCTCAAAAAAAGATTCAGCATGGATCGACAAAAACATTATCAGGAGGTAAACATTACATGGACATTATTTCCCTGCCGGCGGAGATTGATCATAAGAAGATCGATGGCAAATTCAGGCTAGTAAGCATTGCTACGCAGAGGGCGAAGGAACTTTCACTCGGAGGAAAGACCACGCTGACAACAAAGTCAAAAAAGGTTACTACTATCGCGATCGAAGAAGCGGTACAGGACAAGCTTGAATTCATTACCGGTGAAGAAGCAAGGGTAGCCATGGAAAAGGCAGGAAAGCTTGATTACCGGAAGCTGCTTGAAGAGAGCCGGAAGAAAGCTGCAGGTGAGGATTTGACCGAGCTTGAGAAGGACCTTCAGGTCTATCTCCATGAGAAGGAGAAGGGGACCGGGAGTTTTGACAAGATGGCTTTTGACGAGCTTTTCGGCGGCAAGAAGGAAAAGGAACCAACAGCTGACGAACCTGAAGAATAAGACAGTTCTTCTGGGCGTATCCGGCGGCGTTGCAGCATACAAGGCTGTAGGGCTCGTTAGGAGGCTTAAGGATAAAGGCGCCTCGGTCACGGTTATGATGACCGGGGCAGCCCAGCAGTTTATTACTCCTCTTTCTCTGCAGGTTGCATCACAGAATACGGTCTATACCTCGCTTTTTCAGGAACCCCTTACGCACATTTCACTTCCAGCAGCAGCAGATATAATGGTTGTAGCCCCTGCTACGGCAAATATCATTGCCAAATTTGCAAACGGTATAGCCGACGACATACTCTCAACTGCATTCCTGGCCTTTCGCGGCCCTGTGATCATAGCGCCCTCCATGAACGTGAAGATGTATGAACACCCGGTTGTTCAGGAGAACCTGAAAAAACTGCGCTCTCTTGGCATTATCCAGGCAGGTCCAGACAGCGGACCACTTGCCTGCGGAGAGGAAGGAACCGGAAGGCTTGCAGAAGTGCAGGAGATCGTAGATGCAGTTATTGCAGCTTTAACGCCCAAGGACCTGATCGGTCAGAAGATCGTTGTGACTGCAGGACCGACACGGGAGTATTTTGATCCTGTCAGGTTTATTTCCAATCGGTCCTCAGGGAAGATGGGTTTCAGCCTTGCAAAGGCTGCTAGGAATCGCGGTGCATCGGTTGTGCTGATCAGCGGCCCCACATCACTCGAGAGCCCTCAGGGTTTAACCGTCAGGCGGGTTGATACTACTGACCAGATGCTTTCTGCTGTCAGGGAAGAAACAGAAAAAGGCGTTTCTGCCCTGATCATGGCAGCTGCGGTTGCAGACTTCAGGCCTGCCGGACAGTCCAAAAAGAAGGTTGAGAAAAAAGACCTACTCTCTCTTTCGCTGACCTGCACAGAGGACATCGTGAGTTGTATTGCACGAGAAAAAAAGAGACCGTTTCTTATTGGATTTGCTGCAGAGACCGGCAGGAAGACCGACAGGGCAAAGGAAAAGATGAAGAATAAGAAGATGGACATGATCGTCTTCAATGATGTCACTGAAAAAGGGGCAGGCTTCGAAACTGACACAAACCGGGTGGTCATAATCGATAAGAAGAATGGCTTAACGCAGACCAAACTCATGAGCAAGGACGATGTTGCTGATGCAATACTGGACCGCTATATGAAAATCAAAACTTGACTTTATCCCCATTTTTTGCTAAAAAATTGATAACTTATGGCATCTAAAGACATAGAAAAACTTAAAGAAAAGTTCGACAAAGACCCCAATTCGAAGCTATTTTTGCCCCTTGCCGAGGAATACAGAAAAGAAGGCATGCTGGATGAGGCGATCGAGGCCCTGCAGAAAGGGCTCGAAAAGCACGTTACCTATACCAGTGCGCGGGTGCTGCTTGGCAAGACATATCTTGAAAAGGGCATGATGGATGAAGCCCGCAAGGAATTCGAAGCTGTCATAAAGATCGTGCCTGACAACCTTTTTGCCCACAAAAAACTCGCAGAAGTATACAGGGACACAGGCGAAACTGATCTTGCCATAAAGGCGTTTAAGACCATCCTGAAACTTAATCCCATGGATGAAGAGTCGATTGGCAGTTTAAAGGATATCGAAGCTGCATTGTCTCCTGCTCAGCCCGCTGAGGCAGCGGAGAAGAAGGACGAGGCAGCATATGGCGAGATCAGAATGCCTGAGCCTGCGGTTCTTGCTGCAGAGGAACCTGCTGACATGCATATCGGCGATGAGATTCATATTGAGGCTCCTGATATTCAGGTCGAACATTCTGAAGATGAACTGAATGCCTTCAAAGACTCGCTTTTTGGCGATAAGTCAGGCATGGACGATGAGCTTGAGGTTGTTAATGAAGACCACCTTGAGGCAGAGGAAGAGGTAGAAGAAGCAGGCATTGCTTCCATTGATGAAGACGATGTTGCTGCGGTGGAAGACCTTTCGTTTGAGGATGTTGGCGAGTCGATAGCCCAGGAGATGAGTCCTGTTGTCAGCGAGCCGTTCTCTGTTGCAGAAGATGCAGAGGAGACGATCGAACTTGCGGAAGAGCCGCTTGAAATTGTCGAAGAACCTGCGGCTGCTGTTTTTGCAGAAGCGGCAGCAGCTCCGAAAAAAGAGATAGCAGATCTTTCTGACGCTGACCGGTTCGTGGAAGAGGGCAAATTCGCAGAGGCGATGGGAGTATACAGGAAATTCCTTGCCAGTGACCCGAATGACAAGAGGGTTCTTCAGCGGGTAGACGAACTCAGGTCGCTTCTGAAACTCATGGGCAAGGACAAGGAAGTGCTTATCGATAAACTGAATGCATTTCTTGAAGGAATACAGAAGGGGCGCGATGGATTTCTCGGACATTCTTAAAGAGGCAGTAGATAAAGTTGACGGTGCGGTTGCGGCAATGATCCTTGCCTCTGACGGCATTCCTGTTCAGGAGTACGTTACCGAGAAGCTCATAGACCTGACAGGGCTTGGCGCTGAGGCCTCTGCAATGATCAGGGACGTTGGCTATGCAGCAGAGAACCTGGGTCTTGGGCAGGCCAGAGAATTTTCGATTGTCTCAGATACCTGCGGCATCATCATGCGGAAGATCAATGAGGAGTATTATCTTTCTCTTGTCATAAAGCCTGAGGGCAATTACGGAAAGGGACGTTACGTCCTCAAAACCATGATCCCCAAGATAGAGCACGAATTCTAAGAGACCTGTAACCGGCGGCATGTTGCTGGTAAACGGTAAGTTCTGAACTGAAAATCCATGAAAATCCTTGTTATACACGGCCCGAATCTGAATCTCCTCGGAACAAGAGAGCCTGACGTTTACGGCAGCACGACCCTTGGTGACATCAATCAGCAGATAAGCGAACTGTCAAAGGAACTGGGCCTTGAAGCGGAAACCTTTCAGTCAAACAGCGAGGGCGAAATTGTCGATGCCATACAGAAGAGAACCTATGATCTGCTGATTATCAACCCTGCTGCTTACACCCATACGAGCGTTGCAATCAGGGATGCCATTTCTGCTGTCGGCAGACCTGCCATTGAAGTGCACATTTCTAATATCCACAAGAGAGAGGATTTCAGAAAAATATCTTATATCGCCGGCGTAGCAACAGGTCAGATCAGCGGCCTTGGCGTTGAAGGATATCTCCTTGCCGTTCGAGCCAGTCAGAAGATCCTGAACAGATGAAGCAGATCATTGCGATAACCGAATCCCTTGTTTCTAAAGGGATCAGCGGCATGCTCGTTTCCAATATCAAAAATGTCCGCTATCTTACCGGTTTTACCGGTTCATCTGCCTGCCTGCTCATAACAAAGAAAGAGCGCATTTTTTTTACTGACTCGCGGTATGAAGAGCAGTCAAAAAGAGAGGTGCGAGGATTTGATATTATAATCGAACGCGAGGAACGGCCAAAGCAGATCCTTGAAATGGCAAAGTCCGCGGGCATCAGAACGCTTGGATTCGAGTCAACAGTATCCTATGCATTTTATAAGTCTCTTCTCAGGAAAGGGTTCAAAGTTAAGAGCGTTACGAACCTGATCGAGGAGATGAGGAGGATCAAGAGCCGGCTTGAGCTCAAGATGATCGCTAAGGCAGTTGAGCGGGCAGAGAAGGCATTTCTTCAGGTGAAACCCTATATCAAGCCGGGTTTTTCGGAGCGGCATCTGGCGCTCCGTCTTGAAGCAGGACTGAAGGATCAGGGCTGTGCGGCGATCCCTTTTGACATTATCGTTGCCGCAGGAAAGAACTCTGCAATGCCTCATGCGCGGCCGACAGACAACAGGATCAAGCAGGGTGACTTTATTATGTTTGACTGGGCGGGTGAGGCAGGAGGATATTTCTCTGATATGACCCGGACGTTTCTTGTGAAGGGAGGGAAGGACCTCTCGCGGAAGATCGACGTTTATAATACGGTATTTAGCGCAAATCAGGGTGCAATCGCCTCTGTCCGTGAAGGGATCATTTGCCGCACGGTTGACAAGACAGCAAGAGATATTATAAAAAAGGCAGGGTATGGTGACTACTTTGGTCACGGTACTGGCCATGGGGTAGGTCTTGATGTTCATGAACTGCCGCGGATATCACGTTTTGGAAGAGAAACGATCAGGGCAGGCATGGTATTTACCGTAGAACCGGGGATCTATCTTCCCGGCATCGGGGGGGTCAGGATCGAAGATATGGTCCATGCAGAGAAGCAGGGATGCACGACCCTGACATCGCTCCCCAAGAAACTTGAAACACTCTAACATTGATTCAGGAGGAACAGACCATTGATAGCAACCAGTGACTTCAGGAAAGGCGCAAAGTTGGAATATAAGGGCGACCCCTATGAAATTGTCGATTTCCAGCATGTAAAGATGGGAAGGGGCGGTGCGACCGTCAAGACAAAGATGAGAAATCTCAAGACCGGGGGTGTTATCGAAGAGACGATCAGATCCGGCGAAAAGTTTCCTCCTGCAGGACTCGAAGAGAAGAAGATGCAGTATCTCTATGCCCAGGGTGACGACTATATTTTTATGGATCAGGAAACATATGAACAGCTTCCGCTCAGCTCGACACAGCTTGGAAATGCCAAGCTTTTCCTTAAGGAGAATATGGAGGTGAAGATCCTTTATTATAAAGGCGAGCCTCTCAATGTGGAACTGCCGACCTTTGCTGAACTGGTCATAGCAAAGACCGACCCTGCAGGGTTCAAGGGTGATACGGCATCAGGAGGCGGAAAGCCCGCAACCCTCGAAACCGGCGCGGTTGTTAGGGTGCCGTTTCATCTCAATGAGGGAGACACGATCAAGGTCGATACCAGGACGTCTGAATATATAGAAAGGGTGAGATAATGGAACTTGAGGACCTTAGAGAGATCATTGAACTGCTCAAGGAAACTGACATTACCGAGCTTCAGGTAGAGAAGGACGGCACCAAGGTCAAGATCAAGCGTGAGAAATATCTGCAGTCTATAGAGATCCCTGCTCACCGGCCGTCTGTCGTTGCAACACAGGAAACGATGGTAAGAGAGGTCGTGGCTGAAGAGCCTGAACAGAGGCTGATAACCATTACATCTCCCATTGTCGGCACGTTTTACCGTTCGCCGTCACCTGAGGCAGCGAGCTTTATCGAGATAGGCCAGAAGGTTAAGAAGGGACAGGTCCTTTGCCTCATCGAGGCCATGAAACTCATGAATGAGATCGAGTGCGAGGCTGACGGCACGGTTGTGAAAGCCCTTGTGGACAACGGACAGGCTGTTGAATACGGCGAGCCGCTTTTCCTTGTTGACCCTGCATGAAGCTTTTTAACAAGATCCTCATTGCCAATAGGGGCGAAATTGCGGTCAGGGTTATCCGTGCCTGCAAGGAACTCGGCATCAAGACTGTTGCGATCTATTCGGAGGCTGACAAGGAGTCACTCCACGTAAAGCTCGCCGATGAATCTGTCTGTGTCGGTCCGGCAAACACTGCCCAGAGCTACAATAATCTTCCCAGCATTCTTTCAGCTGCGGAGATTACTGATGCTGAAGCGATCCATCCCGGTTACGGCTTTCTCTCGGAGAACCCTCAGTTCGCAGAGGCCTGCCTCACGTCAGGCATCACGTTTATTGGTCCGTCTGCAGATACGATCAGGCTTGGCGGAGACAAGTCCAAAGCCCGGCAGACCATGAAGCGCAGAGGAGTTCCTGTCGTGCCTGGCAGCGACGGCCCTGTAGTGACAGAGGAGTCAGCGCTCAAGTTGGCAAAAAAGATCGGGTTCCCGGTGATCATCAAGGCGTCTGCCGGCGGCGGCGGTCGCGGCATGAGGATCATCAGGGAAGAGGCAGAGCTTGAGAAACTCTTTTTCATGGCGCAGAGAGAGGCTCTTACGGCCTTCGGCAATGGCGAGCTGTACATGGAAAAATACATTACCGAGATGCGTCATGTTGAGGTTCAGATCATTGGTGACAACAAGGGCAATATCCTCCATCTCGGCGAAAGAGACTGCTCTGTGCAGAGGCGGCACCAGAAACTGATCGAAGAGTCGCCTTCGCCGATCGCAACGGAGAAGTTCAGAAAAAAGATCGGTGAATATGCGATCAAGGCTGCCCGGGCGCTCAAATACCGGAATGCAGGGACTATAGAATTTATCGTGGAGCCTGACGGCAATATCTACTTTATGGAGATCAATACGCGCCTTCAGGTCGAGCATCCCGTTACTGAGTATGTCACCGGCATCGACATTGTGAAGGAACAGATCAGGGTAGCTGCCGGCTATCCCCTGGAACTGAAACAGCTGCAGGTGAAGTTCTCCGGTCACGCCATTGAATGCAGGATCAATGCTGAGGACCCTGAACGATTTATACCCTGCCCTGGCAAGATCACCTTCATGGCTGTCCCTGGCGGACCGGGAGTGCGCGTGGACACTGCCATGTACAACGGCTGCACCGTATCATCTCATTATGATTCTCTGGTTGCCAAGCTTATTGTTCATGGCCGCGACCGGGAAGAGGCAATTGCGAGGATGAAGCGTGCGCTGGATGAGTTCATCATCGAAGGCATCAAGACCACGATACCCTTCCATAAAAGGGTGCTGAATGATCCTGACTTTATTAAGGGAGATTTCAATACCGGTTTGGTCGAGAAGATGAACAACCCTCCTCAAAGTCAGAATAAATAGCCGCAGTTCCGCAATGTATCAGCACGGCATCTGCTTTATTACCGACAGGACCCATTCAGATCTCCCTTTTTCTGATATGGTGAAACGTGTTCTTGATGCAGGCATAACCTTTATCCAATATCGCGAAAAAGAGAAGACTCGGCGGGAAATCTATCATGAGTCCGCATTACTCAGGGATCTGACCCGGTCTTATAATGCCGTCTTCATTATCAATGATCACGCTGACATAGCGCTTGCAGTAGAGGCTGATGGGGTGCATCTCGGTCAGGACGACCTGCCATTGACAGAGGCCAGAAAGATCATGGGCAGGAGGATCATCGGTATCTCTACCCATAGCATTGAACAGGCACAATCGGCAGAAGCAGGGGGGGCTGACTATATCGGGTTCGGCCCAATATTTCATACCAGCACAAAGGATGCAGGCGCACCTAAAGGTGTTGATATTATCAGAACAATCAAACAGAATATAAGTATTCCTGTTGTGGCTATTGGCGGCATCAGTATTGATACAGCGGTTGCTGTCATTGACGCGGGAGCAGATGCTGTTGCGGTTGCAACCGCCATCTGCAAGGGCGACATAACGCATAACGCAAAACGATTTTGCGACATAATTCAGAATAATTCGGGAGGATAAGATGAAAAAGTATTTTCTGTTAGTTTCGTGTCTTGGTATTGCCCTGTCTCTCTTAGCAGGCTGCCAGAAAGGATCTGATTCTATCAAGATCGGCGTTGCAGGCCCCATGACCGGTGATCAGTCGAAGTTTGGCACGGATTTCAAGAATGGCGTTTCCCTTGCGGTTGAGGAGTGGAATGCAAAGGGCGGCGTGCTCGGCAAGAAGATCGAGTTGATAGTTGGCGATGACCAGCATGACCCCAAACAGGCTGTTTCGGTTGCGAACAAGATCGTCAATGACGGTGCTGTTGCTATTATAGGCCACTTCAACTCAAGCTGCTCCATTCCTGCCTCCGATATTTACAACAGGGGAAGCCTGCCGATGATTTCCCCCGGTTCGACGAATCCGCAGTTTACAGAGAAGGGATACAAGGGTGTTTTCAGGGTTTGCGGCAGGGATGATCAGCAGGGCAAGGTCGGAGCCGACTTCACAAACAGTCAGCTGAAAGTGAAGAAGGTTGCTGTTATACATGACAAGACAACCTATGGTCAGGGGCTTGCCGATGAGTTCAAAAAAGCCCTTGGTGATAAGGTCGAGATAGTCTTCTATGGCGGCATTATTCAGGGAGACAAGGATTTCAAGGGTGTGCTCACGACGGTCAGAGAGAAGAAGCCTGAGTTGATCTTTTTCGGCGGCATATATCCCGAGATGGGACTGCTTGTGAGGCAGTCGCGTGAACTTGGCATAAAAGCACCATTCATGAGCGGTGACGGTTCTATTGATCAAAAATTCATAGAGATCGCAGGACCGCAGGCAGCAGAGGGAACTTATCTCACCTTCAGCCCTGACCCCAAGAACATTCCCTCAGCAAAGGACTTCATCAGTAAATATAATGCCAAGTATGGTGAGATCGGGCCCTACTCCATATACGCCTATGATGCGGCAAACATTATGCTTTCTGCTATTAAAGAGGCGAATGTGACAGATGGCGCTAAGATTATCGAGAAGCTCCATGCATCAGAGTTTGCCGGCGCCATGGGCAAGATCAAGTTTGACAACAAAGGTGATGTAACTGCGCCTCCCTATGTTGTCTGGACTACGAAGGACGGCAAGTTCGTGGAGCAGTGGAAGCCATAGTATTCTGAATCATAGACAAGTGCCGAAAGGGTGCAGGATTTTCCTGGACCCTTTTTTTATGGAATTCAACCATTCGACAGATGCTGTATTGTTTGCTATAGTTGAGAAAAGGAAGGAAGGGAGACTTGATCATGAAAATAGGCATTATCGGTTCTGGGAATATGGGCAGCGGTCTCGGGAAAATATGGGCAGCAAAGGGGCACGAGGTCATCTTCAGTTACTCGCGGAGTCAGGAAAAGTTAAATACCCTTGCAGCAGCTCTACCCAATGCAAAGGCAGGCACTCCGGCAGAAGCAGCTCAGGCTGATGTTATTTTGCTTGCCGTGCGTTGGTCGGATGTGCCTGATGCCATCAAACAGGCCGGGACTCTGGCTGGCAAGATAGTCATTGACTGCACGAATCCGCTCAAGCTGGACCTGAGCGGTCTTGAGCTGGGCTATACCAGTTCTGCTGCTGAGGAGATCTCCAGAATGGCTCCAGGATCAAGAGTTGTGAAGGCATTTAATACTGCCTTTGCACAGGTGTATGAGGAACGATCACGGCTCTTCGGTTCCCGCAGGGCAAGCATGCTTTACTGCGGTGACGATACTGAGGCAAAGTCTGTTGCTGCAAAGCTGATCACGGATGTCGGGTTCGATCCGCTTGATTGCGGGCCTCTCACTGCGGCGCGACTGCTTGAGCCTGTTGCCATGCTGGTAATAACGCTCGGCTATGGCATGAAGATGGGCACGAACATGGCATTAGACCTCATAAGGCGGTAACCCATGACAGCTATCGAAAAGATACGGACAGAATATGACAAGGCAGCTGCAAAGAAGCATGAGTTTTCAGAAAAGCTGAAACTTCTCGAAAATGCCGAGCCCAAGAACTTCCACGATATCTGGATGACCCGCGATCAGATAGCATACTGGCAGGGAAGAGCAGAAGGTCTGCAGTTTGTTCTGGATGAAATGGTGCAATAGGCAAGAAAATATCCGTTAGATAGAGCGTCGGTTCTCTTTATATCTATTACCGTGATAGAGGGGTATAATAAAATTATGAGCATTCTGGGGGAAAAGAAGACAGTTCTTGTTTCCGGAGGAGCTTGTACCTATTACCGCACTGGCAGGGGTGAGCCTGTCCTTCTGGTTCATGGCATTACCACCTATTCCTTCATCTGGCGCAAGATCGTGCCCCTGCTTGCAGCAAAGTATGACGTTATCACAATTGACCTGTTAGGCTGCGGGGACTCAGATATGCCGCTCGATGTATCCTATGCCATTAAAGACCATGCAGAACGGCTCAAGGAGTTTGTCACTTCACTCGGCTTCGGTAAGTTCCATTTTGTCGGGCATGATCTCGGCGGCGGTATTGGTCAGATCTTCTCTGTCCGATATCCTGAAATGCTTTTTGACCTTGCGATGATCAATACAGTTGCGTATGATTACTGGCCTGTCCAGCCGATCATTGCAATGAGGACCCCCATTATTCGTCAATTCATGATCGCTGCAGTGGATCTGGGTGCCTTCCAGTTAATCGTCAAAAGAGGGCTTTATCATAAGAACCTGGTGACTGATGAGCTTATGGAGCTCTTTATGAAGCCCCTAAAAAAAAGCGGTGGACGCAAGGCCTTCCTTCATTTTGCCAAGTGCCTTAATAATGCGAACCTGATGGAGATCAGCGAGGACCTGAAAAGACTCGCCATGCCGGTTTTGATCATCCGCGGTGACGCAGACCCCTATCTGGGTGCTATGATCGCAGAGAGGCTGCATCAGGAGATTCCGGGAAGCAGACTGATCAGAATTGCGACGGGCGGACACTGGATCCAGGAAGACGAACCTGTTCAGACCGCTCAAACGCTTATAGACTTCTTTGAAGGTCATCTTGCCTGATCCCAAGGATCCTGAACTCCAACTGAAGGAACTGCAGGAGACAATAAGGGTTCTCTCTCTTGAAAATGAAACCCTGGCTGAGCGGGCTGAAGATGCGGCCCTCCTCGGGCTTATCGCTGAAAAGATCAGCCATCTTGAGGATCCCAGTGCTGTTATCGACACCGGACTTGAACAGATCTCCCTGCTGAAAGATATCCCTGTCTGCGCATACTGCAGCAGTGTTGACGATCAGATTCGGATTGAGAGTTCATATGTCTCTTTTTCTGAAACTGCAGTCGAAAGTATTTCCCTTGTCCTCCCCAAAGACTTTACTGCGTCCGGATCTGTCCTGCTGACCGGTGATGATCTCCAGGCGGCCAGTCTGGCAATTGGTCTGTCTGGAAAGCGCTATGAACCTACGTCGCTGCTGCTGATACCTTTCGAGAATGCGTGCTGTCCTGCCGGCTTCTTTGTTTTTGCCGATAATGGCCGCCTTGTTCATTGTCAGGCTCTGCTCATGCGCATTGCAGAGATGCTGACGAGTCGTATCAGCACTGTCCAACTTCTCAGGGAATTACACAAAGCAAAAGCAGATCTCGATATCAAGGTCGAGGAGCGGACGCGGGAGCTTTCAGATGCATACCGCGAACTCGAGCAGGAGATGGCAGAGCGCGTGACTGCTCAGGAGAATCTGCAGGATGCTGAGGCGAAATACAGAAGTCTTACTGAAAACTCGCGTGACATGATCTATCGGATGTCGCTGCCTGATGGTGTTTATGAATACGTCAGTCCTGCCTCTATAGCGATATTCGGTTACTCTCCCGATGAATTTTATAACACCCCTGTTCTGATCAGAAAGACAATACATCCTGACTGGCAGGATTATTTTGCGACGCAATGGGAGAATCTTTTAAATAGTGTAATGCCATCTTTTTACGAATATCAGATAATTCAGAAGTCTGGTGAGGTCAGGTGGCTGAACCAGAGAAATGCGCTGATTAAAAATGAAATAGGTAAGCCTATCGCGATAGAGGGCGTGGTGACGGATATTACCGAGCGCAAGCTTGCGGAGGAAGCGGTGCGGGTGAGCGAGCGGCTGCTCCATACGATCATTGATGCTGAGCCTGAGTGCGTCAAGTTGCTCGATGAGAATGCGAACCTGATCTCGATGAACCGCGCTGGTTTAGCTATGCTCCAGGTCGATTCCCTGGACCAGGTTAAAGGGCAATGCGTCTGCCCGCTGATCACCTCTGAGTATCGGCAGCCGTTCCTGGATCTGACCCGTCGGGTCTTTCAGGGCGAGACCGGGACTCTTTTGTTCGAGATGATCGGCATGAAAGGACGCCACCTCTGGCTGGAGACCCACGCCGTGCCGCTGCGCGACGAAAAGGACGAAATCTACGCGTTGCTGGGTTTGACGCGCGATGTCACCCAGAACAAGCTGGCAGAGAGTGAGATCCTGAGGTCCAAGCAATTCTCAGAATCGATCATTAACAGCCTCCCCGGTATATTTTATGTTGTCGACAGCAAAGGGAAGATGGTGCGTATCAATGAAAGATTTCTGAAAGACTCCGGGTATTCGCAGGAAGAGGTGCTGAGCATGCATGCATTGGACTTCTTTTCTGCGGATCAAAAGATGAAGGTGCAAGAGCGAATTATGGAGGTTTTTGAGAAGGGCGAATCATCTGTTGAAGCTGATCTTCTGAGCAAGGACGGGAGCACGATACCCTATTATTTCACCGGATTCTGCGCCATGATCGATGGGTCGCCTCTTTTGGTAGGTACGGGCATTGACATTACCGAGCGAAGAAATACCGAGAAAGCGCTCAGGGATAGCGAAGAAAAATACCGCAGTCTTTTTGAGGAGTCTCAGGATATCGTCTTTATATCAACGTATGACGGCAAGTTTGTGGACATAAATCCGGCTGGTGTGTCACGCCTCGGATATGCCTCGAAAGAGGAGCTCATGTCGGTTGCGGTTCGTGACCTATATGATCGTGCTGAAGCTAGAACTACCTATCTCGAGCTTCTGAATGCGAATGGATTTGTGACAGATTTTGAAACAACCTTGCGGCGTCGCGACAAACAGCTGTTGCACATAACCATGAATGCAACAGCGCTCAGGGATGACCTTGGCAACATCTCGCTTATACGGGGAATTGCACGGGACGTCACGGAACACCGGAAGCTTGAAGAACAGTTCAGGCAGTCCCAGAAGATGGAATCGATCGGCACGCTTGCCGGCGGCGTGGCCCATGATTTTAACAACATACTTACCGCAATTATCGGATACGGACATCTGACCCTTAGAAAGATGGAAAAAGACGATCCGAACCGATTAAATGTCGAACAGATGCTTGAGGCCTCAGACCGGGCAGCGCATCTGACCAAAGATCTTCTCCTGTTCAGCAGAAAGCAGCCTATCCACAGAAAGCTCATAGATCTCAATGAGGTTATCAGGAAACTGCAGAAGTTTCTAATCAGGGTGATCGGTGAGGACATTGCATTACAATCCGTACTGCATGAAAATGAGATCCCTATTCTGGCTGATGCGCACCAGATCGAGCAGGTCTTGATGAATCTGGCGACCAATGCGCGAGATGCCATGCCCAAGGGCGGTGCCTTAACGGTTACGACAGAGCAGGTCAGACTTGACCAGCAGTTCATCAATCTTTATGGATACGGAAAGCCTGGCCACTATGCCATGGTGACTGTCTCTGATACAGGACAGGGCATGGATGAGCAGACCAGGCAGAAGATCTTCGAGCCTTTCTACACCACCAAAGAAGTGGGGAAGGGCACAGGTTTGGGACTTGCGGTTGTGTATGGCATAGTCAGACAGCATGAGGGATATATCAATGTGGACAGCAAGCCGGGTATTGGCACATCCTTTCGGATATATCTGCCGGTCATCGCATCCGGTGCAGCCGAGGAGGAAACTACGGTTACAGAGGAGCAGCCGGCAGGAGGAACAGAGACCATTCTTCTTGCAGAAGATAACGAATCCGTGCGGGAGTTAACGCTGTCAGTGCTGAAAGAGTTTGGCTATACGGTCATTACCGCAATTGATGGAAAGGATGCCGTAAATAAATATCTGGAGAACAAGGAGAGAATCCAGCTTCTTCTGTTTGATCTCATTATGCCGAGAAAAAGTGGGAAAGAGGCGTACGAGGAGATCAGGAAGATAAAACCGGATATAAAGATTCTTTTTGCGTCAGGATATTCCCCGGATATTGTCCGGGACAAGGCATCCCTTGGAAAGGGAACGAGCATTATCTTCAAACCTGTCTCGCCAATGGAACTTCTGAAGCACGTCAGAATGGTTTTAGACAAAGGCAATGGTTAGCCACTGCAACGGTTAGGCCGCAGCCTTCTCAGCACTTCGCATCCAGCAATTCACGCATTTTATTGAGCAGCACGGATGGTGAGAGCGGTTTCTGGATAAAATTGATGCCCGGCTCGAGTAACCCCTGCTTGCTGATAATATCTTCTGCATAACCGCTCACAAACAGGGCTTTTACGTTAGGATTGATCAACCTGATTTCTTCCAATGCCTCTTTGCCGTTCTTCTTGGGCATGATACCATCAAGAATCAGCAACTGAATGACGTCGCTGTTGTTGCTGTACTTTTGCACAGCATCTTCTCCATCTATTGCATCGATCACCGTGTACCCCTGATTGTGCAGTATGGTAATCATCAGTTTTCTCAGTGCGCTGTCGTCCTCAGCAACAAGGACTGTCTCTGCTCCTCCTTTGATCGCAACAGATTCTTCCTGAACCTTCTCGTGTTCAACTCGTCCTGTTGACAGCTGCAGATATATCTTGAAGGTCGTGCCTTTTCCGGGCTCACTATAAACATCGATAAAGCCTTCATGTTGCTTGATGATGCCATAGACCATGGCAAGTCCCAGCCCTGTGCCCTTGCCCTGTTCTTTAGTAGTGAAGAAGGGTTCAAATATCCTCTCCCGGATTTTTGCCTCCATGCCCTGGCCATTATCGGAAACTGACAGAAGCGCATATTTTCCCGCTTTACCGTATCCGTGAGCCTCAATAAAATGACTATCCATCTGCATAGTCTCGGTTTTGATCACGATCCTGCCGCCCAGCGGCATGGCATCCCTGGCATTGGTAACAAGATTCATGAGCACCTGCTCGATCTGGCCTGTATCAGCAAAGATAGTCAATGCATCTGCTGTATAGGTCGTTGCAATCTGGATATCTTCCCTTATTAGCCTTATCAGAAGTTTTTCGAGCCGTTTGACAATATCGTTCAGATCAACGGGCTTGGGGGTCATGATCTGTTTCCTGCTGAATGCCAGCAGACTCTGAGTGAGGGCAGCTGCCTTGTCCGAAGCCTGCAGTATCTGCTCCACATTTTTCCTGAGCGGTTCGTCTTGCGGCATCTTCATCAGCGTCAGGTGGGCATAGCCGACAATGGCCGTAAGGATATTATTAAAATCATGGGCAACCCCGCCGGCTAACTGGCCTACAGCCTCAATTTTCTGCGCCTGAAGGAGCTGCTCCTCGAGCCGCTTTCTTTCGGTAATGTCCTGCAGGGTTTCGATAGCGGCTATCAATGTCCTGCTGCTGTTAAAGATCGGTGAAGCTTCAAAGGAAATATATCGATCCCTGCCGCCCAGGTTCTTATACCAGCCCTCTGCCTTGATCGCCAGAGGATTCAGTGATGAACTGGAATAATTCTGATAGAGTTCATCAAGGTCGTCTCTTCTGCTGTCGATAATGACATCTGCAATGGTCGGCCTCTGTTCTCCGTAAAACGGCTGCCACTGGTTGGTCGTGCCGATCATCTCTTCCCGGGTGCAGCCGGTAAGCTCTTCACATGCCTTGTTCCAGAGCATTATCCTGTGGCTGCTGTCCAGAACAAAGGTGGCTACTGCGGAGTTCTCAATAAGGTTGGATGCAAAGTCTTGCTGCTCAGACAGGGCTTCCTCTGCTCGTTTTCTTTCTGTTATGTCGCGAACGATATGGATCACGCCGACCAGTGCTCCCTGCCTGTCATGGCGGGGCAACGCCTTGATCTCTAAATACTTGTCCAGATGAGGCTCGAACAACTCAGTGACCGAAGGAATGCCGTTCTGCAGGGTCAGACAACTGGGGCAGCCTTCAGGCGCCCTGTCGGTTCCGTGATATGACCTAAAGCATTTATTGCCAAGAAGCTCATCGACACTTTTTCCGAGCAGACGTTCTGCTGCGCTGTTGACCCGTTCGATATTGAAATCCCTGTCGTGTATGGTAATCGCATCATTGATCGTATTGAACGTGTCTTCCCAGTTATTCTTGCTCTCGATCAGCTCCTTTTCCGCCTGTTCGCGGTCCTGCACCTCCTGCTCAAGATGCATGATAGTTGTGGATAATTGATGTGTGCGATCTTCTACCTGTTCTTCGAGATGAGTTTTATACTGCTCGACATCAAACTGGAGCTCAAACTCGTGGAACAGTCTCTTGTTGGCGAAATATCTCATGATCAGCATGGTGCTTATGCATGCGAAAATGAGAATGCTCTCGGATGCAAAGTAAGGAACATTTGTGATAGGTTCATAGAGCAGGACCGGGATCAAATATATGGCATACACGATCAGGGATGACATCAGGCATGCACCAAAGCTCAGGGGAACAATACCGCTCACAAAAATACCGACCAGGATAAAGCCCACTGCATAGGGCGATTGATGTCCGCCAAATTTTGCAACCATCAGGGCAACCATAGCTGAGACAGCAGTTGCAGCCAGCATGATAGAAACATTGACTCGCTTCTGATTTGTCATTTTTCTGTTATACAGGTAGAGGAGGAAAAGGACTGCGGCAGTGCAGAAACGATACGCAAGGAAAGTGCTGAAATTCTGGGGACTTGCAAAATAATCAAGTGGTATGAGGGAGAGGGTGACTATCGGTCCGAACTTAAGCCCGATGCTCGCCCAATAGTGAAGATAGTCATTGTAGCGTGAGATTATATATTGTTCTTTTGTCATACAATAAAGTAATTGCTTAGCTTGTTTAGACTATAGCTTATTAGCGACTGCAATACCAATAACCTTTTTGCTTAAGCAGTTACAAAACAAAATGACTCAAACAGTTCTTCAGGGAATCCAGCTTATACGGTTTATTCAGGACCGCTGAAAAGCCGTATGCACGGTAATCAGCCACAACCG
>CAZDLA010000038.1:0-13264 GCA_964506525.1 uncultured Nitrospiraceae bacterium
TCTCCTCAGAACTGGAACTCAGCTCCTGGCTGCCTGCTGCCACGTTGTCTGCTGCTGATTTAACATCCCCAACCACGCCTTTGAGCTTCTCTACCATGCTGTTCATGGCATCTGCCAACTGCCCGACCTCATCCTTGCGTTTGATGTCGATGGTCTGATTCAGATCTCCCTGGGATACG
The DNA here is from genome assembly GCA_964506525.1 of uncultured Nitrospiraceae bacterium. Lineage (GTDB taxonomy): Bacteria > Nitrospirota > Thermodesulfovibrionia > Thermodesulfovibrionales > UBA6898 > UBA6898. The sequence continues at coordinate 180 of CAZDLA010000038.1, forward strand.
GCTATCGCAAAATCAACACCCTTCTTCAAAGGTACGCTGATCGACCGTGCAAGAAGAAAACCTATTACAACAGCCAGGACAAAGCCTAAGACGCTCAAAATTATCATTAAACGCACAGCTCCATTGGCAAGGATTGTGTTGCTGTCTGATACCTGCTTCCCCTGCTTGGTCTTTGCTTCAAGCAATTTTTCGATAGCATTCTGCTCTTCTCTTGATGCCTTTCCTGCCTCTCCCTGAAGCACTGCTAATGCTTCGGCATCCTTGTTTTCTTTGGCTAAGGCAACAATTTTGTCCAGCAGTGGACCGTAGACTTTTCTTGTGGCAACAAAGTCAGCAAAAAGCTTCTTTGTCTCATCAGTGATAATTGTCTTTTCGAATTCTGTTGCAGCCTTATCCACCTGGCCACGCAGCTCTGTTATCCGGCTTGCGAATTTCTGAATATCCTCATCTTTCGTAGCCGTTATGATATCGCGGGCATTGACACGCATGCGCTGAAACGATATCGAAACTTCTGCGATCTGATCTAAGGGCACAACAACCCGTTCGTACATCAGCGTGTCCGCGTCATCGATCTTTTTGATGTTAATGCTGCCAATCGCACCGATGGCTCCGGCTAATACTGCAACCAAAATGAACCCTGACAACAACTTTACTGATACCTTAAGATTCTGAAACCACTGCATAATGCCCTCCTTTTTACTGCTGTTTAGTTTTTACACGCATTGCATTTTCTGCATTGCTATTTGCCAAGATTCCTTTCTATCAGAAATCAATGTCAAGCTGTAATGTTGCTGTCGGCTTGTATCTGCTTTCGTTGTAAATGTCATAACCGAATATCACACTCACATTCGGCGCAAACTTCCAGGCAACGCCAAAGCTTAATGCTCCGTAAGAATTCCTGCCGCCCTGGTAATCGATGGCTGCCCAGAGCTTGTCAGATATTTCGCTGATTGTTCTGTCCCAGGCAAGCAGAACGCCATGGTTGTCCTTTGAGCCGTCAAGCTTCCTAAGAAGATTGTCATTGCCGGTGTAGTAGCCAACAGAAAACCGGCCAATCTGTCCGACTGTCTTGGCAGCAATCCCATAGACAATGTTGTAATCTGTCATATCGCTCTTTGTTCCGAAGTCATACGCGCCGATTGCAAAAGCCGGAACATTCTTGCCCAGAGCATCCTCAGGTATGCCTATCTTGGCATTGAAATAGAGAGGATAGCGATGGTCTCCTCCGATGTCCCGATAGTCAACGCCGATTTCTGCCTGAACCTTTTCAAACGGCAGGATTCCAACAGTGAGTCCGGCGTTTGTGACAGTCGGCTCCTTATCTCCGTCGACTCTTTGGGTCTTAATGTAGGTATCAAGACCGAAATGGATCTTTTTATACGGCTGGATATCTGTTGACGGTATCCAGATATGCGTTGACGGCGTGGCATGTGCAAAGCTCACTGATAAAAGCACTGCTGCCGCAATTCCAATAACTTTTTGTGATATTGATGATATTCTCAACTCATTCTCCTTTCTTTCCATATTTGTGAAATTCTCATGATAAGTAGTGTCTGTTTATGAAGTCAGGTTCTCAGCCGTTAGTTTGTCATTCCGGCTTGTCCGGAATCTTTCCGACGGCTTTACAGAAGGATTCCCGACGCGCTGCACTTGCGGGAATGACAGCCTTTTTAGTGAATTGAGCAGTTTATAAACTGGGTACAGACTCATGCTACGTAACCTCTCCATCTTCAGCCCAGTACCTCCTTCTGTTCGATCTTCTGGTATAGCTTATTAACATCCAGAATAAGGGCAACGGTTCCATCACCCAATATTGTCGCGCCTGATATGCCTTCTACCTGTTTATAGAAACTGCCCAATGATTTCAGAACAGTCTGGTGCTCGCCAACAACCTGGTCCACCACAAACCCGACCCTGCCGGACTCGTTGCCGGTAATGACGATCTGCTCTATAGAAGGTTTCTCATCGTTGATCGCAAACTCATCCCTAAGCCGAATGTAGGGCACGATCTGGCCACGCACATTGGCCATATGCTTGCCGTGTGCTGCCTCCACATCTTTCTGTGTCAGCTCGACGCATTCCTCGACAGACGACAGGCTGATCACAAAGAAGTTTTCACCCACCTTTACAAGAAGTCCGTCGATGATCGCAAGCGTAAGCGGCAGCTTAAGCGTTATGGTCGATCCCTGACCCTGCCAGCTGGCGATATCAATCGTCCCCCGCAGTTCATCAATGGCCCTTTTCACCACATCCATACCCACGCCCCTGCCCGAGACGTTCGTCACGGTCTTCGCTGTCGAAAATCCCGGAGCAAGGATCAGCGCATAAAGTTCTTTTTCCGTGAGTACCGCATCATGTGTTATCAAACCCTTCTCTATCCCCTTGGCGCGGATCGCTTCAGCATCCAGCCCTTTGCCGTCATCTGCTATCTCGATCAGCACCTGGGCACCGGAATGCATTGCAGACAGATGCACGCTGCCGGCTCGCGGTTTGCCATTCTTTTCCCTGTCTGCAGGAAGCTCTATGCCGTGGTCAATACAGTTTCTGATCAGATGCACCAGCGGATCGTTCAGCTTTTCGATAACCGTCTTGTCTAATTCTGTCTCTGCTCCGGTCGTTGTCAGCTCAATCTCTTTGCCGAGGTCTTTTGATAGATCTCTGACGAGCCGCTTGAACTTGCTGAAAGTAGTGCCGATCGGCAGCATCCTGATATCCATGGTCTGATCACGCAGTTCCCACGTGAGGCGCTCGACCTCTTCGGAGATCGCAAGCAGTTCGGCCTCATTTTTGCCCGATGCAGTCTGGCTCAACCGCGCCTGGACTGTCACCAGCTCCCCAACAAGATTCACAAGGCTGTCGAGCTTCTCAGATGAAACCCGAATACTCGAGGTTGTATCGACTTTCTCTCTCTTCTCCCTGATCTCTTTCAGATGCTGCTGCTCTGCCAGTGCTGCCTCGATCTGGCCGTTATCAACTACACCGGCATCCACCAGCATCTCTCCAATGCGCTTCTGCGAACCAAGTATCTGCGACAAGGCATCAGCCGTCAGATCACCTTTTTCGATCAGTATTTCGCCTAATTTCTTGTAATGATCCTCTTCATCAAGAGTGCCGCCGTCATCTATAACCGTTATCACGATCTTTGCCATATCTTCTACAAAGATAAAGACATCTTTAATGGCATCCTTGCCGCGGTCTGTGGTGACAATAATATCCCAGGACGTATAGCAGGATTCCGGATCCATATCACCAAGAAGCGGTATCTCTGAGGTATGTGCAACGATGCGATGATGACCAAGCTGCCTGAGTTCGTCCAGAAGATTAACCGGATCAGTGCCGCTCTTAAAAAGATCTGGTTCCGGCTGAAACCGTATCCGGTATGTGATCATCGGGCTGTCAGCTGCTGCAGCCTGAGCAGCTGCCAGTTTTGGCTCTGCTGCCACTGCAGAAAGAGTCTCCCCTGCACGCAGGGCTCTCAGTCCGGCGATGATTTTCCCGGACTTTATCACATCTGCAGAGCCTTCACTGTCTAACATGACCCGAATCTGGTCTCTGGCTTCAAGGGTTAGGCTGATCAACTCCTTGGTGACCGGCAATTTTCCGTTGCGGACCTGATCAAATACGGTCTCGACTTCATGGGTAAACTTGGCAATCTCGTCAAAGCCGAACATCGCACCTGAGCCCTTAATCGTATGCATGGCGCGGAACACTCTGCCGATAAGGTCCATGTCATCAGGCACCTCTTCAAGCTCCAGAAGCGCTGCCTCCAACTCGGTCAGAAGCTCGGAAGCCTCTTCCCGATAGGTCTCTTTGGCCTGATCAATGCTCATGAGGCTCCCCTCATCATGGCGATGAGGCTCGAAGAAAGGATAAATTTCGAGTTTTCCTCTTTTTTGACAGATTGATAAAATTCGCACTTTTCACACGTGTCAAACTTCCTGGCAAACGTGCCGGCAACCGTGCCGCCGCAGAATGTTCCTGCTATTACCCAGCATGCCCTGCCGCCGTTCTGCCCGCCGTGAATTTCGTCCAGTCTGATCTCGCTTGCAGCCGGACAGATCTCGCCGCTTTTAAGGGCTCGGCCGCATTTTTTGAATTCCCAGCAATTCTGTTTTACGCTCATGCTGCCACCCCTTTCCAAGTCTGGTCGATCCAGACGCAGGTCTTTGCTGCATCGTATTTGCAACCGGTATGACGCAGGTATCCTGCTGCGCTGACAGAGCGCATAACCCCATCAGACCTCTTGCTGGCAATGGAGAACGACTTTCCCATGGTGCCTGCCGTGTGATGCGCAGAGCAGAGCAGCTGCATACATGCCAGGTCGATAGAATCAGCCTTGCTAAGATCTACCATTACGCTGTCACTGCCAGAGAGCGCATCCAGCAAGGCAACCTTGAGATCTCCGGCATGGTCTATCGTTACACTGCCTGAGAGTGAGAGTTCGCCTTCTTTTCCCTGTTGATCGAATTGGTATTCCATGGTTTCCTCCACAATAAAAAATAATTATTAATGCTTAATTCTTAATGTTTAATTAATGAGTGCTTCCTTAATTAAGAATTAAACATTCAACATTAAGCATTATTTAACTAACTTCTTCACAACACCGATGAGCTGCTCAGGAGTGAACGGCTTCACAATCCAGCCTGTGGCGCCTGCGCTCCTGCCCTCCTGCTTTTTGGAGTCCTGCGACTCTGTGGTGAGCATAACGACAGGTGTAAACTTGTACGCAGGCTTCATACGGAGCTGTTTTATCAGCTCTATCCCGTCCATCTCCGGCATATTAAGATCCGTGATCACCATCTCAAACTTTGTGCCGTTATTCGTCTTTTCGAGCGCGTCCTTGCCGTGCACTGCAGCCGTTACCTCATAGCCTGCGTCTTTCAGCGAAAATGAAACCAGCTGCCGCATCGAAGCTGAGTCGTCGACGATCAAAATATTCTTGCCCATACCTTGTCCCTCCTTATTCGCTTTAGTAATCCTTCATTACAGGTTGTAGTTACTGCTGGTAAAATCCCTCCTAACCTCCCTTTTCCAAAGGGAGGAATACTTCCCCTCTTTAGCAAAGAGGGGCGAGGGGAGATTTTATGATCAATGCACCCCATAACTGATTTATTACTAACGTTACTCATAATTTCAGAATCTCCTTGACTGCAATGCATTCAGAAAAGCGTCACATTGTCTGTATCGTCAGATACAGGCACTCTATCGGTTACGGCAACAACACTTGCCTCAAGCGTTGTCTTTAGTACTTTCCGCTCAGACTCCATGGTGTACATCTTTTCGAGCCATTCGGTGCCACGCTGCTCACCCTGAAGACTTTGTATGTCCCAGCAGATCTCCTCAACCTCTTTTTTGAACTGTTCAAGAGGTTCGATAACATGTTCTATCCTCTGCCTTGTAATATCCTGAAACTGCATGGAGACAAGGATATTGCCAATATCCTTTGCCAAAGAATCAGTCTCGAGCGTGATGCTCCTGAGTTGATTGCCTGCGCCCTGCATCATCGTATTAATCTTGCCAAGGGTGTCCTTCACAACACTCTCAGCCTCTACTGAAAGGGCATGTGTCGCTTTGGAGTTCTTTTCCGTTTCGGAATACATGCTGCCCATATCCTGCTCGACCGCTACAACGAGCGTTCTGATCTGCTCAGCTGCGGCTGCGGACTTTTGCGAGAGCTTCCTCACCTCGTCAGCCACAACAGAAAAACCTCTGCCATGCTCCCCAGCCCGCGCTGCCTCAATTGCCGCATTCAGGGCAAGAAGATTGGTCTGGTCTGCGATATAGTCGATCTCATCTACAATGTTCCTTATTGAAGCTGCTTCCTTCAGGATCGTCTTGATCCCGCTTAAGGTCTGAAGCGCCATGCCTCCAAGATCTTTTAATCGTGAGGTGACTTCAGAAAATGCCACATCGCTGATCTGAATGATATTTTCGTTGTTGCCGTCTCCGGAAAAAACACTCACCGCCTCTGATGCCTGCTGAGCCTGGCTGCGCACCCGTGCCACGATGTCAGAAAACCCGTCTCCGATCTCAAGCGCTGCCTGCCCGGTCTGGTCAATAACATCCTTGAGCTGGTTATTTAATACCGGAATAATCTGTGTTCGAGATACAAGCCCCTGCATCAGTTCTTTCCTGCTGTGACCCATATCATCGAACATCTTTCGAGCCGTTTCTTCCTGTTCTTTTGTCGCTGCCTGCATCCCTTTTGCCGAAACCGCAGCAATTACAGCAGCGGATGTAAGCATTGTAATGATAAGAACAATCGCCCTTAAGCTGCCGTCTAACAGGCTGGCAGCAAGCAAAACCGGAATTAGACAAGTTAATGACAACAGGAACATCCTCATATCAATAGAATGCCGCAGCGAGATATTCATACGCACAACACCAGCTCAATCATCTTTACCATCTCCTTCGGCTCGAACTGTTTATGGAGAAGCACGCTATGACCCTTCCTCTCGAGATCAGCAATCGTCTGCTCATCAGCATATCCTGAGATAACAATAATCGGCGGCATTTCGATCCCACGTGCCTTCACTTCGTCAATCAGTTCCAACCCAGTCATTCCCGGCATCTGGAGATCAAGCAAAATAGCATCAAAAGCGGCAAAACGACTCTCCTTGTTGCAGATCATCGAAAGAGCTTCGAATCCGTCCTCTGCCTCACTCGTGATATACCCTGACTGGCGTAACGCAAGGCTGACTGAAAATCTGAAAGCTGGCTCATCGTCTATAACCAGAATATGTCTCAACATGCTTTTCTTATTGCACGAGCGATGCCAGGCGATGTTCATGCAATTTGTTTCATTAATTCAATAAGTTAATAGATATCTGTCAGATAGGAATGGCTGAGAACGAAGTTGCACACGGTGATAGGGAGAGATGCTTCAAGTATGATTATAAAACTCTCAAAGAAAATGATATTTATCCAATAAATCAATGAGTTGATGAATATGAATGAACCTCAAGCATTATAATAGACACGATAATCCCCCTGGTGTGAATATTTTCTCTGTGGGAATATTTTCTTATGGGGGGGGGGTGTGGGAAGAAAACACAAAGGAATCCTTCTGAAAGATTCCGGACAAGCCGGAATGACAGAAATTTGGATCCAGTGGCAACCAAAAGCAGTCACTTCTAAGCGAAGCCACAGGGTGTAATTTTTATAAAAAGTAACAAAGGCTCTTCATGTTTATGTGTTGATGTCATTCCGGCTCGTCCGGAATCTTTCTGATATAATGGGACGATGGCAGGGCAAACTAATGCTGTGTATGTAATGGCAAATGCAAGGCCGACTTTATATGTTGGTGTGACAAATGACCTCATTAGAAGAGTCTATGAGCATAAGAGCAATCACAACCCTCATTGTTTTACAGCGAGATATTACCTACATAAGCTTGTATATTATGAGGTTTGTGAAAATATCAGAGGTGCCATTATTAGAGAAAAACAGATAAAGAATATGAGCAGACACGATAAGATGGAGCTTATCCGGCTTGGGAATCCATCAATGAGAGACCTGTATGAAGATATTGTCGAAAAGATTCCGGATACCCATACATCGAGCACAAGCAAGCAGGAATGACAGAAATTTGGAACTGTATACTTACTTCTTATTCTTCTGAAGGCGCTTGTTAAATGCACTGCGATTCACGCCTAACATGGCTGCAGCAATGCCCTGATTTCCCTTTGCACGCAGAAGAGCTTCTTTTGTCAGGTATTCCTCAGCTTCCTTAAACGTAGGCAACCGAGCATGAAGGTTTAGTTCTGCGAAGGTCTCACCTGACATTACGGAAGCAGATTTACCGCTATCCAAGGCTCCCAGCCGAATCAGCTGTCGAAAACAGGAGAGCGAAAGAGCGCCTCCTACATGCTGAGCAACCGCATCATACACCATGGCCTTAAGCTCACGAACATTGCCGGGGAAATGGTAGGACTTGAGTAGGGGATACATCTCGATCGGTATTGGAGGCGGTTTTTTCCCAAGAGACGCTGCAGCTTCCTGGACAAAATAGTCGAGCAGCAGCGGTATATCAGCCTTCCTCTCCCTGAGCGGCGGGATGTGAACGTGGTGAAAGCGTAACCGGTAATAAAGATCTTTTCGAAACCTGCCACTGGTCATTTCCTCTGCAAGGTCGTGATTCGTAGCTACTACAACGCGGGCCCTGCTCCGAACAGGCACGTCAGAACCCAGAGGATAATAGGACTGATCCTGCAGAAGCCTGAGGATTTTCACCTGCAGTGAATCCTTGAGATCGCCGATCTCATCAAGGAAAAGAGTGCCCTCTGAGGCCCTGACAATCATGCCCTCACGACGGGTATCAGCCCCGGTATAAGCGCCCTTGGCATGGCCGAAAAGGGTATCAGAAAAGGCTGTATCGTCAAGACCGGCAACATTGACCGCAATATATTGTCCGCTGCGATTGCTGAGCTTATGAACGGCAAGAGCAAAAAGTTCCTTGCCAACGCCCGTCTCACCCGTGATCAAGACAGGCTGGGTCGAGGCAGCAATTGACTCCAAATACTGAAATAGCTTTTTCATCTCTCTGCTTTCGGTAATGATATCTGCATAGACTTCCGGGCATTCGAGCTTGCTCGAAAACAACTGCTCTTTCAGTGCCAGCACTTCAGCCTTAAGCGCACGGACCTCAAGCGCCTTCTGAATAGTGGCAAGAATATGTTCTTCATCTTCAGGCTTGACCAGATAATCAAAGGCCCCATTCTTTATACATTGAACTGCAGTCTTTAACTGCCCTTCACCGGTCATGATGATTACCGGAATCCCGGGATATTCCTGCGTGATTTTTACTAACAATTCCCTGCCGTTGATAAAAGGCATGGCAAGATCGAGCACAATGACCGACACATCCTGCTTTTTTAGTAAAGGCATCACTTTTCTGCTGTCAGCAAGCGTGATAACCTGAGCTATGCCGGCAGACCTGATCAGGAGCTCTAATATATAGAGAATCTTTTCTTCGTCATCCACAAGCAATACTGTCGGCTGGCTATTCACTGTTCTGCCTTTGCTCTCTCAGGTAGGACTATTCTGACTGTTGTGCCTTTGCCCTCTTCTGACCGAAACTCTAGCAGCCCATGATGATCTTTTATGATCGATAGCGAGATTGAGAGTCCCAGCCCGGTACCGCCAGAATTGAATTTTGTTGTAAAAAAAGGTTCTGTAACGCGTTTTACGACTTCTTCAGGTATTCCGATGCCCGTGTCCAGAACTTCTACGATCACCTGGCGATTTTCTGCATCATGTTCTGTTCTGACAGTTATCGCACCACTCCGATCCTTAAGCGCCTGCAGTGCATTCTGGACAAGATTGATCACAACCTGCTCGATCTGCTGCGAGCTGCCGCTGACCAGAGGAAGCGACTCCCCAAATTTCGTTGAAAAGTTGTTGGTATGTTTCTGTATATAGTTATCCATAAGCTGCAGTGACCTTCTAACGGATTCATTGATATCTACAATACCGTCAGAACTGGAGCGATCCTCCCGGGAGAATTCACGAAGCCTCTCCACAATGTTGTTAATCCGCTGCGAGCCGTCCGAAATACCGGAAAGCAGCTTTGGAATTGCAACCTTCATCTCTTCATACGGCAGGCCGGCAATATGAAATGAGTCATCCGTCTGATTATGTCTATCCAGGATTTCCTGAATATCCTTCCACGCCCCGGCAAGAAACGAACTATTTAATTTTATAAACTTATTGGGATTGCTCACTTCATGTGCAACTCCCGAGACAAGAAGACCAAGAGAAGACATTTTATTGGCCTGAATCAGCATAGTCTGGGAATGCCTCACCTCGTCTTCAGCACGCTTACGAGCAGATATGTCCAGGCAATACCCGATATAGCCGATGAAATTCCCCTCATGATCATACCGGGGGCAGCCATCATCCTGAATCCAGCAGTAAGAACCATCATGGCTGCGCAGACGGTATTCCATGCTGAAAGCTTCTCGTTGATCAAAAGCCTTCACATATACATCAACACATCGATCAAGGTCATCCGGATGCACTCCCTCTGTCCAGCCATTGCCCATCTCCTGTTGGAGGGTCCGCCCGGTGAATTTCAGCCAGGTCTGATTAAAATAGTTACAGAGCTTATCGCTTCCCGCTGCCCAGATCAGAGCCGGGCCGGAGTCGGCAAGGGTGCGATAGTTCTGCTCACTCTCCCGCAGAGAGTCAGTGATCCTCTTGCGTTCGGTAATATCCTTCGCAATCCCTTCTACAGCAATAACGTTGCCCTGCTCGTTAAGGATCGAAACTTCGCTCACTTCAAGAATGCGTCGGCTTCCGTCCTTATGATAAATCTCAAGCTCATATACCGGCTGCTGATAGCCCTGTATCGCCAATTCGGTATAGTTTATAACATCCTTATTTATCGGATTATCCGTCAGATACTCTGCATAGTGGGACATAAACTCATGTTGTGAATATCCCAGAATATGGGTTATGGAGGGGCTCAGATACGTAAAGACACCATCTATGCCGTGGAGGTAAAAGAAATATTCCTTTCCGACATTTTCGACCAATCGTCGATATCTTCTCTCACTCTCCAGAAGAACCGCTTCGGCATTTTTGCGTTCGCTGAGCAGTCTCCATTCGCGCAGCGCCCGCACAAGGATATGGGGAATCTCGGCAAACGTCTCAGGCGACTTGACAACGTAGTCAATAGCACCTGACTTCATGGCCTCCACTGCAGTTAGTTCATCACCCTGACCGGTCATTACCAGAATGGGGAAGAGCCATGCTTCAGGGGGCGAGATCAATAGCTCAATTGCATTTCCATCAGGTAAGTTCATGTCGATTAGTGCAATGTCGGGCAGTATTACCGCCAGATATCGCTGATATTCCTCGATTGACCCGACCATATCGATATGCATCTTAATGCCGGTATCAATCAGAGCGCGTCTGATAGCCTCAGCATGGGCCGCGTCATCTTCAACAATAATAATCCGAAACAGCGCAGGTATCATTTGTCCCCTTTATCCGTTAATAGGGCCGCTGGTTCCATGCCAGCCAGTAATAACCCAGGGATTCCATCATGTCCGTGAAATGCAAAAAGTTAACCGGCTTGACCAGATAGCTGTTTGCGCGGTTCTCATAGGCCATTGCCACATCTTTTTCAGCTGCTGACGTGGTAAGGATCACCACAGGTATAGTGCTGAGATCAGTGTCCGCTTTTACGGTTTTCAGAACTTCCAGTCCATCCACTTTAGGCAGTCGCAGGTCAAGCAGCATAATGCCGGGTCTCGGAGATTTGTCAGGATCGGTGAAATCGTTGCGCCGGAACAGATAGTCCAGCGCTGCCTGGCCGTCCTCCACATGCATCAGTCGGTTGGCAATGCGCGATTTTGCAAAGTTCCGCCGTACGATCTCCGCATGGCCAAGATCATCCTCGACCAGTAATATTACAATAGGTTCACCTTGCATGGCATTTCTCCTTTCAGCTCTCAGCTTTTAGCTTTCAGCTTTTAGCTTTCAGCATGAAATTAACTGCTTTGACCAACTCGTCTATTTTCTTCGTTTATTACGTTTTTACTGACAGCTTTTTACTGATCGCTGATTGCTGACAGCTATTTCTTTACCGCCCCCGGCAGCGTAAATTTAAAACAACATCCCTTCCCCACGCCCTCCGATTCGAGCCAGATGTCTCCATTATAAAGCTCCACGATCCTCCTTACTAATGCCAACCCAAGCCCAGAGCCCTCACTTTTTGGGTCGAGCTTCTCGAATAGGCCGAAGACAAGATCTTTGTGACGAGGATCAATACCCATGCCGTTGTCGCGAACAAAAAAGATTGTTTCCGATCCATTGCAATCTGCGCCAATATCAATGCGAGGCATTTTCTGTTCGCCCATGTATTTAACCGCGTTGTCGATCAGGTTCTGCCAGATCTCTGCCAATCTCTGCCGATCGCCAAAGAGATCACAATGAGCCTCGTCCAGATGAACATCAGCCTTTGCCTGCGTGAGCTGGCCGGCCACCGAGGATAGGGCGTCATCTACCAGTTCCCGGAAGGTGACGCTGACCGCAGGATTCTCTACCCTGCCAAGACGTGACAGTTCCAGAATTCCTTGCAGGAGCAACTCCATTTTATCGGCAGCTGTCTCCATGAATCCTATATCCTGCCTGATACGTTCAGTATCTGCCTTGACCATGTCCTGCTTCAGATAGCCAAGATAAGTTTTGAATGTGATGAGCGGGCTTTTCAAATCGTGAGACACGGTATATGTCAACCGCTCCAGCTCTGCATTCTTCCTGATCAGGGCTTCAGAAACATCGCGAAGACGCACATCCGTCTCATGCTTATAAAGTGCGGTCTCTATTGTGCTCTGGAGGTTACCCATACTATAGGGTTTCGTTATATATCCGTATGGCTGAGAAACCTGTGCGTTCTGTATCGTGAGAATATCGTCGTGAGCAGTAAGAAATACGACAGGAATGTAATTAGACGTCCAGAGCGCTTCGGCTGCTTCGATGCCATTCATCTGCCCGTCGAGCGTAATGTCCATCAAGACCAGGTCAGGCTGCAGTTCTGCTGCAATGCGTATTGCCTCTTCCCCGCTGGTTACCATCGCAGGCACATCGTACCCCAACTGGAAAAGCCTGGTCTGCAGGTCCATGGCTGTAACTGCTTCATCTTCCACGATCAGAATCCGTTTTTTAGACATTTCGTTCACCACGATCATATATTTCCCGATTTGGCAAAGAGGAGTTAGGGGAGATTTTGAAAAGAGATTCCGGGCAAGCCGGAATGACAACATAAGGACTGACAGGAGTTCTGTCATTCCCGCTTGTCGGGAATCCTTCTTTAAGACAAACCGTGCCACATTGCACAATTCACTCCAATTCCGTAATTCGTAATTTCTAACTCGTAATTATTAATTTGCTTTTACCCCCCCCCCCCCCCCCCCAAAAAAAAATTCAATACTATTGCCGCTCCCCACCCCCCCTCTGCCCCCATCATGTCCCTCCGCTTCGCCAGGATCTCCTCTATCCTCCCAACCCGCTTATTCTTGGTGTATTCAATCTCCTTCTAGACAAGCACCACCAGCTCTCGCAATCACCAGAACTTCATC
>CAZDLA010000039.1:0-12431 GCA_964506525.1 uncultured Nitrospiraceae bacterium
GATGCTTCCTTCGGTAAATTTGGATTTGAGGACGATGATTATACCTGGCGTGCGTTAATAGCCGGGTTTAAAACAGCAATAGCGAACGATGTCTTCATACATCATACAGGGGGACCTCAGGGGAAGGGCGATTCTTCATACAATCAACAGCTTCTTGCTGCGTGGGAAGTATTCAAGAGAAAGTGGGAATTGCCCGCTGACCTTAAATACGGATTTCCCTATGATCTTGCGCCTATTCTTTTGCAGGGTTTCAATAAGGATAGACATTACATCCCATTAGACAGGGCTCTCAATAAGAGAATGAATAATATGCCTATTGCTAATGAGATCCCGCCTGCTCTCGGCCAAGCCTATGAAAAAGTAAAAATGCTTATTCAAGAAAATAGGAAGGAAGAGGCGATAACGGAAATGCTGGCCCTGGCAGAGGCATATCCTGACGTCCCCTTTCTCTTCAATGACTTGGGAGTGCTCTACGGTGACACGGGCAATTTTGATGAGTCAGAACGCTATTATCAAAAAGCCATTGCATTGGAGCCGGACAACATTATTTTCAAGAAAAATCTGGCCGATTTTCTGCTTGTGGTCAAGAAAGACACTGCGTTGGCAGTGGCCATGCTTGTCGACGTCCTGAAAGAGAATCCTTCAGATATTGAGACTCTTATAATACTCGGCAATATCTGTCTTTCCGGGGGTAGTTCGAAAGATGCAGAACTGTTTTATACAAGGGTCTTGAAACTGGAACCTCAGAACGAAGCTGCGATTAATGGTCTTAAAAAGATTGGAGTAAAACAGGACGAGGCTCGAAACGGTATCACGTCCATTATTATCCTGCCGTCGAATGATCGCAAATATCTTACTTCATGTTTAAAGGCAGTCAAGGATAATACTTCAGCCCCATATGAAGTTATTCTTATTGAGCCATTGAACCAGAAGGATAATAAAAAAGTCAAAAAACAGATCATGGAGATGATTCCAGTGGTCTGGTCCGGTGCTGATGACAATAAGAGTTATATTGGTAATCTTAATAAGGCAGTGTCAGCAGCAACCGGAGAATATATCGTGTTGTTGCGGGATGACATTATAGTCACCGAGGGTTGGCTTAGCGCCATGGCCGAGTGCAACTCAAACCATGATGCGGTCGGTGTAGTTAGCCCAATGATTGGAAATATTGAGGGGCGGCAGGGCATTTCTAATGAGTTGATCGATTATCAGAAAATAACTGACTTTGCGATGAGGTTCAGAGAAAGAAACCGTCACCGGGAGATATGGTCGAGAAATCTTGCTGGCTTATGCATGTTCTTCAGAAAAGATGTATTTCAGGGAGCAAACGGCTTTGATCCAGAACTTGAAGGCAGCAAATTTATCGAGGATTTCTGCCTCAGGGTGGAACTGGCAGGATATCGGAATATGATTGCCGGGGATGTATACGTGCATCATTTCGGTACTGCCGTGAGCGGTTCCAACACGGTTGCGGATCCGATTCTTGGAGGAAGCAGAAATAATTTGGATGAGAAGTGGACCGGTATAGACGTAAAGGTACCGCCTGGCAGTGATCTTCTTCCCCTCAGAATTATCGAACAGGCTCAGGAAGAGTTTGCGAAAGACAGGACAGAAGAAGCCGTCAAACTCATGCTGTCCGGTATCAAGAACTGCCCTGAAGTAAGATCTCTTTATTGCAGATTGGCAGAAATGATGATTGAGGGGAAGCAGTATCAGAATGCTCTTGAGATCCTTGGGCAGTTGCCACCTGACCAGGAAGATCTGGAACTGCTTATTCTGCAGGGTTACTGCTACGAGGGACTGGGTCAGCTTGATTTAGCTGAAAAAAGCGCTGATCAGGCACTGGGGATGGTCAGCAACGATGCCAAGGCCTTAAATTTGAAAGGAATAATCGAGCATAAGAGAGGAAGCAGGGACCGCGCAGAAGATTTATTCAGGATGGCACGTGAGAATAATCCCTCCTATGGAGAGCCATATACGAACCTTGGCGTCATGCAGTGGGCTGCCGGAAAGCGCGAGGAAGGTCTTGAATTACTTGAAAGAGGATTTATTCTCACGCCGACAGTTCAGGAAATTGCAACCCTTTATCATACGGCCATTACCGAATCAGCTAAGCTTGAAAGAGCAGAAGAGGTTTTCTCTGATGCAAGGACTGCATATCCTCTCAATCTTCGGATAGTATATTTACTGATCGATATCCTTCTAAAGCAGCAGAAATATTCTCAGGCAATGGACATAATCGAAGATGCGCTTACGGTGTTTGGTGTTGATGACAATATCCTGACGGCTGCGACTGCTGTTAGGGATAAAATAGGCGGAAGGATCGTTGATGCAGCTGTAAAAAAGAAAAAGACCCTGTCTTTGTGCATGATCGTCAAGAACGAGGAGAAATACCTTGCCCAGTGCCTTAACAGCGTGAAACGCATTGTTGACGAGATGGTTATTGTTGATACCGGATCATCAGACAGAACCAGGGAGATCGCGAGGGTGTTCGGGGCCAGGCTGTTTGAGATTCCCTGGCAGGATGATTTTGCATCAGCAAGAAATATATCTCTCGAACATGCAAAAGGTGATTGGATCCTCGTCCTGGACGGGGATGAGATATTAGCAAAGCGAGATCTTGATCGCTTGACCGGATATTTGAAAAAACCTAGCAGCAAACCTGTTGCTTACAATCTGGAGACGAGAAACTATACGCGGATTATTTTGGCGCATTGGATAGCGAATGACGGCGAATATGAAGAGGAAACAGGTAGCGGCTGGTTCCCAAGCATAAAGGTGCGACTTTTTCCGAACGACAAGAAGATCAGGTTTATCAACCCGGTGCATGAGCTTGTGGAGCCTTCACTGGTCAAGGCTGGGTATCAGATCAAGGACTGTGCTGTTCCAATTCATCATTATGGGAAGCTTGATCAGAAAAAAACCACGAATAAGGGCGAAGCATATTTTCTCCTCGGAATGGAAAAACTGAAGAGTGACGAAAACAATGTAAAAGCTATCTATGAGTTGGCAATACAGGCAACAGAGTTAAACAGGCACGAAGAAGCCATAGAGCTCTGGAATCGTCTTATCAAGCTGAGACCTGAGTTGGATCTGGCTTACATTAGCGTAGTACAGCCATATGCGGAACTCGGCAGGCTGGATGAGGCACTCGAAATGGCAAAAAAAGGATATGCGCTCTCACCAAAAAGGAGAGAGGCTGTTTACCACTATGCTCTCTGCGAATTCGACCTAGGCAATTATTCTGAAGTTATCCGTCTTATAGAAACACATATTACATCAGACCCTGATTATCCGCCCCTGCTTGGACTTCTTTCTTCTGTCTATATATTAACAAAGAGAGTAGAAGAGGGTTTTGTATTGATCGATAGACTTGTTAGGATGGGGTTCAATTACGCGGAATTTGCCTGTCTGGAGGCAAGAAAACTACACTCACTTGACCGAAGGCAGGAGGCATGCGCCCTGCTGAGGACTCTTATTGACAGGAAAATAGTGAATCATGACATGGCTGCACTCTACGAGGAATACCGATGCAGCAGTTAACGACGCCATAAAATTTAAGGATTGCCCATCAGTCCTGCTGCAATATTGATATTTATGCTGACAAGAATGTTCAATTTCTCTGGAGCCGGAAATGCCATGATATCAAAGGTGCGTTTATCCACAAAAACGCTCAGGCTCAGGATGTCTTCACGGAGTTTCCTGGGGAGCGGATTATCGTCCTTTGACAGTTCAGCCTGGAAAAGGCTCCATATCTTCTGATTGTATTTTAAGGCCTCATCGAGCTTTTCATCGAGGTCTTTGTTGCCCCAGTTCTGTTGACATTCCTTGATCATCTGGGCTGCTTTTGTTAGAACAGAAGCCTCTATTTCTCTTCCGGACATCGTTGTTTTCTGAACAGTTCTATATGCTTCCAGTTGCGTTGCTAACATGGCGTAATGCCTCCTTTTCAAATTCGAGCAGTTTTTTTGAGAGCTTCAGTGCCTGATAATAGTCTTCGTTCAGAATGTGCTGGCTAATTTCATCAATGATGCCGACTGTGCGTGGTATTGCGTCTACCAGTTCCCTGACCAGTTTCCAGTAAGTGTTGTGATATTCGATAATATTTCTATTGTCGATATACATGAGCTGTATAACAAAGTAAATGCCGCTGCAGAACGTTTTTGCATCTTCCTGCTTCATAATGTCCTTTTCGCGCAGAAGGGGAACATTGTTCTCAACGAAAAGGCTGCCGGCCTTGTCACCGTTCTTTATGACAGCGCCGCCAATGATCATCTTTTCGTGAGGTTTGAGATTAATCTTTAGTGCCATGTGAGTTATATATCCCCTATGTTTGTCAGATCAGTGATGCTTTTGGCTGATTCTTTCAGAATGCCCTTGATCTGGTTGCTGCGCAAGGATGCCTGGTCTTCTGATATTTTGGGGCCATCGGGCGCAAAAAAGGCCTCCGCATCTTCTGCAAGTGCTTTTCGTTTGGCTATAAGCCGTTTCTGTGCCGCCTCAAGATTGGCTAATGCGGCTATTATCTCAATGTCAGAAGCATCTTCCGGCAGTTCCGGAATATTCAGGCCAGCAGGCCCGGTATGGACCTGCTGGTTACGAATTACCTTTTTCTGAGACGCCGATGCTTTCATTGATGTTGCCGTTCTTTTCTGTGCCGTTGTCCACAGCCTTGAAAGAAAGTTGATCGATTATCTGGCGGAATCCGTTAAAACTCCTCAGATAACTGATCCTTTCCTCACTTCCCGGAGGGAAAGGCGGATACTGCTTTCTTATGGCATTCAAGCTGGCCTTCATCTGTTCAATATAGACTTCATTGATCATCTGCATGGCCGTGTCTGCTTTCCTGATATTTCTTGCAGTATCATTAAGGCTGTTCTTCGCATCCTGGATATTGGCAACATCAACTGCCTCATTGCTCAGACTGACGATTAACTCCTGACCGCTGTTGCTTGCTGCTGACGAAACAGCCCTTGCCTGTTGTGATGACATCTCAGGCTGCTTGGTCACTCTATTGGCAACGAGTAGCGCCTGTTCTGTCCCTATGTTTTGTATCACAGACATGGTCTTGTCCTCATAATATTCGGACGAAGGGGGAAGTTAATCCCCCCTTCGTAACCGTTATTTGTTTAGAACAGTCTCAGAACTGACTGAGCTGCCTGTGAAGCAAGGCTCAAGGACGTTGAACTGAGTGACTGTCTGGTCTGCAACATCAGGAGGTTTGCACCTTCCTCATTCATGTCAGCGAGTGTCAGGTTCTCAGCACCCTTGGTCAATGTGTTAACCATATTCGTGGTGAAGTTCTGTCTTGTCTGAACAACAGCAAGGTTCGAAGACAGAGTCTGAGAAGCTGTCCTGAGCGAAGTTGTTGCTGCGTCAAGTAAGGCTATAGAAGCAGTGATGTCTCCGGAAGTAGCCCAGGAAGCTCCTGCCTGTGTTATTCCCAAGCCGCCTGAGGTTGAGTTTGACCCGGCTATCGTAAGCTGACTTGTGCTGGACTCATTGAAATTAACAAGAAGTGATCCGCCTTTCAGAAGATTGGTCCCCTTGTAGATAGAGTCGTTAGCGATGGTATCAATCTGGCCCAGAAGAGCATTAAACTGCCCGGAATATGTTTTCTGGGTTGTTACGCTGTTTGCCACAAGAGCCGAGTTTGCAAGCGATTTTGCCTGAGAGATAAGCTCTGTGATCGAAGATATGCCGGCGTCAGCTGCCTTAACTGCCTGGATAGCTTCGCCCATACCGTCTTTGAGAGAGTTCAGGTCAGAAGCTCTGTCTGTATAGCCCTTTGCTGCAAAGAAGTTAATAGGATCATCAAGAGCAGAGTTAACTTTCTTGCCTGATGCGAGACGGGTCTGGGTTCTGTCGAAGAGTACTGCTGTCTGCTGAAGGCTGTTGAGGGTGTTACGCATTCCGCCGGTTAAGGTGATATCATTGATAGCCATGGTGATTCTCCTGTTCTAGGAATTTTGTTCCACCGATTCTCGATGGATTGTTGATCCGCAAGGCGGATCAGTTACTTTTAAGCCTCAGGGTCCCTATCTCTCTGCTCCACCTCCTTATTGACCATTTAGTCTCAGCTTCTAATAGTCTTATCGGAAGCCTGCAGGAAAACTTTAGTATTTTTTTGGTGGACATAACATGCTGTAATTAAAGTATAATTATTCTGTAAATCACGGCTTGATGAAGTGTTCTTTCTTCTTTATTGGATTTTTTTGCCTCGGAGTGTGGTGGCAATATTAAAGAGTAAGGCAAGGACCTTGCCAGAAGTCGGCCAAGTCTTCATGGTCGTTATTGTTGCGGTCCATGGCTGGGCTCTATACAACATTGCAATTATTTTTCTTAAGCCAACGAAAAAAGACCTAAAGTTTCTAAAGATTGCGTCCGATAAAGAGAATTGGAGAACCAGAGAAAGGACATCCATAGAAGATGGAGGCAGAAAGATGACAATTTTCCCTAATCAGATCGGCGAAGTTCTGCATTTGTACAACAGGGTATCAAAGATGAAGCCGTCTACCCTGCTGGAAAAGGAGAGCGACAGCACCGGACCGAGAGATATGGTAAGTATCTCGGAGGACGCCAAGAAGCAGCAGATTCTGTCGCAGGCGAAGAGCGAAGTCCTCGAAAGAATAAGGGACGCAAAGTAGGGTGACTAAGAAGGACTTCAGGATACTCGTCGCTGACGATGACGAAATAGCGCGTGATGTGATCAATTCACTCCTGACCAGGGAGGGATATACTATTATAACCGCTAAAGATGGCCTTGATGCGATACGCATGCTTCGCTTTGAGGATATCAGCCTTGTTATAACAGACCTCAGAATGCCCGGCGCTGACGGCATCGAGGTATTGAAGCAATCGGCAAGAACCAATCCCGACGTGGCTGTTGTTATTCTCACTGCTTATGGCACTCTTGATACTACGCTTGAGGCAATGAAAGAGGGTGCCTATGATTATCTCACAAAACCATTCAAAGGGCAGGAGATCATCTTTGTGGTGGAGCGGGCATACAAGCGGACGCTTCTGCTGCTGGAAAATAAGGAATTGGTTAAGCAGCTCCGGGAGACTTACCGTGACATCGAACTTTTGAGAACTGTAGTTGATAGGGGAAATCCGGAAATAACGGCCTCCTGGATTGAGCGGATTGAACGGCTGAAAACCATGGATGTCCTGTCAGAGGATGAGACTCATATTTTGAGGGAAAGGCTGATCAGGGGTCATGGACAAGGGGCGAATATTAATAGTAGATGATGACCCCATTGTCAGGGATGTGCTTTATGACATTCTGAGCAATGTTGGCGGATACCGGGCTGATCTCGCTTTTGACGGCGTTGATGGGCTCGAAAAGCTGAAACGCCAGGAATACGATATCATCTTTACAGATCTTACCATGCCGCGCATGAACGGCATGGACTTCCTCAAAGAAACCCAGCGCATGAATTTCGGCATACCTGTTGTTGTGATCACCGGTTTTTCCTCCATAGATAATGCAGTAAACGCCATGAGAGAAGGGGCCAAGGATTTTATAACCAAGCCCTTCAGGATCGATACTGTTTTGGCAGTTGCCACAAAGATCCTCGGCGAGAGGAGGCTTCTTGACAGGATCTCGCGTCATGACGACACGGAGAGCACGGTCGGCAAACTCAACAGCGAACTCTTCAAAAGTCTGCATGAGATCGGCATTCTGCAGTCCATCAGCAACGAGATAGACGGCATTTTCAGTAACCGCGAGATTTATGAGAAGCTCGTAGAGATGGTATCGCGGCTGTTTATGGTCAGGGAAGCCTCTTTCGGCATTGTCGAAAACGGAGAGATAAAGGTTGAGGCCGGAATCGGTGCTGCTGCCAGGACCATACCGATCAGCGGCACGCTCTTTGAGAAGGTGGTAAGTTCAAAAAGCTATTATATCGCATTACCCGGGGAGATCAATCCCCATGACGGCACCTGTCTGACCTTCCCGTTCTTTTCGATTCCGCTTACAATGAATGAAGAGGTCTTTGGTATCCTCAGTATTTCGAACAAGGCTGACGGCACAGCGTTCACTGATTATGAAATTTCCCTTGCCCTCACCTTTGCGAGAAAGGCTGCCATGCGCATCGAGAACAACGCTCTGTATGAGGTTTTCTACGGCAATCTGATCAACACACTTAAATCCCTGGTCATCAGCATAGAGGCCCGTGATATATATACCAGAAACCATTCCGAACGGGTCGCTGCCTATGCGCTTCAGGTGGCGGACGTGATGAACCTCAGCAATGATGACAAGGAGATCATCCGGTTCGGCGGATATCTCCATGACATCGGCAAGATTGGTGTGCGGGACACAGTTTTGCTGAAGCCTTCTAAGCTGACGGACGAGGAGTTTGTGGAAATCAGGTTGCATCCTGTGATAGGTGATAATATAATAAAGCCGATAAAGTTTTTCCCGAGAGAGCGGGAGCTTATCCGTCATCATCATGAGCGGTTTGACGGAAAGGGATACCCCGATGGTCTTGCCGGAGAAAGGATTCCGCTTGTTGTGAGGATTATGAATGTGGTAGACACCTTTGATGCAATGACAACGTCAAGACCTTACAGGACGGCGCGGACTCATGAGCAGGCGATTGCAGAGCTCCACCGGTGCTCAAACAGCCAGTTTGACGGAGTCATCGTCAACGCCTTTCTCCAGACCCCTGCCGGAAGAGGAGCAGCCCTTGGATCTTAATGTAGGCGAACAGATCTTTTTCAGAATTGCAAAAGAGGACGTCCGATACAGCGCTACAATTGTTTCTGCAAATGACACCAGTATCGTTATCAGGGCCAATGCGAATGTTCCCCAGAAGACGGTAAAGGGCGATCAGCTTATCATCTCCTGTGCTGACTCGGATTTTTATACCGAGATATTGAACAGCGAAAATACCATGTTCAACGTAAAGCGGCTCTGGTCCGACAGGCGTGAGTTTTTCAGAATAGACGATGTCTTTCCTGTTGACTGCAAGAAGGTAAAGAATGCAGGAGCAGCAAAGAAACCGAGGCTGGTGGCAGGGTTTGGTTCTGAAATAGGGACCATGGAACTGCCGGAAGATGCCATACATCCCAGGCTCTGGAATATGCTGGTTGACATCAATACCAAGCTCGGCATGATCCTTGAGCGGCTGGACCTGCAGAAGGAGGGATTTACCCAGATCGAAAACAGACGGGTGAACCTCAGTGCAACAGGCCTGAAGGTCATAACCCCGGAGAAAGCAGAAGTCGGCGACAGCCTGGAAATAAAAATGCTTCTTCCTACCTATCCTCCTACCGGGATACTCGCCTTTGGACGGGTCGTGAGAGTCGAGAGAGCAGAGAATGAAGAATACGAAATGGCGCTTCATTTCGATGAAATGGATGAGGATATCCGTGATGAGATTATTCAGTACACACTGCAGCGCCAGAGAGAGCTTATCAGATCCCAGAGAGAAAAGGAGAAATAATGCTTGATGGACCGCACGAGTCTTACAGGAATATTCCTTGGTATTGTTGCGGTCATCGGCGGTAATTATCTTGAAGGCGGCAAAATCAGTTCTATCCTGCAGCCTACGGCTGCACTAATCGTCTTCGGCGGTACCCTCGGCGCAACACTCCTCAGTTCTTCCACCCGTGACGTGATCCATGCGATCATGGCGATCAAGGATATCTTCTTTGAAAAGAAGCTTGATCCTGAACAATTTATCGTTGACATCATGCGCTTTGCCGACTTTGCACGGAAGAATGGTCTTGTGGCCCTTGATCGGGAAATACCCCGTATCGAAGATCCCTACTTCAAAAAAGTGATGATGCTGGCGGTTGACCGCATGGCTGCAAAAACATTGAAGGATACGGTTGACCAGGAAAACGCCACGTATGAAGAGGGAAAACGGCGGGTTGCAAAGATATTTGATACAGCGGGCGGGATTGCGCCGACCATAGGCATCCTCGGTGCGGTGCTGGGACTTATCCAGGTGATGGAGAACCTTTCTGAGCCATCTAAACTCGGCGCTGGCATTGCCGTAGCTTTTGTGGCCACTGTTTATGGAGTAGGCTCTGCAAACCTTCTGCTGATCCCGATGTCAAAAAAACTGATAAACAGGCTGAACGAAGAAATGGCCCTGCGAGAGATGATCCTTGAGGGCGTTGTTGGTATACAGGCAGGTGTTAATCCCCATTATCTGAGAGAGAGGCTGAGAGGCTTCCTTGATGATCAGAACAGGCAGGCTAGATAATGAGGAAAAAGCGCATTGAAGAGCCGGAGAGTTCTGACCGGTGGGTTGTTTCTTATGCAGACTTTGTGACGCTTCTTTTCGCTTTCTTTACAACTATGTACGCAATAAGCCAGGTGGATGCCGGAAAGCTCAAGATGTTTACCGGCTCCATGAAATCCGCCTTCAAGTCTGAAGATGTGAAGCCTGTCAAGTCTGTCATCGAAGGCATTGTGCCGGTTGCCCCTGATACTTTTTCGATCGAAGAAGACCTGAGAAAAGGCCTGGCAGCGCTCCAGTCAAGAGAAGATATGGAGATTAGTCATGATGAGAGGGGTGTTGTTCTCTCGATCGGCGATAACCTGCTTTTTGAGGTCGGTAAGGCAGGTCTGAAGCAGGATGCATCGGTGTCGATTGCCGCTGTTGCTTCTGTGCTAAAGAAGCTGCCGAACAAGGTGATTGTCGAGGGCCATACGGACAATATACCCATAGCCGAAGCCCATGGCAGGTTTTCATCAAACTGGGAACTTTCGACTGCGCGGGCCACGAGTGTTCTCAGTTATCTGCTTGCAACCTATAATCTGCCTCCGGAGCGCTTTGCCGCAGCAGGGTACGCCGAGTTCAGACCAAAGGCAACCAACGCCACACCCGACGGCAGGGCAAAGAACCGGCGTGTTGACATTATTATCCTGAGCAGAAATAAATGACAGTGTCTAAGGGAAAAAAGACGGCGGAGAATAACCGGATATTATGAAGGATCAGCCAGTATCGCCAAATCTCGATAACGAGTTCATCGAAAAGATCATGAAGAGCCAGGAGCACTGGCAGGCCACGATTGACGCAGTCAAGGATTATATCTTTGTGATCGGCCGGGATCATATTCTCAAGAAGGCAAACCTCTCTTTTGCGAGCCGGCTGCAGAAACAGCCGCGCGAGATCATAGGGCTGGATGTGAACGAACTTCTTCCGTTTGAGATACCGCAGCCTGAGACGCTTTCCGAGGAGGTCGGGTTGTCCGGCGCCATGGTATCAAAAGAGATCTCTGTGCAGGACATTACCTATGTTATCAGTGTTTTCCCTGCGCGTTATGATGAGGAAGATGTCTATGTCTATGTTATGAAGGACATCACCGAGCTCATTGAGCTCAAGAACAAGCTCTATTTTGCGTATAAGCTTGCCTCCCTGGGCAGACTTGTCTCAGGCGTTGCTCATGAGCTGAACAATCCCTTGACCGGTATTCTCGGCTATGCTGAGATCCTCACGCTCAAGGCCCAGGACGACAGCCTCAAGAAGGACCTTGCCAAGATCACGAAATCAGCAGAGCGCTGTAAGGTGATCATAGACAGCCTGCTCTGCTTCTCGCGGCAGCAGGCAACACAGCGGAATCTTGAATATCTCAATGACATAATCGACAAGACACTTGAGCTGAGGGCCTACTGGCACCGGAATCAGAACATTGAGATCATCAGGGACTACGAGCCGGATATGTCCCTTGCCTATATTGATACTCAGCAGATCCAGCAGGTTATCCTGAATATTCTCATGAACGCAGAGCAGGCCATAGCTGAAAGCAACAGGCCCGGCAGGATTACGATCAGGGCCTGGCACGATCGGGAAAAGCAGCGGATATGTGTGAGCATAGGAGACAATGGCATAGGCATACCCAAGGATAATATATCAAAGATCTTTGACCCCTTTTATACCACCAAGCCGGTAAACAAGGGGACTGGGCTCGGGCTTTCAATTTCGTATGGCATCGTGCTGGAGCACGGTGGTATGATTTATGTGGAGAGCAAGGAAGGTGAGGGGGCTGCCTTTCGAATCGAGATTCCTTTAAAATAGTGGCCTTGATTACCAGCCGTGAATTCTTTAGTATGAAAAATGAACGTATGAGGGATAATCCATGTTTACAGGCATAGGTTTAGCAGTCGTTATTGTAGCGGTTATCGGTGGCTTTCTTTTTGGGGGCGGCAATGTCCATATCTTATGGCAGCCTGCCGAATTTATCATTATTTTTGGCGCAGCATTGGGGTCATTTTTTATATCGTCTCCGGGAGGCATTGTTCCTCTGGTTTTTAAGAGTGTCAGCGCTATCTTTGGCTCCGGCGCAGTATCAAAGGCCCAGTTTCTTGAGCTGCTTTCACTCTTGAATACGATATTTTCGAAGATCCGCAAGGACGGGCTTATATCGATCGAAGCTGAAATTGAAAATCCGAAGAAGAGTCCGCTTTTCAC
>CAZDLA010000040.1:0-9314 GCA_964506525.1 uncultured Nitrospiraceae bacterium
TAACTCTAAATTTGACACGGGGGTAAAGAGAAATGGAAATGGCAGAACTTCAGGACAAGATTTATGCCTTCTGTGAAGCTGCAAAGGGCAAGAAGAAGCTTAAGGAAAAAGATATTCTTGTCGGCGTGAGTGCTGAGCTTAGCCTTGAAAAGGATGAGGTCAAGAAGGCCTTGAGAGAGATGATCAATGTCGGAAGACTTATGTATTCCTACGGTGGCGGCGCAAGCTCAGTCGAAATTCCGAGTGAAGAGTACCTCAGAGAAAAAGGAATGATCCCGTAATATCCAGTTCAATGATATGATTTACCAAGAGGGACATCGTGTCCCTCTTTTTTTGCTCACCTGATATTACTGTTTTACTGTTCAGTCTCAATGCTCTTATCCCTTGCTCCAAGAGTTAAGATGCTCAGTTATGAACGAGATAACCTTCTGGTGCTGATCTGCCCCACGATCCTGCATGATTAACTTTTCGCCAAAAGCAACGTGTATCTTCTTGCTGATATCAATAGGGCCAAAATCCTTAATTCTTTTTCCGATGCCCCATGCATCAGTCTTGAGCGCGATTGGCACTACCGGCACATTTGCCTTCAGCGCAAGTTTGATGCCGAGGGTGTTAAACTCCTCTGGGTTGAATGTGGAGGATCTCGTGCTTTGAGGGAAAACTACTATAGACTGTCCGTTCCGGAGTCTTTCAGCTCCTCCTTCCAGGACTGCCCTGAGGTCTTCTCGGGCATTTGTTCTGCCAACCAGAATTGGATCTCTGGAACGCATGATCGGACCAAAAACTGGCATCTTCACCAGGCTCTCTTTTACCACAAAAGTTACCGGTTTCAGGGGTTGAATGATGGAAGGGAGCACCAATGTTTCAAGCGTGCTCATATGATTACTGATAAAGACTGCAGGACCATCAAAGTTCTTCAGATGCTCTAGCCCAGAGATCTCTATAAATGCTCCGATATTTTCAAGGGCGTGGATGATCTCAAAACTGCTTGTAGCCCATTTTTCTGCTGGATACATGCCTTTTAGGGCCCTGCGGCTATTTTTCCATATGATCCAGAATACCTGAAAGTAGAACGTTGCCCTATGCCTGAGAAGAATCTTCGTAAAAATGCTCCGGGGTCTATCCGGGTCTGTCCTGTAGCTATTTTGTCCCGCGGGAATCACTGCTTCTGCAGAACCCACTTCTGTATTTCTTCGACCATTGCCTCTACAGTCGCTTCTTTCGGGATGATATGAACCTTGAGTCCGGCTTTTTCGATTGCTTTGGCAGTAACAGGACCTATGGCTGCAATCGCAACAGTCTTAAGCAGTTCATCTGCATCTTCTCCCATAATCTCTCTGAAGTTTGTGAAGGTTGCCGCGCTTGTGAAGGTCGCGATGGTTATTCGTCCCTCTTTCAGAAAGCGCTTTAGTCTCTTGCCGTGATAGTCTGGTTTGATTGCCCTGTACGTGACAGGCACATCAATAATGCCGCCCAGTTCGCGAACCTTCTCAGGGAATACTTCCCGCGCTACCTCAGCTCGTGGAAGCAGGAACTTTATCCCCCGAAGAGGAGTAGCGCTGGGTGTTTGGCCCTCAGAGGTTATCTTTCCCTGATCAATTCCCCCTGCTCCCTGTTGGCGTATGAATGCGTCAATCAATCCTTCTGCCCGAAACTCATCAGGAACAAGGTCGACCCTAATGCCGAACTGATTAACAGCAGCCTCGGTCTTGGTCCCTATTGCGCAGATTTGCAAACCTTTCAGCTCGCGAACGTCAACACCTTTTTCAAAGAGTCTTGAAAAGAAATATTTCACACCATTTGCACTGGTGAAGATGAGCCAATCGTACGTGTCTACATGATCGATTGCTGTGTCGAGTTCATTCCAGGAAGCAGGCGGAACAATTTCTATTGTGGCGAACTCGAGAACCTCAGCGCCAAGTTCCTCAAGGGACTCAAAGCCGCCGGAGTGTTCCCGGGTGACCAGTATCCGCTGTCCGAACATCGGTTTTTTTTCATACCAGTTCAATTCGGATCTTAGCTTCACAACATCGCCGATGACCGTAACTGCCGGTGGCTTGATATCCTTTTCTTTTACAAGGGCCGCAATGTCTCTTAACGTGCTTACAAGAGTCTTCTGGTCAGGCCGGGTTCCCCATCGGATGACAGCAACAGGTGTGTCAGGAGAACGGCCATGTTCAATCAGCTTCTTTGTCATCTGATCGATATTCTTTACTGCCATCAGAAATACAAGTGTGCCGACACCTGTAGCAAGCTTAGCCCAGTTAATGGCAGATTCCTCTTTTGTTGTATCCTCATATCCTGGGATAACAGCAAAAGAAGAAGAGTAGAGTCTGTGAGTGAGCGGAATACCAGCATAGGCTGGCGCAGCAACGGAAGAACTGACCCCCGGAACCACCTCAAACGGAATCCCCGCTTTAACCAGCTCCTGTGCCTCCTCGCCACCACGGCCGAAGACAAATGGATCTCCCCCTTTCAGCCGGCAGACAACCTTTCCTTCCCTTGCCTTCTCGACAATAGCGAGGTTTATCTCATCCTGTGTCATTGTGTGGCGACCCCCGCGCTTTCCCGCATAGATAAGTTCAGCCTTACGGCTGATATAGTTCAGTATCTGCGCGTTGAGATGAAAGTCATAGATGACAACTTCTGCTTTCTGTAGGCAGCGAAGGCCTTTTACCGTGAGCAGTCCGACGTCACCCGGGCCGGCGCCAACGAGAAATACTATGCCGTTTTTCTTTTCCATAAGGCCCTTATTTTAGCACAAGATGTATGTGCAAGGCTTTTCATGTATTATTGGACTATGATTTGCTAATCTGATAACATTAGAAAAAATAGCTTCTGCGATACTGCCGAGGAGGTTGCGCATGTTTAGATGGGGCAAAAAGAATAGACGAATGTCAGAAGAACAGAAAAGAATATTCGTATTACGGAAGAATCATTATTTATTGTTGCTGCACCTGATATGTGGCATCTTGCTGGTAGGCGGTTGTGCCGCTGGCCAGTCACAACAGTCTGCGCAAGCTCAGTCTGCTGTGACAGAATTTGAATCATCGATGATGTGTCGCGGGTGCCACGGTAAAATTGTTGAGCAACATGAAGAGTCGATGCATGCAAAATCTTTTTCAAACCCGGTGTTTCAGGCTCAGTATTTCCGGGAACTTCTTCCGCAGCTAACCCAGCATCAGGATCTGAAAAAAGATGCAGACAAATGCATCGCTTGTCACGACCCTGTTGCGTTCATTAAAAACAAGGGATACATTACGAGTCCGCAACAGACGACTCAGAATCTCTCTGGCATTGTTTGTGACTTCTGCCATCGGATTAGTGCTTATAAAGGTGAGCAGCCTGAAAGCGGGAACTTTATTGCGACGCCGGGCGAAAGCAAATTTGGCCCATTTAAGCATACATCGGACAGGCATCATGCGTATCATGAACTGCAGACGAAGAGCGAGTTTTGCGGTATCTGTCATAATGACGTGAACCATGAGGGGTTGGAAATCAAATCGACCTTTACGGAATGGAAGGAAAGTGCCTATGCCAGGAAGAAAATCCACTGTCAAGACTGCCATATGAACCTTCAGGGCTTCTTGACTGACAATAAGCCTGTGTTTGATTCCGGGCAGGCGGCATCAATGACCTTGGGGCCTAACTATAAGCGGAATAAACTGTATACGCATAAGTTCCCTGGTGCACATGCCAAGACGCAGACAGCTGATGCTCTCATGATTGGATTAAGCGTTGACAAAACTGAGGCATCCCCTGGGGAAGATGTTGCTCTGAATGTTCATATCTTTAACAAGAAGGTTGGGCACTCCATGCCTTCTGGCAGTGCTGATCTTAGGATGCTGTGGGTGGAGGTTGTAGCAAATGTAGATGGCAAAATGATTGCTATACCGGCATCGCCCGGGAAGGATGCGTATGATGTTGCCGGCGGCGGACTTTTTGATAAGGAGATTATTGCCGGGGATGTTCCTGAGGGAAGCCGCATGTATCGCTCTATCTATCTTGATAAGGACGGGAAGCAGACCCTCTCTTCTTATAATGCGGCTCGGATCGCATATGATAACCGCTTGAAAGCAGAAGAGCTTCGAAAGGAGAGGTATCATTTTAGGATGCCGAAGGGCGCCAAGGGGACGGTGATTATTATGGCCAGGATCAATTATCTCAGATACCCCGGTTCTTTTGCGCGTTCGCTGGGCATTGAGAAGACTGAACCGGTGGAACTGGCTTCTGCAAAAAAAGCGATTAGGGTCCGATGAGTGCTTTTGACTTCTCTTGTGTTCCTTGACCATAAGGACTAAATTCTGCATTTACTATTATTGAATTGAACTGTTTATTGAAAAAGAGTTGATCAATGCGATAAAATACCGCAGATTTGTTATATGGGGAGGTAATATGGCACTTCAAAAAATGAACATGCGAAGCGAAGAAAGATTTCCCTATCTTAGAACAATAAAGTATATCTGCATTCCTGACGCAGAAGAAGACTTCAAGGGCGTAACAATAGACATTAGCAAGGCAGGGATGAGTCTCTATATCTTCAGTCCCTGCTGCATCCGCGAAGGACTTCATGTAAGGGTCAAAGATGATCTACCTCTCGCTTCAACAACGGGAGTTGTTCGTTGGGTACGACAGGTTGATCGTGATCTTTACCGGGCAGGACTGCAGTTCCACTAAGCCCACTCCGGTCGCTTTCAACTTTCCATTTCATTTTGCTATTATTCCCCATCGCTCATAACGATTACTCTTTTACAGCCTAAGGAGATACCCATGTCGGATATAAAAAAGATGTACAAAACCATTATGGATGATGATTTTTCTGACGAAATGGAAATCAGGTTTGGGAGCCAGACTCTTGTATACAGAAAAAGGGCATGGAAGATACCCGACGAAAAGACAGGAGAGCTTGTCGAAAAAGGGCTGCGCTATGGCGAG
The DNA here is from genome assembly GCA_964506525.1 of uncultured Nitrospiraceae bacterium. GTDB lineage: Bacteria > Nitrospirota > Thermodesulfovibrionia > Thermodesulfovibrionales > UBA6898 > UBA6898. The sequence continues at coordinate 4,936 of CAZDLA010000040.1, forward strand.
AATCCTGATCAGCAGGCCGCGCTCTATGAGCTGGTAAATGGTAATTTGGTTCTGGGCGATTGCAGATTCATAGAGCCGGGTAATGGGCTGGTGAGCAGCATTTCAGAAGCCGATATGTTGCAGGCAGGCAAGCATCCTGGCAAGACAAACCTCACTGATCTCGACAATGCCTTGAATATCCTCAAGCACCTCTCTGACAGGCCTGCTGCTGCTATCATGAAGCATAATAATCCGTGTGGTGTTGCGTATGGAGATACTGTTGCAGATGCTTATGATAAAGCGAATATGGCTGATAGGATTGCGGCATTCGGCGGATGCCTCGTTGTTAACCAGTCCTTGGACAAGATGACCGCAGAATTGGTCCGCAATAATTATCTTGAAGTTGTCGCTGCCCCTGATTTCGAGAATGGCGCTTTTGAGATCATTGCTAAAAGGAAAAATCTTAGGATCGTGAAGATACATAAAATACATGAACTTGAAAAATATCGCTCTTTTCGTTTTGTGGACTTTAAATCATTAATAGACGGCGGAATAATTGTACAACAGTCCCCGGTCAGCAGGATAAGGACAAAGGAGGATTTCCTGTTGGCAAAGACCGCATACAAAGGGAAAGAATACATTATCGAAAGACAGCCGACAGAGAAAGACTATGATGATATGCTGTTTGGATGGAATGTTGAACAGGGTATTACGTCCAACTCGGTCATTTATGTGAAAGATGGAGTAACAGTGGGGATCGGGACAGGAGAGCAGGACCGCGTTGGTGTTGCAGAGATTGCTATTTTTAAGGCTTACACGAAATATGCTGATAGCCTCTGTTACAAGAAATACGGAATCCCTTACAAAACGTTTGAACTGGAGGCTTCCCGCGGCATCAGGAATCTTGCTGCGCTGCGGGAGATTGATGAACTTACTAATAAAGAGAAGGGCGGCCTTATAGGGTCAACCATGGTGTCAGATGCTTTCTTCCCTTTTAGGGATGGCGTGGATGCCGGGATAAAAGAGGGCGTTACGGCAATTGTTCAGCCCGGTGGTTCAGAAAGGGATTATGAGTCTATAGAGGCCTGCAATCAGGCTTATCCCAAGGTAACGATGGTGTTTACCGGGCAGAGGGCTTTCAGGCACTGAATGATTGCAGGATGAGCAGGTTTGGGCGCAGGTTTAAAATATTGCCAAAAAATATACACTTTTTTCTCTTGTAATGTTATACTCCTGTTTCCCGCTGCCGGGTTCTTTTGAGGTCGCAGTATAAATACTGCCCATAAAAAGCTTGACATTAATTATTTGCTCTGGTAATATTGCAAGGTTTCCCAGAGTGTAGAGGATTTTTCACTTTTTATTTTTTGGAGGAAATGTGCCTACAATAGCACAGTTAGTTCGCCAGGGACGCAAGACCCTGATAAAGAAAACGAAATGCCCTGCATTGAAGTCATGCCCTCAGAAGAGGGGTGTCTGTACCAGAGTCTATACAACAACGCCCAAGAAGCCGAACTCAGCATTGAGAAAGGTTGCCAGGGTAAGGTTGACCAATGCCATGGAAGTGACAGCCTATATCCCGGGCGTTGGTCATAACCTTCAGGAACACTCGATCGTCATGATCAGGGGTGGAAGAGTGAAGGACCTTCCCGGCGTCCGGTACCATATTATCAGAGGTACTCTTGATTCGCAGGGTGTCAATGACAGGAAGCGCAGTAGATCCAAATACGGAACCAAGAAGCCTAAATAAACGGAGTAATGTAAATGCCGAGAAGAAGAGTTGCCGAAAAAAGAGAGATACTGCCAGACCCGAAGTATAACAGTAAGGTCGTGAGCAAGTTTGTCGCTATTATCATGGAAAGTGGAAGAAAGGCCACGGCAGAGAATATTTGTTATGGCGCCTTCGATATTATCTTGGAAAAGACAGGAAACGATCCGCTCAAGGTCTTCAAAGCTGCGCTTGAGAACGTGAAGCCCCTTCTTGAGGTTAAGGCAAGAAGAGTAGGCGGTGCCACCTATCAGGTGCCGGTCGAAATCAGACCGCAGAGAAGGATGGCCCTTGCGTTCAGATGGCTCATTAATTATTCAAGAGGCCGTGGCGAGAAGACTATGCGGGAGAGGTTGGCTGGTGAGTTGCTTGATGCATTTAACAATACCGGTGCTTCTATTAAGAAGAAGGAAGACACCCATAAAATGGCAGATGCTAATAAGGCGTTTGCGCATTATAGATGGTAAAGAGAGTAAGGGAGAAATATCTTGTCACGCGGTCCTTTAGAAACAACACGCAATATCGGAATTATGGCACACATCGATGCCGGGAAAACTACGACTACCGAAAGGATACTCTATTATACCGGTGTAACTTACAAAATCGGTGAGGTTCATGAAGGTACCGCAGTTATGGACTGGATGGTGCAGGAGCAGGAGAGAGGCATTACCATCACGTCAGCAGCAACAACCTGTACATGGCGTGACCACAGAATCAATATCATCGATACCCCAGGTCATGTAGATTTTACGATAGAAGTTGAACGCTCTCTTAGGGTTCTCGACGGTGCCGTTGCCGTATTTGACTCTGTTTCTGGTGTAGAGCCTCAGTCAGAGACAGTCTGGCGCCAGGCAAACAAATATAATGTTCCCAGACTTGCCTTTATGAATAAAATGGACAGGATGGGTGCAGATTTCTATATGTGTGTTAACAGTATGGTTGACAGGCTCGGCGCTAACCCTGTGCCTATTCAGATACCAATCGGAGCAGAGGATCAATTTAGGGGTCCTATCGATCTTATTTCAATGAAGGCCTATTTTTATGATGATGAAACGCTCGGCGCAAAATATGTCGAGGGTGATATCCCTGCCGAATATCTTGACCAAGCCAAAGAATATAGGGAAAAGATGATCGAGGCGATTTCTGATGTTGACGAAAAAGTCATGGACAAGTTTCTTAACGGCCAAGACGTGACTGCTGATGAGATTCGTGCAGCCCTGAGAAAGGGTACTATTGAGATGAAGCTGACTCCGGTCATTTGCGGGACAGCATTTAAGAATAAGGGGGTTCAGCACCTTCTTGATTCTATTGTCGACTATCTGCCTTCACCTTACGATATCCCGCCTGTGATTGGCATATCGCCGGATGATAATTCAGAGCAGATCAGGAAGCCCGGGCCAAAGGAACCTTTTTCGGCCTTTGCATTCAAGATTATGACCGATCCCTTTGTTGGTCAGCTTACGTTCCTCAGGGTATACTCAGGAACTTTGAATGCCGGGTCGTACATTTATAACTCCACAAAAGGCACAAAAGAGCGCGTCGGAAGGCTCCTAAAGATGCATGCTAACAAGAGGGAAGATATCAAGGAGGTTTCTGCCGGCGATATAGCTGCGGCAGTAGGCCTTAAGACAACACTTACCGGGGATACGCTTTGCGATGAAAAGATGCCTGTTGTCCTTGAAGCCATGGAGTTCCCGGATCCGGTCATCTCTGTTGCTATCGAGCCAAAGACAAAGCCAGACCAGGAAAAGTTGTCCCAGTCCCTTGCAAAGCTTGCTCAGGAGGATCCTTCGTTCAGAGTTTCTGTTAATGATGAGACTGGTCAGACCCTTATCGCTGGCATGGGCGAGCTCCATCTTGAAATTATTGTTGACAGGCTCACGCGCGAGTTTAAGGTGGGGGCGAATGTTGGTAAGCCGCAGGTTGCCTACAGGGAGACGATTCGTACGGCTGCAAAGGCTGAAGGAAAGTTTGTCAGGCAGAGCGGTGGTCGCGGGCAATATGGTCATGTTTATCTTGAAATTATGCCGCTTGAGCCTGGCAAGGGTTTTGAGTTTGTGACTAAGGTCGTTGGTGGAACAGTACCGCGAGAATACTGGAATGCTGTTGAAAAGGGTGTCAAGGAGGCTGCTGATGGCGGTGTGCTTGCCGGATATCCTTTTGTTGATTTCAGGGTAACGCTCACTGATGGCTCATATCACGAGGTTGACTCTTCTGAAATGGCGTTCAAGATTGCAGGGTCTATGGGCTTCAAGGAATGCGCTAAGAAAGCGAAGCCAATTATCCTTGAGCCTATTATGAATGTCGAAGTTGTCACTCCGGAAGATTATATGGGAGATGTTATTGGTGACCTTAATTCCAGGAGAGGCAAGATACAAAATATGGAGCAAAGAGGTAAGGCCCAGGTTATCAAGGCGCAGGTTCCTCTTTCCGAGATGTTCGGCTACGCAACAGACCTCCGTTCGAGGACACAGGGAAGAGCAACATATACTATGCAGTTCGCGAACTATGACGAGGTGCCGAAAGGCATTGCAGAAGGCATCATAGCTAAAGTTAAAGGCGAGTAGCAGTAATCAGTTTTTATACAGTAATCAGTGGAAAGGTTCAGCCCAGTCTATTCTGAAAACCATCTGCT
>CAZDLA010000041.1:0-9007 GCA_964506525.1 uncultured Nitrospiraceae bacterium
CCACATACCTCTTGCTCAACAGCAGGCCTACATTATCCTGCTTTCTTTCGAGCGTAGTATCAAACTGTTTATAGGGATCAAAGAACCGGGAACGCACCTCAGCGGTCATTGCCAGCCGTGAATCAGTAATTGCCACCTGAATGCAGTCCCGCTCAATCGTCCGTTTCTGGTTAGCTATAGCGGTTGACTCCAAATTACCGGTGCAGACAGTGCAACCGCTGCTCAACCGGGAAGCCTCAATCAGGATAGTCCCGCCATCAGGCGTGGCATTGATCGAATCCGTAATCAGGTTGACAACCACCTGCTTGATCTTGGTCGCATCAGCGGTCAGCTTTCCTGCATCCTCGGCAACGTCTAACGTGATCTGAATCCTATGCTTAACTGCCTTCTCCCGGAAGATATAGAGGGCGTTCTTCAGCATCTCGCTGATATTACATTCAACATATTCCAGCTCAAGGCTGCCGGTCTCCATCTTGCTCAGGTCCAGCACCTCATTGATCAGCTTCAGGAGCTTCATACCGCTTTGATATATAAATTCAAGGTATTCCTTGTGATCAGCCCTTATTTCGCCATAGATACCCTGTGACATTGCCTCTGAAAACCCGATGATGGCATTCAGGGGAGTCCTCAGGTCGTGAGACATATTGGAGAGAAAGGAAGACTTTGCCATATTGGCGCCTTCGGCAAGAAGCAGTGCGTCCTGCAGCTTCTCAGTCCTCTCCTGCACCCTGGCTTCGAGATCCTTCAACAGGATCACATTTTCTATGACCGAGGCTGCATGGTTCACGAATATCTGACAGAGCTCAGCCATATTAGAGGTAAAGTGTTCTTTCTGTTCACTGTAAAAAACCATCACACCGATCACTGCGCAGTTCGCGCAGATCAGGGGGTGAGCCATGCAGGATCTGTAGCCCTGGCTGAGGGCCTCTCTGATCCCGGGAAGCGACTGGTCAGCAAGTTCCATGTCATTGATGATCTGCGGCAAGTTCGTCTTTATCGCGATCCCTTCAGGTCCCATGCCATATACTGAATCGTCCCAGGTGATCGTGGCACGAGACAACAAGCCATCGTCAAATCCCGAGCGGGCAACGATCCTTATGTTGCGATCATCTTCATTCAGAAGGCCGAGCCATACAGTCCTGAGCCCGAAAAGCTCGCGTCCGTGGTCGCATATCGTCTGATAGAGATCATCTTCTATTTGCAGACCCACAAATTTATTCAGGGCCCTGTTCAGTGCCATCACGTCTTCCGAGTGCCACATGATCTCGCCAAAAGCGGTTGCAAGTTCGTCAGCCATGCGGTTGAATGCCTGACCGAGTTCCCCGATCTCGTCCCGGCTGGCCACATCAATGCGAACATCGAAATTTCCCTTCTCGATTTCTCGTGCTGCCGAAACAAATTTTCTGACCGGCAGAACGATATTTTCTCTGATGTATAAGATCGTGATGATCGCTGCAGCGCAGAGAACGCCGAGTACACACAACCGGAATACGTCAAACTCCCGGATATCCTGTTCATACCCCAAAAGGAGAAGGCTGAGCAGGCGATCGACATTGCCTCCAAAAGCGTATAATCTTTCGCCGTATTGATGAACCAGTTCTCGCCTCTGGTGTTCCGGCGTATTCATCTTTAGAGCAGTTATCTTCACAAGAACGGGTTTCATGGAAGCCTGCCAATGTTTCTCAATCGTCTCGATCAATTGAAGCAGATCCGGATTGGTTAGGGGTTTTATCTCAAGAGCAGCATCCCCGGACTTAAGATGAATAAGCATGCGATCATAGTGTGCAACAGCGTTGGAAAGGTCTTTTTGAAGTTCTTGCTGTTCCCGTTCGTCGAGGCCGACGATCTCCTTTTCCGCCAGACGCTCAGCAATCCAGGCCATCTCGAAGGTCCTGGATTTCAGTTGACTGGCAAGGTCTATACCGGCAGCCTTGCCCTTCATCCTATGAGTGAAGACAAAATCAGTGTATGTGTTGAAACCGAGAAAAAGAAGAAGAATAATGCTGATAACGACAAACTGCCGCGTCAGCGTTTTCGAAAAGTTCATCGAAAATAAAGTCCCTTATGCCCGCTTTTTTTGAGAGAACCTATCGTATGGTCAATCTTTTCTGCCGTATTTGTGTACGGCTTCTACCATGGCTATCGCATTCTCAACAGGCGTCTCAGGCAGAATACCGTGACCGAGATTGAAGATGTGACCTCTCGCAGGCTCTGCCTTGAAGAGAATATCCTTCACCCGGTCCTCGATATGCTCCTTCGGAGCAAAAAGCACAAGGGGGTCGAGGTTTCCCTGGATCGAATATTTCTTGCCTAACTTCTTTGCAGCCTTGGCCATGTCAACACGCCAGTCTATGCCGATAACATCTGCACCGCATTTTTTTACGATCTTGAGCAGACCGGCGCAGTCGTTCACAAAATAGATGACCGGAACATCGAACTTCTTTAGCGCCTTGATGGCTGCCTTCACATGAGGGAAAATAACATTCTCATAGTCGTAGGGGGAGAGGATGCCTGCCCATGAATCAAAGAGCTGTACTGCCTGGGCACCCGCGTTGATCTGAGCGGAAAGATATTCAACAACCGTTGCCGTGATCTTTTCCATCAGCACCTTGAAAAGACCGGGGTTCTGGTACATCATCTTCTTGGTATGCATGAAGTTCTTGGAACTGCCGCCTTCGATAATGTAGGTTGCAAGTGTCCAGGGCGCGCCGGAAAAGCCTATAAGAGGAACCTTCAGCTCCTTTCTCAGGATCTTGATGGTATCGAGCACAAAAGGCATGCTGTCCTCTGTGTCAGGGATCACCAGCTTATCCACGCCTGCCTTTGTTCTGACCGGGTCTCCAAGGACAGGGCCCTTCTTGTCGTGGAACTCAAGCGGCATGCCCATGGCCTCAACAGCGATAAGAATGTCTGAAAAAAGGATCGCAGCATCAACGCCGAGGATATCGACCGGCTGAAGCGTAACCTTGGCCGCAAGTTCAGGGGTTTTGCAGAGCGTCAGAAAATCGACCTTAGAGCGCACCTCCTGGTATTCCGGCATATACCTGCCGGCCTGCCTCATAAGCCAGACCGGGGTATAGTCCACCTTCTCTCCGCGACATGCTTTCAAAAATGTATCGTTCATTTCTCCTCCGTCATCTTAGTTTTTCTGTTCTGCTTCCTGATTCTCACTGTTTTCCCGCCTGACTGATCACGCATCACGATTCACGCGTTACGGTCTTTCTCGGTTTATAGCTGCAGAATGGTTCTTCTTCGAGATAGTCTCCGTACACTGAATATGCACGCGCCCTGCATCCGCCGCAGACATTGACGTATTCACAGGAACCGCACCGCCCCTTGTATTTTTTGAAATCACGGAGATCCTTGAAGAGTTCAGAACCCTCCCAGATCTCCTTGAATGATTGTTCTCTCACATTGCCTGCTGACAGATTGAAGTAGCTGCAGGGCAGAACATTGCCGTCAACATCGATCAGGCAGATGAGCTGACCGGCAAGACATCCCTTGGATCCGCCGGTCGAAAATTTAAGCGTCCTCTTCTTAAACTTCTCGCCGTCCTCTTTTGCCCTCTGGAGCGTTACCCGATAATAATGAGGAGCACAGGTAGGCCTGACCAGAAGCAGGTCCTCTTCCTTTTCCATGTCATAGTGCCAGTCAAGGATCTTGTCATAGTCCTCTTTGGATATGAGTTCATTCATGATCTCCTCGCCGCGGCCTGTGGGGACGATCATGAACATGTACCACGCGGTGGCGCCGAGCTCCTTTGCAAGCTTGTACACCAGCGGGATCTGTTCCTGATTTCTCTTGGTGAACGACGAGTTGATGATGAACTCAATGCCGTGTTTCTTGAAAAGTCTTGCAGCGTTCATGGTCCCTGCAAAGGCGCCTTTCTCACTCCTGAAATCGTCATGCACGGCGGCATCAGCCCCGTCAAGGCTGAGGGAAACAATCCTGATGCCTGACTGCTTGATCTTTTCGCAGATATCGTCGGTCACGAGCGTGCCGTTCGTGGCAAGGCACATTCTGAGACCTTTGCCGGTCCCATACTTCGCGATCTCGAAAACATCTTTTCTGGTGAGCGGCTCTCCGCCTGAAAGAACTACAACCGGTGTGGCATAGCTGACGATATCGTCGAGGACCCTGTAGGCCTCTTCCGTCGAAAAATCAGGGTGGCCCTTCATCTCCATTTCTGATGCAGAACGGCAGTGCACACAGCGCAGGTTACATCTGCGCGTAATCTCCCATGCTATCCATTTTGGCGTAAATTCCATCTATCCTCCGAAAAAACCTGTTTAAATTAGTTTCACATTATTGGTAATATCTGCGCTTACGTGAGCTTCAATGTAATCATGTTGTCATTGTCCCGAATGCCTTCGGGATCTGCTGCAATGCAACATTAGATTTTATTATACCGTTGATTGAGGCAATTTTTCATCAAAGATATGCTCTGCAACAACGCCAAGGAGCCGCGGGAACGTCTTCCGATCAAGCGCAGAGATCGTAATCGCATCATAACGGAGCAAAAGATTCTCCTCCTCTTCCCTGCTCATGCGGTCGATCTTATTAAAAACATAGATCCTCTGTTTGCCGAGAAGGTTCAGATCAGTGAGAATCTTTTCAACCGAAGCGATCTGTTGTTCAAACCGCGGGTTGGATGCATCCACCACATGGAGGAGCAGATCAGCATCCTCCAGTTCCTCAAGCGTGGCCTTGAATGCTGCCATGAGATCCTTTGGCAGATCCCTGATAAACCCGACCGTATCTGTGATGATCACTTCGCGGTCCCGGGGAAATTTAAGCCTTCTGCTTGCCGTGTCCAGGGTCGCGAAGAGTTTATCCTCAACAAAGGTGTCACTCTTGGTAAGCGCATTCAGGAGCGTTGATTTGCCAGCATTCGTGTACCCAATGATCGAAACGATCGGCAGCCGGTTCTCCAACCGTCGTGCTTTTCTCTGCCGCCTCGCCTCGCTCAGCATCATCAGTTCCTTTTCAAGAAGGTTGATCCGCTCCCGGACTCGCCTCCTGTCTATCTCGAGTTTCATCTCTCCAGGCCCCCTGCCACCAACGCCACCCATAAGACGGGACATGGCAGTGCCTTTTCCTGCAAGTCTCGGCAGCCGGTATTTGAGCTGGGCAAGCTCAACCTGCACCTTGCCATCCCTGCTGTGCGCGCGGCGGGCAAAGATGTCGAGGATAAGCTGTGACCGGTCAATGACCTTGAGTTCGGTCATGGCGCTGATCGTCTTGATCTGGGAAGGAGACAGGTCCTGGTCAAATACCAGAAGCGTGGCGCCCCTGTTCATGGCGTTGATCACCAGTTCCCTGATCTTTCCTTCTCCCATGAGGTGCCGGGAACTGATCTCCCGGGGTCGCTGGATAACAGTATCGAGGACAACGACATCACTTGATTGTGCAAGCTCCCGGAGTTCGTCCATGGAGTCTTCCTGCTCATACTTCGGCATTTTTGATACGCTCACAAGAATAGCCCGCTCTTTCTGACCGCCTGCATCGCGGCTGTCTGATGATGAAAGCAGATCGAGCACGCGGACCTTTTCGGCCTCCTCCTCAAAAGAACTGACAAAGGCATCAAAATCAAAACTTAGGGAATGGATATCTTCGGGCGTCAACACACTGTGCGGCTTCATGCCGCCTCCAGGGTCCAGATGGGCAATATAGAGCTTGTCAGGCTGCCCATCTTTAACGCCGATCGCAGCGATCACGTCGAACCTCAGCAGAGAAAGGTCAGTCAGGTCATCACGACTGAGCGGTTCATTATTGAGGTGTGTATGGATCAGTCTGAGGCCGCGCAAAGGCTTCCTGCCGAGCGGAAAGTCGTCAAGGTTCGGGAGAAAAATGCCTTTTGCCTCGCCAACGATTACATGGCTTATTTCTCCCTTCCGGGTCACGAGTACACCTATCTGTCGCTTCAGTTCAGCTGATGCCGCTGCAAGGTATTTGGCGAGCTCAACGGTGACGATTTCGCTATGCATACGCCGGCGGTAGATCCTTTCAAGTCCGTGGATCTGACCGCGCTTCAGACCCGAGAGATGACCGTAAAGTTGCGGAATACATGCCTCCCTAAAATAGATTTAGCCGCCAAAAGAATATATAAATAGCTGGTTTGCTGTATCATTGTAACATAGACAGCAAAAGTGAGAATAAGAGGGAGTACCCATTTTGAAGATGATCGCCCATTACACCATTGCCGGAAAGACCCTGCGCCTGATTCAGGGCGACATTACCCACCGCGATGTTGATGCCATTGTCAACGCAGCCAATTCCTCTCTGCAGCATGGCGGCGGGGTGGCAGGTGCGATCGTGCGCAAAGGCGGGCAGATCATCCAGGATGAGAGCAACAAGATCAGCCCTGTACCTGTGGGACATGCAGGAATAACGGGCGCGGGCAGGTTGCCTGCAAAATTCGTTATTCATGCAGTGGGGCCGAGAATGGGCGAAGGGGATGAGGAGAAGAAACTGAAAGACGCTGTAGCGAGCAGTCTCAAACTCGCCTCAGAAAAAAAACTATTAACCATATCCTTTCCTGCAATAAGCTCAGGCATCTTCGGTTTTCCCAAGGGCGGGTGTGCAAAGCTGCTGGTAGGGGAAGCTGTGAACTTCCTAAAAAAACATAAAGAGAGCAGTCTGGCGGTTGTGGAGTTCTGTATCTACGACGATGAAACGCTCGATTATTTCAAAAAGGAATTTGATAAGCTGGAATAAGGTTACGGTTTTTTAATGTAAGCTGCTTTGATCTTGTCATACAGCTCATCGGGGTTAAAGACAACACCGCCGGGGCGGCCGTAAAAAAGGACCTCTGATTTTCCGTTCACAGCAAGCCGCACATCTTCTACCATCTGGCCGGCATTCATCTCAACGACCATAAAACGCCTTGCCTTTCCTGCAAGCGCTGCAAGCTGTTTTTCAGGGAACGGGAACAGGGTAACAGGCCTGAAGAGGCCGACCTTTTTGCCTTCGCGCCGAAGCTCTTTGACTGCAGAAAGCGCTATGCGAGCTGCTATGCCAAAGGCAACGACAACGAGCTTCGCATCTTTCGTATCATATTCATCGAACATGACCTCCTTTTTCTTCAAAAGGTCATATTTTTTTTGGAGGATGTTGTTTCTCTGCTCAAGCTCTCCCTGCCCCATGCAGAGTGAGCGGATAACACGGGGCTTCCTTCCCTTTGCACCGTCAAGCACCCAGTTCTTTTTCGGAAGCTTCGGCTTTTTGTATTTGGTCGGATGAAAAGGCTCCATCATCTGACCGACAACGCCATCGCCCAGGATGATAACAGGGGTGCGATACTCATCAGCCTTATCAAAGGCGCGCAGGGTCAGGTCCCACATCTCCTGCAGACTGAAGGGTGAGTACACCAGGCACCGGTAGTCTCCGTGACCGCCGCCCTTCACTGCCTGAAAATAGTCAGACTGACTCGCCGTAATATTACCGAGGCCAGGTCCTCCCCTCTGTATGTTCACGATCACTGCAGGAAGCTCTGCTCCGGCAAGAAAAGAGATCGCTTCCTGCTTGAGGCTCATACCCGGGCTGCTCGATGAGGTCATAGCACGTGCCCCGGCTGCTGCAGCTCCGTAGACCATATTGACTGCAGCGATCTCTGACTCTGCCTGGATGAAGACCCCGTTTACTTCAGGCATTCTCCTCGACAGGTATTCAGGTATCTCGTTCTGGGGCGTTATAGGGTACCCTGCATAGAACCTGCAGCCTGCCTGCAGAGCAGCCTCAGCCAATGCTTCATTCCCTTTCATCAGGAGCATATTTTTCTTAAGCATCATCCATCCTTACACTATTGCTGAACTTCGTGAATTATACCATACGTTCATATACGGCTGTCCCTTAGGCAATAAATTATTCCCACATTGATTTCTTGCATTCACCTCTGCTTATATTTATAGAAATACCAGCAGGAGGCAGTTCATGATAAGAATAATGTTTCTCTGCACCGGAAATTCCTGCCGGTCGCAGATGGCAGAGGGATTCGCAAGAGTTCTCAGCAAAGGGCTTATTGATGCTCACAGCGCCGGGCTAACGCCTGCTGACGTGAACGAACGGGCTGTTGCCGTGATGCAGGAGATCGGCATTGACATCGCTGATCAGGAGTCCAAGGAGATCGATGCAGACTTTCTTCTTTCCATGGATGTGATCATCACGCTCTGCGGCAATGCAGAGGCCTCCTGCCCTATGACCCCGCCGCATATTAAACGTATTCACTGGCCGATCAACGACCCGGCAGCAGCGAAAGGCAGTGAGGAAGAGATCATGGCCGAGTTCAGAAAGGCGCGGGATGAGATACGGGACAGAGTTGCCGACTTTGCGCATCAACTCACTGCTGACGACTAAAGACGACGCATTGCTCGAGGCTATGACTCCAAAGCCTTCTTAACCGCTTCTGCAAGTGAGAGCACATTGTATGGCTTGGAGACAACACCTTTAAACCCGAATTTCTGGTATTCTGCCATGACCGGATCGTTGGAATAACCGCTCGATACAAGCGCACTGACACGAGGATCAAATTCCAGAAGTCTTGCCATCAGTTCCCTGCCGCCCATACCCCCCGGAACCGTGAGGTCCATTATGACAAGATCAAAAGGCCGCTTTTCAGATGCCGCACGCTTGTAAGCTTCCAGAGCCTCTGCACCATCTCCGGCAAATCCGATCTCATAGCCGAAGGTCTTAAGGATCTCTCCGGCAATATTCCGCACCGTCTCTTCATCATCCATCACCAGTATCCTGCCTGTTCCTTCGTGCGCAAATACCGGCGCACAGGATGCCTTCTGCTCCGCCTCCTTTGCAGAGGCCGGGAGATAGATATGGAATGTAGAGCCTGTTCCGAGCTCTGATTCAACCGTGATATGGCCGTCATGCTTCCTGACGATCGAATAGACGGTTGCAAGGCCAAGCCCGCTGCCCTTCTGCTTAGTGGTGAAATAGGGATCAAAGATCCTGGTCAGATACTCTCCTGAGATGCCGATGCCCTGATCTTTGACCGAAA
>CAZDLA010000042.1:0-7926 GCA_964506525.1 uncultured Nitrospiraceae bacterium
TTCCCAAGGCCAATGTCTCACAGCACCTTGCAGTCATGAGACACAGGGGCATTCTCAGAACACGCAGGGATGGCGTCAATATTTACTACACCGTTGCCAATGCAAAGGTTATACAGGCCTGCATTCTCATGCGCGAAGTTCTCACTGAACAGATGCAGGAAAAATCGAAGCTGATCGACATTGTCGCAAAAGGCTGATCTCTTTTTTATTTGACATATATATGCAAGCATGCTAATGTTTGCATATATCAAAAAGGAGGATTGTCAGCATGAGATCCATAATGCATAAAGTAGAAGTCCTGAAGACCATTGCGCATCCTGTCCGCATCAGGATTCTTGAAGAGTTGCTGAAAGGTGTCAAGTGTGTTAGCGACTTCGAAGATTTCCTTGAGATAAGCCAACCGAACGTTTCCCAGCACCTCGCCCTGCTTAGAAAACAAGGCCTGATAGACCACTACATGGATGGAAGGCTCAGATGCTACTTTCTGAAAGACCCGATCATCCCAGACCTGCTTGAGATCCTGAAAAAAGACTATATTGAAGAACTGCCTGCACCGGCCTGCTGTCCTGTAACGAAAAAGGGCACATATCCGGGAGCGAGGCACAGATAAGAACTATCATTTTGTACGAGGAGGCACAGTATGGGCTCACACACTATCAAGCTTTATGTAAATGACCCCATGGGCAAGCGTTGACAACAGAATCTTGAAGCAGCCAGGATGGCTGAAAAGGAATTCAACGCTGCAGTAATCATCATCAGCAAATCATCGCAGGATTATCTTAACGAGATCAATCCTCCACCCTGTCCCTCAGTAGCAGTCGATAATAGTATCATTGCACAAGATGGCATTATTGCCTATGAAGACCTGAAGTCAGCCCTTCTCAAGGCAGGATAATCATGGATATACCGTTTCTTATCACTCTGCTGTTCTTAGGTCTGGGCGGAGGTTTTCTTTCTGGTCTCCTCGGTCTGGGCGGAGCCATCTTTATGATCCCCCTGCTCCTGTATGTGCCGCCGCTTTTAGGAGTTGGGCTTCTCGATATGAAACAGGTTGCTGCCATCAGCATGGTCCAGGTACTCTCAGCCTCGCTCACCGGGCTGATCGTTCACAACAAGAACCGTTTTGTGAGCAAGTCTATTCTCATCTATATGGGCACAGCAAATGCAATCGGCAATCTTGCCGGGTCGCTTGTTTCCGGACAGGCCAAAAGTTCTCTTCTTCTTGCAATTTTCGCGACCCTTGCGGTCATTGCAGCGGTAGTCATGTTCGTTCCAAAAAGGGAGCAGGGACAGGACATTGCCCCTGAAGACCTCAGTTACAATAAGATCCTTGCAACTCTCGTCAGCCTGCTAATCGGCTGTTTTGGCGGAATGGTCGGAGCACCCGGAGCATTTATCTACATCCCAATTATGATTTATCTGCTCAACATCCCTACGCGTATTGTCATAGGAAGCACGCTTGGCATTGTCTTCATGGGCGCAGTCACCGGCACCATCGGCAAAATGATGACCGGCCAGATCATCTGGCCCTATGCAATTGCTCTTGTTATAGGAACGATACCAGGCGCACAGTTCGGTAGCACTATCAGCAAGAAAGTGAATACAAAATATCTCAGGCTTGCAATCGCCGTGATCATTGCGATCACCGGGTTGCGGATGTGGTATCAGATAGTGACGGGTCATTAATATGATTTCTGGGGGAAGTCCAAATGAAAAAGGAGGTTGCATGAAAAAAAGATTTACTGTATTGATTCTGGCGCTTATCTTTGCTTTGAGTTCATCAGCCGGTCTGTATGCAGCGGAAAAGGCTAAAACTCCGGATCAGCTCATCACCGAGGCAAAAGCTAAGATCAAAGAAGTCTCTGTCCAAGATGCAAAAAAAATGATGGATAAGAAAGACAACGTGATCTTTCTTGACGTAAGGGATAAGGAGGAATACGAGAAAAGTCATCTGCCGGGTGCCATTCATATGTCACGCGGCTTGCTCGACTTTCATGTTCATGAGATCATCCCTGACAAGAACGCAAAGATCGTAGTGATATGAATGTTCGACAAAAGGTCGCCGTTGGCGGCCAGATCGCTTAATGTCCTTGGGTACAAAAATGCAGTTAATCTGAAAGGCGGGATGAAGGCCTGGGAAGCAGCCGGGTATCCCTACGAAAAGTAAGAACCATGGACTTTCCCCAGAGGTCCATTCATTAACAATTAAGAGTCTAGGGCTTGCAGGAAGGAGAGCGGTGTGTCGAAAATAGTTGTTTTAGGCGCTTCATTTGGTGGTCTTACCGCAGCCTTTGAACTGAACAGGCTTCTCGGGAATAAGGCCGATATAACCGTAGTGAGTAACGATGACAAGTTCGTATTCATTCCTTCGCTGCCATGGCTTTCGATGGGCTGGAGAAAAGCCTCGGATATTTCTTTTCCCCTAACGCCGATACTGGATCGAAAAGGCATTGCATTTATTCATGAGAAAGCAAAGGGCATTGATGCTGACGCATCCAAGGTATTAACGGAAATAGGAGAAATTCAATATGACTATCTCGTTATATCGACCGGTCCTTATCTGGCCTTCGAAGAAGTCCCCGGCCTCGGCCCTGAACATGGCCATACGGAATGTATATTCACTCTTGATCAGGCGGAGAGGACGAATAGGGCATGGAACAAATTTCTCGAGGCCCCGGGCAGCGTGGTTGTAGGCTCAGTGCAGGGAGTAAGTTGTTCCGGCCCGCCTTATGAATACGCCTTTGAGGTTGACGCAGAGCTTCGTAGACTGAAAATAAGACACAAGGTGCCGATTACATTCGTCACGTCAGAACCGTACATCGGCCATTTCGGGATAGGCGGTCTGAGGAACTCAAAAAGGATGATGGAAGATGAGTTTGCAAAACGGGATATCAAGATAATCGCAAACGCTGCTATTGAAGAGTTCACGCAGGGCGAAGTAAAACTCAAGGACGGGACAAAGCTCCCCTTCAAGCTTTCCATGTTCGCCCCTGCCATGAAAGGAGTGCCGGCAGTTGCACATCTCGGCAACCCAAGAGGCTTTCTACCCGTGGATGGAAGATACAGGCACACCAAATACAAAAATATCTTTACTGTCGGCGTCGCTGTCGCGATAGCTCCGCCTGAGCCGACACCAGTGCCTACAGGAGTGCCCAAGACAGGGTTCATGACCGTCAAAATGGCAAAAACAGCTGCTCTCACCATCACGGCAGATATAACAGGGAAGGCACAGCCGGAGGAAATACCGATAGACGTTCTCTGTCTCATGGATATGGGTAATACCGCTGCTTACATGAAAGCAAAACCGCTGCTTCCGCCGAGACAGGAGTCGGAGCTCAAGGGCGGGACCATGTACAAATGGATGAAGATAGGATTCGAGAAATATTTCCTCTGGAAGATGAAAAACGGGCTAAGCAGTCTGCCCTAATAGAGAAGTTATAGTAAAATCTGATATGAATCCGACTTTTTAAGTCAAAATCGACATACAGGAGGAAAACATGGACATCAAACTCACAAGTCTTTCAAGCTGCGCAGGTTGAGCAGCTAAATTCAGTCCTCTGGACCTGTCCCACGTGCTGGGGCAGCTGCCTGCGTGTACAGACAAAAATGTTCTGGTTGGGGCATCCAATGCGGATGACGCTGGAATATATCGAATTACAGATGAGATAGCGGTAGTATTGACAACAGATTTCTTCACCCCTATTGTTGATGATCCGTATTGGTTTGGCGCAATTGCCGCTGCCAATTCCCTCTCTGACGTATGGGCAATGGGAGGGAAGCCGACTGTTGCACTCAACCTTGCGATGTTCCCGAGCAGTGCTGAGTTCTTTCCTTCCTTACAGAGAGTCATGCAGGGCGGCATCGACAAGATGACCGAGGCTGGCGTATCGATTATCGGTGGCCACACGATCAAAGATAAGGAACCTAAATTCGGTTATACCATTATGGGGCTTATCCATCCTGACAAGATACTCGATAATTCAAAAGCAAAACCTGGAGACGCCCTTATCCTCACAAAAAGAATCGGAACAGGTATCGTCTCCACCGGTGTTAAGGCAGGCATGTGCAGCGATGCTGTTATTGAAGATTTCACCCTGTCAATGGCAACATTGAATAAACGGGCAGGAGAAATCATGTGTGAGGTCGGTGTAAGCACGGCAACAGATATAACTGGTTTCGGGCTTATTGGTCACCTAAATGAGGTGCTTACCGCAAGCAAATGCCAGGCTCGTCTCCACTCAAGCCACGTTCCGTATTTCGATGAAGCCGTAAGACTTGTCAAGGATGACATTGCTCCCGGCGGCACATTAGGCAATCTAAAGATATATAACCAATATGTCAGATGGGCTGAAGATGTGCCTGAATATGAGAAGGTCCTTATGAATGACGCACAGACCTCTGGCGGCCTGCTTATCTTTGTCCCAGCAGGAAAAAAAGAAGAGCTGATTTCTGCCTTGCAGAAAGAAGGGATCCTTGCTGCATACATTGGAGATGTTCTTGACAGCCAGGCAAAAGATGACAAGCACGTGATTGTAGAGCGCTGAAGAACCATGGCGTTCTATCTTTTCTTATGGGCAGCCGGCTCAATTGTCGGCTTCTTCTCAGGGCTGCTTGGCATAGGCGGGGGCATACTCATGTTCCCGCTGCTCCTTTACGTGCCGCCCCTTTTCGGGCTTGATCCCATAGGCGTCAAGAACATCACCGGCCTCACCATGGCGCAGGGATTCTTCGCCTCGCTTTCTGCCATGCTCTTTTACCAGAAGCAGGGGCTTGTGAACAAACCTCTTGTGCTGACCCTTGGCCTCTCGCTTTTTCTCTCATCTCTTATCGGCTCGCTCATATCAGGGACAGTGCCGGATACCATATTGCTCTTCATCTTCGGCTCATTGGCGCTGATAGCCTCAGGCCTGATGTTCATCCCCAGGAGTTACGGCAGGGATGACCTGACAGAAGATCAGGTGAACTTCAATAAACCTGCGGCGATCAGCATCGGCGTGATTGTCGGCTTTCTGATAGGCCTTGTCGGGCAGGGAGGGGCGTTCATCACCATACCGCTCATGCTCTATGTCCTGAAAATACCGATGCGCGTGGCCCTTGGCTCAACGCTTGCCATCGGCCTTTTTTCTGCAACAGCAGGCATGATCGGCAAGACTGCAACCGGCCAGATCCCCTTTGCCATGGCCGCTGCTCTTGTCATCGGAGCGATCCCTGTTGCAAAGGCTGGCGCGATGCTGAGCAAGAAGACAAAAACGCACCATCTTCGCTGGCTCCTTGCAGGTATTATCTCGGCAACAGCGATCAAGATCTGGATGGATATCTTCAGGTAAGCACACAGCGCCTGATTTCACTTCAATCCTGGGGTTTTCATTTCTTTCTGAAAAACGGTAAAATCTGACATGCAGATCCATGTATTGAGGCCGGCTGGAAAAAACCGATGAAAGAACCTATCATGATCGCCTGCCCCCATTGCGGAAAGGAAACGCCAGAGGCAGCTGCATGCCGGAACTGCGGCAAGAATATCGAATCGCTGCAGGGCTTAGAAGTCCAGTATAAGGATTTCAAGGGCACGGAGATGCTGGATATCAAGATGGCATCTCATGGCCGGCATGACACGAAGAAGCCTGCTGAAAAGATAGAATTGCCCTCAGGCAATGGTCCCCGATCGGAAAAAGGAAAAACAGGGAAGAAAGCGGTCATTTTCTCTTTAGCCGCAGGCGTGATCATCCTTTCAGCCCTCGCCTGGTATTATCTGCTCAAGTTACTCTCGACGTTTTAAGAACGATGTTTCAATCCGCGCATAAGACAAATACCAAGGTGCCAACATTGCAGTACAAAGAAAGAACCGGGCAGATGATAGGTCTTCTCCATCTGCCCGGCTCCCGTGTACCAGACCCTTACTTTCGATGATCCTGAAACTCCGGCCTGGTTGTGTTCTGTACTCCTCCCCTAAACTCTTCTCTATTTAGATTCACTTTATTGCATCTTTGGCCCAATGTCAATTCCGTAATTATAATTCTCAGGTAGAATAAACTTGTCTCTTGACAGGTCATACACCCTAAAGACAGAATCGCTAAGGTGCAATGTTTTTAGGGCCTGTTGACAGCCGCTCTGCTGCCGGATACAATCACCGGACATGAAACGAAAGACTTCCGCTGACATATCAGCAGCTGATCATTTCAATAAAGCCCTGACCAGCCCGGAAAGGCTGCTTCTGGGACTCCTAAAGACACCTGCCGGCATTCAGCTTTTTCTTGACAGCCTGGCATATGCCTCGGAAACGATCTACCGGTCCCCTCTCAGGGTATTGCACGAGCGGACCTGCCAGTGCTTTGACGGTGCGGTCTTTGCCGCTGCCATGCTCAAAAGACTCGGAAACCCTGCCCTGATCCTGAACCTGCTTCCGAACAGCCGTGACGATGACCATGTGCTCGCACTCTTTCAGCAGGAAGGACACTGGGGTGCAATCGCAAAATCCAATTTTTCCGGGCTCCGTTTTCGCGAGCCTGTGTACCGCGACCTGCGCGAACTGGTCATGTCCTATTTTGAGCATTACTACAACCTGCATAGGGAAAAGACCCTCCGCGGATATACCCGTGCACTCGATCTGAAAATCTTTGATAAGCAACTCTGGATGACAGATGATAAAGCTATGCATCTTATTGCAGATAAGCTGGACAGTGGTCAAAGGTATGGGATCCTGACTTCGGCCATGGTCAGAAGACTCTCTCTGTTGGATGAACGCTCCTGTTCAGCAGGACTGCATGGCGCGAATAGGGCCGGCCTGTCCAGACCGCAGCAGAAGAAGAACTGATAGAGAAACCATTCCTCTCAAAGACGCCAATCCAGTATAATGGATGCTCAATTATCTAAAACCCCGAAGTCAGCGGGCAAAAAAGGAGAATACTATGAAGCGCACTAAAGGATTATTGGCAGTTGTTGTTCTGGTTGCATCAGGACTTATCATGACCGGATGCGGCAAGAAGCCGGAAAGTTCTGCCCCTGCAGAGAAACCGGCTGCAGCAGCGAAGGGCGTTAATATGAAGGAAGGCAAGTGGGAGATTACCTCCACAGTCGAGATGAAGGGCATGCCTGCAGGCATGATGAAGCCCCAGACCTTTACCACCTGCCTCAAACAGTCAGACTATGTGCCGAAGAATGCGGACCAGAAGGACTGCACCATGAAGGATGTTAATGTCAGCGGCAACACTGTGTCGTGGGAAGCAGTATGCAAGGAAGCAAGCGGTAAAGGCACGATCACCTATGCTGGCGATACCTATGACGGCCACATGGAGATGACCATGAAAGAAGGCGGCAAGGATATGAATATGAAAATGACAATGAAGGGAAAACATATCGGCCCCTGCGATAAGTAGCATTAAGGACATTGAAGACCGGCCTGGAGAATATCCCGGCCGGTTTTTTATTCTCTGAATCTCTCTGTTCATGCACAGTCACCTGCTGAGAGGTTGCAAAGAGAGCCTCTAAATCGTTATATTATCAGGCCTGTGGGGCTGTAGCTCAGTTGGGAGAGCGCTTGAATGGCATTCAAGAGGTCGTCGGTTCGATCCCGATCAGCTCCACCATTAAAATCCTTTCCATAATTCAAGAAGTCGTCCCGACACGTCGGGATCAGCTCCACCATCAAAATCCTTTCCATGATTCAAGAGGTCGTCTCGACACGTCGGGATCAGCTCCACCATCAAAATCCTTTCCATGATTCAAGAGGTCGTCTCGACACGTCGGGATCAGCTCCACCATATTTTTCAATGACTTACGCTTACCGGCGTGACCTCTGTCTTTGCCAGCGTGACAAATCCCTTTTAACGTCCTGGCCAGGATGCCGAATGCCATGTCCATCCCCGATTAACCGTCTGTCATCCCAAAGTGATAATGTCCTGAATAGCCAAAGTAGAAATGTCCTGAAAT
>CAZDLA010000043.1:0-7270 GCA_964506525.1 uncultured Nitrospiraceae bacterium
TGTATCTGGTTCTTTGCCTCGGCCTGACCTATCTCTGCTTCGGTTTTCTTGTAAGAACAAAGGCTGAGCCTTCTGTCAGGGTGATGTTCCACTCTCTGTTTGCCATCTCTGTGCTGCTTATCCTCTGCTTCAAGATCCTGGTTGCGGGAATTTATCGTCAGTTCTATGCAAAGCTTCAGACAGCGGGCCTTATCCTGGCATTTGTCAGTTTCTGCATGATCGCTACATCTGCCGGATATTACCTCGTGATAACAAAGTTCGGAAAGGATATCCCAGCTGCCGGAACATCTGACCAGAAAAGGACAGATAGCGCTGAGCAGGCAGGGTTGATCGCCAGGACCGATCCCGAGAGCATCAGAAAGGGCAAGGAACTCTATGAAGATAAGTGCACCTTCTGTCATGATCCGTCAAGCAATATCGTGGGAACAGGCCCCGGTCATAAGGGCATTCTGAAGAATCCTCTGCTGCCGGTAAGCCGAAAACCCGCTTCGCCTGCCAACATCGCTGCGCAGCTAAGAAATCCTTTCAAAGACATGCCGTCATTTTCCTACCTGTCTGACGATGAGATCCAGGCCCTTATCGCGTATCTTAATACCCTGTAACGTATTTAGTTATACCTCCTGAATTACTCTGGTCAGTTCTTCGATGCGTTGTTTATTGATGAGAAACCCGCTGTCCACGTTATATGCGCAGCCGGTTGCGTGCACTTTAAGGAAAGGATCATAATCGTCTGTCCAGCCCTTTTTGCCTGCTTCCACTCGAACGACATCTGCCCGCCGAATCTTCCATTGCGTGAAGCCCTGGTGTTCTATCCAATCCCTGCTGATCTCGATGTAGTGGGAACGTCCCAGCTTCAAGGTCAATGTAATGATAAAGGCAAATATCCCGCAGACAAGCAAAGGGACTTTGGCTGCCGGGTCATCGAATACGAACATCATGACCAGACAGGCAATCCCGATCATCAGTGTGATCAGATGAACATAAGGCCATGTATGAAATTGCTTGTAATATCTCATGCTTCATCCTATGACGTTCTTGCGGCTGTTCGCGACTTACGACTTACGATTCACGAATCACGGGATCTAATATCTCATCCTCACCCGGTAGGTCAGTTTCACTTCCTTGTCCTTTGGCACAGGAATATTGAACTCAGCAGTAAAGGCCGCAGCTTTCTTGTATTCGTGAGAAGTGCTGAGCATGGTCCAGTCGCCCGGGATTGGCTCGATCACCTTCACCACGATATCCTCTTTTTTATGATTTCTGAGCGATATCTCGAAACTGGCCTCGTAAGTGTCTGACGCGATCTTTTTCCAGTCCATCTGTTTGCGGGTTCCAACAACATCAAAAACATCGCCTAATTTGATGCGGATCTTCTCGTCTTTTGGTGTGTGGTCAATCGAATCCTCTCCCACAAACTGCAGGCTTCCCTCAGAGTCGTGCTTGTAAACCCTGACTGTGCCCTTCGGTAGGGGCATGCCGAGGTTGTGGTCTTTCTTGTTCTGTATCTCGACAAAGACATTTACCTTCTGATTCGAGATAGCGTCGCCGTACCTTGAGGTGTAATAGTAGTTTGCTCCTTTGAAGACAAGTTCTTTTTTTACAGGTATCGAATCAGCGCTGACCAGACTAATCTGCTTGGTCTGGTTGTCTTTTATCGTGGAAGTCCGCTCGAGCGTGTAGATATGATATTCGAAGAATGTTTCCTCAACAAACTGCTTTGCCGGTGCAGCAGCCATTTCTGCCACGCGCCCCATTTTGTATTTATACTCCTGCTCATCCTTTACCCTGTTTACATCACCGGCAACAAGTTTCAGTTTCGCGTCTCTGTATGTTGCGCCGCTCTTATTGTCGATCGTGACCCAGCCTGAGAGATCTGCCTTGTCATCCTTTGCGTTCAGTGTGACCACATAGTCAGCGCGCCAGGTGATGCCATTGGTGAGATAGGATGCCTCAACCTTCTGCATGGACGAAAGACTGTTTTCGAGCAGCCATACCAGGGTAGGTTTTGAAATCAGATTCTCGGGAACTCCGGGAAAGATGATCCTGCCGGGATGGCCGAAGGTTATATCGTCGTTAATCCTGAAGATAGGGCCGCCGTTATTAGATAGCAGGGTAGCTGTGACGATCTCTTCCCTTTCGGTGTACGGGTTCTTCTGGTACAGCTTCACCTCTTTGCCTACATACTTATCCAGGAGCCTCTGCGGGTTCAAAAGGTCATATTCGTAATTCTGTTCAAGCACACCGATGCTGTCGCTGTTTACCAGGGACTTGATATGCACGCTTGTCGGTATGATCTGTGACGCAACGTCCATGAACCGCAGCTCACTGCTGCCTTTGGGTATCTTCAGCTGCCTTGTATCCTTCACGAGTCCGAGGTTCACGTTGTAGATGGTGATGGCAATTCCGGTCTGGTCCTCGACTCCGGTTGAAAGCCCGGGAAGCTTTGCAACTTCCTTCTCTGCTGATGCCGGCAATCCTGTGGTGATGAGACAGAAAAGAATAACTACGACTGAAATAAATGTCTTCTTCATGATGCTCCTCCTCTGCGGTTATTTTACGGTCTTGCTGCTTTAGACATGGGAGCGTATGAAAAAGTTCCCGACTTACTGTTTTTCAATAACTAACGTAAAAGAGCCACTTTTCATGGATAAAAACCGCTGGTCTTCTTTTATCCTTCCGAGGCTGCTGACAAACTCCAGGAACTTGGCGGTCTTTGTGGGAGCGAGTTTCACCGATATGACGATATGAGACTCCGACTGTTCAATGGTCTTGAATTCTCCGTTTACTCTGGCGAGATAAATCTCAATCTCCTTTTTTGCTACATCCAAAGTTTCTACTGTTACGGTCAAGGCAGTCTGAGCAACTGCCTGCTTTTCTGCCGAGAGCTCGGAAACAGGTGCGGCAGGAACTGCCTTCTGCATCATTTCATCCCGGGCTGTCATGCCTGATGCCTTGCCTGTTTCAGTCTGCCGCATTGCAGGTGAAAGGGCGGGAGAAGGCGCAAAAGAGGAAGAAGGCGCAGGCATTGTGGGAGCAATAAGCGGAGCCGGGGCTGATCGGCCGACAGGTTTCTCTTCCTTGAGAGGTGCAAGATCCCGTGTTTCCGTGCTGAGGAGGCTGTCTTTCTGTTTTGCCTCTTCCTGAAGACGCTGTGGCTGCTGCATCTCCTTCTTCTGTATCACCTTTCCCTGCATATCTTTTTCCGGCTCCGCAGGAATGCTCTTCATGACAGGGGTCTGGACCTGAATTTCCATCTGCTGAAGCTCTGGCCCCATGTTCTTATAGATAAAGATAGTAGCCACAGTGATCAGAAGCGCTGCAAAGGTTTCTATCGGCAATTTGATATAAAGCGGAAAGAAAAGCAATTCTCTCCATCCCTTCTTCAGCGGAGCTTCAGCCCTGATCTTCTTCATAACCTTTGCAGTCAGCCATGCAGGCGGCTCGATCTCCTCAAGCCCCTTCAGGGTTTCGAGCGTCCTTTGTATTTCAGCTGCATAGAGCGTGCACTGTTTGCAGGATTGGAGATGCTCTTTGACCAAAGCCTGCTGTTCGGGAGAACTGTTCCCCTCTATATGTTCAGACAGTTTTTGTCTGATGTCGCTGCAGTCCATTACCAATCTCCCAAAAGTTTCTTAAGGCAGTCCTTTATCGCTTCACGCGCCCTGAATATCCTTGACTTGACTGTGCCGGCCGCAATGCTAAGCATGACACTGATCTCCTCATAGGAAAAACCCTGTATGTCTCTGAGAACGATCACTTCCCTGAAATCCTGCTCAAGACGGTTCAGGCACTCCTGTACACTCTTCTGCTGATCCCTCTTTATCAGAGTGTCAAGAGCGGAAGGGTCGTCTGACGCAGGCTGCCACTTTGTCATCTTCTCATCCACTGATGACGGATCGTCAAGAGAGTCTGTCTCATGCCGGCTTCTTGCCCTGATCTGTGTCAGTCTGTTCCTTGCCGTGTTAACGGTTATGGCATAGATCCAGGTCGAAAATCGCGAACGTTCTTCAAAGCGCTTCAGATTTTTGTACGCTGATACAAAGGCGTCCTGAATAACTTCAGAAGCGTCTTCCATGCTGCCCGTTATCCTAAATGCTATATTGAACATTTTCTTCTGATGGTTTTTGACCAGTATTTCAAATGCATCGACATCACCCTTTCGGCAGAGCGCGATGAGCTCCCTCTCCTCGTTCTCGTGTATCGGGTTGATATCCGTCATTGCATTAGACAGTCCGTTGGTCAGATTAGTTCCTGATCTGTTCTGATTGGGAATCAGCCGGCGGCAGCATCAAGGTCACCCTGGTTCCTTCTTCCAGTATAGGTTCAAAGGTTGCCCTTCCGTGATTTTTTCTCATGGCGAGGCGGATAATCGGTATGCCGAAACCCGTGCCCGTGGGTTTGGTTGAATAGAAGGGCGTGGATAGTTTGTCTTCATCGCTTGCCTTAAAAGGCTGGCCTGAATTTACTATCTGAATCTCTACTGCCCGATGGGGTTCGCTGACAAGCCTGGATGATATCTTCACCTCAGGATGGTCCGGGTCGGAAGCTTCAAAACTGTTTTCGAGCATATGAAAGAAGGCAGCGCCAATATCCTTGGCATCGGCCTTTACCTGCAGTGCATCAGGGGAAAGATTCGTTTCGATCAGCGCTATTGACCTGCCAAGCTTTTCAACCGTCTTGGTGAGCAGTTCTGCTAAATCGATAGTCGCGAACACAGGATCTTCCTGGAACATCTCAAAATACATTTTGATATCAGAGACCATATGTTCGAGACGCTTATTCTCTGACAGCACCGAGTCATAGACCCCGTATGCAGGACTGTCCGCATCAATCTTCTTTTGCAGCCGCCTGATGTTGCCGCCTATTATCGTCACCGGATTTCTGACGCGATCTGCTATACCTTTGATAATCTCTATGTCGCAGCGGGTGGTTGCATCGATATATGCGCTTGTCTCGACCAGAAGACAGAAGTCAATGATCGTATCGATAAGCTGCAGGATCTCTGTTTTGTCGTCGCGTGAAGTATCGGCGAGTATGATCTTATGACAGAACTGGCGAATGATAGAAAAACCGAGGTTTGAGAACCTCTGGTCAAGGTTCACCTCTACATGGCGGAGGCCGATCCTCCAGAGATACGCGTGAAGATCAGCATCGAGTGAAGAGTTGAAGATTTTATCAAACCAGAATGCCCAAACCTTGAGCATATGACCCGGGCTCTGCTGATAATCGAGGACTAATTTAGCGTCAGGGAGACTCTGAAAGAGATCATTAAAATAGAGAGCGAACTCATCTTTTTTTGCTGCGAAGAGTTTTCGGTACGGCTCGAGCTTTAGGAGTTCCTCACTGTTGAGACCCAGCTTCTCCTGAAACTGGAGGAGCTTTTCATATGGCACCGGTATGTTAAGCATGCTAACAATATTACCAGATATCAGGCTGAATTGGTCTGTATGTCTGTATGAAGGTTATTTAGTTAATAGTTTTTCCCAAGCATTGCGAATTATGGTAAATTAAACAATATTGTTAGTAATAAGGGGGTCTTTATGTATATGCGCAAAGCGTTTTTACTTGCTGTATTAATTATAGTTCTCGTTTCAGGGACTGCTCTTGCCCATCATCCTGGAGGCGGCGCAGGTTTAGGCCAGGCAGGCCCTGTCAGGACTGCAACTGCGACCACCCTGCCACAGGGGAAGCTATTTTTTGGGGCTCAGTCAGAATTTATTGACCTCGACGAATTCTATGACAGTGAACTGCTTGGATTTTCGAGCAGAGGCAAGGACGTTCATACAGCCGGATCGATATTACACACTGTGCTGACCATGGGGTATGGTATAACGACTGACCTGACCGTCAGCCTCAAGACAGCCTATGAGAGGATCGCCAATATTCGTGAAGCCCACAGCGATGAGCCGGACGAGATCCATCTCCATGGCGACGCAAAGGGAATCGGTGATCTTACCCTGATGGGGCAATACCGATTTCTGAAGACAGTCGATAATTTTGAAACTGCCCTGTTCCTTGGTCTCAGGGTCCCTACAGGAAAGACAAACGCCCGTGATATTAATGGTGAGACCTTCGAGGCAGAGTTCCTGCCCGGCACCGGGTCATGGAATCCGATCATTGGCATAGCTGCAACGAAAAGATTCGGCAAGGTCTCTCTGGATGGAAACCTTCAGTATACGTTTGGCACCCGGGGAACGCAGCTTACTAATCTCGGAGACATATTCAGCTATAACGCTGCTGTTTCGTATCGTGCAGTGAGCGGGGCTGTTGCATGGGATCTAATTCTTGAAGCAAACGGTGAATGGAAGGAGAAACAGAAGATCAGGGGGGAAAAGGACCCAAGCAGCGGCGGCAATACGCTGTTTCTTTCGCCAGGGACGCGGGTTGTCTTCGGCAAGAACTTCTCCTCATATATTTCTGTCGGCATTCCAGTTCTTCAGGATATGAATGGTATCCAGGATGACACAAAATACAGGGCGCTCTTTGGCGTCAGCTTCAGCTTATGAGGAAAGGGAATATGATAAAAATGACGTTTGTAACGGGCATTGCTCTTGTGACCCTTTTTGCTGTTTCTTTTGGGCATTCCGGCAAGCATGAAGGGGGTGCTAAATTCACAAAGCATTTCAATGACACGCTGTTCGCTGTATCAGAAAAGGGGCAGGTGAGTATCGAAGTTCTGCTCGACGAAAAGGAGTATAAGATCGGTAACGATATGGTTGGCATCGTTATTCACGACAGCCATGATGAGGATGTAGAAGATGCTAAGGTGATTGTGACGGCTACGGGAATTGCCGAACCTCTGAAGGTCACGGAAAAGGGCGGCGGTTTATATCTCGTGCCGAACACCGGACTGATGCGTGATGGGACCTGGAAACTGAGCATATCAGTAAAAAAGAAGAAGTTGGAAGATGGAGCGTCATTTTCCTTCCCCGAGGTTTTGAAGTACAAGATGCCTGCAGGGAAGTATGATTCTGATTCGATAAAGGGGAAAAAATAGAGGCGCTGACATTGTCGGCCTCTGCCCGTAAACATAGATATTTCGCAAATATAATAGGCTTGTAAGATGCGTTTGAATTTAATATAATAAGTCGTGTAAATATTAACAGGAGGAAAGATATGATTAGAAAGCTTGGAGTAATTCTTATCGCAGTAATGTTTCTCGGTTCCATGGCATGGATGCCTGTTCTTGATTCGGTCCATGCAGCGGAAAAAGCGGTTGCAAAATGTGAGTGCGGCAAAGATTGCCAGTGTGAGCATTGCAAGACCGGCA
>CAZDLA010000044.1:0-3464 GCA_964506525.1 uncultured Nitrospiraceae bacterium
GTGCGACAGTTTCCCATATCTCCCTGAGCAGGGAAAGACGGTTTGTTTTGATCTCATCGCGTTTGTCCATGACCAGAACCTTGTCAAAAAAGCTGTTGATCGCAGGTGTTATCAGCAGCACTG
Source organism: uncultured Nitrospiraceae bacterium (assembly GCA_964506525.1). Taxonomy (GTDB): domain Bacteria; phylum Nitrospirota; class Thermodesulfovibrionia; order Thermodesulfovibrionales; family UBA6898; genus UBA6898. Next base: position 124 of record CAZDLA010000044.1, read on the forward strand.
CCTTGACAGCTGCAGCGAAATCTCCCCTTTCAATGCACGGTGCGACAGCTGTTTTCATCGAAGAGTAACCTGTGCTCAGGTTCTTCTCCTCATCCTGCTGGAACAGAGAAGGCTCTGCAGCCGGAAGCGGGGTTTTAGGTACGATATTGTTCACCCTCTTGATCGCAAGAAGAAAGTCAATGAACGCATCTTCTTTTCTCGCCGCAGCAAGAGCTGCGATCCGTGCGGTGATGCCGGAAAGAGGATGCACGAAAGAAAGCTGAAGCACGGATTTGATGATCTCCTGATCGTGACCTGCTGATGAAAGGATGAACTCGGTCCTCTGGCTCATGAAGTTCGTGATGCTATCCATGACTGTCTCAGGGGATTTGACTTTCTGCAGGGTGCTGAGCGCATGGGCAAACACATCGTTCAGGCTCAAGGCATATCCTTTTTCAAGGAAGATCGAGACCACGCCCATTGCCTGACGCCTCAGGGCAAAGGGGTCTTCAGATCCGGTAGGGATAAGGCCGATCGAAAAGAACGAAGCAATACTGTCGATCTTGTCAGCAAGGCTCAGGATTGCGCCGACGTCTGTCTGCGGGATCCTGTCGCCAAAGCTTTTCGGCAGATACTGCTCCTCAAGGGCATCGGCAACATCTCTCTCCTCCCTGTCGTGATGAGCATAATATTTTCCCATGATGCCCTGAAGTTCAGGGAACTCTCTGACAACGCCGGTGATGAGATCGGTCTTGGAGAGACGAGCTGCCCTGACAGCTTTTTCCTTCATATCAGGACAGAGTTTTTCTGCAAGGAACCCTGCGATCGAAGCGATCCGCTCTGTCTTCTCAAGGACGGACCCGAGCCGTGCATGAAATGTGACATCTCTGAGGCTTTCGATGCGGTCAGCAAGAGGCTTGGCAGAGTCTTCGCTGAAATAGAACTTTGCGTCGTCAAAACGCGCCTTGATAACCCGCTGGGCTCCCACCCTTACGGTCTCGGCATTTTCTGCCTTGGTGTTGCTGACGACGATAAAGCTGTTCGCAAGATAGCCGTTGGCATCCTGCAGAGCGAAATACTTCTGGTGGTCTTTCATGACCGTAATAAGCAGTTCCTTGGGGAGCTTGAGATAATCCTTGTCAAAACTGCAGAGCACCGGCACAGGATATTCAACAAGATAGTTGACGGTTTCGAGGAGGCTATCATCTGCGATAACCTGCAGTCCCGAGTTCTGGATGAGCTGAGCCATGGACTTTATGATCGTGTCCCGCCTCTTGTTCTGATCAAGGATCACGAAGTTCGTCTCAAGGAAATGACGGTATGAAGAGATATCCTTTATCTGGAAAGACGCAGGGGACAGAAACCGGTGGCCTCTTGTCTGGTTGCCGCTTTTCAGTCCATCGATATCGAACTCGATCTTTTCTGCGCCTGAGATCGCAAGTATCCATGCTATGGGTCTGACAAATGTCATGGAGCCATTCCCCCAGCGCATGGACTTGGGGAAGTGCAGGGACATGATGATCTTCTTCAGCAGTTCAGGAAGTACGGCCTTTGTATCCGTGCCCTTTTCCTCGACAACTGCAGCGACATACTCTCCCTTGCCTTTCTGCTTCAGCGTCAGGGCAGAGACAGCAAGGCCCAGCGATGCTGCAAAACCGGTTGCTGCTTTTGTTGGATTGCCCTCTGCGTCAAAGGCTGCATTCTTTGCAGGTCCAAAGACCTCTTTAACATTATCTTTTTGTGATGCTGCAACGTTGCTGACCATCAGGGAAAGTCTTCTCGGTGTTGCACAGACGACTATATCGGAATGATCTACGCGATATTCCCCGAATGTTTTTGCCGCTATTGCGGAGAGGTCTTCTATTGCCTGGGGAAGAAATCGGGATGGAATTTCCTCTGTCCCTATTTCGAGCAGTATTGATGAAGCGTTCTGGCTGCTGTTTGTTTCGGTCATCTCTCGTTCCTCAGAAGCGGGTATCCCATCTCTTCTCTCTGGCGGCTGTACGCCTCAGCAGAAAGCTTCGCAAGGTTTCTTACGCGGGCTATGTATTTTGTCCTCTCGGTCACCGAAATGGCACCACGCGCATCAAGCAGATTGAAAAGGTGCGAGCATTTGAGGCAGAACTCATAGGATGGGATCACGAGGCCGAGGCTGTTCAGCCTGATCGACTCCTTTTCGCAGTCCTCAAAATGGTGCGCAAGCATTTCAGCATTCGAATGGTCAAAATTATATTTCGAGCCTTCCACCTCGGTCATATGATGGACATCGCCGTACAAGAGATCTTTATTCCACTTGAGTTGATATACATTGTCAACGCCCTGTAGATACATGGCTATTCTCTCAAGACCATAGGTTATCTCAAGGGACACGGGTTTCAGGTCGATACCGCCCACCTGCTGGAAATAGGTGAATTGTGTCACTTCCATGCCGTCGAGCCAGACTTCCCAGCCAAGTCCCCAGGCGCCGAGCGTTGGAGATTCCCAGTCATCTTCTACGAACCTGATGTCGTGTTTTGTAGGATCAACGCCGATTGCTTCAAGGCTTTCGAGATAGAGCCCCTGGCAGTCTTCAGGTGACGGCTTGATGATCACCTGGTATTGATAATAGTGCTGGAGCCTGTTGGGGTTCTCGCCGTATCTTCCATCTGTCGGTCTGCGCGAAGGCTCGACAAAAGCAGTTTTCCATGGCTCAGGGCCGAGTACCTTCAGGAATGTTGCCGGGTGGAATGTACCTGCGCCGACCTCGATATCATAAGGCTGAAGCAGAGCACAGCCCTTTTTCGCCCAGAACTGATGCAGTGTGAGTATGAGATCCTGGAAATGCAATGGTTACCTCCGTAGAATGAAGAAAAATCATAAATAATTCCCTCATAATTGTCAATGAAGCAGGAAGATCATGATGCCTCTGGCAGGGCCTCGAAAACAGTTCCAAATCTGAGCTTCTAAAAGAAAGTCTATGTTTTAATAATAGATTTTAGCGGTCCTGAGGAAGTAAGATTGAGAATGAGTCAGCCATTGGAACTAAATGCTAATGAATAGGGAGAGGGTCAGAGAGGTTTTGACTGGTGAGGTCAGAACCGAGGGCGCTGGCACAGTAATGGTGGTCAGTGCGATTGGTTCCTGCATTGCAGTGGTCATGCATGACCCTGTTGTCAGGATCGGCGGCATTGCCCATGTCATGCTGCCCGGAAAATGCAGGCAGCCGGGCCATGATGATCGCTTCAGATATGCTGACGATGCGATCACCGAACTTTTCGATCAGATGCTCAAAAAAGGTGCAAACAAAGAAGATCTTGTAATCTGTCTCGCCGGCGCCGGCAACGTGCTTCAGCGACCTGAGGACAATATATGCACGATGAATA